>NZ_CP116398.1:634808-1269616 GCF_029643245.1 Methylomonas sp. EFPC3
AATGTTTCAATGAGGCCCCGGCGGGTGGCCGGGGAATGCGCGCGCGGCTGACGCGGTTGATCGCCGCGTCGTAATGGCTTCAATGAGGCCCCGGCGCGAGGCCGGGGAATGCGCGACCAACCAAGGGAACTGGGGCTACAACTCATACGAGCTTCAATGAGGCCCCGGCGCGAGGCCGGGGAATGCACAGGGACCAAGAGCGGGTACTGGATGACCACCGTGAGCTTCAATGAGGCCCCGGCGCGAGGCCGGGGAATGCCTCCTGCATCAGGATTGGCATTCGTCACGCCATTGAAGCTTCAATGAGGCCCCGGCGCGAGGCCGGGGAATGCGCTGGAGGCTTCCGGTTGTCGGATGGCGACCACCATGCTTCAATGAGGCCCCGGCGCGAGGCCGGGGAATGCTCGCGGCATCGTTGCGGGGGTGGCTAAAAATGGACAATGCTTCAATGAGGCCCCGGCGCGAGGCCGGGGAATGCTGGATTCAATTGCTGCCGATCATTCAGCAGACGATGGCTTCAATGAGGCCCCGGCGCGAGGCCGGGGAATGCGGCTCAGGTCCGGAAACTGGTCCAGCGCACTAGCTTGCTTCAATGAGGCCCCGGCGCGAGGCCGGGGAATGCGCGGCAATGCTGGTACAAATTCGCCCGGTTGATAAGCTTCAATGAGGCCCCGGCGCGAGGCCGGGGAATGCTTACTCGTCGCAATGGCTACAGCCATGTTTTACGATCCGCTTCAATGAGGCCCCGGCGCGAGGCCGGGGAATGCGTCCAGGTGCGCGGAAACCGTTTTGATGCTGATCGCGCTTCAATGAGGCCCCGGCGCGAGGCCGGGGAATGCAGCAGTCGTGCGGTTGGATAACTGCAGCACCTGTCTTGCTTCAATGAGGCCCCGGCGCGAGGCCGGGGAATGCGCCGTCCAGCTCAACTGAGCGCGGATCGTCGTAGACTTTGCTTCAATGAGGCCCCGGCGCGAGGCCGGGGAATGCTTCTTCACTTCCACGCTCCATGTAATCCCTTCTGGACGCTTCAATGAGGCCCCGGCGCGAGGCCGGGGAATGCGTCCCAACGCCGCCGGCCGCACATCAGCAAGCCCCGTGAGCTTCAATGAGGCCCCGGCGCGAGGCCGGGGAATGCATCAACAAAATCCACGTGGCTGCGGGCCATAGAAATTACTGCTTCAATGAGGCCCCGGCGCGAGGCCGGGGAATGCAAACCGTCGAAGTCGAAATAGGCGAAAACGTATTCGCGGCTTCAATGAGGCCCCGGCGCGAGGCCGGGGAATGCTCAGCCGATTACCGACGCGCGCAACAATTACATTAAGCTTCAATGAGGCCCCGGCGCGAGGCCGGGGAATGCGCATTTCGACCAGTTGGGGGACGCCTACCCAGTCACCGCTTCAATGAGGCCCCGGCGCGAGGCCGGGGAATGCACGAAATCATCATCGGCGACGGTTGGCAAAACACCGCGCTTCAATGAGGCCCCGGCGCGAGGCCGGGGAATGCGGCGAAACGGACAGACCCCGCGACCGAACAACCAGGCTTCAATGAGGCCCCGGCGCGAGGCCGGGGAATGCGTTAGCATCCATAGCAGCTTCTCGCGCCGTCCGACTTGCTTCAATGAGGCCCCGGCGCGAGGCCGGGGAATGCTTTGCTATGGCCGAAATAGCTTACGCCAGAGCATAGCTTCAATGAGGCCCCGGCGCGAGGCCGGGGAATGCCTGACCGAGACGCTGGCAAAGTTGCTGAAGGTATTGCCGCTTCAATGAGGCCCCGGCGCGAGGCCGGGGAATGCGTCGGCGTCGAAACAACCACACGCGCACGGGGTTGGCTTCAATGAGGCCCCGGCGCGAGGCCGGGGAATGCCGCTAATCTCGGCTCGTTTGCCGGCTTCTAGGAGCAAGCTTCAATGAGGCCCCGGCGCGAGGCCGGGGAATGCATATATAAGGATAGGGCCGGCAACGATCATGTCTTGCCGCTTCAATGAGGCCCCGGCGCGAGGCCGGGGAATGCCTGTATCGGCATAAGTTGAAATGGAGGGTTTTGTGGGCTTCAATGAGGCCCCGGCGCGAGGCCGGGGAATGCCAAATTAATGCGGTTCCGCCTGAGTTGTTGGCCCAGTGCTTCAATGAGGCCCCGGCGCGAGGCCGGGGAATGCCAATCCGCTTGGGAGGTAGAGCGAAACGAATTGGACGCTTCAATGAGGCCCCGGCGCGAGGCCGGGGAATGCACTCAAGCGGGATCAGTTTTATTTTGGTTACAACAGGCTTCAATGAGGCCCCGGCGCGAGGCCGGGGAATGCGGCCTATTTCGGCGCTGCCGTGTTCCAGCAGGCCTGCTTCAATGAGGCCCCGGCGCGAGGCCGGGGAATGCAACGGCGTTTTTTTGGGGGCACCAATAACGACCCGATGCTTCAATGAGGCCCCGGCGCGAGGCCGGGGAATGCTATCAAGCGTGATGGCGACGTAATCCACCGCGAAAGGCTTCAATGAGGCCCCGGCGCGAGGCCGGGGAATGCGTAGGTTTTGCGGAACATGATTCCGCGCCACGATCGGCGCTTCAATGAGGCCCCGGCGCGAGGCCGGGGAATGCTGCCGCCCAAGACCTGGGCGAGCGGGTGATCGATGAGCTTCAATGAGGCCCCGGCGCGAGGCCGGGGAATGCGGTCAAAAGCATCTGGAGCAAAAAAGTGTTCCTGCAGGCTTCAATGAGGCCCCGGCGCGAGGCCGGGGAATGCCCGACATTCAAATCATCGGCCGCGTTGTCTGGGCCGGGCTTCAATGAGGCCCCGGCGCGAGGCCGGGGAATGCGCGATAGCCAGCCGACGACCGCGCGGAATGGCACAGCTTCAATGAGGCCCCGGCGCGAGGCCGGGGAATGCACGCTGAGCAGAAATATCAAAGGAAAACGCCGGACAAGCTTCAATGAGGCCCCGGCGCGAGGCCGGGGAATGCCTCCGGATCGGGGTCGGGTAAAGAAAAGCGTTTACTCGCTTCAATGAGGCCCCGGCGCGAGGCCGGGGAATGCCAGGAAAAAGAACAAGCAAACCGCCTGCTACGGCTGGCTTCAATGAGGCCCCGGCGCGAGGCCGGGGAATGCTGGTTAGAAAATCGATAGGAGTTCACATGCCAGCAAGCTTCAATGAGGCCCCGGCGCGAGGCCGGGGAATGCGTGGGCGACTGACACGATACCGCGATATGCGGAAGCTTGCTTCAATGAGGCCCCGGCGCGAGGCCGGGGAATGCGGGCCGGCTGGATCATATTCGGGGGCGGTAATGGAGCTTCAATGAGGCCCCGGCGCGAGGCCGGGGAATGCTACTTCTTTAATTTCATTCAATTGACCTGAATCATTTGCTTCAATGAGGCCCCGGCGCGAGGCCGGGGAATGCTTTCAAGAATCTGCCGTGCCATCGACGCAGAAGCAGGGCTTCAATGAGGCCCCGGCGCGAGGCCGGGGAATGCGATGGCGTTGGCAGCCTATTTGCAACGCGTCTTTTGTGCTTCAATGAGGCCCCGGCGCGAGGCCGGGGAATGCGCGGTGACGGCGCGGCGCACGTGGCGCACTATCTGAGCTTCAATGAGGCCCCGGCGCGAGGCCGGGGAATGCTTAACCAGTTGTTCGTATGTTAGGATGGTCATTACGGGCTTCAATGAGGCCCCGGCGCGAGGCCGGGGAATGCCGAACTATACGACGGCGTGATGCGCGACATCCAAGGGCTTCAATGAGGCCCCGGCGCGAGGCCGGGGAATGCAGCGATTTAATTTCGCTCACGTGCCGCCACAGACCGTAGCTTCAATGAGGCCCCGGCGCGAGGCCGGGGAATGCAAGGTCAGCGCGCTTTGTGAAGTCGGACTCATTGCCAGCTTCAATGAGGCCCCGGCGCGAGGCCGGGGAATGCCGGGAAAAACTGGATCGGATGATTCAGGAAATGACGCTTCAATGAGGCCCCGGCGCGAGGCCGGGGAATGCAGCGCGGGCTGGAGGCCTTGATTGGCGTGGCCTGCGCGGGCCGTTTGCGAGGGCTGAGCCAAACGGCGGGGCAAATTTAGCGGAAAAGCCGGTTAAGCGCCAATCGAAATATCTAAGTGCCTGATTGTTAAAGAGCGCCGGACTTGCGAGACCTGCCCGGCTTTTACGCGGCACCGCAGCGCTCGCGCCGGCTCGGCGGAAATCCGAGCGTGGCGTCATACGATCACCGGCTGCCGTTCCACCACCTCGAAATCCTTGCCCAAACTGACCACCGACGGCTTGACGGTTTCCGCCGGGCCGATATTGACGATCAGAATATGGTCTTCGTTATGGTGAATGATGCCGTCCAACAGCGCAATCAATTCGGCGTGGCGCTTACGGCTGAGCCGGCATTGGAACACCGACAGTTGTAGCCATTCGCCATAGCCTTTCATCAACCGGAATACCCGGCGCCAACGTTTGGTGTCGCGGATGTCGTAGGTAATGATGTATAGATGTTCGTAGGCGGCCATCAGCGCGTGGTGAAATTGGGATATTCCGGCAGTTCGCCGAGCAAATAGCGGCCGAACAAGCGGGCCTGGATTTCGAACAGGCGCCGGTAATCGACTTTATAGCCGAACAGCGGATGGGTAATCTCCTGGCTCATGCGGCGTTCGAAGGCGGCGATGAAGCGCTTGCGGCCGCCGTCGTTTAAATTGACGCTGCCGGCGGCGCTGACGAAATCGGTGGGACGCACCTCGCCGTTGTTGATGACTTGCAATACGGTGGAATCGGCGACTATGGGCCGGAACGGTTCCATCAAATCCAATGCCAGCGCCGGCCGGCCGTAGCGCGGCTGGTGGTAAAAACCGCGATACGGGTCCAAACCTACCGCGCTCAAATTCATGGTCCAGGTGCGGGTCAGCATCGCATAGGCAAACGACAGCAAGGCGTTGACCGGATCGGTGGGTGGGCGGCGGTTGCGGGTGTTGAAGTCAAAACTCAGCTGCTTGCTGTCGTCCGGTTTTTTTATCAGTTGGTCGAAGGCGGCGAAATACTGGGCCGCCGCCCCGCCTTCTATGCCCAGCAATTGCGGCAAGTCGGTGGCGCGCAAGGCTTTGTCGGCCAGGTTTTTCAAGGCCTCCAGCAAGGGTTCTACCGGCGCGTCGGAGCGCCAATTGCGCCGCGCTAAAGTGCGGCTGTTCTGGATTTTGGCGCGCACCAGATTGCGGGCAATCGCCAGACAGGTTTTGTCGTCGAAACTGGCTTTGTACTGGGCGGTGCGCAACTCGACATTCTTGTGGCCGGTGCCGACGGTGTGGCCGACAAACCAGCCGCCGTAGCTGTGCCAACTGACCGGAATCTCGCGCTTCATCAAGTCTTGCAAACACGGCGTGGTGATGTAGACGTTGCCCATCACCACGACTTGAGAAACATCCACCAGCCGCGCGGTCTGCACCTTTTCGTCGTCGATGCTGATCTCCAGCTCCTCACCCTTTTTGCCGATCTTGGCTTTGTAGGCCTGCACGTAAACCGGCAGCGCTTCGTCGCGCATCACCGCCAGCGGCCGGGGTTCCAGGTCGGCGTGGCGCAAGTAATTGACTTCGTCCGGCAGACAAATACCCACCAGCGAGCAACCGGCGCATTTCGGGCTGTCCCGCAGCGGATTGGGAATGTGGCCGCCGGCGGCGATCAGGCGCAGGCCGTTGATGGCGTTGGCGGTGAGTTGCTGCAGTTCGTCGTCGAACGCCACCCGCACCCGTTCCCGGCTTTGCACGTAATACAGCGCGCCTTCCTCGCAGACGTAGCCGTGTTCGCGCAGCACCATGGCCTGCACGCAGAGTTGCACCCGTTCCGGGTCGTAAGCGCCGCGCGCCACGTGGGGACGCTTGCCGCGTTTGTAATCGATCGGTGTGACCACGCCGTCCTCGGCTTCGATCAAGTCCAGCTTGGCGATCAGCCCCAAGCGGTTGGAGGACAGGGTAATCGAACGACCGTGCAGTTTTTCGGTGTCGTCCAGTTCGTCGGCTTCCGGAAATCTTTTGGACGGCTTGTCCACCCGGCGGTGGGCATGGTCGCCTTCCACAGTGTCCGCCGACGGCGCCCATTCGCCCTGCACCCACTCCAGATAGGCCAAACGCGGGCAGTACTGGTATTCGTTAATCATCCGCGCTGGCAGCAACGGCATGTCGCCAGACAATTCCGGGAAGGGCAGCGGTAGTTCCAGTTGGACAGGCGGGCGTTCGTTGTCAGTCATTTTGTAATACAATTCGTCATCATCAACGTATTACCTGGAGTCCGCCATGCCTGCCATCAGCCTGCGTTTACCCGACGATGTCGAAGCCAATCTCAAAGCCGAAGCCCAACTGGAAGGCAAAAGCCAATCGGAAATCGCCCGCTTGGCGATCACGGAATATCTTGCCCGCCGCGAGCGGGAGCGGTTTATGGCGGAAATGGTGGCGGAAGTGCGCACGGCATACGCCGACCCGGAAATCCGCCGGGAAGCCTTGGCCATTGCCGAAGAATTCGATGCCGCCGACGACGCTCTGGATCGTTTGATTGCCGAAGAACGCGCCGCCGGCATCGACCCTGACGAAAAATGGTGGGGATGATGAAGCGCGGAGAAATATGGGTCGGCAATTTGAACCCGCCCCGCGGTCGCGAAATCGGCAAAGCACGACCGGTGCTGATTATCCAGACCGACGAATTGAACGAAACCATTACGCCGATGGTGGTCGTGCTGCCGTTGACCACGCAGGTTTACCCACTGTTCAAGCGTTGGCGCGTCACCCTGCCGCCGCGCGGCCGCCTGCTTAAATCCTGCCAAGTCATCACCGACCAACCCCGCGCCCTCGACAGAGACCGCTTCGGCGAAGGCCCACTCGCCACCGTCACCGCCGAGGAACTGGCGGCGGTGGAGAAGAGTTTGCGGGGGGTGATGGGGTTGTGGTGAGGGCATCAGTCCACTCCGAACAAGCCGCCGCCTTCGTGGCTGTCTTTACCGAGTAACAACGGTCCGGCGACTGAGACCGCAAAACTCAGGCTGAGCTGGGCTTTGATGCCGCCTTTGCGGCCTTGGTGGATATTCAAAATTTCCACCTTCGGTTCCGGTAAACCACGACGCAGGCATTCGTTAACCACATCGACACGTATCGCGTCATCCGCTTGAGCCAACGTTTTTGGGCAGCGGGTGGGCAGGTAGGCGGAAATAGTTTTCCAACGCTTTGCCGAACCTAGCAGCGAATCGTCAGGATTCGTCGTGTCGTCGTGGAGTTGCAAGCTAATGATCCCCAACGCGCCGGCCCGAACGGTCATCAATCGGCTGACCACCATTTCGAAACGTTCCCGATCGCCGTTCGAGTATTTGGCGTTACGGTCACATCCCCATGGTGCCGCCACCAGCAGGCAATCCAGTAAACCGTCGCCGTCGTTATCGTCGGCGGCCAAAAAGATATGTTGGTGGTTTCCCGAACGAGCGGCGGAACCGTCCGCTTCATGGCCTGAAATCAAGCGGCTTGCCTGCCCGAATAATTGCCGATCCAAGCTCATCAAGGCTCTGCGAACGGCTTGCAGCATATCCGACCGACTTTGCAACGTAGGTCGATTGCTTGGATTGATGGCGAAACGCATGACGGAACGGGGCGATTCGGTCGCCGGTCGCATCAGGCCCAGCCCAAGATAGCGTCCGTCACCGATGACCAACGGGCCGGTCATTGGCTCTGGAAATGCCAGCTCCAAATGATAAAGCCGGGAACGATCAAAGCGCTGGAAAGCAAAATCTTCAGCCAAGGTGCCGGTGCTATCGAAAGGTTCTCGCTGAATGCTTAGGATTTGCACCGGCGCGGTAATGCCGCAATGCCGCAAGGCTTGGCGGGCAGCGTGATGCAATTGGCCTTGTTTCAAAACCCGTTCGGCGCCGGATTGAGCGGGAAGGCTTTTACCCAAAGGCAAGGCAACCGGCGTTACGGTCCGCCAAATGCGGTCGGCTTGTTGTCCGCTTATGCCGTAATGCTCCAACATCTTATGGTCGTTCGCTTTGACCAAAACCGGTGTATGCGGGTCGATTTCGGCGGTTTCCGGATCAAATTCCAGCGGCCACCCGGCGAATGCCCATTCCACGTCGGCCAATAGCAACGGGCAATCGGCCGGCACTTCAACCAGCACCCGGCGAATATCGGGGTTTGTGTGTTGATGGCCGATCGACGGCAAAGGGATTACCCGAATGCGCAACGCCTTGTCCGCGTCATTGGCGCCAATGCCGGCCAAGTAACGTTCGGCGTACTCCGGAAAATACTGTTTCAAGCGACTTTTTGCCAGTTCAACCAAACGTTGGGTGAATTGAGCGGCAGCGGTCAGTGTTTGCGCGGCAACGTCGCCGTGTTGATTTTGAATATCGAACAACAGTAACGACGACGGGCAGTTATAACCGGTGGGTTGGAATATCGGTAGCGGCGGTTTGTGGAATTCGCCTTTACGCAGACGTTTTAATTGACCTTGGTAACGGGTCAACAGCGAGTCCAAAGACCGACTTGGACTCGGACAATCCAGCGTATTACTGACACCTTGCGGCGTAGGCCGGAACACTGGGCCGGCATGTTGAATAATGATTTGCTGGGCTTGATCGGCGCTCAGTTGCTCCGCCCAAGCAAACGCCATATCCACGCCGCGACCCAGCTGATACAGCCGTTCGCTCAGTTCAGTCAGTGTCTGAGCTTCATCGGCGCGTTCGGCAAAAAACCAAACGTAATGCAGCGGTTCCTGGCCGTCGAACAGCCAGGGCTTGGCTAATTTGGCATCGCGTTTTTTCGCGGCCGCCGCTAAATTGCCTTGTTGCGCATCGGCACCGTTGCGCGGCACGTAATAAGTCGTTAATGCCGATTGTTTGCAGGCCGGGCTCAACACCACCGGCGGCGGCAATTGCTCTAACCAGCGCAACGCCACCGCTTCCGTGTCGGAAGCGGTGGAGCCCGTATAAGCTGCTGCGACTAACGCTTGAAACAGCCTAAATGGCGACGGCGGCCAAGTACCGTTGCCGTGATAGCGGTCATCCAGTAAACGAACGGAAATAACGAGGGCCTGTTGGTTCATGGCTCACCCCTCGGCGTCGCTATCGGCTTCTTCTTTTTTGGCGAGTAACTCCTTGGCTTTTTTGATGTTGAATTGGTAGGTTTTCTCGGGTTGCTTAACGCCAAAAGCAGTTGCCGCTTGCTGGGCATAGTCTTTAATCAGCAAGCGTTCTTGATCCGCCGACAAGCTATAAAACTGCGAAGCGCCGCGTCTAGCCACCGCTTCCCAAATGTCCGCATCGTCGGCGCAACGCAATAAACAGCCTTCGCGCAAATACAGTTCGGTTTCGGCGGTGGCGGCGACCAATGCCAAGGCCAGCAAATAGCGTTTTAGCTGCACGGTGGATTCTTCGCTGTCGCCCTTGATCGATTGCAGGGCAATCAAGTTAATCGTGACTTGGCGGGTAATGGGGCCTCGGGCGATGATGCCGCCCAAGCCTTTGGGAGCCGGCACGTCATTAAAACCTTTCACGGACAGTTTTACCTTTTGCTTTTTTGCTTCGTCGGTTAACGCCTTTTTTTGATCGTCGTCCAACAACTTCCAAACACTGTTGTATTGGGCTGCTGTACTTAACACTTCTACATCCTCGGCGCGGATAATCGAGCGAATCAAGCGGGGTCGTTTGACTTGTGTTCCTCTGGAATCCCAAGCGCCGAAAACCAACGAAGTCGGCGCCAGTTTTGCCAACGGCACGGCGTTATGAGTTCTCAAAAGGGTTTTAAACGCCTCGTCGATTTCCACGGCCAATTCGTCGGTAGACCTTACCACCGCATCGCCGGCCCGGTGCGCCAATTCCAAGATAGACACCTTACGTTCCGGGTCGTCCTTGTTGCCCAAATTGATGTCGATTTGCGGCACCAAATCCCGGTACTCGTCATCCATAAAAACCGGTTCGCTACGGTTGGCCTGCGAAGGCACCGAGTCGATTTGGGCCACTTTAGTGCCGTCCGACAGGGTGTCGATCGAGTACCCAATATCGGCGTAGGTGGGCGGAAAAATCACGCCGCCTTCGCCGTCCACCGGTAACAGTTTTTGCTTGAGTATCAATGCCACCGGACCTTTGGGGTTGTCCGCCCATTGGTTAATAATGTCGTGGCTGAGTGCTTGGGTTTGGCTCATGGCGTATTCTCCTGAATGGCGTAACAGACGATTTTGTTTTTGCCCGACAAATCGAGCGCGAAATGATACTGGCGCTTGTGCGCCAAAGGCAGTTGCCCGCTCAATGCCGGCCGGGCCAATTGCGGCGGCAACCAGTCGTTCCAAACGGCGTAGCGGTATTGGCGTAACGACAATTCAAACGGACGGGCGTGTTGTAGTCCCCATGCCGCTAGCAATTCAACCACCGGGGAAGCGACGACTTTTTGCTCCAACTCCTTGTTGCTTTTCAGATCGTTGATCGAATAACCCACGTCGAGCCCCATCCACGCACCTCTCGGATCGAAATTGAAACTGCCGCCCATGCTGCACAGCACGTTGAGCGGATCGAGTAACAGTCCGTCGTGCCTCGTGCTCCAGAGAGCGACAATTTCCCGCAACATGTCGTTGGCGATCTTCTGCGCGCTACGATTGCCGGCATATAGCTTGAACGTTTCATCCACGCCGCCATCGGCCCAGTGGCTAAGCAACACACTGCGCCCCGTCGAATCTTGCAATTGGATCGGTAGCGAAGTTGCGTCAGCCTCCGGCGCGGGAAAGGTATCGGCAATCGTAAATTCGGTTATTTTGCTTGGCACCAGCCAATCTGCGGGAACAATGGCAATGGCTTTGGCATCGGCCAAAAAAGCCAGCACGTCGGCAAACGGATTTTCCGACGTTTCCGTTCGCAACTGAAACTGCGCACCGGTGGCCGGTTGCCAATCGAAACGCGCTTCGGCATAACCCAACAAGGCTTCGGATGCCTCCAAAAAACCCATGCATGCCAACACTTGGCCGGGGTTGGTCAAATCAACCGGTATTGCGTAAATACTCATGCCTTGCCCTCCATTTCTGCTTGTTCGTCGCTGATTTGCGAGGCGCGATGATCGGCGGAGCGAAACACCGCTTCCCACCAGGCCAAACCCCAAGGCCCCCATTGCCGTTGCAGGCGGGCAAAACGCAATGCGGCTTGTTGCGCCCGTTCGGCCAATACTGAAGGCGGCGCGCCGGGATCGATCGGCGCAATCACCGGGCAAGCGTAACCGTGATGAGAGGCGATCAAATGCAGCGCTAAATCCTGTAACTCTGTTGGTAACTGGTTGATGGTCGCGTCGTTTGCCACGTCCGCCAATGAACCGAATTCATGGCGGTATCCGGCCAGCAAACGCGGATTGCCGCCGCCCAAGGTTTTTGCGTAGGGGCGGCCGTCGTCTGCTGGAGCGTTCATCGCGATTTGCCACAGGCCGCGCTGTTTGCCCAAGTCATGGCGACGCATGGCCGCGACGATCAACTCGACAAATTCCGCTGTGAGGTTTAAGCCTTGCGCTATCGCCGCCATTTCCCGTCCGGCCAAATCGTGATGTTTCTCCAGGCTTTGCGTGAACCGCGAAACGGCCGGATCACCCAGGCGTTGCGAATTGGCGCCGCGATAAACCTGGATTCGCCAGGTTTCCGCTGCATCGTCTTCGGTGTCGGTTTTGGCGATAAAACGGTATACGGTATGCCAAGCAGCGCTGTCCTGTTCCGCTTCCGCATCGTTTTGGATGCGATAACCAATGGTTGTTTGCAAGTCGCTTGTCCATTGATAGTCGAGTGTCTTTAACTCTTCGCTGTCGGCTGCATCGTTCAGCAGGCCGTCTTTAAGCCCGCCTAACCAGCGTGCGATGACTGCTTGGCGATTTGTCAGCAATGCTTTCAAATCGTCGCTGCTTTGTTCCGCTAGTTGCCGGAGCGTTAAGGCACCGTTACGCACCAATTCGCCGGATCGGTTTAGGGCTATCAGTGCCGGTTGATCCGAATCTTGCGGGTTTTCCTTCCATAGTTTTTGTGCGCGTTTGAGCAGCGTTTTTATTGCCTCGCGAACAGGTATTTCGAGCGTTTCACTCAGATGAATCGGCGCGTTTTCGAAAAAGGCTTTTACTTCAGCCACATTCGGTAAGGCATCGTTATCGCGCCAGGGTAAGCATTCTCGCCAGGCCAGGGTGGTTTCCGGTTCATCGTTGGGTTGCCAGCCGCGCAGCCAGGGTTGAATGTCCGGGCGGGCGCTGTGTTGTTCCAACGATGTCATCGACCAGGCATCAACCACCGGGCGGCTTAACGAAGGCCGCAAAGGTTCTTCCGAAAGCGCACGGTTTAATTCGTCAACGGGAATGGCATTTTTTAAGGCAGCTATCCCGGCGGGGCTGGCATCAGCTCCCAATCGTTCTATGACGCCAAGTTGCGCTTGATAACTTTGAAACACCTTGGTCGATTGTTGGTAACTGGCCAGCTGCTGCGCGTAGTCTTCTTGTGCTTTCGCATAGTCTTTTTGCGCCTTGATGAAGGCTTTTTGGTCTTGGCTGTATTGTTTTAACGCCGCTTTGTCGGCATTTTCCGGCGGGATTGCCGGCGGTTGCGGCTCAGCTAAGTCCGGACTAACAGGGCTTTTGACGTTGGGTGCTTTCGGCGGCACGGCAATTACCTTGATGTGCGCCTGCTTCTCGCCGCGTCGATTGACTCGACCAAAACGCTGCACCATGCGCTCGAAAGTCACCAAATCGCACACCATGTGGTCGGCATCCAAATCGATGCCGACTTCGCCGGCGGAAGTGGCGACTAAAAAGGCTACGCTATTGAGCGGAGTTTGAGATCCGGCGAGGAAGCCGTTAACCGTTAGCCACTCGACCAACGTCTGCCGCTCCTGAACCCGGCGACCACCAACCAGCAGATTGGTTTGGTGGTGGGCTTTGTCTTGCTTGATGCGTTTATCCAGTTCGTCCTTGATTTTCTGTGCGTGCTCCCGCTTGTTGCAAAAAATCAAAATCCGCTTGCCGCTGTCTTTTAGTTGCCAAGCGCTTTCGCTCAGCAGTTCGACTATCGCGTCGCCTTCGTTTTTGATTTCAAGCGTCAATTGCTTTTCGGCATTGAGCCGTTTGGCAACCAGGGCATCATCGTAATCTTCCGCTTCCAAGCCAAAGGCCTGATTTTCGGTTTGCTTGCCGGTAGCCGATAGTGACAAGCATTTGAAGGGCGGAATCAGAAGCTGTTTGCCGTTGATTGGATGCAACGATTTGTCGGCGGCAATACTCTGTAGCAAAGCTTGGAACGGCCAACATAGATGGGCTTCATCCAATATGCAAAGGCTATCCGCTCCCAGAAATCCGGCATGATAGCGGCGCATGTTGCGCGACACGCCGTAACCTTCGAACAGCAAGCGCGAGCCGATCATGTCGATGGTGCCGACGATGATCGCCGGCTTGGTCGGGTCGGCCAGCCATTGACGGTTGTCGGCGTATTGGCCGCGCAAAGTCGAAACCGGCAAAGACTCTTGTTCGCTCAAGCCAAGCATTGACTTGAGTTCCGGCATTTCTTGCAAGTTTGTTTTTAGTTCCTCGGCAACTTGCGTGGCTTGGTCAACAACAACGCGTCGATCCACGACATAAACCAATCGTTTTGGTAGTGAAGGATTTTCCGCGCGCGCCAGCAACCACAGCACCATGACCGTGGTTTTACCCAGGCCGGTTGGTAAATCCAGCGTATCCGGCAAGCGGTTTTCGCACAGTTGCTGAAATAGCCGACGTTGCCAACGCAACATCGGAAAGCCGGTGATTCCTTGAAAATACGCTTCGAATTTTTCGTCAATAGCCATAACTTACCTTGCTTGGTGGTTATAGGGTGGGAGCTCTGGGCTCTAACTTACAACGTCTCGGTCTCAAAACCTGATACCGAGAATTTTTATTTTTTGAATACTGCATTGGAGGCCGTGGCGCTTTCGCGCCACGGAATTTACAAAGAGATCAGATAAATAAAAATCTCTGCTCTTGCTTCAATGAGGCCCAAGGCTAAAACCTCCTTGCATAAATCCTGGGGCGGTGGATGATTCAGCAGTGAATCTAAAGAGTGGCTATTTGAGTCGAACTGAAATGTTTATTTCGATGTCCTCGTTGCCAGACTTGGTTTTTTGACGGCCTTTCAGCTTTTCAAAAATGAAGTCGACAAGGAAATCCAAGGCTTTTTTGAACACGTAACCTCCGATAAGTGAGTGGGTTCGGCCAAGATGTTAAATTAGGAGGGTGATAAATACAATAATTTTTTAAGAGAATAGAATTTTAAATAGTGTATATGGCCTGCATCTTCACGATCTCCTTCGCCAACAACTCCCGCAAAAATCCCGGCGCCACCACTTCCACCTCGGCGCCGTATTTCAAAACGTCCATCAGCAGTTCTTCGTGGCGGTTGAAGGGGATGCGCAGTTGATAGCGGCCGTCGGTTAGCCACTCGCATTGTTGTTGGCTGTGCCAGGTTTCGTCGGATACCCAGCGCCCGGCCTTGGCGGAGAAGTTGAGAACGGCGGTGTGTTCAGGTGTGCCGGCGAAGATGCCGTAGGACGAGCCGAAGTGTTGTTGCAGCGTGGCCGGGTCCAGCAGTTGCGCGGGTTCGCGGATGGCGCTGGCGGACTTGATTCTGTCCAGAGCGAACGTGCGCGGCTCCTGACGTTGGTGGCAGTAAGCGTCCAAATACCAGTTGTCTTTGTACAAGATCAGGTTTTGCGGCGATACCGGCCGTTCGCTGGTCTGGTCGTCGCTGCGGGCGTGGTAATGAATCAACAGCCGTTGTTGTGCGAACAGGGCCTGGACCAAGGTCAGAAACAATTCGTCGTTGCGGCTGCGGTAGGCCTGGCTGAGGATTTTGATGCGGCCCAGTTGCGGGGTTTTGACGCCCGGCGAGCGGTCCAGCAGTTTCTCCAGGTGACTGCGGAGTTGGCCGATTTCGTTGCGGAGCAAGCCGGGCGCCAGATTGCCCAGCAGATGCTGGCAGGCGACCAGGGCTTGCAGTTCCTCGGCGCTGAGCCAGATGCCGGGCAATTCGAACGGGTGGCGCGGGTCGTTGCGGTCATAGTAATAGCCGACGCCGCGTTCGCAGAACAGCGGTGCGTTCAAGCGGTCGCGCAGTTCGTCTACCAGACGTTGGCGGGTGGCTTTCGAGCAAGCCAGTAGTCTTTCTATTTCCGGCCCCGAAATCGGCGTGCGCCGGTTTTTCAGTAGGTTGTGGAGTTTGAAGAGTTTGTCGAGGTGTTGCATCTGAGCGTCTTCCCTGAGCGAGTGAAAGTTCTAGCGTCTTAACTGTCGGGGAAAATTAGCCGATTCCGGGCTGTTTTGCCAGTAGCGGTCGCTTGGGCCGGCGGCGCCGGTCGATTTTCGCCTGGTCCGGTCCGTCGGCCCCGTTGCACTGTGGGAGGGATGCAATTTAATTTACCTGCCGCGCGGCAATATCTTACAATTCGCCAGCCCTTGGCTCTGACAATAACTATTTTTAGGAGGATGGTATGTTCAAATTTCGCCTGCTGGTTTCCGCGCTTGCGCTGACCGGTTCTATGTCTGTAATGGCGGCCGAGCCGCTGCCGAGTGTGGCCCCGGCTCCCGCCGACAACCCGACCACGCTGGAAAAAGTCACGTTGGGAAAAATGCTATACCACGATCCGCGGTTGTCCTCCACCGGCACCGTATCCTGCGCCTCTTGCCATAACACGATGCTGGGCGGCGAAGACAACCGGCCGGTGGCAATGGGTGTCAACGGCCAAACCGGCGGCCGTAGCGCGCCGACCGTTTGGAACTCCGCCTTCAATAAAGTCCAGTTCTGGGACGGCCGTGCCGATAGTCTGGAGGCCCAGGCTGCCGGCCCGGTGACCAATCCGATCGAGATGGGGATGAAGAGCTGGGACGACGTGGTCGCCCGCCTGAAAACCATCGAAGGTTATCAACACGCGTTCGAAAAGGCCTTCGGTAAGGATTCTATTTCCAAAGAAAACGCCACCAAAGCCATCGCGGCTTACGAAAGAACTTTGATTACGCCGAACAGCCCGTACGACAAATATCTCGGCGGCGATAAAGACGCGATGACCAAGCAGCAAATCCGCGGTATGGAAAAAGCCGTCGAAGTCGGTTGCACCAGTTGCCATAGCGGCCCGGCATTCAATGGTCCCGGTATGTTCCAGAAATTCCCGGTCAACTCCAACGGCTATTTCGAGGCCCAATACCACTTCCAAAAAGACAAAGGCTTGGCGGAAGTGACCAAAAAAGACAGCGACGAGCACCTGTGGAAAGTGCCGACCTTGCGCAACGTGGCTCTGACCGCGCCGTATTTCCATAACGGTTCGGTGAAAACCCTGGATAGAGCGGTCTGGTTGATGGCTAAATTGCAATTGAACAAAGAGTTGTCCGACGGAGACGTCGCCGACATCGTTGCGTTCCTGAACGCGTTGACCGGCGAATTCCCGACTCAAACCATGCCGCAATTGCCGGGCACTCCGGGTTCTACCTTTAACTAAGCACCGGGCGTTTTCCGGTTCTAACGAAGGGGCCGTGAGGCCCCTTTTTCGTGGCTGACGTATTGGCAACGAGTCGAAGATTGGTTTGGTACTGCGCTGCGGAGCGTGTCTAAAAAGCGTTTGATATGTGTGGTATTAGTCCGGTTCTTCGGCCATACTTTAGGCCGTGGCGGAAATCGATAAATCCGATAAAAACAATTAAATAAATTCGTATTTGAGTCCATGTCAGTCAACAAGAAAATTCAATTATCGGCGCGGGTGGGGGAGTATGCGATTCCACCCTTGAAAGACATGTTGGTTCTGGGGAACCAATCGCCGATCGGCTGCATCGCCATGCGGCGGGCCATCGAGCTGCTGGTTAAAACCCCTTTCGAACATATCGAGCTGCAAGACGAGGTGATCTCCGATATTTTGGTGCGTCAGCACATTTTGCGGCGGGTGTCGCGGGAAGGCTTGATCGAATTTGTGCTCGGCCAATTAAAGCCCATGATGGGTCCGGACGAGGTCTTGCACGCCGAACTGGATGTCAGCATTTTCCTGTCGCAAGGCGACTGAAACACCGATGCAACGCTTAATGGTGCGCGATTGTTTGTGCGACCCGATCGTCCGGGTGTTGGAAGAGGGGCGGCCGGCCTATTCTCTGGCTAACCAGCCCCTGTATGCGGTATTTCGCGATTCCACCGCAACCGGTATGTTTTGCGGTCTGGTGACGCCGCAGGATATCGTGCAACACCCGAGCTGGATTTTTGCCGATCTTACCGAGCACCGCGAGTGTTTTAGCGTCGCCCCGGACGTCGAAGTGAGCAGTGCCCTGGATCTTCTAAGTGAGCAGGGACTGGAAGCGTTGCCGGTGTTGGACGGCCCGCGCTTTATCGGCGCGGTCAGTCGCCAGAGCATTCTGGAAACCCTGTTGAAACGGGAGCGCTGGTTGTTAGCGCAATCGCGCCGATTGAACAAATCGCTGGAAACCGAGCGAAACCGGATTCGTTCCTGGTCTGCCAAACTGGCCCGGCTTCACGAAGCCTCGCGTAGTTTGTTAACCGTGTTGAAGCACACCTCGGTCCAAAACGAACTGTTCGAAACCGGAATCGAGGCGTTGACTAGACTGTTGGAAGCGCGTTATGGCGCGGTCGGCATCCTGGACGACGCCGGAAAACTCAGCCACTTCGTCTATACCGGTGTCGATGCCGAACAGGCGCAGCGCATCGGCCAATTTCCGCAAGGCAATGGCCTGTTAGGCGTCGTGATTCAAGACAACGTGTCGTTGCGGCTGGCAGAGATGTCCACCCATGCTAGCAGCAGCGGTTTCCCCGAACATCATCCGCCGATGAAATCCTTACTGGCCGTGCCGATCTCGCACCAGGGACGTGTTTACGGCCGGATTTACCTGTGCGACAAAGAAAACGGCGAGCCGTTTACAGCCAGCGACGAGGAGCTGGCTCTGAGTTTTGCCTATTCGCTGTCGTTGATTCTGGACAACGCCCGCGAAATCGAGGAAGTCAAACAAGCCCGCAAAAGCTTGAATTACATGGCGCATTTCGACGCCTTGACCGGATTGCCGAACCGTACCCTGTTGAAAGACCGCTTCGAACAGGCTATTTCTCACGCTCAACGCAGTGGAGACAAGGTCGGTGTCCTGTTTTTGGATCTGGACAATTTCAAAGTCATTAACGACACCATCGGCCACACGTCGGGCGACAGCTTACTGCGGGTGGTGGCGTCGCGGATCAGCCAGTGTCTGCGCGACGGCGATACCGCTGCGCGTCTCGGCGGCGACGAGTTTATCGTCATGTTGCCCGATTTGTCGGATGTGCAGGATGCGGCCAAAGTCGCCGCTAAAATTCTGGAGTCGTTGCACGCATCGTTCGATATCGACCGCCACGAAGTCTTCGTCAGTTTCAGTATCGGGATTAGCGTGTATCCGGACGATTCCGACGAGATGGAAGGCCTGCTCGCCAACGCCGACAGTGCAATGTATTACGCCAAAAAGCTGGGTAAAAACAATTACCAGTTTTTCACCCCGGAAATGAACCGGACCGCGCAGAACTACATGAAATTGGAAAAGTATTTGCGGCGGGCCATGGAGCAGGGCGAGCTCGAGCTCTATTACCAGCCGCAGCTTGACGTCGCCAGCGGTAAAGTGATCTGCATGGAAGCGTTGATCCGCTGGTTCAGCGCCGAATTGGGGCCGGTGCCGCCGGGCGATTTCATTCCGTTCGCAGAGGAATCCGGCTTGATTGTGCCGATAGGTGCCTGGGTGCTGAAAACGGCTTGCGCCCAAGCCAAGGCCTGGGAGCGGGAGGGTTTGCCGGTTCGTGTCGCGGTCAATTTGTCCAGCCGCCAGTTCCATCAGGTGCAAACCGCGCAACACCCGCGACACCCCTTGCTCGATGCCGTGCTGGACGCGTTGGATGCCAGCGGCTTGT
Organism: Methylomonas sp. EFPC3; assembly: GCF_029643245.1. Lineage (NCBI taxonomy): Bacteria > Pseudomonadati > Pseudomonadota > Gammaproteobacteria > Methylococcales > Methylococcaceae > Methylomonas > Methylomonas sp. EFPC3. The sequence continues at coordinate 653,689 of NZ_CP116398.1, forward strand.
CGCCGGCTTTGCTCGAACTGGAGATTACCGAGGGTATTTTGATGCGGCAACTCGATTCGACCATGCAAATCCTGAATATCCTGAAAGATATCGGCGTCAGGATTTCGATCGACGATTTCGGCACCGGTTATTCGTCGCTGAGTTACTTGAAGCGGTTTCCGATCGATGTGTTGAAAATCGACAAATCCTTCGTCAACGATATTACCGAGGACCCCAACGACAAGGCGATCGTGTCGGCGATTACCGTGATGGCGCAGCAGCTCAAGTTGGAGGTAGTCGCGGAGGGGGTGGAGAGCACCGCACAGATGAGCTATCTGCGCGAACTGCGTTGCAACTACGTGCAGGGCTACTTTTTCAGCAAACCGCTGGCAACGGGCAAAGTCTTGCCGTTCTTACGCCAGTGCGCCGCTGCCACGGATTAAGCCCTACCTTGCTCTCAGGCTTCGAACCCGGTTTCGAAGCAATTGCGGCCGGATTCGTCGCCGTAAATCAGCGATAAAGTCTCCGGGTCGGGAGCGGGTGTCGACACCGCGGAATAGGCCACCAGCAGCGGCGCGATATGCCTGGCCGATTTCGGGCTGGTATAGACCCAATAGCACGAGCCGTCAGCCGCCCAATGGCCGAACATCGCCATCCCCTCGGGTCCGTTGCGGGCTACGTAGGCCGCGCGAAATGCGCCCATTAACACGGCCAATTCGCCGGATTGGTAGTCTGGGCCCGACAGTCTGATGCGGTGCCAACTCTGAATGATTGCCGATGCCACGATTGTCTCCCGGTTGCTTTCAAGATTGGGCTGATTTTGTGCGGGCAGAGCCAACAAACGCCGGTTCGGGCGACGAGCCGGCGCGTTAAGCTTCTGTGGTGACCCGCAGCACCTCTTCCAGCGTGGTAATGCCCTGCAGGGCCTTGCCGACGCCGTCCTCGTACATGGTCTGCATGCCTTCCTCGATCGCGGTTTGCTGGATGACGAAGGCTTCCTCGTGCTTCATGATTTGTTTGCGGATGGTGTCGGTCATCGTCAAAAATTCGATGATCGCCAGCCGGCCTTTGTAGCCGATGCCGTTGCAGGCCGGGCATCCCACCGGTTTGTAGAACAGGATTTCGCCGCTCGGTTGCCAGCGCCGCAACTGCATTTCCTCGATCACCGCATCCGCCGCCGGATGGGCCTGCTTGCAGTGCGGGCAAAGTCTTCTGACCAGGCGCTGGGCCAGGATGCCGTTGATGGTCGAGCTGAGCAGATACTCTTCCAGGCCCATGTCCTGCAGCCGGGTAACGCCGGCCGCCGCGTCGTTGGTGTGCAGCGTGGACAATACCAAGTGGCCGGTCAGCGCCGATTGTACGGCGATCTTCGCGGTTTCCAGGTCGCGCATCTCGCCGATCATGATCACGTCCGGGTCCTGACGGACGATGGAACGCAACGCCGAGGCGAAGGTCAGGCCGATCTGCGGTTTGGCTTGAATCTGGTTGATGCCTTCCAGTTGGTACTCGACCGGGTCCTCGACCGTGATGATCTTGCGTTCCGGCGTGTTCAGGGTTTTCAGCGCGGCGTACAAGGAGGTGGATTTACCGCTGCCGGTCGGGCCGGTGATCAATAAAATGCCGTGCGGTTGCGCCAGTACCTCCATGAAGCGCTCGGCCTGCCGGCCGACAAAACCCAGGGTTTCGAAGTCCAGCACTGCGTTTTCCTTGTCCAGCAAACGGATTACCACGCTTTCGCCGTGTAAAGTCGGAATCGTCGATACCCGCAGGTCCAACTCCTTGCCGATCATCTGCAGTTTGATCCGGCCGTCCTGCGGTAGCCGGCGTTCGGCGATGTTGAGCTTGGCCATGATTTTGATCCGCGACAACACGGCGGCGGTGGAGGCGACCGGCGGCGAATCGATGTCCTGCAACACGCCGTCGATGCGCAGCCGCACTTTCAGGCTTTGTTCGAATGGCTCGATATGCACGTCGGAAGCCCGGCTTTCCACGGCCTTTTGCAGAATATAGTTGACCATCTTGATGATAGGCGCTTCGGAGGCCAGGTCTTTCAGATGTTCCAAATCCTCGCTGCCTTCCTGCTCGACGTCCAGGTTGTCGCGCAGTTTATCCATTTGCGATTTGCCTTCGCCGTATTGCAATTCCAAGGCGGCGTCGATTTCGGCGAGTTGGCCGATTTGCAAGGTCACGGTTTTGCCGGTGGCCAATTGCAGGGCTTGCACCACATAGTCGTCCACCGGGTCCATCACCGCGATTTCGATTTGCTGCTCGTCCGCTGTCAGGCCGACGGCATGGTGTTGCTTCAGAAATCGCTGGGAAATGTGGTCCGGCAAGGGCGACTGCGGCGGATAGTTTGCCGCCGCCGCGCGTTGGATGCCGGTGGCCGCCACAAAACTGTTGGCGATGTCGTTGTCCGAACACAAGCCGAGTTTGATCAGCAATTGCGGCAGCGAGTCGTCCGGTGCGGTTTTCTGCATGCGCCGGACTTTACCCAGATCGGTGTCCGACAGTTTGCCGTTACCCTTTAATTGGTTGATAAAGGTTGCATATTTTGCGGAGTTTTCCGCGGTGTCCATGTCCATCGGATGTACCGTCGAAAGTAGCTGAATTGGTCAAGCATTGTAGCGAGTTTCGCAGTATTCTGAAGGCCATTTCCAACAAGAATCGGGCGCGAAGCCAACGGAGCGAAACCTATGAACGGAATTCGGGTATTAAGTCTGACGGTTTGCATATCGGCCGGTACCGCTTGCAGCGCCGATTGGGCCCAGCGCTTTGCCTACCACGCCGTCGAGAATGCCGGCCAATTGCAATGTCAAAAAGCCATGGCCAACGATTGCGAACGCCGGCCCGGCTACGACCAGTACCAAAAGGAGCGGCGCGAGTTGGACCGTTAGCGGCGGTGTCGATCAAATCTCGTTCAACAAGGCCAATTCCGCCGGATGCGGTTGCATGTAAAACGAGTTGTCGATGAAACTGTCCGGCTGGCGGCGGAAATGGTGGCGCAGCAGCGTCAACGGTACGATCAGCGGCACCTGGCCGATGCGGTAGTTTTCGATGGTGTCGGACAATTCCTGTTTGTCGTCGCTGTCCAGCGCCCGTTTCAAATAGCCTTGAATGTGTTGCAGCACGTTGACGTGGTTGCCGCGGCTGGCGACGATTTTCAGGCAGGCCATCAATTCGGTGATGTATTCGGCGGCGATCGCCTCGATTCGGGCATCGGTGGCGCCGGCAACGATGCGGCCCAGATGGCGCGCCCGGTTCTGGTCGTGGCTCATCGCGATCAGTTTGTGCCGGCTGTGAAAGGTCATCAAGCCGTGGGCGCTGAGGCCTTCCTCGCAGAGCTGCCGCCAACGCTGATAAACAAAAACCCGTTGAATGAAGTTTTCCCGCAAACCCGGATCGCCGAGCCGGCCCTCTTCTTCGACCGGTAGGTTAGGGAAGGCGGATTGCAGATAGCCGGCAAAAATACCGGTGCCGTTGCGGGCCGGTACTTCGTGTTTGTAAACCTTGACCCGGGTCATGCCGCAACTGGGTGAATCTTTTTTCAGGATGTAACCGCACAGGCCGTCCAGCCAGTTGGCTTGGCGGGCGGCAGCGTCGCGCAAACGGTCGGTGACGTCGAAGCTGTGGTCCTTGACGCCGACGCAGCGAATCCCATCGGCCGTTTCCCGCAGTTGCACGCAGGGGCGGGGAATGCCGAGGCCGGCTTCCACCTCCGGACAAAACGGCTTGAACGCGAAATAGCGGCCCAGCGTGCGTTCGATATAGCTGTGGTATTTGTGGGCGCCGTCGTAACGGACTTCGTGGCCCAACAGGCAACTGCTGATGCCGACCGGAATATTGTGCATGGGAGTCCTTGGAATCAATGCCGGGGCGCGGCGAAAATCAGTTGGTCGGTGGCGAAACCCTGGCTGCGAGCCTGATCCAGCAGGCTGTCCAGGATCGGCTGCGCCAGATCGGGCGTGCGCGCCAGAATCCATAAATAGTCGCGGTCGGGGCCGGCGATCATTGCATATTGGTAAGCCGTCTTGTCCAGCGCGATGATGTTGTAGGCGCCGTAAAACGGTCCGAAAAACGATACTTTCAGCCGGCCCCGGTCCGGGCTGTCGATAAAGTAGGCCTTGCCTTCGGCGCTGCGGCGCTGGTTGGTTTCGGCATCGAACCCGCTGTTCAGCACTCTGACGCCGCCGTCCTCGCGCAGGCTATATTCGGCGCGGATCTCGCTCAGACCGCGTTCGAAGCGGTGGTCCAACCGGGCGATCTCGTGCCAGGTGCCCAGATAGCGCGGCAATTCGAAACCTTCGACCACGGTCAAGCCTTCCGGTATGCCGGTGCAGCCGGTCGACAGTAGCAAAGTTAGTAACAGTATCGGAATCAATTGCATGGGCTCAGGCCTGTTGGTTGGAAAGTTGAATTTGATATTGGGCTTTGATGCGGCGGCTTTGCTCGGCATGATTTACCCGCGGCGGCGGATAATCGCCGGCCAGCGGCGCCTTTTCCCAGTTGTGAATGGCTTTGGCCGAATAAGGTTGCAGTTCCGGCAGCCAGGTCTTGATGTAACGGCAGTCGGGATCGAACTTTTTCTGTTGCAGCCAGGGATTGAAAATCCGGAAATAGGGTTGGGCGTCGCAGCCGGTCGACGCCGCCCACTGCCAGTTGCCGTTGTTCACGCAAGGGTCGTAATCCAGCAAATGTTGGGCGAAGTAACGTTCGCCCCAGCGCCAGGACACATGCAGGTCCTTGACCAGGAACGAGGCCACGACCATCCGCAGCCGGTTTTGCATCCAGCCGGTCTGGTTCAGTTCCCGCATCGCGGCGTCGACGATGGGAAATCCTGTTTGGCCGTTGGCCCAGGCCCAGAAATCGTCTTGGGCATTACGCCAGCGCAGGCCGTTCAGGCGGAGGTCGAAGGCGTGGCCGAAGACGTGCGGAAAGTGGTAGGCGATGTGGCTGAAAAAATCCCGCCAGTACAATTGGCGCAACAGCGCATGGTCCGGTCCAAGGTCAACCTGGATGGCCTGATGGGCTTCGCGTACCGAGCAGCAGCCAAACTTCAGATACGGCGACAAATGGCTGGTGGCGTCGAGTTCCGGAAAGTCGCGGGTCTCGCTGTAATCGCGCCGCGCAGTCAATGCCGATAACTGTTGCTGCGCCGCGCGCCGGCCGCCGGCAAAGGCATTCTGTTGCGGCCGGCTCAAGGTTTGCAGCAGCTCGGATCTTTCCATAGCGAGCGGCTCGCTGACCAGTCGGCCATTCGCCAGTCCGCTTGGTGCCGCCACCGGATTCTGGATAGCCTTTTTATAAAAGGCGGTAAACACCTGATAGGGCAAGCCTTTGCCGGTCAGTACATATTCCGGCTCGTTCAGCAACAGATCCGCGTGGCTATGAAAGTCCAGCCCCAGTTTTTGGCAGCATTGCTGAATCTCCTGATCGCGCTCGCGGGCGAAAGGGGTGTAATCGCGGTTGACGAACACGGCTTCGATGCGCAACTGCTGTTGCAGTTGTTCGACGACCGCTTCCGGTCGATCGCCGAATAGATAGAGGCGGCCGCCGTTTGCCAGACAGTCCGCTTGCAAATCGCTTAACGATTCCAGCATGAATTGCAGTGCCGGCCGGCTTTGGTAGGGATGGGCCTCGATCTGGCGCGGATCGAAAACGAAACAGGCCAGCACCCGCTGCGAGCTTTTCAATGCCGCGTTCAAGGCGGTGTTGTCGGTCAGACGTAGGTCGCGGCGGAATATAAATAAGGAAGTTCGGTAGCGCGGTGTGCTCATCGCGATCAGCAGTCGCCCCAATGGTTGGTCATCTGCAGGCAATTGAAGAAAATGTTGGGGTAATACTGGTAAATCACCCAGCGCAGCATCAAATCCAGAACCGCCGCAACGGTCAGCAAGCGGGCCAGCACCGCCCAATGGCGGGCGCCGGTTTTATCGGAGCAGCGCCAGACCGCACCGATCCAGTAAATCAAGGGTAGCGCCATGATGATATGCATCGTCACCCAGCTGGCGACGGTGAACTCGCCTTCCTGGATTCGATAATCGATCAGGAACAGCACGGCGTTGTACAAAACGAAAAACGGATAGAACGCGTCTTTCAAGCGCAGGTAACCCAACCAGCTCCATTGCAGGTAATAGTAAAGGCTGGGCGGTTCGCGCTCCTCCCATGCCTCTGCCGGTTCCGGCGTCAGGTAAAACACCAGCAGGCCGAGGCCGATCGCCACCAACAAGGCTTCGTACCATCTGATGAACGAGGTAAAGGCAAATAACGCGGACAGGCTGTCGATCAACATGGGATTACCGATCTTTTCGGGTCAGGAGTTATGCAAAATCGCGTCGAGCGCGGGGCGCAGCCGACTATACTGAAACTCGAAGCCTTGTGCCAACAGGCGTTCCGGTTTCACCCGCTGGCTGCCGAGCACCAAGGCGGCCATTTCGCCGAGCAACAACTTCAACAGTCCGGCCGGTAACGGCAGTAACATCGGTCGGCCCAACACTTCGGCTAAGCTCAGGCTGAACTCGCGATTAGTGACCGGTTCCGGCGCCGTGGCGTTGTAGGCGCCGCTCATGGTCGGATCGGCGATCATCGCTTCGGCAATGTCGAGCCAATCATCCAGGTGAATCCACGACATCCATTGCCGGCCGTTGCCCATGCTGCCGCCCAGGCCGAGTCGGAACGCCGGCAGCATGCGTTGCAACAAACCGCCGCCGCGGCCCAGCACCAGACCGGTACGGATCAGGCAGACCCTGCTGCCGTGATCCGCGGCGGCCAATGCCGCGGCCTCCCAGTCGGCGCACAATTGTTGGGCGAAATCGGTTTTGGCCGGACTGGTCTCGCTGAGTACGCTATCGCCCTGGTCGCCGTAAATGCCGATCGCGGAGCCGTTGACCAACACCGGCGCTTTGCTGCCGGCGGCGATCCAGGTGACCAGCGCTCGAGTCAGTTCGATCCGGCTGTCGCGTAAAATCTGTTTGCGGGCTGCGGTCCAGTACCGGTCGAAAATACCGGCACCGGCCAGATTCACCACGGCGTCGAAGGCGCCGGCGTCGGGCAGGTCGGCGAAGCGGGTGACCGCGCCGACAGCGCTGCCGAATTGCTGGCGAATCTTTGCCGCGTCGCGGCCAAATACGGTGACAGTGTATTGTTTGGCCAACAAGCGGCGGGCGAGGGCGCTGCCCAAGAAGCCGGTGCCACCGGTGATCAAAATCGAGGTTGAGGTCATGGCGATTTCTCCAAACTTATCGGCAACAGGCTGCTGGCTTAGTCGGCCCGGTCCGGGTTAGCGGCTTGAGGCTTGGCAGCCGCGGTTTGCCCGAAACGGCGGTTTTTCAGCCAAACCAAGCCGCGGAAACCCATCAACATAGCCAGTACCAATAAATAGAACAGCGGTTCCGCCAAATTGCCCTTCAATTGCCAGAAGTAATGGACGATGGCCGCGGCCGCCGCCAGATAAATGTAACGGTGCAGTTTCTTCCAGGTTTTGCCGAGCCGCTTCTTGGCGACTTTGGGCGAGGTAACCGCCAACAGGAATAGAATCAGGTAGGCCAGCAGGCCGAACCACAGATAACTGCTTTGCAGAATATCGATGCCGATCAGCGGCCAAACCCAGGCCTGGTCGGCACTCAAATAACCGAGCAGGTGCAAGGTGGCATAGAAAAACGCGGTCAGGCCGAACAGTTGGCGGTAGTCGGTCATCCCGCGCCAATTGGTCATGGTTTGCAGTGGAGTGATAGCCAGTGTGATGCATAAAAAGCGCAACGACCAGTCGCCTAGGTAAATATGCATTGCCTGAATCGGGTTCGAGCCCAAACGGTTCCAGCCGATTTCCAGCAACAGCCACAGGAGCGGTGCCGCGCAGCTTACCAGAGTGATCGGCCAGAGCCGGTTGATCAGGGCGTCCATCAGAAGAAATGCCCCAGGTCCATATCACTGTACAAGCCTGCCACCTGTTCGCCGTAACCGTTGAACAATTCGGTCCGCCGCCGCGGCGTGAAAAAGTCGGAGCCCAGCGGCCGCTCGCTGGCCTGACTCCAGCGCGGATGCGGCACTGCCGGATTGACGTTGGCGTAGAAGCCGTATTCTTCGGGCGCAAACCGGTTCCAGCTGGTTTGAGGTGGCCTCCGGCACAGTTCGATTCTGACGATTGCTTTGGCGCTCTTGAAGCCGTATTTCCACGGCACCACCAAACGCAAGGGGGCGCCGTTCTGTTTGGGCAAGGTTTCGCCATAGGCACCGACCGCCAGAATGGTGAGCGGATGAACCGCTTCGTCGATGCGCAAGCCTTCTTCATAGGGCCAAGCCAACATGGCTTGTTGCCGCAGCCGCGGCATCGCTTCCGGCTGGCTGGCGCTGATGAATTTGACGAACTTGGCGGACGACAACGGTTGTGCCAGCTGTAACAAATCGCTTAGGGCAAAACCGACCCAAGGCACGACCATGGACCAGCCTTCCACGCAGCGGAAACGATACAGGTATTCGCGCAGTGGAAAGCGTTTCAGCAAATCCTCCACCCGGTAGCTGAGCGGATTTTCGACCTCGCCGCCGATCTCCACCGACCAAGGATCGATCCGCAATCGTTGAGCCAAACGGGTGCTGTCTTCTTTATTGAAGGCAAACTCGTAATAGTTGGTGTAATTCAGCATCAACTCGGCTGGGGTTGCTGTCAAACCGACAGTTTGCGGACCGCCGGACGGTAGAGCCAACCAGTTTCGCGGCCTTGCGTTGGCGGTGTCTGCGGCGGAAACGCCTACCGCAAGCGCGGCGATGGCCTTCATTAAGGTACGGCGTTGCCTGAATACTGCCGGATCGGTAATCTCGCTGCTCGGAATGGGTTGGCGGGTTTGAATCAACATAGTTGCGGCCGACAGTAGGAGGCGAGCCTCGCGCTCAGACGTTACCGGACCTTATTTCTTACCTTTCGGAATCCAGCCGAGCAGTTGGCGGATTTTCCGTTCGGTAATGAAGGCCAGCGAAAATAACTGGATGAAGTTCTCGGCTTCGATCAGATCCAGGCCGATATTGGCCGGGACCATTTCTTTGCGGGTGCCGAACATCCGGTCCCACAGCGCCAGCACGATGCCGTAATTGCTGTCGTGTTCGCTGCGTAGCGTGGAGTGATGGGTGCGGTGTAACGCCGGGGTGATGATGAATTGCGATAGCGCATCTTCGTTCGGCACGCGGATGTTGGCGTGGTGGAAAAAGATGAAAAACAACTCGACGATTTCGATCGACAGCACCAAGTAGGCATCGACGCCGATCACCACCACGAACAGGCACTTGTAGCCGATTTCCAGCAGTAAATCGAACACGTGAAACCTGAAGCCGGTCGACACGTTAAACGACTTGTCGCTGTGGTGAATCTTATGAAACCGCCATAAATACTCCGATTTGTGGCTGGCATAGTGCCAGGCGTAAATCGCCAGATCGAAACAGGCGAAAGCCAGCAGCCATTTCAGCGGTCCGTTCGGCATCGCACTCAATAAGCCGTGCCCGGCGAATTGCTGAGCAACCAGAAACAAAGATGAGGCTCGCAGAATGGCCAGAATCAGGTTGTTTACCAGGAAGGCCATGGTGTTGGTGACAATCGACTCCTTATACACCTTGGGTGGGAAATAGCGGTAAGGCCGTTTCTTTTCCAGCGCCAGCAAGAACAAAAAAGCCAGTATCGCCAAGCCGAACAGGCCTTGGTTGAATAACATGCCGTTTTCACTGCCGATTGCGTTCATGGCGTCACCGGTTGCTTGTAGTTAAGGGCGCGAGCTAGCGTTCAGTAGGTCGGTCAGACTTTTGATTTCGGTATCGGCATCGACCTGATGAGTAATGTCGTATTGCACGCCGAGGTAATAAATAACCCGCTGTTTACGGTCGAACAACGGCACGATTTTGAGCCGGTTATGAAACAAGCTGCCGTCCTTACGGTAATTGCGCAGCGTGACTTCGACCGCTTCGTGGCGCTGCATCGCCTCCGCAATTTGGAAGCGCGCTTCTTGGTCGCGGTCCTTGCCTTGCAAAAACCGACAATTGTGGCCGATGATTTCGTCCTGGCCATACCCGGTCAAGCGTTCGAAGGCTTTGTTGGCATAAACGATCGGTGCGTCTTCTTGGTCTGGGTCGGCAAGCGTCACGCCATTCACGCATTCGTCAAGAATGGCCGACAACACTTGCGGAATCAGTCCGTTATCTTTTTCAACGACAAAAGCCATAAATACACTCCACTAAGCTTGGGCTGTTGGATTGGAATCGTACATAATCAGATTTTTGATCTGTTCTACGGTGTTTTCCGCGCCTTCTTCGATCGCGCAACGGATCAGTTTTTCGAAAGGCCGCATGAATATGTCCAGTTGCAGAAATTCGAACCGGAAGGTAAGGCGGGTCTGCGGCCGGTCGCCCTCCGGCTGTAGCAGGTAACTTTGTCGGTAAGGCTGAGTCAGGCCTTGCACGGCCAGCTTGGTCAGGGGTTGGTACTCGGCGATTTCGAATACCGATTCGACTTCTTCGCCGCTGTCGTGGCGAATCTGCCGGGCTTTGGCGCCGACAAAGACTTGTTCGCCGTCCAATGGCTCGAAATCCACCAAGTCTGCCGCCCATTTTGGATAATTTTCAAAAAAGCCGTGGCCGACGAACTCGAATACCTCACTTAATGGTTGTTCTATCTCGATACTGGCCTCGGCGGCCACCGGTTTGTTGGCGTCGAACGGTAGTTTGATTTGCATTGCTGCTTCCCCCTGGTTGGCGGCGCTGAGAAAACGCCAGGTGAGGCCGGACTTTCCTGTCCGGTCTGCTTATGATCGCGGCCGCGGATCGCGCAGCGCGGCGCATCCTCCGTAGAGTAAATGCGATAAACCGGAGTAAACCAAAAGCTGGCGGTAGTTGTCGTCTACTTCGATCTGGTTGATCGAACAATAGAACTCAAGCGAGGCAATCAACAACAGAAAAAATATGCCTAATGCCGCCAACGCTTCCGGCCGGTTGTCCAGTTTGTAGAAACTATAGACCGCAACTTGCATCAAGCACAGATAAAACATCATCAGCCGCATGTTATTGGCCAATGGCCCGTACAAATCGCTGTTATCGGTAAAAAATAGCGGATTGCCGAGTATGGCGGCGATGCCGCCGATCAGTAGCGTAATCACGGCGGCATTGAAATTGACCTGCAACACCAGCTGCAAAAAATTTAAGGTTCTAACGGATGCTGTTTGGTTTTGCATATTGCTAACCTCTGAAAAAAATACCCTCCAGGAGTACAGCGTTTGGAGGGTACATAGAGGAGGACTGTTAAGAAGCGAGTGCGCTTCCTTGACTGATTTGGCCGTCGGCTTCGCTGGAGAGTTCCGGCTGGTCCGTCTCGGCTTCGAAAGTCATTTCAGGTTCAGGTTCCGGTTGCGGCGGTTCGATCATCCGGCCCTGCATCAGTTCGTCGATTTGGAATTTATCGATGGTTTCCCAATCCATCAGGGCTTGCGCCATGTTGTGCAGGATCTCGATGTTTTCCTTCAGGATGTTCTCGGCGCGCTTGTAATTGCTGTCGATCACATGCCGGATTTCTTCGTCGATGGTTTGCGCCATTTTTTCCGACATCGGTTTGGCTTGCGGCCCCATGTACCCGCCTTCGCTATCGCCGTAGTCCATCGGACCCAACCGCTCGGACAAGCCCCATTTGGTCACCATATTGCGGGCCAGTTGGGTGGCGCGCATGATGTCGTTGGAGGCGCCGGTAGTCACTTTGTTTTTACCGTAGATAAGTTCTTCGGCAACCCTGCCGCCGAACAGACTGGCGATCTGGCTTTCCAGTTTGTCTTTGGAAGCGCTGTACTGATCGCGCTCCGGCAAGAACATGGTGATGCCCAGGGCGCCGCCGCGCGGCATGATGCTGACTTTGTAAACCGGGTCGTGCTCGGGTACATTGCGGCCGACGATCGCGTGGCCGGCTTCATGGTAAGCGGTCATCAACAAGTCTTCCTTAGACATGATCATCGTCCGTTTTTCGGCGCCCATGATCATTTTGTCGCGCGCTTTGTCCAGGTCGTTCATGGTCACGACTTTCTTATTATTGCGTGCCGCGAACAAGGCGCCTTCGTTGATCAGATTCGCCAGTTCAGCGCCGGAGAAACCCGGTGTGCCGCGCGCCAAGTCGGTCAGATTCACGTCTTCGGATAGCGGTACCCGGTCGCCGTGGACTTTCAGAATTTGCTCGCGGCCTTTGATATCGGGCAAACCGACTTGGACCTGGCGGTCGAAGCGGCCCGGCCGTAACAGGGCTTTGTCGAGAATGTCCGAGCGGTTGGTCGCGGCGATGACGATGATGCCTTCGCTACCACTGAAACCGTCCATTTCTACCAGCAACTGGTTCAGGGTTTGCTCGCGCTCCTCGTTACCGCCACCCATGCCGGCGCCGCCGCGTTGGCGGCCAACCGCATCGATCTCGTCGATAAAGATGATGCAAGGCGCGCGTTTCTTGGCTTCGGTGAACATGTCCCGCACCCGTGCCGCACCGACGCCGACGAACATCTCGACGAAATCGGAACCGGAGATCGAGAAGAAGGGGACGCCCGCTTCGCCGGCTATGGCTTTGGCCAGCAGCGTTTTACCGGTACCCGGAGGGCCAACCATCAACACGCCGCGCGGAATCTTGCCGCCCAGAGCTTCGTATTTGCCGGGATCGCGCAGGAAATCGACCATTTCTACCACGTCGTGCTTGGCTTCTTCGCAGCCGGCGACGTCTTTGAATCGGATCTTGATCTGGTCCTCTGCCATCAATTTGGCCCGGCTTTTGCCAAACCCCATTTGGCCGTCGCGGCCGCCCATCGCTGCGGCCTGCTTGCGCATGAAGTAGACCAGCACGGCGATCAGCAACAGGGTCGGCGCCCAGGAAATAAAGATTTGCATCAGGGTGGACGGTTGTTGCGGTTTTTCCACCTTGATTTTCACCCCGTATTCCAGCAACTCGTCGATCATTCGCATGTCGTTCGGGTTGTAGGTGGAAAACCGGGTGCCGTTCGGACGGCGGCCGTCGACGTAATTGCCGTCGATCACCACTTCTTCGACCGCTTTGTTGCGAACGTCTTCGATAAAGTCGGAATACGAAATTTCGTAGTGCGGATCGTATTGCGGCATGCCGCGGTTGAAAATGGCCGAGATGATCAAACCGACCGCAGCGAAAATCGTCAGAATAATGAAATACTTTTTCATGATTTCGCTCCGGTGTTATTTCTCGCTGGAGAAATATTTGAAGAAATCGGAGTTCGGCTTCAGCACCAAGGTATCCTGCGTTTTTTCGAAGGAGGTTTGATAGGCCTGCAGACTGCGGTAGAACGCGTAAAACTCCGGATTTTTGCCGAAACTCTTAGCGTAAATCTCGGCCGATTGCGCGTCGCCGCGACCGCGGATATTCTCGGCGTCGCGTTGGGCATTGGCGACTATCACTTGTTTCTGCTTATCGGCTTCGGCGCTGATCTGCTCGGCGCTTTCCGCACCCTGCGAGCGGAATTCGCGGGCGACCCGCTCCCGTTCGGCGCGCATGCGCTGGAATACCGAGCTACTCACTTCCTGCGGCAGATCGATCCGTTTGATGCGGATATCGATCAGCTCGATGCCGAACTTCTCGGCGGTCGGCGACAACTTGGCCAACAGCGTTTCGCGTAATTCGCTACGGTCTTCCGAGATCAATTGCTTGATGGTACGCACGCCGAATTCGCTGCGCATCGCGTCTTTCATGATTTGGTCGAGGCGGAGATTGGCTTGAAACTCGTCGCCGCCGACCGTGGTATAAAAGAGGCCCACATCACCTATCCGCCATTTGGCGAACGAGTCGACAATAACGTTCTTCTTTTCGGAGGTAAGAAAACGCTCGGACTTGGCGTCCAAGGTCAGCACGCGCGCATCAAACGTACTGACATTATTGATGAGGGGGGCCTTAAAGTGGAGTCCGGGCTTGTAGTCGGATTCGACCATCTCGCCGAGACGAAACAGAATGGCTTTCTCGTGTTCCTTCACGTAGAAAACCGACATGTAACCGAGTACCAACAGGGACAGACCGGCTGGAATCAAAATTTGGGTTCTGCTGCTCATTGTTTGCTCCTGCTTGGGCGTAATTCTGTGCCGACGGTTTTGCGGACCGCGCCTTTATCGGCGTTGTGCGGTTCGGATACCGATTCGACTTCGTTATTGCCGGCTGCGCCGGTGCCGTGTTGTTGGAAGGTTTGCGGCATCGGCATGTACAGCGTTGGATTGGTATTGTCGGCTTCGAGCATCACTTTGTTAGTGTTGCTGTACAGTTTTTCTTTGGCTTCCAGGTACAGGCGCTTGCGGGTGATGGCCGGGCTTTTTTCGTATTCCACCAGCAGTTGGTCGAAGCGTTCGGTTTCGCCTTTGGCTTTGGCGACTTTTTCCGCTTCGTAGGCTTCGGCTTCCTGCACAATCCGTCCCGCCGCACCGCGGGCCTTCGGAATCACTTCGTTGGCGTAGGCTTCCGCTTCGTTGATCAGGCGTTGTTTATCCTCGCGGGCGCGGATGGCGTCTTCGAAGGCGCCTTGCACTTCCTCGGGCGGTTGCGCATCTTGCAGATTGACGCTGGCGATGCTGATACCGGTTTTGTATTCATCCATACCGGCCTGAATCTGTTCCTTGATTTCGGCAACAATCTGGCTACGGCCCTCGGTCAGGACGAAGTCCATACTGTTGCGGCCGATCACGGCCCGTTCGACGCTCTCGGTCAGTTGTTTCAACGTGTTTTCGTTGTTCTTGACGTTGAACAGATAATCTCTGGCGTTATTAATTTGGTATTGAACCGCTAAGCGCACGGCGATGATGTTTTCGTCGGCGGTCAGCATTAACGACTCTTGCGGAATCAGCGACGATTTGCTGACACGGCTGCTGTCGGTATAGCCCACTTCAATGAAGCGTTGCTGTTCGACGTTGACGATAGCCACGTTCTCGAACGGCACCGGAATGTGCCAGTTCGGGCCGGGCATCGTGGTTTCCGAGTAGGCGCCGAAGCGGGTTACCACGCCGCGGTTGCCTTGGTCGACGATGTAGAAGCCGCTGGCCAGCCAGACCACCGCCAAGGTGCCGCCGAACGCAGAAGCCACTTTGCCGGTGGAAAACATGCTTTTGTGGCCGTTGAAAAAATCGCCGGTCTTTTCCGACACCTGCTTCCAATACTTGTCTATCTCCAGCCTCCAATCCGGTTGTGGCGTCTGCTTACTGGTATTGTGTTTTTCTGATGACATAATCACTCCTCTTGTAGTGTTCGCCTGACCTGAGTCATTGATTGTTATTGTTAACCGTCCTTGGGTTCGAGAAATAGCATAAGGTCAAAGCCGAACTGTTGTTTCAATTTTTTTAACGCTTCGTTCTGGATTTGCCGGACTCGTTCTCGAGTAACATGCAGTTGGTCGGCAACGGCTTGCAAAGTCATTTCCGTGTGATCGTGCAAGCCGAAGCGCATCGTCAGAATCGCTGCCTGTTTTTCCGGTAACGACGCCACCGCTTTGTCGACGTATTGAGCTAGATCGTTGTCGATTAGTTCATCGAGCGGCAGACTGAACTGGTGCTGTTGCATCTTAGCCATCAGATCCAGACCGTCGTCTTCGTCGCCGATTGTCGCGTCCAGGGAGTGTGTGGATTGGTAATAACTGCTGATGGTTTTGATCTCTTGTTCGGTCAGGTCGCAGCAAGCCTTGAGCTCGGCGATGCTTGGCCAGCGTTCGGTCTTTAGGTAGCAGTTGCGCATGGCCTCGAACACTACCGAGGCTTTTTCCGCCAAGGCCACCGGCAAACGCACGATTTTTTCCTGTTTGACGATCAAGCGCGATATGGCTTGTTTGATCCAATAGATAGCGTAAGTCGAAAAGCAGATGCCGCGTTCCGCATCGAAACGGTCGACCGCTTTAATCAAGCCGACCAAGCCTTCTTGCATCAGATCGTCGAAACTAAGGTTGTTGGTTTTGTATTTGTGGGCCACGAACGCCACCAATCCGGTGTTGGCCGATATGGTTTGCTGGCGGATGGTTTTCAATTCGCGAATTGCCAGTTTGAGTTCGGCTAAATAGTCCGCGTGTAGGGTGGGATCTGCGGCCAGCGTTTTCAGGATGTCGCCGGCGCTATCGATCAGGAACACCGGCAACAAGTGCAAACTGTACAACAACTGGTTTACTGTACGCCGGTGGGGGTCCAAAAGTTGTACAATGTTTTGCGGTTGTACAACTTCTTGCGCGGCTTTGAAGTTGGCTGCGGTATTTTGTACAAGTGACTCTTGCTTGTACAACAGTTCTATCAGGCGCTTGGCTTCGTCCGAATTTTTCGCAATCATCAATTCGGAGCAATCGATGCCGCGCTGCAGTTCGTTGAGTAAACGTTTGGCTATCAGCGGACTAACCTGCTGATTATCAAGCAATAACTGGTTGAGACGGTTCCGGGCTTGCTCCATGCGCACGCTTAAGGTGCCTGGCTCGGCATCCGCGATAGTGACTGTCTCGCTAGCAAAGGATAGTGCGGCTGTATTAGACATAATCGTTTCGCTCGTTGAATTAAGTTGTTGGCAAATACGTTACTAGATTGTAAAATGTTTGTCAAAATAAAATATGTACAAAACGTGAACAATGTACTCAATTAAAGCCATTACATCGTTAACGGGTTTGACACCGGAAACGCTAAGAGCCTGGGAACGCCGCTATGCTTGTGTCACGCCGGCGCGCAACGACACCGGCAGGCGTTTCTATTCGCAGCAGGATCTGGACAAGTTGACGCTGTTGGTGAACTTGACCGGGCAAGGGCATTCCATCGGTAAACTCGCCGGTCTGAGCTGGCAACAGCTCAGCGATTTGCAAAACCAGTCTGAACTACAGCAGCGGCGCGAGCCGGTGCCGTTTCTGGAGCAAATTGCGGATGCCTTACGCGAATACCGTATCGAACGTTGCGAGCAGTTGTTGAAGAAAGCGTTGCTGGTCAGCGAGCCGTTGGACTACGCCCGCGACGTTTTGTTGCCGGCGATGCAAAAGGTCGGGGATTTGTGGCACCGGGGCAAAATCAACATCGCCCAGGAGCATATGTTCTCGTCCTGCGTGAAACGCATCGTGCTCAGTATGGTGAACAATCTGCATCGCCATTCCCGCAACAATCCGGGGATTATGTTGGCCACGCCCAGCGGCGAGCCGCACGAATTCGGCATATTGGTCAGTTGCTTGATCGCCGCGGCGCAGAACTACAATTGCTATTACCTGGGTGCAGATTTGCCGGCGGAAGACATCATCGAAGCAGCGCGGCACTTGGCGCCTGAGTTATTGGTGATCGGCATGGTGAAAACCCCGCCGGAAGCGGTTACGGTCGAGCATTTGCACCGACTGCTGGATGCGGCGCGGCAGGACGATTTGAAAGTCTGGTTGGGCGGTGGCGGTGCTTTGTATTTGCTGGGCGCGGAAGATCCTGCGGTCGCCAACGTAGATGTCGTCTCCGACATTGACCAATTCAACGCCAAGATCCGGCAGCAGCGGATTTCACATTAAACCGGCCGGTAGGCCGGCACTATTACCGCAGCGTCGCTAAGAAGCGACGAATTGGCCGACGTAAGGGTTGCTGCGCATTTCGGCGCCGAAAGTCGACATCGGGCCGTGGCCGGGAATGAATCTGACGTCTTCGCCCAGCGGCCAGAGCTTGTTGACGATCGAATCAATCAAGGTCTGGTAATCGCCTTTCGGGAAATCGGTGCGGCCAATCGAACCTTTGAACAGCACGTCGCCCACCAACGCCAGTCGTTCCGTCTCGCTGAAAAACACCACATGGCCGGGGGTATGGCCAGGGCAGTGGAGGACCTGCAACACTTCGTTGCCGATCTTGACCGTGTCGCCGTCGTTGAGCCAGCGCTGCGGCGTGAAGCCGGCCGACTGCGGAAAGCCGAACATGCGGCATTGTTCCGGTAACAATTTGATCCAGAAATCGTCTTCCAGCTGCGGTCCGATGATCGGTAACGACAATTTGGCGGCCAACTCCGCCGTGCCGCCGACATGATCCAGATGGCCGTGGGTCAACAGTAAGGCCTCCAGTTCGACTCCTTGTTTTTTTACTTCGCTGAGCAACAAATCAATGTCGCCGCCCGGATCGACCAAAGCGGCTTTATGGGTTTGTTCGCAGACGAGCAGGGTGCAGTTTTGTTGGTAGGCTGTGACGGGGATGATGGTGTAGCGCATGGAAGTTGAATTGAGGGTTAGTCCCTGGCACCTTGACATTTCTGGTTTTGTTCAGTGAGGCGGCCGTTTTTTAGAGTGATATCAGCTGTTGATTTTCTAGTTGGAAAATTCGGCGCATCATTCTCTGTATTTTCCAGAACATCAAGCGTGAAAACCTTATCACCATGGGTGTTTAAATAGGTTGTTTTTACATCAAGCTTCGGGATTGTCCGGCACCCCTTGCCGCCTACAGGCATGAAGTCAACCAATGGGTAACTATCTGGTTTGCCATTCTCGCCTTCTCCAAATTCGAAAACAGCCAGATATTGAGTCCAGCCGTTGCCGCCGGTGTAACCTTCAAGAGTAAAAATTGCCAGAAAGTTAACCGCAATTGAATTTAGGCTGATGGCTTGTACTTCCCAAGATTTCGACGGAGAGGAGCCGTATGAGTCACTTAATAATTCAGTCAGCTTTTTTATTTGAATCTCTAGCTCAGTAGGGATACCGGATTTTGTGGTTTCGGCATGCCCTATTGAAATGAAGCAAGTTAACAAAACAACTAACCCAAAGAATCTCATATAAATGCAACCGATTTTTAGATGTTCAACAGCAAATGCGCCGGAGCTTCCAAGCATTCCTTGATGATGCCGAGGAATTGCACCGCTTCCTTGCCGTCCACCAGACGGTGGTCGTAGGACAAGGCCAGGTACATGATAGGCCGGATCACGATTTCGCCGTTCTCGACCACCGGCCGGTCCTTGATCGCATGCATGCCCAAAATCGCGCATTGCGGCGGGTTTAAGATCGGTGTGGACAACATCGAGCCGAAGATGCCGCCGTTGGTGATGGTAAAGGTACCGCCGCTGAGGTCTTCGACACTGATCGAGCCGTTGCGGGCTTTGTTGCTGAAGTCGTGGATGCCTTTTTCGATGCCGGCGAAATCGAGCTGGTCGGCGTCGCGCAAAATCGGCACGATCAAGCCGCGCTGGGTGGTGACGGCGATACCGATGTCGTAATAACCGTGATAGATGATGTCGTTACCGTCGATCGAGGCGTTGATGGCCGGGAAGCGTTTCAAGGCTTCGATGGACGCCTTGACGAAAAACGACATGAAGCCGAGTTTGATGTTGTGCTTGGCTTCGAACCGGTCTTTATATTGGTTGCGCAGTTCGATGACCGCTTTCAGGTTGACTTCGTTGAAGGTGGTTAACATTGCCGCGTTTTGTTGGGCCTGCAACAGCCGCTCGGCAACCTTGGCCCGCAACCGGGTCATTGGTACCCGTTGCTCAGGCCGCAATGCGGCAATAGCCGTCGCGGAAATCGGAGAATGGCTACTGTCGGCCGCTGAAGCAACCACGGCGGGCGCCGGTTCCGGCTGCACTTGCTGGTCTTGCAAATAGTCCAGCACGTCGCTTTTCAGAATCCGGCCGTGTTTGCCGGAGCCGTGGATTGAGCTTGGGTCCAGTTCCTTTTCGGCTACCAGTTTGCGGACCGACGGGCTGAGCGGCGCTTCCTCCGGCTTTGCCGCCGGCGCGGCCGTCTTGGCGCTCTGCACATCGAGCTTGGCCAGCAACTGGCCACCGACGACGGTTTCGCCGTCTTGAACGACGATGGCTTCCAGTGTGCCGGATTTCGGGGCCGGCACTTCCAGAATCACTTTATCGGTTTCCAGGTCGGCCAGATTTTCGCCTTCGTTGACCCATTCCCCGGCCTGTTTGTGCCAAGCGACCAGCGTGGCGTCGGACACCGATTCGGGGAGGCTGGGTACCAAAATGTCAAAGCTCATGTTTGTTTCCTTCGTTGTTTCCGTAAAGAGCGGCATGAACTACCGCACGTTGTTCTTGCAAGTGGGTTTTGTAATTACCCACCGCCGGCGCGGCGCAAGGCGGTCGGCCGGCATAGTGAATCGGGATGTTGTTGTCCACCAAATCGAAGAAATGGTGTTTGCTTTGGTACCAGGCGCCCTGGTTTTTCGGTTCTTCCTGGCACCAGTAGATTTGTTCCAGATTGGGGAATTTGTCAATCTCCTGTTTAAAGCGGTCGTTCGGGAACGGGTACAGTTGTTCGATGCGGACGATCGCCACGTGCTTCAGGTCGTCCGCGCGCCGGGTTTCCAGCAAGTCGTAGTAAACCTTGCCGGAGCAGAGAATCAAGCGGGTGACGTGAAATGGATCGATATCGTCCTGTTCGCCGATCACGGTCTGGAATTCGCCGTTAACCAGTTCGTCCAGTTCCGACACCGCCAGTTTATGACGCAGCAGGCTTTTCGGGCTCATTACAATCAGCGGTTTGCGGTATTCGCGCACCACTTGCCGGCGCAGCAAATGGAAAATTTGGGCTGGCGTGGTCGGCACGCAGACCTGGATATTCTGGTCTGCGCACAGTTGCAGATAGCGCTCCAGGCGGGCCGAGGAATGCTCCGGGCCCTGGCCTTCGAAACCGTGCGGCAACAGCATCACCAAGCCGCTGAGTTTGCCCCATTTGGTTTCGCCGGAACTGATGAATTGGTCGATCACGACTTGGGCGCCGTTGGCGAAATCGCCGAATTGCGCCTCCCAGATGATTAGTTTGTTGGGTTCGGTCGAGCTGTAGCCGTATTCGAAGCCGAGTACGCCTGCCTCCGACAGCAGCGAGTTGAAAATTTGCGCCCGGCCCTGGTTTTCGGCCAGCTGCTTCAGCGGTATGTAATTTTCGCCAGTGGCTTGATTCAGCAAAATAGCGTGGCGGTGGGAAAAGGTGCCGCGGCCGATGTCCTGGCCGGTCAGACGTAAGTCGTAACCGTCCATTAGCACGGTGGCGTAGGCCATGTTCTCGGCAAAGCCCCAATCCATCGGCATTTCGCCGGCCGCCATTTTGTTACGGTCTTCCATGACTTTGGCGACGCGCGGATGCAATTCGAAACCCTCGGGCAAGGATTGCAGGCGCTGGTTGCAGAACCGAATTCGCTCCGGCGTGACGGAAGTATCTGCCGGAATGTCCCAGTGTTTGTTCAGAAACCGTTCCCAGCGTGCCGAGTAAGAATAGGCCTTGTTTTCGATGATGGGCCGCGAAACCGGCAAGCCTTCGTTCAGTTGTTGCAGATAATGTTGTTCCAGTTGCTGCACCCCGGCCTCGTCGATAACGCCGTCGGCGATCAGTTTCTGCGCGTAGATTTGCGGCGGCGTCAAATGGTCGCGGATGGCTTTGTACATCATGGGCTGGGTGGCAGCCGGCTCGTCGGCTTCGTTATGGCCGTGGCGGCGGTAGCAGATCAAATCGATCACCACGTCTTTATGGAAGGTGTTACGGTAATCCAGCGCCAATTGGGTGATGAAAATGACCGCTTCCGGATCGTCGCCGTTGACGTGGAACACGGGCGCCTGAATCATGTTGGCTACGTCGGTACAGTATAAGGTAGAGCGGGCGTCGAACGGATTGCTGGTCGTAAAACCGATCTGATTATTGATAACGATATGTACCGTGCCGCCGGTGGAAAACGCCCGAGTTTCCGACATGTTCAGAGTTTCCATGACGATGCCCTGGCCGGCAAACGCCGCGTCGCCGTGAATTAAAATCGGCACGATCGCATCGATGCCGCCGACGCCGTGCCGGTCCTGGCGGGCTTTGACCGAGCCTTCCACCACTGGATTGATGATTTCCAGATGCGACGGGTTGAACGCCAGTGTCAGATGGATCGGGCCGCCCGGTGTGGCGATGTTCGACGAGAAACCCTGGTGGTATTTGACGTCGCCGGTCAGTACGCCGGGGGAAGAGGTGTGGGTGCCTTCGAATTCGCCGAATAACACGGCCGGGCTTTTGCCGAGTATATTAATAAGTACGTTGAGCCGGCCGCGGTGAGCCATGCCGATGACAATTTCCTTGAATTTGTGTTCGCCGGCGCGTTGAATCAATTCGTCGAGAATCGGGATCAGCGATTCGCCGCCTTCCAGCGAGAAGCGTTTTTGGCCGACGTATTTTCGGTGCAGGAATTTCTCCAGGCCTTCGGCGGCAATGAGCAGTTTCAGTAGCCAGATGCGTTTTTCCGGGTGGCTGGAGAAGTCGGGTTTTGCCCCTTCCAACTTGTTCTTGATCCAGCGTTTGGATTCGTCGTCGACGATGTGCATGTATTCGCTGCCGATGCTGCCGCAGTAGATTTCCTTCAAGGTCTGCAGGATGGCTTTCAGTGGCAGGCGGTCGATACCGCACAGGCCGCCGGTATCGAATAAGGTGCTCATATCCGCTTCGGTCAGGCCGTAATACAAGGGCTCCAGATCGGCCGGGACGGTCGGTGAGCCGCGTAACGGATTGTTGGCGGCGATTTGGTGGCCTTTGACCCGGTAGTGGTTGATCAAGCGAGCCACGGCGGATTGCTTCTTTACGCTTTGTTCGGTAAAGCCCTGCATCCGGGCCAGTTTGCCCGGTTCGGCGATAGCCAGTTTCTCGAACCGGTCGACAATCGCGCTGTGCGGCGTGTCTTCTGCCGAGCCGCTGCGGATGGCGTCGAAGCGGGCGCGCCAACTGGGGCTTATGGTATCCGGCGCATTCAAGTATTGTTCGTACAGGTATTCGACGTAGTGGGCATTGCCGCCGTACAGCGAGGAGGATTCTTCGAATTCTTTAAGCAAGCTACTCATTGCAAACGTCCTGGTTATCGGCAAGTTGAAGTCAATTATGTTAGAGCGAAAATGCTATATTACCAAGCGTCGGGTGATGATAGCGGTCGCGGTTTCGGCGCAAGTTCTGTTTTATTAATAAGGCAAAGGCATGACGGATAATAGAGTCGTTATAAAAATAAACTACGATAAAACTAAAACGGCAAAGCAGATAACTCCGCCGCAGACTATTACTGTTTGGCATACCGGAAGAATCGCTATTGCCTTGGTTTTACTGCTGCTATTTTCGCTGTTTTTGTACTTTACGTTTAGCGGATCCGAGCAGCCGGGCAATACTCAGACCGATACGGCTGGAAAAGTTCAAGAGCCTGAGTCGAATCAGATTTCCAGCGCAAACAACTCGGAGCCGCCTGCGGCCGATGGCTTGGCTATTAATAAGGTGTATACCAAGGAGATTCCGCTTGCACAACAGTCGCAAGCGGAGAACACCAAAACCGAGCTGCTGGGCACGCGTCCGCTGGGCATTATTTTCGATCGCCGGGTGATTCGCGCTTCGCTGAATACCCGATTGAAAGATAACGAACCCGACCAGCCAATAGCAGGAGCGTTTGCCGTGGTAAAGGGAAAACCTATAGAGTTGTTTTATTTTACCGAGATAAAAAATCCGGGAAGGCTGGTGTTATTTCACGAGTGGTTGCGAAACAAACAAGTAGTGCAGCATAAACAATTAGATTTGAAAGAAACCCGCTCCAAGGTATGGTCAAGCAAAACTTTGTCGTATAAAGACGTCGGCGAGTGGCAAGTAAGGTTGTCGGATAAGAAAGGTAAGGTATACTCTGAGGTGAAATTTTCATTATCCGCGGAATAATAGTTTTTTTCGCTAAAACTTAGTGATAGAATCCGCGCCGTCTTTTGATTAAAGAGGAAAATATGACTGATTTTAATAAATTATCCGAAGCAGAGTTACAAGCCGTTATCGATAATGCCGAAAAAGCGTTGAAAGAAAGGCAATTCAGCAAACGTAAAGAAGTTATCGCCCAAATTAAAGAGTTGGCCGCGTCGATTGGTGTGACCGTTGATATTCACGACGGCGATAAAAAGTCCGAAAGAAAAGTCTCTAAAGTTGCAGCGCGATACCGCAACCCGAACAATTCGGCATTGACTTGGTCAGGCAGAGGTTTGGCGCCGAAATGGATGCAGGAACTGCTGGCTGCAGGTCGCGATAAATCCGAATTCGAAATCAAGTAATTCCGGATAGTTGCTTCGTCCAATCCTGTAAGCGCTCAGCCACCCAAATGCCGTCGTCCAATATCAGGTCGTGTCCGGCCCAAGGGTGGCTTAGCCATGGAACATTCCACCGGCCATGGATGGCTTTCGAACATTCCTGAGCGACGATTCTGTCGCCTTTTCCGCTCAATAACAGTACCGGAGTTTGGCTTGCGCAAGCAGCCGGCCGATAGCGTGACGCTGCGTACAGTTGACGCAGCGCATTTCTGACACTGACCGGTCTTTGCCGTTGAATATGGGCCCAGGTTTCGGCCAATTCATGGTCGGAGTCGCGGCGGTTACTGGTCAGGCGGATAAT
Source organism: Methylomonas sp. EFPC3 (assembly GCF_029643245.1). Taxonomy (NCBI): domain Bacteria; kingdom Pseudomonadati; phylum Pseudomonadota; class Gammaproteobacteria; order Methylococcales; family Methylococcaceae; genus Methylomonas; species Methylomonas sp. EFPC3. The sequence goes on from NZ_CP116398.1 coordinate 678,003, forward strand.
CGCCAACTCTCTGCGGTAGACATCCTTTTCCAGCATAATTTGCAGCAAGCGTCGGTAGCTTTGCCAGCGCAGGCGATGAAAGAACGGGCTGAGCCCGGCAAAGCTGGTATTCAACAGCGCAACGCCGGCAATATCGCCCGGATATCGCTGCAACCATTCCCAGGCCACCATGCCGCCCAGAGACAGCGCCAGAAGGTTGACCGGCCGCTGCAGCATACCGGCTTCCGCCGCCCGTTGACGTACCCATTCGCTGATCTCTTCGATCCGCCTCGGGCTGGTCTCACGGTGGAACGTGCCGGCGCCCGGTAAATCGATGCAATGGACGGTAGCGGCCGGAAATGCCGATTGCAGCAAGCTGGGGAAATTTCCCCAATGGCCGGCCTCGCGGCACAGACCGCGCAGCAATATCCAGTCTTCAGTGCGGTGGCTGGCCATACCATAACTCCAATGCCTGGCTTTGATTCAGTTCCCGTTGCGACTCGTCGAGTTTCACCCATCGATTTGGGTACAACAAGCATCGAAACAAAAAGTCGAATAAGGTTAAATGCCGGCGCAATATGCGTTGTTGCCGATGCGGTAACAGCGGGTGAAACAAGCCGTGGCGTTGAAATAAATGAGTCGGGCTTTTTCTTAGCCAGAGCCAGGAGCCCATCTCGAGTGTCAGCGGCAAGAACAGCTTGCGTTGCCGGTAGCGGTCGGTGAAGTCGTCGTACAGGTAATCCCATAAATCGCCGCTGATCACATATTCCTGACTCATCGGTTCGATTTTATAAAAATGGTGCGGGTAGCAGCGGTCGAACAACTGTTTCAATGCGTAGGCGTCGGCCAGGTCGGGAAAGGGCGTTTGCCGAGACGCGTACGGAAACCACAGGCGGTCGTGAATACCGAAGCCGGAATGCAGATCCACGGCAATCGCCAGCGGCGCGTCGAACAGGTGCCGGTGCACCACCCGACATAGGGCCTGGGCTTCTTTTTCCATCTTGGATTCGTCGCCGCGGTACCAGGGCAGTTTCGGGCTCAAGCGCTGGCCACTGTATAGCCGGGTATTGCCGTCGCTTTCGATCGGCGAATTGCGCATTAAATCCACCCCGCGGCCGTTACAGCGGGTCCCGCGAAACACGCCGACCGGATTGACCAGGGGCATGAACACCAGGCGAGCTTTGCTTAGACGTTGGTTCAGTTCTTCGTCCCAATCCAGCAACTCGCATAGTGTATGCAGATAGGCCAAAATCACTTCGGAACCGATTTTTTCCAGGCCGTGTACGCCGCCGAAGTAGGCCAGCACCGGCACATCCGGCGCGGTGGAGCCTATCGTCAGACAGTGGATCGGAAACCGGCGGCCGGCATGTTCGACGGTTTCGATGACCTCGCACTGGGCGCGGCTGCCCAAGCGGGCGACAATTGTTTCCAATTGCTCCAGTTCAGGGAATGGACGCTGTTTCATGAGTCGGTCGGTGCGCGGTGGATTACCCGGCCAAGGATTTTTCGATATAACGCTGGCGTTTTTTCGGCGCGATTTTGTCGACTTCGACCATGATCAGGCTGTCGATGCAATTGTTGAAGTCCGGATCGATATTGAAATCGATGAAATGGCAGCCCTTATCCACGCACAATTCCACATATTGTTTGTATAAGGTGGGTACTTTGACGCCGAGTTTTTTCAATTCGCTGTTCAGTACTTTGAAGCTGGTCGAATAGTCGGCATTGAATTCGCTGGCGGCGAAGGCCTGGCCGGCCTCGGAAATGACGAACGGCTTGCGGGCTTTGGTTTGATGCGGCTCGGCACCGAATTGCTGCCGGTAAAAGCCGATGATCAGTTCTTTGGCGGCGTGCGGATAGGCGTTGCTGATGCTGACCGGACCGAACAGGTACTTGATGTCCGGCCGCTCCCGCAGATAAGCGCCGATGCCGTACCACAAATAATCCAGACTATGTTGACCCCAATAACGCGGTTGGACAAAGCTGCGGCCCAGTTCGATGCTGTTGGGCAAGTAATCGACGAACTCGCCGCGCAAATCGAACAGGGTTTGCGTATAAAAACCGTCGATGCCGTGGCTGGACATGATGGCCGGGCCGTCGCCGATGCGATAGGCGCCGACGATTTCCAGATCGTTGTCGTCCCACAATACGATGTGGCTGTAATAGATATCGAACTTATCCAAGTCCAGGGCCAGGCCGGTGCCTTCTTCCACGGTGCGGAAGGTCAACTCCCGCAGCCGGGCAATTTCCTGCATCACCGGGCAGTCGTCCTGGAATTGGTATAAAAAAATCTTTTTGCCGTCGCGGGTCTCGCCCAGCAGGCGTGACTGGTACAAGGCCTTTTTGACCGCCTTGGTATCGGACGGATGCACCACGGTGGCAACGGTATCGAATAGCGGCGCCTTGTTTTTCTTGCCCAGGTTTTGTACGTGCTTGCGAAAGCGCTGGCTGAGTTGTTTGTTGGTTTCCGGGCTGTCGGCGAGCGCTTGGAACGGCACCGGCGCGCCGACCAGGAATTTGATTTCCTGGCCTTTTTTGTTGAACATCTCCTTGACCAGCAACATCGTGCCCAGCGGTTTGTAAAGCGTCGAGGCGCTGTAAAACAAGGCCGAGTTCTTGGCTTTGATATAAATCGGCAGCACCGGCGACTGGGTTTTGCGCGCCAGTTTGACGAACCCACTCTGCCAGGCGCCGTCGCGGATGCCTTTGGGGGTGATGCGCGAGACTTCGCCGGCCGGGAAAAAAATCACGGCTTCTTCGTTTTCCAGCGCATCGATCATGGTCTTATACACGTCCTTGAACTTCTTTTTTTCGGACAGCACGTCGACCGGCAGGAAGATCGATTGCAACGGTTCCATGTGGGATAGCACCCGGTTGGCGACGATGCGTACGTCGGGCCGGACCGAGCGAATCAGTTTGACTAAGGCCAGCCCGTCCAGCGTGCCGATCGGGTGGTTGGCGACGATGATCAGTCGGCCTTCGGCAGGGATGTTGTTGTAGGAGTCGTTACCGATCTGGTAACTGAAGTTGAAGTATTTCAGCAGCTTGTCTAAAAACGCAAAGCCGCGTAAGTGCTGGTTTTTGCGGATCACGTCGTTGAAATCGTCTTCGTGGATCAGCTTTTTCAAAGCTTTGACCACCAATGTGTTGTCCTTGCCTAATTTGAAGTCGGGGTAGGTTTCATGCAGTATGCGTTCGGCGTCGATCATCGAAGAGAGTCCAGAAATAACGGTATGCCGCGAATTCTAGACAGCGAATATGTCAGAAATATGTCAAAGCTGGCGATGGGGCGGGGGCCGGAAAACCGGCTTGAATTCGAATGCCGGCCCGCCTTGGCGTAGACGGGCCGGTTGCGATGTTGTCGGCGAGAACTTTATAGGCTTGCCGAAAACTGATCTCGTGGAGCTTGGCCGGTAAATCAGCCTTGCAGCGCCTTTAATAAAGCCTGCAATTTATCGTTGGCGTCGCCGAACAGCATCCGGGTGTTGTCGTGAACGAACAGCGGGTTGCCGACCCCGGCATAGCCCGACGCCATCGAGCGCTTCATGACGATGGTGGTGCCGCCTTTCCAGCATTCCAGTACCGGCATGCCGGCAATCGGACTGTTGGGATCGTCCAGGGCCGACGGGTTGACGATGTCATTGGCGCCGATGACGATAGAGACGTCGACGTGGGGGAAGTCCTCGTTGATTTCGTCCATCTCGAACACGATGTCGTACGGCACTTTCGCTTCCGCTAACAACACGTTCATATGACCCGGCATCCGCCCGGCGACCGGATGGATCGCGAAGCGCACTTTCTTGCCGTGGCTGGTCAGGTATTTGGTAATTTCATTGACCGTATGCTGGGCTTGCGCCACCGCCATACCGTAACCGGGGATGATGACGATGTCCTTGGAATCGCGCAGCAGTTGCGCGGTTTCCTCGACTTCGATCGGTTGTACTTCGCCGACGACTTCCGCCGCTTCGCCACCGGTGCTGCCGAAACCGCCGGCGATCACGCTCAAGAAGTGACGGTTCATCGCCCGGCACATGATGTAGCTCAGAATTGCGCCGCTAGAGCCGACCAGCGCGCCGGTGACAATCAGCAGGTCGTTGCTGAGCATGAAGCCGGTGGCCGCCGCCGCCCAGCCCGAGTAGCTGTTCAGCATCGAGACCACCACCGGCATATCGGCGCCGCCGATGGCCATGACCATATGCACGCCGAACACCAGGGCGATGGCAGTCATGATCAGCAGCGGGGTCATGCCCGCACCGCTTTCGGCACCCTCCAAGTAAACACCGCCCAAGATGAAGGTGGCGACGAACATGGCCAGATTCAGCCAGTGGCGGGCCGGTAACAAAACCGGCTTGCCATTGATCTTGCCGCACAGTTTGCCGAAGGCGATCACCGAGCCGGAGAAGGTAACAGCACCGATAAAAATACCGATGTAAATCTCCAGTTCGTGAATGGTGCGCTCAACCCCAACCAGGGTTTTGGAGTGATCCAGAAAGCTGGCATAACCGACCAGTACCGCCGCCATACCGACCAGGCTGTGCATCAGCGCCACCAGTTCCGGCATTTGCGTCATTTCCACCTTGGCGGCGGCTCGGGCGCCGATGGCGCCGCCGATCAACAAGGCTACACTCAACCAGCCGTAGGCAGTGACATCTTCGCTGAGTACCGTGGCAATGATCGCAATCGCCATGCCCAGCATACCGAAGTAATTGCCGCGCCGCGAGGTATCTTGCCGACTCAGGCCGCTCAAGCTGAGGATGAATAAAATGGAAGCCGCAATATAGGCCATCGTTACCATTCCGTTAGACATTGCGCTTCTCCTATTTTCTGAACATGGCGAGCATGCGCCGGGTGACCAGGAAGCCGCCGGCGATGTTGATCGAAGCGATCAGGATCGCCAGGGCCGATAGGCCGGCGACGATTTCGGTGGCTGAAGACACTTGCACCAGAGCGCCGATGACGATGATGCCGCTGATGGCGTTGGTTACGCTCATCAATGGCGTGTGCAACGATGGCGTTACGTTCCAGATCACCATGTAGCCGACGAAGCAGGCCAGCACGAACACGGTGAAATGGGCCAGAAACGAGGCCGGCGCCACCGCGCCGACCCCAAATAACGCCAGGCCGGCCAATGCCATCGGCAAAAATTGCCTTACTGGCTCCGGTAGCAGCGGTTTTTTCGGTTCGATGGCGGTTTCCGCTACGGCCGCAGTGGCTTTGGGTGCGGCCGACAATTGCGGCGGTGGTGGCGGCCAAGTGATTTTGCCTTCTTTGATGACGGTAGCGCCGCGAATCACTTCATCGTCGAAATTCACATTCAACGTTCCGTCCTTGTTCGGACACAGATCGGTCAACAGGTGGCGCAGGTTGGTGGCATACAGTTGGCTGGACTGGTTGGCCAGCCGGCTCGGCAAGTTGGTGTAACCGATGATGGTGACGTCGTGTTTGACCACGACCTGGTTCTTCTCGGTCAACGCGCAGTTGCCGCCTTGCTCGGCCGCCAGATCGACGATGACGCTGCCCGGCTTCATCGAGGCCACCATCTCGGCGGTGATCAGTTCCGGCGCCGGTTTGCCCGGAATCAACGCGGTCGTGATGATGATGTCGACTTCCTTGGCTTGCTGGGCGAACAAGGCCATTTCGGCGGCGATGAATTCTGCGGACATCACCTTGGCATAGCCGCCGCTGCCGGAGCCGTCTTCCTGGAAATCCAGCATCAGGAATTCGGCGTCCATGCTTTCGATTTGTTCTTTGACTTCCGGCCGGGTGTCAAAGGCACGGACGATGGCGCCCATGCCCTTGGCGGCACCGATCGCGGCCAGACCGGCGACGCCGGCACCGATCACCAGCACTTTGGCCGGCGGGATCTTGCCGGCGGCGGTGATCTGGCCGGTAAAGAAGCGGCCGAAATGTTGGGCGGCTTCGACGATGGCGCGGTAGCCGGCGATGTTGGCCATCGAGCTTAACGCGTCCATTTTCTGCGCCCTGGACATGCGCGGCACGCTGTCCATCGCCAGTACCGTGGCGTTTTTGGCGGCTAATTTCTGCATCAGCGCTTCGTTCTGCGCCGGCCAGATGAAACTGATCAGATGTTGCCCGTCGCGCAGTAAGTCGGCTTCGTCGATGCCGAGTTGCGGATGGTGCTGCGGGGCGCGGACTTTCATGACGATGTCGCTTTGCTGCCACAGTTCCTGGGCCGTACCGACAATCTGCACGCCGGCTGCGCGATAGGCGTCGTCGGAGATGTTGGCGTCTGCTCCGGCGCCGCTTTCCAGCAGCATTTCGAACCCCAGTTTTATTATTTTTTCTGCGGCTTCCGGCGTTGTGGCAACGCGTTTTTCGCCGTCGTAGATTTCTTTGGGAACACCGATTTTCATAATTTCTCCTGTTGTGTGGAGGGATATAACGGATCGCAAAGGCCGAAAAACCCGCGGGCGAGAATAGGTGATTGATTGGCTTTAATCAATTGTTTTCTGCGGCCTGCCGGATTTAAGCTATCATCGCGACCCTGCCCATGCCGTTGATAATCTGACGATGAAAATTTTGGTAGTAGACGATAGCAAAACCATTCGCCAACTGGCAGCCGAGTGTTTGCGGGAAATGGGGCACGAAGTGGCTTTCGCGGAAAACGGTGCCGAGTCGTTGCAATATGTCGCCGATCACGATGTGGACCTGATTCTGATGGATGTGGAAATGCCGAATTTGAGTGGATTCGAAGCCACCAAAGCCATCCGCGAGCTAAAAAAAGCCGATTGGTTTCCGGTGGTTTTTTTGACCACGCACGATGACGACGAATCGTTTGTTCACGGCGTACTGTCCGGCGGCGACGCTTACTTGTCCAAGCCGCTGAATCCGGTGCGCCTGCGTTTCACGGTCATGGCGATGGAGCGGATTTACGTGATGCGGGTGAAGTTACAGCAAGCTCAGCAGGAATTGCAGCGGGTCAATCGCGAATTGGAACGTTTGACCTTGCTGGATCAACTGACGGGATTAGGCAACCGCCGCCAATTCGATAGCAATTTTTCCGTGCAATTTGCCTGGGCAAGGCGGACCAAATCGCCTTTGACCTTACTGCTTTGCGACATCGACTATTTCAAGCAGTACAACGATAGCCGCGGCCATCCGCAAGGCGATGCTTGCTTGATCGAGGTGGCGCAAAGCATCCGCGCCCAACTTGAGCGCGACAGTGATCTGATTTGCCGATACGGCGGCGAGGAGTTTGCCGCTATATTACCGGACACGCCCCTGTCCGAAGCCAGGCGTCTGGCGGAGCTGATTCGCGAGGATGTCTGGAACAAGCAGCTGCAACACGAAGCGGCGCCGGGAGGCTATGTCAGCCTGAGTTTGGGCGTAGCGACGTTCGTCGGCCAATACAAATCTCCGCATAGCATGCTGGAGGCGGCCGACGCGGCTTTATATAAAGCCAAACAGCACGGCCGCAACCGAGTCGAGATCGACTAAGCCGTGTATTTCGCCAAGGATTTCGTGGAGACTGCCGAAGGCTTGATCTTCGCTGCCGTCAGCAGCGGATTGGAGCAGGGCAAGGTTCTATGTTTTCTGCGCTATTTGCGCGTCGATGGCCGCTGGCGCAAAGTCGGCACCGATTTTGCCAACGATTTTCTGCGCCAGTCTTATCCGCACTATTTGCATTATTCGGCGGTGATCGACGCCGACGTCCACGCCGTACCGGCGTCCGCGATCGTCCGGCACTACCAGCCCCGCAAGCAATTGCAAGCACTGTTGCGGCAGCAGCCGGCCGATGAAGTGTCGGCTGACTTGCAGCACTTGTGCCGGCTGTTCGCCGAAAATGGTTTGGCGCTGGAATTGTTCGGCGTCACCGGTTCGTTGCTGGTGGGGGTGCAAAACCGCGATTCCGATATCGATCTGGTGTGTTACGACCGCGACGAGTTTCATCGTGCCCGCTACACCGTGCAGGCGCTGATCGCCCAGGATCGACTGCAGGCCTTGAACGATGCCGATTGGCTGGAGGCCTACCGGCGCCGCGCCTGCGATTTTGCGCTGGACGACTACATCTGGCACGAGCAACGCAAATATAACAAGGGCATGATCAATCAACGCAAATTCGATTTGTCGCTACTGAGCGAAGCCGACTCGACGACAGCAAATTACCGCAAGTTGGATTTTGCCCGGATAGAAGCCGAAGTGGCCGACGATCGTTTCAGTTTCGATTATCCGGCTTGTTTTGCGCTGAAACATGCCGAGATCGACAGCGTGGTCAGTTTTACCGCGACCTTTAACGGCCAGGCCCAACAAGGCGAATGGATTCAGGCCGCCGGCTGGGTCGAAGTCGATGAACATGGCCGCAAGCGGCTGGTAGTCGGTTCCACCCGGGAAGCCATCGGCGAGTACATCAAGGTGTTGCGTTGACGTCTTGGCGATTGGCGGGACTGATATTCGACCTGGACGGGCTGGTCTTGGATACCGAGACCACTTATTTCGCGGCGTGGCGGCGGGCGGCGGCGGATATGGGTTGCGAATTGTCGGACCAGTTTTGCACCAGCTTGTCCGGTTGTTCGGGTGATGTGGTTCGGCAACGCTTGCAGGAGTATGGCGGCAGCGGATTCGATATCGGCGCATTTCAAAGCTTGAGCAGCCACTATTGGGTGGAGCACGTTGAGCGCCACGGTATCGCCGTCAAGCCCGGTTTTTGGGCGGCTTTGGCCGCCGCCAACCGCTGCGGCTTGAGTTATGCGCTGGCGACCAACAGTCGCCGCGCCAATGCCGAACGCTGCCTGCAAGCGGCCGGATTGCATCAGGTGTTTACCGTCATGGTCACCGCCGATACCGTGATGCGGGCCAAGCCGGCGCCGGATCTGTTTTTACGTGCGGCCGACGCCTTGGCTTGTCCGATTACCGATTGTCTGGTACTGGAGGATTCGCCGGTCGGCGTCCGGGCGGCAAAAGCCGCCGGCGCACGCTGCATCATGGTGCCCTCGACCGCGGCGGCGGCGCCGGAGGCTGCCGGTTTGGCCGATAGGGTGATGGCCGATTTGTACCAAGTCGCTGATTTACTCTCGGCTCAGGGCTCGCTTCCGCTATAATGCCGCCTCATTTTTGCTAAGGGAATCCTGGTGGTGAAAGCGCAATTCCAATCAGTCACAGTGATCGCTCCGGCCCGGCTGCACATGGGGTTTATCGATCTGAGCGGCGGCTTGGGACGGCATTTCGGCAGCATCGGCGTAGCCTTGAACGAAATCAACACTCGGCTCAGCGTCAGCCTTGCCGACGAGTTGACGGTTAACGGGCCGGGCGCCGAACGCGCCCGCCGCTGCGTTGGCCAGTTTTGCGAATATGCCGGGGTGCCTGACCGGTTGCGGATCGATATCGCCGCAGCGATTCCGGAACATATCGGTCTGGGTTCGGGGACGCAAATGGCGTTAGCGGTCGGGGCCGCATTGAACCGATTTTACGGACTGGGCCTGTCGGTCCGGGAGATTGCCCAGTTGTCGGACCGCGGTGCCCGTTCTGGAATCGGAATCGGGATTTTCGAAAAAGGCGGGGTGATCGTCGACGGCGGCCGTGGCCCCAATACGATGACGCCGCCGGTGATCGCACAAATGGCGGTTCCGGAGGCCTGGCGTTTCGTTTTGGTTTTCGACCAACGCGGTCAGGGATTGCACGGCCAGCAGGAGGTCAGCGCTTTCAGCGAATTGCCGCCGTTTCCGCAGGCTCAAGCCGAACGCTTGTGCTATCTGCTGTTGATGCGCGGTTTACCGGCTTTGGCTGAACACGATCTGCAGCAATTCGGCGATGTCATCACCTTATTGCAGCAAGCCGTCGGCGAACATTTCGCGCCGGTGCAGGGCGGCGTGTTCACCAGCCCCGAAGTCGCGGCGGCAATGGCTTACCTGGCGGAGCAGGGCGCGGTCGCCATCGGCCAAACCTCTTGGGGGCCGACCGGTTTTTGCGCCGTGGCCAGCCCGGAAGTTGCGGATGGCTTGCTAGCGGACTTGCGGCGCAAATTCGCGGATTCGCCGTTGAGTTTTACGCTTGCCAGCGCCAGAAATCTGCCGGCAGAGTTGATCGACGGCTAGCGGTTAACGCCGATTCGATGTTCGGCGCTGTCGCTTGAACCGAGGTTATCGCGCCAGTCAACGCGAAGCACGTCGCCGTCGGCAGCTTGCTTCAACCGAAAACTGAAGAAGGGATTCTTCGACACGCTGCCCGCCATATTCACCGTCAGTAGCGGTTGCGCATTCAATGTCAGCGCCAACTGTTCGATGAAATGGGCCGGAATCAAGTTGCCTGCGGCGTCGCGGTTGCGGCCGTTTTCCATCGGATGTTCGATCAGCACCTTCACCTCGATCAATTCCCCTTCCCGCCGGCTGCGCACCTTGATGCTGTTCATTAACCGCTCCCGCAGCCGCCGCGCATCACATTGACCCAACGGCTACAACGCAACAAGCCGCCGTCGCGGCGGGCGATCAGGGTCACTCGGCAGGATTCCGCCAGTTTGATCCGCGCGGTGAGATATACCGCCACCACCGGCGCCAATTCCAATTCGGCAACCAGCGGCGTCGGATTTTTATCGGCCAATAGATAAAGCCGATCGATGCCGTCCAATTCGCTGCGGATCGTCACCGGCACCACGGCACCGTCTTCGGCGATTTCCGGCAGAATCAATTCAATTGATTCGCTGTCGACGACGGCTTGGTCGCCGAATAGTTTGGCATAACGATCGGTGAAGTCGCTGGCGGCAAAATCTTCAGCCACCCGCGCGGCAATGCCGTCTGCCGTGTCGGCAAGCAGTAGCCCGCCGGCCGCCAATATGCCGCTGTGTTTCAGAAACTTCCGCCGAGAATGCGCCATCGGGCTGTAATAACCATAGAAAGATTGACGTATATCAAAATTCCGTCCGGTTCCTTTGTTATCTTGTGCCGCGTTGAAAACATTTTCAGCACCACCACTAAAAAACCAGAAAAGGAAGGTATCAAATGAACGAAGTACAAGAAAAAGACAATTTTTGGACATACATAGCTGTTGCCGTCGTATTGGTCGCCGGCGCGGTGCTGATGGTAAAAAATGCCGAACACGACAAATATGCAACAGCAGCCAAAAATATCGCCGAAGACTCCAGTAATTCGGCTTACCGTTCCGACGTACTGCATAAAGGCGGTCTAACCAAATAAGCTTCCGCCGTCGAGCCGGAGCGATCTTCTCCGCAAAGAGCCGGCTCGACTAGACGGATACTTATAGGAACCGAGGGTGTCGGTTCCGATCTTTCGCGGGGGTTGGCGCAATTGTCCGGGTCGCGCCAGCTCCCGTTTTTCGTTGAATCATGTCGGCGACGACAGCACTGTTGCCTTTAGCAGCTTAATTGCATTGCTCATACCGGTCAGCAGATTCTTCTCGATTTCGGCCATCGTGATTTCGCCGTCGACGATGCCGGCCGCCCAGTTGGCAACCACCGAAATGTTGGCGTATGGAATTTCCAGTTCCCGGGCCAGCGCCGCTTCCGGCATTCCGGTCATACCGACCAAATCGCAACCGTCGTTGGCCATACGTTTGATTTCCGCGATCGTCTCCAGCCTCGGCCCCTGGGTACAGCCGTAAACGCCACCATCGTATACCTCGATGCCGGCCGTGTTGGCGGCCCGCAGGATACGCTGCCTCAAACTCGGAGTATACGGTTCGGTAAAATCGATATGGGTCACGTGTTCCAGTTCGTCGGCAAAAAACGTGTGTTCGCGGCCGTAACTGTAATCGATCAATTGTGTCGGAATCGCAATCTTGGCCGGTCCCATCGCTGCGCCGATGCCGCCGACCGCGGCGACGCCGATGATTTCAGTGGCGCCCAGTTGCTGCAAACCCCAGATATTGGCGCGGTAATTGATTTTATGGGGCGGAATCCGGTGCGGATTGCCGTGTCTGGCCAGGAATATCAGGGAGTGTCCATTCAATTCGCCGAATACGTATGGCGCAGATGGTGAGCCGAACGGCGTTTCCAGGGTTTGTTCGCCGGTTATGCTCAGTTCTGCGATTTGGGTCAGGCCGGTGCCGCCGATAATTGCCAATGTCATAACACTTCCTTGCAGGCGAAGACGCCCGGTGCGTTTCTCAAATAACCCTTGTAATCCATACCGTAACCGAACAAGTAGTGGTTGGCGACGGTCAAGCCGACGAAGTCCGGTGTAACCGGCTTTTCCTGATCCAGTTGTTTGTCGAACAACACGGCGGTGAAGACTTGTTCCGCACCTTGCTCCAGACAATAGTCGATAATGCCTTGCAGCGTGTGGCCTTCGTCCAGTATGTCGTCGACGATCAATACCGAACGTCCCGAGAGCGGGGTCGTCGGTTTGTACAGCCAGTGCAGATCGCTGCCGGACGTGGCATTGCGGTAGCGGCTGGCATGGATGCTGTCCAAGGTCAAAGGGAAGTCCAGCCGCGGCAGTAATTTGCCGGCGGCGATGATGCCGCCGTTGATGACGCATAACAGCAACAGATTACTGTCGGCCAAGGTCCGATTGATGTTGGCCGCCATTTGGTCCAGCGCTGCCTCGACCTCGGCCTCGCTGTGCAACAACAGCGCCTGTTGTTTGACCAACTCGATTTCTTCAAGCAAAGGATTCATAAAATTCGGTGATTAGTTGGGAAAATTGGCGCCATTGCGGGTGTTCGGCCAAATTGTCCAGACTCAAGTTGTTGCGACCGCGCATGGCTTGCAGGCGTCGTTCGCGCTTGTCGTCGCGGTTGGTCGGTAAAGTGTCCAATACCTGTTCGGCGGCCGTCGGGTTATTGCACACCAGCAGCATGTCGCAACCGGCTTGTTGAGCCAGTCCCGCGCGCTCGTTGAAGTCGCCGATGCTGGCGGCCCCGGCCATACTCAGGTCGTCGCTGAAAATGGCGCCGTCGAAACCCAATTCCCGGCGCAGTACCTGCTGCAACCAAATCTCGGAAAATCCGGCCGGATAGCGGTCGACCTGCGGGTAAAGCACATGCGCAGGCATTACTGCTTCCAAGCCTTCCTCGATCAAGCGCCGGAACGGGACCAAATCCTGGCGGCGAATGCCTTCCAGGTCGCGCTCGTCTATCGGTAAGTCCAGATGCGAATCCAGTGCCACCCCGCCATGGCCGGGGAAGTGCTTGCCGGTGGCGGCCATGCCGGCGGCGCGCATGCCGGCGCGGAATTTGCCGGCCAGTTCGGCGGCTTGTTCCGGGACTTGAGAGAACGAGCGGTCGCCGATGATCGTGCTGATGCCGCAGTCCACATCCAGCACCGGGGCAAAGCTGAAGTCGGCGCCGACGGCCAAAATCTCGCTGGCCATCAGCCAACCGGCCGCTTCCGCCAATTCCGGTCGCTCGGCGTAACGCGCCGCCGCCGGCAAGCGGGTAAAGCCGGTTTGGAAGCGTTGGACCCGGCCGCCTTCCTGGTCGACGGCAATCAGAATATCGCCGTTGCGGGCCTGGCGAATGTTGCGGATCAATTGGGCAACCTGTTGCGGATTTTCGTAATTGCGGGAAAACAGGATCAAGGCGCCGGTATTGGGATGAGCGATTTTTTCTAGGTCCAGCGCAGTCAGGCTGTGGCCTGCGATGTCGATCATCACCGGGCCGATAGCGAGTGGTTTCATCGTGATAAATGCAGAAAATGGAATATACTTTTTGGCGTTACCACCACATTATATGAGGAATCCGTGCGAACATTTATTTTGTTGCTCTGTTTAGTAATGGCGCCGTTTATGGCGCAGGCCAACTCGGGCGAGAAAAAGGCCGACGAAAGCGCCGGGCCGGTGATCGAATACATCGAAATGAAGCCGAAATTTACGGTGAATCTGGCCGAACCGAAACGGTATCTGATGATCAACGTGCAGTTGCTGGTAGAAGGCGCCGAGCATGTCGAGAAAGTCAAAAAACATATGCCGCTGTTGCGTCACGAAATGATCATGATGTTGAGCGGCATGCATGTCGCGGATGTGCAGTCCATGGAACAACGTGAGGCCTTGCGCCTGAAAACCAAACAACTGATTACCGACTTGCTGGTTAAAATTCAAAATAGCGACGGTTTCAGAGATGTCTTCTTTTCCGAGTTTTTAATCCAATAACCATTCTCCCAGCGTTTCGCGCAGTTGCGTGAGGCGCTGCTCCGGTTGTTCGCCATTGTAGGGCAGGGCTGGAAACTTTCCCCAAACCGGCGCCGGCCAGGCTTTGTCGCTTTGGTAACGCGCTACGTGATGCAGGTGTAGTTGCGGTACCAGATTGCCGATTGCGGCGATGTTCAGTTTGTCAGGCCGGTATAACCGGTCTAACGCCTCTGCCAACAGGCAGGATTCTTCCAACAGCGTATGCCGGTCCGCGGGATTTAACTGGTATATTTCTGTGATATCGGCTCGACGCGGCACCAGGATGAACCAGGGATATTGGCTGTCGTTCATCATCAGCAGTTCCGACAGTGCCAGACTGCCAACGCTAAAACAATCCCGTCGCAATTGCGGGTGAAGTTGAAAATCGGTCATTGCTACCTCTTATAAATGTCGGTCGATTCCGCCGCAGGCCGAATTGGTGTTGCCGTCACCGGCAGTATTGGTGGGTTTTTTCCAAAGCAAAGTTAACCGTCGGTAATATCGGTGATGCGACTGACGATTCGGCCGTCGGCCAAGCGGGTATCGAGCAGATCGTCGGAGTTTAGCTGGCTTACCGACTTGATCACCTGTGCCGAGCCGTGGCGCCGAACGATAGCATAGCCGCGTTCCAGCGTGGCCAGTGGGCTGACGGCCTGCAGGGTTTGCGCTGCGGCGGCGTGACGGCTTTTTAACCCTGCAATTTTGCCGTTTACCGCAGCCTGAAGCCGTTGCCGGAAAAATTGCAATTGCCGTTGCTGAGCATTGATTGCCGCCAGCGGTTGGTTGCGGTACAAGCGCTGTTCGCGGATCGCCGCTTGCTGGCGGGCATGAGCCAGCCGGTTTTGCATCGCATGTTGCAGGCGCAGTTCCAATTCGTCCAGGCGTTGAGCATTGCGCTGCAGCTTCTGGCCGGGGTGCTGGCTGCGCAAGGCTTTTTCCAGCCACTCCAGCTGCTGGCGCTGACGCAGTAGTTTTTGCTGTATCAGTCGCTGCAGTTGGCGCTCGAAGCTGGCAAATGCGCCGAGCAAGCTATTCGCATCCGGTACCACGCATTCGGCGGCCGCCGACGGCGTCGGCGCGCGCATGTCGGCGACGAAATCGGCGATGCTGAAGTCCACTTCGTGGCCGACGGCGGAGATTACCGGAATCTTGCTGGCGGCAATGGCACGGGCGACGATTTCCTCGTTGAACGCCCATAAGTCTTCCAGCGAGCCGCCACCGCGGGCCAAAATCAGAACGTCGGCTTGCGGATTGCGATTTGCTTTGGCCAATGCCGCGCTGATTTCGAATTTAGCGCTCTCGCCCTGTACCGCAACCGGATAAATCAGGACCGGTATCGCCGGAAAACGCCGTCTCAATACGCTGAGGATATCGTGAATCGCGGCGCCGCTGGCCGAAGTAATCACGCCGATGCAGTCCGGCAGGGTAGGTAGCGGTTTTTTGCGTTCCTGGTCGAACAAACCCTCGGCCAGCAGTTTCTGTTTCAGGCGTTCGAACGCAAGCCGCAAGGCGCCGTCGCCGGCTTCGGCCAGATGTTCCACCACCAGCTGGTAATCGCCGCGCGGCTCGTACAAACTGACCTGGGCGGTGGCGATAACCGAGTCGCCATTGGCCGGTTTGAAACGTAATCGTTGCTGCTGACCCTTGAACATGGCGCAACGAACCTGGGCCTGGGCATCTTTCAACGTGAAGTAATAGTGGCCAGACGAAGGCAGGCTCAGGTTGGATATTTCGCCCTGTACCTGCACGGTTCGAAAGTGGTTGGCCAACAGGCGCTTGGTTTCGCGGTTGAGTTCGGAAACGCTGTAGATAGCTTCGGAATCGGTCATTGAACGGGGTAGGGGGCTGCTTAGCTTAATGACTCTATTCTAAGCCGATTCTGCGGTTTCCGGTCGGCTTCTCCTGAGCGGCGGTTTTTGCCGGAGAGCTGGGGTAGAATGGTGCAGTTAAGGTTTTGGTGGACGACAAGGATTCGACTCATGCATGAACATCAACTCGGTAATTGGCAGCACTCTCACGATTTCGCCAGGATTAACCGTAAAGGCGAGCGGCGGACCAAATGGGTGCTGGCACTGACGTTTAGCACAATGTTGGTGGAAATTGCCGCCGGCATGCAGTTCCACTCGATGGCTTTGCTGGCGGACGGCTGGCATATGGCGACTCACGTTGTCGCCTTCATGATTGCTATTTTTGCCTACCGCTACAGTCGGATTCATCAGCACGACCAAACCTTTGCTTTTAGCCCGGCCAAGGTCAGCGTATTGGGCGGTTTTGCCAGCTCAATCGCCTTGGCGATGGTGGCATTCGTAATGGTGGCCGATTCGATCGAACGCTTGTTGGCACCGCAGGCCATTCATTTCGACGAAGCAATTTTGGTGGCCGAAGTCGGTTTGCTGATCAATCTGGTGAGTGCGTTGTTATTGGGCGACCATCACGACCACCATCACGGCGACCATCATCACCACGACCACGACCACGACCACGACCACGACCACGACCATGAACATGAACATGAACATGAACATGAACATGAACATGAACATGAACATGAAAGCCGCGGCCACCATGACCATAACTTGCGAGCGGCCTATCTGCACGTGGTGGCGGACGCACTGACCTCGGTATTGGCGATTATCGCGTTGTTAGCCGGTAAATATTACGGCTGGGTCTGGTTGGACACCGTGATGGGATTTGTCGGTGCCGGGGTGATATTGATTTGGGCGGTCGGTTTGATCAGGGACACCAGCCCGATTTTGCTGGATCAGAGTATCGATTCCGCTTACGCCGCCAAAATACGGGCCGTTTTGGAACAGGACGGCGAATGCCGCGTTGTCGATCTGCACATCTGGCCGGTCAGCGCCAACCACTATGCCGCCATTATCGGTCTGGTCACGCAGCACCCGAAACCGCCGCAGTATTACAAGGGCTTGTTGGCAGAGTTTCGCAAGTTGGACCACGTCACGGTGGAGGTCAATTGCTGCGTCGGTGCCGATTGCGTTGCAAAATGATGACGTCGCTGCCGATGAATTCGATCGCGCAGTCGTAGTGCTCTGCCAGCCACGTTAAAGTGGGTCGCGAGAAAAAAGCGATGTGGGTCGGGTCGTTCTTGTAATGCCAGCGGCTGAAGGCGTCCGCATCGATTACCAATTTAGTCATGATACCCAGCCAACCTCCGGGGCGAATCAAACCGAACAGACGGCCGAATTCCCGCCCAGGCTCGCGAAAGTGCTCGATGACTTCGGTGCAGGTGATAAAGTCGTATTGCTGCTGCAAATGTGCGGGATGATTGGCGTAAATCGGGTCGTACAGTTTGACGCGATGTCCGTATTCCTCAAGCATGCTGGCCATTGCCGGACCGGGGCCGCAGCCGTAATCCAGCCCTTCCGAGCCGGGCGGCAACAGGCTGGCCAGCGGTAACGCCAGCCGCGACAGAAAGTTAAGATAGCCGGCATCGTTTGAGTGGTTTTGATGCAGATCGTAAATCGCTTTTTCCGCGTCCCGGCTTAAATGTTGGCTGCTATCCACAAACACCAGCCAACATTTTGCGCAGCGGCGGTAATCGCGTTGCCGGTCGCGATGAAAATGGTTTGTGTCATGGCTGGTGCAAAGCGGGCAGGTCGAGTTGTCCATGGTCGATACCGATTTTTTACTTGACCGTATTTTATCAGCTCGTATAATGAGCGGCTCACCAACGCGGAGCGGTAGTTCAGTTGGTTAGAATACCGGCCTGTCACGCCGGGGGTCGCGGGTTCGAGCCCCGTCCGCTCCGCCAATCGTTTTCTCTCATCTCCTTTCGCTCTCGAGCCGCAACAATTTCCTGGGATTTTCCTCGGTTGCAATGCCAGCCCAATTTTGTATCATCGCATTTCCCGCAGAAACTATAAGGAGAAATGCTATGAGCAGCTTGAGTCCATTTGTCGGCGGTAATCTGTTTGACGAGTTGTTTCGGGATATCAGTCCGGGCTATTGGGTCCGTCCTTTACACGGCGATCCGTTGCCGGCGCAGATTAAAGTCGATATTAAAGAAAATCCGAACGAATACGTCGTTCACGCCGAATTGCCCGGTGCCGGCAAAGAAAACATCCATGTCCAGATCGAAGGCAACGCAGTCAGTATCCGCGCCGAAATCAGCCAGATCGACACGCAGAACAAGGACGACAAACCTTTGCGCAGCGAGCGTTATTTCGGGCAGGTCTCGCGCAGTTTTCAGTTGCCGGTCGAGATCGATCAAGGCGCTAGTAAAGCCCGCTACGACAACGGCATCCTGACCTTGAATCTGGTCAAAGCCCAAAGCAAAGGCGGCCAGCGTTTGAGCATTGATTAACCGCCTGCTGGCGGCACAATCTGGCGGTAACGCCGCCAAATTATCTTGAAGGTTTCGGTCATCGTCGGGTCGTCTTTGGCGACCCGATCGTCTATGGCAGTGGGCGGGAACCAGCCGCCTTCGTCTATTTCGTCCGCTGCCAATTGGAACGGCCCGTTATGTCGGGCTTGGTAGACCTGAATAAACTCCATGCCCAGTTCCGGGCAAGCCTCCAGTTTGAATAAAGCTTTCAAATCGGCGGCGGCCACTCCCAACTCTTCTTCCAGCTCGCGCGGCGCGCAATCGGCGTAGGTCTCGCCGGCGTCGACATGGCCGGCGGCAGACGTGTCCCACAGACCTTTGTTCAGATCTTTCAGCATCGAGCGTTTTTGCAAAAACAACTGGTCGCGGTCGTTAAACACCAATATATGCACAGCGCGGTGACGGCGGCCGGTGGCGTGGATTTCCTGGCGCGGGCGCTGTTCCAGAATGCAGTCGAGTTCGTCGACCACGTCGAGCAGTTCGTTTGACATGTCAGCTATCGATTCCTATGGCAAGGTCGTGTATCGTAACCGTTTTTGATGGATTATCGAGCGAACATGGCAAGAAGAAGCGAGCATAGTCAGGAGCAGATCCGGGAAATGGTGCTGAAGGCGGCGGAAACCATTGTTATCGAGGATGGTTTTAATGCTTTGACGGTCAGGAAGATTGCGCTGGAGATCGGCTATACGGTCGGCAGCATTTACATGGTGTTCGCCAATATGAACGATCTGGCAACCCACGTTAAGGCGCGGACTTTGGAGCAACTTGCCGAACACCTGCAACAAAGCGTAACCGACGGCGGCGCCGAACAGCAGTTGATGGCGCTGGCGGATACTTACTTGCAATTCGCCGCCCGCCATTTCAACCGCTGGCGGATGATTTTCGATGCCCAGAGCGATGCGCCGGTACCGGATTGGTACCAAGCCAAGGTCGAACAAATGTTCGCGATTGCCGAAGCCTTGTTCGGCCAGCTAGCGCAGGATGTCTCCGCCGAGCGGAGCCGGCTGGCATCGCGTGCGTTGTGGAGCGGCATCCACGGCATCTGCATCCTCTCCTTGACCGGCGAGCAGCAAGCCGGCGAAGTCGAAGCCGCGAAAAAGGCGGTGGAGTTGCTGGTTTGGACTTTTATTCAGGGCTGGAAGATTGCGCCGAATCCGGCAAATGCCATGCCACCAGAATAGTCGCTACCAGCAATAGCAGCCCCAATCCGACCATAGCCGCGATTGGAGTCACCTGTTCCGCTGCGGCCAGGGTATAGCAACCGACCGCCAGCAACATTGCCGCGTTTTGAAAAAAGTTTTGCATCGCCACTGCGCCGCCGCTGCCGATGCTTTGTTGGCCGATTTCCTGCAAGGCGGCGTTGATCGGCACGATAAACAATCCGCCGGCGGTCCCCATCAAAAACAGCACGCCGCGCGCCGGCCAGATCGCGTCGGTAAAACTTAATGCCACAATCAGCGCACTCATTGCATAGGCAGGAATCCTTGCCCGGCGCAGATGTTCCAGCGGAATCAAGTGGGGTGCCAGCGCTGAGCCGGCGATGATGCCCAACGCCAGAAATAGCGTCAGGTTGGCGATGTCGCTGGCATTGTGCAGCATCAACACCAATGGCGCCCAGGCGATGATGATGACCCGGACGCTGGCCGCCGCCGCCCAAAACAGCGAAGCACCCAAAACCGCAAACCGCGAGCGCGGTACCGACAGAAAATCTTTGACCTCGCGGTAAAACAGCAGGATTTTCGAACCGCCGCCTATCGTTTTGCGCAATCCTGTCGGCAAAAACAGCGTCGTCGCAGCCGACACCGAGTACAGACCGATCGTGGCCAGCAAAGCCCAGGTGACGGAATGGTCGGCCAGCTTGGCGCCGACCAGCATACCGGTCAGTATCGCTAAAATGGTCGAGCCCTCGACCCAGCTATTGGCTTTGACCAAGGCATTGTGTCCGGCCAACTCCGGCAATATGCCATATTTGGCTGGGCTGTAGAGCGTGGCACCGACGCCGACCAGGCAATAAGCCAGCAAAGGTTCGACCTTGACCAGCAATAACCCGGCGCCGCCGGCTTTGATCAGATTGGCGATGATCAGTACCCGCGATTTAGGCTGGCTGTCGGCAAAGCCGCCCGCCCAGGGTGCCAACGCGACGAAAGTCACCAAAAATACGCTCTGCAATGCCGGCACGTACCAACTGGCCGGTTCCGCTTGTTGCATCACCATTGCAATGACCGTGAACAAAATGGCGTTATCGGCAAAGGCCGAGAGAAATTGCGCAACCAGCAACGGATAAATGGATTTGTTCATGCACGTATTCTTTAGTTTATTTTGATAAGATTCGTGGAGTAATTCTAACTAAGCCTTTTGTCGCTTCTTGTCTCTATAAAACATCCTAGTAGCGTTAGTTCCTTTCATTTTTTCATGAGTAAATTCGAATAATGTAGTTGCTTCAATTAATGTTGAAAGTTTCGAATATCCATAATTTCTAGAATCAAAATCAGGGAATTGTCGTTTGATCAAGCTTCCCGCCAAGCCCAAGAGTGCCCAACCATTCTCATCTGAACATTCCTTTGCGGCATTTCTGAGGCTGTTGATGAGTTTTGTATCCATACAAAGTTGTTGTCTGGTCCATTGGTTTTTGATCAAGGGAAGTGTTTTATCTGTAAGTGTGCTTGAGGTTTTTTCTTCAGTATCCGAGGAATCAAGTGTTACTAAAACATCAATGTAAATAAAATCATCACACGCATTTCTAAAAGAGATAGGGGTTTGCCTCTCTCCAACACCATACACATGGAACTGCGATTCCTTTAATCGAGTTGCCAATCTAGTAAAGTCACTATCACTTGAAATAATCGCAAACGCGTCAAATTTATTTGAATATAGTAAATCCATCGCATCGATTATAAGTGCCGCATCTGAGGAGTTTTTGCCTTGAGTATAAGAGAACTGCTGTATTGGCTGTATTGCTAATTCATTGAGCTTTTCTTTCCAATTTTTTAATGCAGATGAAGCCCAGTCACCATACGCTCGCTTCACGATTAAATAGCCATATTTGGATAGCTCAGTAATTATTGCCTCAAGAGAGGTTAGGCGCGTGTTTTCAGCATCGATCAGAACAGCGAGTTTCTTTTCGAGATGAAGCATTTACTGCCCTTCCTGGATCATCATGAGGTTGTTAGCAACCTCTGTAGCGCCCGGATAGTCGGTTTTACCGGTGGCCAACACCGGCAGTTTTTCCAGGACAAACAATTTTTTCGGCAAATTGATGGCCGCCACGCCCGGCGAGGCTTCGGCCAATTGCTTCAACATTGCGTTGCGTTGGGTGGTCAGCAGGATGATTTGTTCGCCCTTGCGCGGGTCGGGCAGGCTGACCGCGGCGTGTTGTGCGTCCGGCCAGGCCTGGATCGCCAATTGCTCGACCGCGGTCAGCGACACCATTTCGCCGCCGACCTTGGCAAAGCGCTTGCTGCGGCCGCGAATGTGAATAAAGCCCTCGTCGTCGACGTGGACGATGTCGCCGGTATCGTACCAACCTTCGCCGTACTGCGGCGAAATCGGGGGCGTCAATACGCCGGGATTATCCGGCAATAAGTAGCCTTTCATGATATTCGGCCCGGCCACGTGCAGCCGGCCGGCGCCGTCGATGCCCGGTACCGGCTCCAGGTGGTGCAGCATGTCGGGCATGAAGCGGCCGACGCTGCCGGCTTTGTAGTCCATCGGCGTATTGACCGATGTGACCGGAGCCGTTTCGGTCGCGCCGTAACCTTCCAGAATCCGGATCCCGAATTTGTTCAGCCACAGGGTGCGGGTGGTTTCCTGCAATTTTTCGGCGCCGGCCACGACATAACGCATCTTGTAAAAATCGTAGGGGTGGGCTTTTTTCGCATATGCCGCCAGGAAGGTGTTGGTACCGAACATGATCGTGGCGCCGACCTCGTAGGCCATTTCCGGAATCACCGCGTAATGCAGCGGGGAAGGATAGAAAAAACTGACCATGCCGTTCAACACCGACATCATGGTGCCGACGGTGAAACCGAAGGAATGGAACATCGGCAGGAAATTCAACACCACGTCGCCCGGTCCGAAATCGATGCGGGAGCGAATCTGTTTATGGTTGGCCAGAATGTTGGCATGCGACAGCACCACACCTTTCGGCAAGCCCTCCGAGCCGGAAGTGAACAGTACCACGGCCGCATCGTCGGCATCGTATTCCCGGCTTTTGTACCAGAGTCGGGCGGTTTTGCCCTGCAGCCACGCTGCAGCTTTGTCGAAGCCGGTCAGCGCCGCCGCCAAGTCCTCCAGATAGACCAAGTTCACTTGCTCAGCCAGTGTATCCGCTTCGGTTTGCAAATGTGCGGCTTCGATGAACTTGCGCGAGGTCAGTACGGTGTTGACCCGGCCGGTGCGGCAGGCGGCAGCCATCCCGGCTGCGCCCAGCGAGTAATTCAGCATCGCCGGGGTGCGGCGGTAAAGTTGCAGGCCCAGGATTACGTTCAAGGTCTTACAACTGTTCGGCAGCAACACGCCAACGTTTTCGCCGGACTCGGTAATGGATTTCACCAATTTGCCGACCGCGATGCTGCGCGTAATCAACGTGTCGTAACTGACCGGTTTGCGCTCCAGGTCCTCGGCAATGGCATAGTTGCCGCCGAAAATGGTGCGGGCTTCCAGTAGCGCAGCAAAAATGGTTTGCCGGTAATGGCTGGTGGCAAACATCATTTCGCTCATGATGTCCGATAAAATATGGCCGCTATGTTTGCGGCGGGCTTTGCCGGTGACGTCGCCGTGGGTTTCGATGCGGGTCGGGGGCAGGATGTGGAGGGTGATGCGCGGAAACCAGCGTTGTCTGACCTTATCGCCCAATTTGGAGAAGCGGCTGAATTCGGCGCCGTCGATCCGCACCGGCAGCAGCGTGGCACCGGATTTATCGGCGACCATGCCGGTACCGTCGTATATTTTCATCAACGTACCGGTGGTGGTGATTCGACCTTCCGGGAAAATCACGGTTTTGGTGTCCTGCTGCATGTGGTGGATCAGGGCTTTCAGCGACAGCGGATGGGTCGGGTCCATCGGGAACACTTTGGATAGCCTCAAGAACGGTCGCAACCACCAGCGTTCGGAGATGTGGGTATTGATGGCGAACGTGATGTCGTCCGGTAAAAACACGCCCAATAACAGGGGATCGAGAAACGAGGTGTGGTTGGCGACGATCAGCACCCGGTTGCCGGCTGCGGCGTAATTCTCCAGACCGTTGACCTTGACCCGATAAAGTAGGGTTAACAACCAGCGCAATACGATTTTCAACATAAATTTCCTCCCCGGCGCAGTTTAGCAGACAGTAAAGATAAAGACCGGAGCTACTATAAAATCAAATTAAACAATGTTCAATTGAATTTTACAGTCTCCGATTTTGCATTGCAAAATCCGACCGTCGTTAGCGGAAACCAGCCGGCACCAAGCATTTCGCATTTTTCCGGCGGATTTCATTATCATGTCGCTGCGTCGAGCAAGGAGCGAACAAGCCTAAAGCACGCTGCCAAAACCGCCGCCGAACTCCCGTTCAACGATCATGCGAGATCCATCATGACCCAGATTTCCAGTCCCGAGCCGACCCAGGCCATCTCAGTTTGGCTGACCAGCGCCGACCGCAGTCGCTTATTCGAAAAGGCGCAGGATGTGCTGTTTTTTCAAGCGGGCGATGGCCTCGGCCCGGCGATTACGCTGGACCCGGAACAAGTTCGGCAAACGATCGAGGGATTCGGTTTTTCGGTGACCGGCGGCAGTGCCATGCTGATCAGCCGCTTGCCGACAGACGTCAAACAGAAGTTATTGAATGAATTGTTTTCGGCCGACGCCGATGGCATCGGTGTCAGTTTTTTACGGTTGAGTATCGGCGCGTCGGATTTGAGCGAGCGCAGTTATTCCTACGACGATCTGCCGGCAGGGCAAACCGACTTCGAGTTGGCCTACTTTGACCTGGATGCCGGCGACTGCGAGGTGGTGCCGCTGTTGCGGGAAATCCTGGCATTGAATCCTGAGATCAAAATCATCGCCACGCCCTGGTCGGCGCCGCGCTGGATGAAAACCAACCAAGCTGCCGTCGGCGGCAAGTTAAGACCGGAGTGTTACGCCGTTTACGCTCAGTATTTCGTCAAATACCTGTTGGCGATGCGCGCACGCGGTATCGCGATTCACGCCATCACGCCGCAAAACGAACCGCAAAACTTCAAAAACGACCCGAGTATGGTGATGGAGGCGGCCGAGCAAGCCGAGTTCGTCAAAACCTACTTAGGTCCGGCGCTGGCTGAGGCCGGTTTGGCCGAAGTCGAAATCTTATGTTGGGACCACAATTGCGACGTCAAGGAATATCCGTTGGCGGTGTTCGCCGACGCTGGCGCCCGCCATTATTTGCGCGGCTCGGCTTGGCATCTCTATGGCGGCGATATTTCGGTGCTGTCGGAAATCCACGCGGCCTATCCGGACATGAAGTTGTATTTCACCGAACAATGGGTCGGCTCTGACGGCGAATTCGGTGGCGATTTGATGTGGCACGTCCGCCATGTGTTGATCGGTGCCTGCCGCAATTGGAGTAACGCGGTACTGGAATGGAATCTGGCGGCCGACCCGTTTTGCTGCCCGCACACGCCGGGCGGCGAGGCGCGCTGCGTCGGCGCTTTGACCATCGACGGCGAGCGGGTCGAGCGTAACGTGGCTTACTACATCATCGGCCATGCCGCCAAAACGGTAAGGCCCGGCTCGGTGAGAATCGATTCCAGCAACGATTTGTTGCCGAACGTGGCGTTCGTTACCCCGGAAGGCAATCTGGTATTGATTGTGTTGAACGACGGCGAAGCCGGTGTTGGCTTCGATATCCGTTATCGAGCGCTTACGGCCCGCGTCGAAATCCCGGCCAAGAGCGTCGCCACTTATCTTTGGCCGGCAAATTATTCCGCGCCGGCTGATTTCTCAGACATCCTTTAACCGAAAACCATGCTTTAGCTCATGAAATTATCTTCCATAACCGATATCGCCCGGCAAAGCCGCTTGGCTGCGCGCCAACTGGCGCCGGCTTCCGACGCGCAACGTAATTTGGCTCTGGCAAAAATGGCCGAAGCGTTGCAGGACGTTAGAGCGCAGGTGCTGGCAACCAACGCCGAAGAAGTCGTGAAAGCCCGCGCGGCCGGCCAGACCGAGGCAATGGTCAAGCGGCTGACCATCGACGACAAGATGTTCGATTACATGCTGTCGCGCTTGAAAAAAGTCGCGCAACTGCCCGATCCGCTGAACCGTATCCTGACCGGCCATACCAATCCGGCCGGGTTGCGGGTGTATAAGAAGTCGGTACCGCTGGGCGTGATCGGCATGATTTACGAGTCGCGGCCCAACGTCACCACCGACGCCGCCGGCGTCTGCATCAAAAGCGGCAACGCCGTGATACTGCGCGGCGGCTCGGAGGCCTTGCAAACCAACACGGTATTAACCGATGCGATGGTGGCCGGCGCGGCCGCCGCCGGCTTGCCGCAACACGCCATCCAGATCGTCCGCACGCCGGGCCACGAAGTGGTCTGCGAATTATTGCAACAAGACCAGTACATCGACGTACTGATCCCGCGCGGAGGCAAGAGCCTGATCAAACGTATCGCCGAAGGCACCCGGATTCCGGTGATCAAACATTACGACGGCATTTGCCATTTGTATCTGGCCGCCGACGCCGAACCGGCCAAAGCCGTGGCGCTGGCAGTCAATTCCAAATGCCAGAGCGTGCAGGTCTGCAACGCGTTGGAGACCTTGCTGGTCGATGCCGAATGTGCCGAACGGTTGTTGCCGTTATTGGATGAAGCCTTTACTGAAAATGGCATCGAACTGCGCGGCTGTGAGGAAACCCTGAAACTATTGCCCGGCATTGCCGCCGCCACCGAACAGGACTGGTCCAGCGAATACCTGGCGCCGATTCTGTCGGTGAAAATCGTCGCCGGCATCCAGCAAGCCATCGATCATATCAACCACTACGGTTCCGGCCACACCGACGGCATCGTCACCCAAAGCCTGAGGCTGGCAAGGCAATTCGAAGAACAAGTCGATTCGGCCTCGGTGATGGTCAATGCCTCGACCCGGCTATCCGGCGGCGGCGATTACGGCCTGGGCTCGGTAGTCGGCATCAGCACCGATAAACTCCATGTCCGCGGTCCGGTCGGGCCGGACGGGCTGACTACCTATAAATGGATAGCGGTGGGGGACGGCCACTTGCGCGAATGAGCAAGGAGTCTCGCTGAGTATCTTGCGAGCGGGCGCGTGTTAACGTTGTGAGCAGAGTAGGGGATTAAGCCGGCAGTGGAAGGGAGTTGCTTAACCAACCCGGCTTGCCTGCTTCGGGCTTCAATGCTCAATGGCCGAAGCGGGCTTCAGGGGGCTAACACCACTTCGCACGAATCGAAATAACGTTCCAGCCTATCCAGTTCGCCGGTGGCTAACTCGATGGCCGCATCGAACGTCTTGCCGTTTTCGCTGTGTTGGGCAATGTCCAGCATCAAATCGCACATGTTTTGGGTTTTAGTCAGTGCGTCATGTTGTTTTTCGATGTTTTCGAGTTGTTGGTCCGTAATCAAATAGATCTTCATGAGTCGAGTCCTCTTGGTACGCATTGCATTCAAGTTTCCGTAACGGATTAGAATGCGCTTAAACGGATCTGTCTGGCGTGTTTTTGGGTGCTGCCGGTATCGGCATGGTTGATATCCTCGCTCTCCCGGCCTAGCAAAGCTATTGTTCCAAGGTGCAGCAGGTTTCTTGTCAGTAGAATTTTCCGGGAGAAAACCACCGGTAGATTTCCGAATCGTCGATTTGGAAAATTTCCCTTTTTGTAAAGGGATGAAATCCTGGCTGGCTTCGGGTTAAACTTGCCGCCCGCCGATCGTCTAGCATGCGGTCTGGCTCGATCAAGAACGAGGAGATGGCTCAAGTGATTTATGGCAACTCAAGGATAAGCATCATGCGTCGGATAAAGCTGGCCGGAATGGCTGCCGCCGTTTGTGTCGCCGGTGCGGCAAGTGCGGAAACTGTCTTTGTGACTTTGGAGAAAGACAATGCGATTGCTGTGGTCGATCCCGCCGAAGGCAAGTTGGTCAAGACCGTCAAGGTTGGCCAGAGGCCGCGCGGTATTGCGATCAGTCACGATGGCAAGACACTGTTCGTCGCCACCAGCGATGACGACACGATTCGCATGCTGGATAGCTCAAACTTGAAGGAAATCGGTAAATTGCCTTCCGGCGAAGACCCGGAGACTTTCGCGCTGAGCCCCGACGACAAGCTGATGTACGTGTCCAACGAGGACGACGCCGAAGTCACGGTCATTGATATCGCCAGCAAGAAGGCGGTGGCTAAGGTCAAGGTGGGCGTCGAGCCGGAAGGTATCGCGGTCAGCCCTGACAACCAATGGACGGTCAGCGCCTCGGAGACCACCAATATGCTGCATTGGATAGGCACTGCCGATCGGCAGATCAAGGAAAATACTTTGGTCGATCCTCGGCCGCGCGCGGTGGCGTTTAGCGACGATAGTCAGCAACTCTGG
This sequence comes from Methylomonas sp. EFPC3, assembly GCF_029643245.1. Taxonomy (NCBI): domain Bacteria; kingdom Pseudomonadati; phylum Pseudomonadota; class Gammaproteobacteria; order Methylococcales; family Methylococcaceae; genus Methylomonas; species Methylomonas sp. EFPC3. The sequence goes on from NZ_CP116398.1 coordinate 705,961, forward strand.
GCAACTTCGGAAATGGCCGGTACGTTGACCATCATCGACACCGCAACCAAGCAAGTCGTCCAGAATATTAAACTGGATGTACCCGGTTTGAGCAGCGATTTGGTGCAGCCGGTCGGCATCGCTATCGATAAACAACGCCGCTACGGCTACGTAGCGATGGGGCCGGCCAATCGGGTCGCGGTGATCGACGCGCAGAATTACAAGGTGGAGAAATTTTTGCTGGTCGGTCAACGAGTTTGGAATCTGGCTTTTTCACCGGACCAAAAGCGCCTGTATACCACCAACGGCGTCAGCAACGATATTTCGATCATCGACCTGGAAAATCACAAGGTAACCAAGTCGGTGGCGGTGGGCCGTTATCCTTGGGGTGTAGCGGTCAAACCATGACGTCGGCGCTACAAATCGATGGTCTGAGTTTTGCCTACGGTGCCAAGAAGGCGCTGGATAATGTCGCGTTTCAGGTCGAGCCCGGCGAATGCACGATTTTACTGGGGCCGAACGGTGCCGGCAAAAGTACCTTGTTCGCCCTGATTACCCGGCTTTACGACGCCAGGGAAGGACGCATCGCGCTGTGCGGTTACGACGTCAAGAAGCAAAGTCTGCAAGCCCTGGCCAAGTTAGGGGTAGTGTTTCAACAGACTACGCTGGACCCGGATTTGTCGGTGACCCAAAACCTGCGCTACCACGCCGCGTTGCATGGCATCAGTAAAAAACAGGCAGACCGCCGGATACAGGAAGAACTAGAGCGGCTGAACATGTATGAGCGGCGCGGCGAGAAAGTCCGGCAACTGAACGGCGGCCACAAGCGTCGGGTCGAGATTGCTCGCGCTTTGTTACACAAACCCAGTCTGCTGCTTTTGGACGAACCGACTGTCGGCTTGGATGTGCCTAGTCGGCAGGCCATCGTCAAGCACGTCCACGAATTGGTGAAGCAGCAAAGTCTCGCGGTATTGTGGGCGACGCATTTGATTGACGAGATTGCCGCCGACGACAGTCTGATAGTGCTTCACAAAGGTCAAATCAAGGCCAATGGCAAACTCACTGAAATATTGCAAAGCACTGGTTGGGCGGATCCGGGCCAGGTGTTCCAAAAGCTCACTCAATCCGACAAAGGCGGGCCGGCATGAGAATTTTGCATTATTGGCGGGCGCTGGTCGGCATCGTTGGTCGTGAATTACTGCGTTTTCTGCACCAGCGCGAGCGCTTCGTCTCGGCGCTGGTAAGACCCCTGGTCTGGTTGTTCGTGTTCGCGGCCGGCTTCCGCGCTGCGCTGGGTATTGCGATCAGCCCGCCTTACGAAACCTACATCTTGTACGAGGTTTACATCACTCCCGGACTGCTGGGTATGATTTTGCTGTTCAACGGTATGCAGAGCTCGCTGTCGATGGTGTACGACCGCGAAATGGGCAGTATGCGTATGTTGATGGTGTGCCCGCTGCCGCGCTGGTTCTTGCTTTGCAGCAAATTGATCGCCGGTACCGCGGTCGGCGTGCTGCAGTGCTACGCTTTCCTGGGCATCGCTTGGTTGTACGACATTCAGGCGCCGCTGCCCGGCTATCTATGGATACTGCCGGCGCTGGTGTTGGGTGGCATGATGCTGGGCGCGCTGGGCTTGTTGTTGTCCTCGTTCATCAAGCAATTGGAGAACTTTGCCGGGGTGATGAACTTCGTGATATTTCCGCTGTTTTTCATGTCCACTGCGTTATATCCGCTCTGGAAAATCAAGGAGTCTAGTCCGCTACTGGCGACATTGGCAGAATATAATCCGTTCTCCCAGGCTGTAGAGCTGATCCGCTTTGCGCTTTATCAGCATTTCAATCAGTCGGCTCTGATCTTCACCGCGATTTCTTTTTTAGTGTTTATCGGTGCGGCGATAGTCGGCTACAACCCCTCGAAAGGCATGATGGTGCGCAAGGGAGGCGGTGGCGATTGAGGGTTTTCGGTCAAGTCCGAAATTAATTTTTTTGCGTTTGTTTGCTAAAGTTCACAGAATTCTCGTCGCTAATTAGAGGGGCAGGTTGGTTTCGGTGGCGGCGGAGGTTATTTATCCCATCCGCCAAAACTGGATTAGCGATCTAGTTTCTTCGTTGGCGGGGGTGTTCATGGCTACAATCAATTCAATTTCGGCATCGCTGTATATTTCACAGACCACTATCACTGTTTCTGCTGCAAGCGCTGCTGAGAAGCCGGACGGTACGAAGCCCGAAACAGTTGCTGAATCCCCCCATGCCCAGGGTCATCGCCATCACGGTGGCGGTTATTTTATGCGGAGCGTCGTTAACGCATTGCAGGGTTTGGGGTTGAGTTTTCCTCGTGAAAATGCTGACAGCCATCATGAATCGGATAGATCAAACCAGTCTGACGAAGGAAAAGCCGTCGATATAGGGCAACTGGTAAAGACATTTCTACAGGATTTGCGCCAAGTATTGACGCAAGCTGGCTCGGGACGGGCTGTTGGATTGAGGGTTGATACTGCGTCCGGCGCCAATTCAAGCGGGTTTGATTCGGTTTCGCAATTATCGAATAGCGCGGCGACGGCGAATGCGTCCACCACGACCAGTAATGAGTCTGCGGACCAGGTTTTGACCGATTCGGCGTCGAGCTCGGCGCCGGTCACAACGAATGATGCTTCGGCTCAGTATGCTCACGGCGATGTGTTTAAGGCGCTACACGGCTTTTTACACGAGTTGCGGCGAGCGCTCGCGCAAGTTGCAGATGCTGCAAATACCGGGGCTGGCGGCAAAGGTGATGGCTATGGATCTCGCTCGGTCGGCTGGCACGGTTATCGAAATTTTTCCGCGAACTTGGACAACTTGATTGCGGCTTTAAGTGACGCGAGTCAGGCAAGTTCCGATCAATTTAAGTCTCTAAGGGAGGATTTTGATCGTCTGGTCAATCTTTTGGATAGTGGCAGTGGTGGCGAGAAACCTTCATTGTTGGAGTTTTTGAACAAACTTAAGGGTGACACCGAGCATCAGAATTCGGCACCAGCCGGCTCAGGTACTATCGTCTCGGCTACGATATGAGTCGGGATTAAAGCGGATTGGCAGAAAACGCTTGCACAAAAATTTAACGTCGTTATAATGCACGGCTCGAACGACAAGACTTTAGGCGCGTAGCTCAGTTGGTTAGAGCACCACCTTGACATGGTGGGGGTCGGTGGTTCGAGTCCACTCGCGCCTACCAAAATACTAAGCACCGCACGACGGTGCTTTTTTTATTGTGGAATCCAAAAATGCCAGTGATAACTCTGCCTGATGGCTCTCAGCGTCAATTCGACCATGCAGTTTCTGTGATGGATGTGGCTCTGTCTATCGGTACCGGGCTGGCTAAGGCGACCTTGGCTGGCAAGGTCGACGGTAAGCTGGTTGATGCTAGTTATCTGATTCAGGGCGATGCGACCCTGCAAATTGTGACCGCGAGGGATGAGGAGGGCGTGGACGTTATTCGTCACTCCACTGCCCATTTGTTAGCGCAAGCCGTTAAGCAGTTGTTTCCCAGCGCTCAGGTTACTATTGGTCCTGTCGTAGAAAACGGCTTTTATTACGATTTTTCTTACGAGCGATCGTTTACGCCCGACGATTTGGTTGCGATAGAGAAAAAAATGCAGGAATTGTCTGCAGCCGATATGCCGGTGCAGCGTTCTTTGATGGCTCGCGACGAAGCGGTGCAATTCTTTAGTGCGTTGGGTGAAAAATACAAGGCCGAGATTATCGCTTCGATTCCGGCAAATGAGGAATTGTCGCTTTACCGGCAAGGCGAATTTACCGACCTGTGCCGCGGCCCCCATGTGCCGAGCACTGGTAAGCTAAAAGCATTCAAGTTGATGAAAATTGCCGGCGCCTATTGGCGGGGCGATTCGAAAAACGAAATGTTGCAGCGGATTTACGGTACCGCGTGGGGTGATGCTAAAGAGTTGGCCGCTTATCTGCACCGTCTTGAAGAGGCGGAAAAGCGCGATCATCGCAAAATCGGCAAGGCTTTGGATTTGTTTCATACTCAGGAGGAAGCGCCGGGTATGGTGTTCTGGCACGACAAAGGCTGGACGATTTACAAAGAAGTGGAGCAGTACATTCGCGAGAAGTTGCGGGTGAACGGCTATGGCGAAGTTAGGACGCCGCAAATTGTCGACCGTACTTTGTGGGAGAAATCCGGGCATTGGGATAAATTCAGTGCGATGATGTTCACCACGCATTCCGAAAATCGGGATTATGCGGTGAAACCGATGAACTGCCCGTGTCATATCCAGATTTACAATCAAGGCATCAAAAGTTACCGTGATCTGCCGGTGCGCTTGGCTGAATTCGGTTCTTGCCATCGTAACGAGCCTTCGGGTACTTTGCACGGTCTGATGCGGGTTAGGAACTTTGTGCAGGACGATGCGCATATTTTTCTGCACTGAAGATCAGATTCAATCTGAGGTATCGACTTTTATCGATTTGCTGTTCGAAGTTTATAAGGATTTCGGTTTCGACGAAGTGATCATTAAGTTATCGACTCGCCCTGAAAATCGGGTCGGCGCCGATGCGGTATGGGATAAAGCGGAGAGTGCTTTGGAGTTGGCGCTTAACAATAAAGGCCTTGAATGGCAGTTGCAGCCTGGAGAAGGTGCCTTTTACGGTCCGAAGATTGAGTTCTCGCTGAAAGATTGCATCGGTCGGGTTTGGCAGTGCGGTACCATCCAGGTCGATTTTTCGATGCCGGAGCGGTTGGATGCCTGTTACATCGGTGAAGACAGTGCGCGCCATACCCCCGTGATGCTGCATCGGGCTATTTTGGGTTCGTTAGAGCGCTTTATCGGTATTTTGATCGAGCAATACGCCGGAAACTTTCCGTTGTGGTTAAGTCCGGTGCAAATCATGGTCATGAATATCACCGATCGTCATGCCGAATATGCCGAGCAGGTTCGCCTAGAACTTGAAAAACAAGGTCTTAGGGCCAAAATTGACTTGAGAAACGAGAAGATAGGCTTTAAAATCCGCGAGCATTCCATGCAGCGTGTCCCGTATTTGTTGATTATCGGCGACAAGGAATTGGAAACTCGAACTGCGAGTGTGCGTACCCAGCAGGGCGAGGATCTGGGAAGTCTGTCAATTGGCGAACTTGGCGAACGTTTGAGAAAGCAGATTGCGGATCGAAAATAATAACAACTTGGAGGATAGGGTATCAGCTCTAAAAAAGATGCAACGCGCTTAAATACCGAGATTACCGCCAGACGGGTAAGGGTGATAGGCGCTGAAGGTGAACAAGTTGGGGTTGTATCAATAAACGAAGCTTTGCAGCTTGCCTATGATGCGAACCTGGATCTGGTCGAAATTTCACCCAACGCCGATCCTCCTGTTTGCAAAATCATGGATTTTGGCAAATACCAGTTTGAGCAAAATAAAAAGCTCCAGGCCGCCAAGAAAAAACAAAAACAAATCCAGATCAAGGAAATCAAATTTCGACCGGGTACCGAAGAGGGCGACTATCAGGTCAAATTGCGCAGCTTGATCAAATTTCTCAACGAAGGCGATAAAACCAAAATCACCGTACGGTTTAAAGGGCGCGAACTAACTCATCGCGAACTGGGTATGGATCTGTTGAAACGTATCGAAACCGATTTGGAAGAGTTGGCCGCGGTCGAGCAATTCCCCAAACTGGAGGGCCGGCAAATGGTCATGGTGATGGGACCGAAAAAGAAAAAATAATTTTGCCGTTTTTTAAACGGTACGGCGTTGCCGGATTGCAGCGCCGATCGGGTTTTACCCGAAAAAATTCGGTTGGGCCGAGCATTTTGCCTGATTGAGTTTTTGCTCAGGGACTTTATTTTTAACATTGGAGAAAACAAATGCCAAAATTGAAAAGCCATAGTGGCGCCGGTAAGCGCTTTAAGAAAACCGGGACCGGTGGTTTCAAGTGCAAACAATCGCACAAACGCCATATCTTGACCAAAAAAACCACAAAACGGAAAAGACAACTGCGTAAAACAGCCATCCTGCATCCGTCAGATACGCCATTGGTAGCGCGCATGCTGCCATACAGTTGATCGACTAAATTACATTGCAGAGAGAATTGAAAAATGGCTAGAGTAAAACGCGGTGTTACCGCTAGAGCAAGACACAAAAAGATTTTAAAGCTGGCTAAAGGTTACTACGGTGCCCGTAGCCGGGTTTATCGGGTTGCTAAACAAGCGGTCATCAAAGCCGGTCAATATGCGTACCGCGACCGCAAGCAGAAAAAACGCCAATTCCGCGCTTTGTGGATCGTGCGGATTAACGCTGCGGCCCGCCAATTCGGCATTTCCTACAGCCGCTTAATCAATGGCTTGACTAAAGCTAATGTCGCTATCGACCGCAAGGTACTGGCCGACTTGGCCGTACGCGACATTCAAGCCTTCGGCGAGATTGCAAAGGTAGCAATCGCCAACCAGAGCAAGCCGTAAGCTGCTTTCAAATTCGGTTTTAGAAACCGTTTTGACGCATCCTCCCCGCTATGCGGGGAGTTCCGCCTTTCGACGGCGGATATCCATCGCTTGGGAAATCCCATCAATTACAGACAAAAGTGAGCTGAGTCGTGTCGGCTAATATCGAAGATATCGTTAAGCAGGCATTAGATGAGCTTGCACAGGCTAAGGATCTAGGTCAATTGGATCAGGTTCGGGTCAACTATCTGGGTAAAAAAGGCTTGTTCACCCAGCAAATGAAAGAGTTGGCTAGCATGGATCCGGAGCAGCGTCGTAGCGCTGGACAGGTTGTCAACGATGCCAAAAACACTTTCCAACACGCTCTCGAGACGCGTAAGCTCGCTTTAGAAAGTGCAGAGCTGGCTGCTCGGTTAGCGAGCGAGTCTATCGATGTGACTCTGCCCGGTCGCGGACAAACCACCGCCGGTTTGCATCCTGTTACTATTACCCTGCGGCGGATTAGTAGAATTTTCGCTAGCGTCGGCTTCAACGCGGTGGAAGGGCCGGAAATTGAAGACGACTATCACAATTTCGGCGCGCTCAACATTCCCGCACACCATCCCGCGCGTGCGATGCATGACACTTTTTATTTCGACGCGCATACGGTACTAAGAACTCACACTTCGCCGGTGCAAATTCGGGTCATGGAATCCGAGAAGCCGCCTCTAAAAGTGATTGCGCCCGGCCGAGTCTACCGTTGCGATTCGGATTTGACGCACACGCCGATGTTTCATCAGGTCGAGGGCTTTTTAGTCGATACCGATGTCAGCTTTGCCGATTTGAAAGGCGTCGTGTTTGAATTCTTACGCGCATTTTTTGAAAAAGACATTCAAGTTCGTTTTCGCCCGTCTTACTTTCCATTTACCGAACCTTCGGCTGAGGTCGATATCGAGTGCGTAATGTGTGACGGTAAAGGTTGTCGCGTCTGCAGTCAAACCGGCTGGCTGGAAGTCATGGGCTGCGGCATGATTCATCCGGAAGTTTTCAAATCCGTGGGTATCGATCATCAAACCTATTCCGGTTTTGCATTCGGCATGGGGGTCGAGCGCCTAGCCATGCTGCGTTACGGTATTAACGACTTGCGGATGTTTTTCGAAAACGATCTGAAATTTTTACAACAGTTTAGGTAACGGTGGATTGGAATCATGCAAGTAAGTGAAGCCTGGTTAAGGGAACTGGTCAATCCACCTATCGCCACTGCCGAATTGGTTGCGCAATTGACCATGGCCGGCCTCGAAGTCGATGCGGTCACTCCGGTTGCTGCCGATTTTAGCGGCGTGGTAGTGGCTGAAGTACTGGAAACCGTCCAACATCCGAATGCCGATAAACTGAAGGTTTGCCAAGTCAATGTCGGCCAAGAGCAAGCGCTGCAGATTGTTTGCGGAGCCAGCAACGTTCGGCCGGGTTTAAAGGTGCCGGCCGCCCTAATTGGTGCGGTACTGCCGGGCGATTTCAAAATCAAGGAATCCAAACTGCGCGGTGAGTTGTCGTTTGGCATGTTGTGTTCCGAAAAGGAACTGGGTTTAGCTACCACTTCCGAAGGTTTGATGGAGCTGCCGACCGATGCGCCGATAGGTCAAGACATACGCGAATATCTACTACTGAACGATAACGTGATTGAGCTCGGCTTGACACCGAATCGCGCCGATTGCTTGAGCGTCGTAGGTGTGGCGCGCGAGGTCGCAGTATTGAATGGTTTGACGTTACCGTCCGACGATTCCGTCGTCATCGAACCGCAACATCAGCAGACTTTGGACGTTCAAGTCCACTCTGCGGAAGCTTGCCCGGCGTATTTGGGGCGCTTGATCAAAGGTATCGATTCAGCCGCACAGACGCCGCTTTGGATGCAGGAGCGCTTGCGCCGTAGCGGGATCCGCAGTCTCAGCCCGGTGGTCGATGTCACCAACTATGTGCTGATTGAACTTGGTCAGCCTTTGCATGCATTTGATGCCGATAAATTGACGGCACCCGTTGTCGTCAGACGCAGTCGAGCCGGCGAGTCATTGGCGTTGTTAAACGATCAGACCATTGAACTTGATGGTGAGGCCTTAGTCATCGCTGATCAACAGCGGGCGTTGGCTCTGGCTGGCGTTATGGGCGGCAAAGAGAGCGCGGTGTTTGCCGAAACTCGCGATATTTTTCTGGAGTGCGCTTTTTTCAATCCAATTAGCGTCGCTGGTAAGGCTAGATACTTCGGGTTGCATACCGATTCCTCACACCGTTTCGAACGCGGCGTCGATTTTAATTTGCAACGTCGAGCCATTGAGCGCGCGACGCAATTGATATTGGAAATTGCCGGAGGCAGACCGGGGCCGGTGACGGAAATTATCAACACTGAAGCCTTACCGGCCCGCTTGGCAGTCAAATTACGTAGTTCTCAGATCGAAAAAGTCTTGGGTATCCAATATAGCGACACCCAAGTTCGCGATCTATTCTGCGGCTTGGGTATGCGGGTTGAGCCTTGCGCGGACGGATGGGAAATTACACCGCCGGGGTTTCGTTTCGATATCGCAATCGAGGAAGATCTGCTCGAGGAAATTGGCCGGGTATATGGCTATAACAACTTGCCCAGCAGTCATCTATTGATGCGTACTGAATTGGGTAAAGCACCGGAGTCGGTGCTAGGGTTGGATCGATTGCAGGATTGTCTGGTTGATCGTGGTTATCAGGAAGCCATCACCTACAGCTTTGTGGATGAAGCGATGCAAAAAGCGGTGGCGCCGGATGATGAATTTATTCGGATCCAGAACCCGATTTCATCCGAGTTAGCGGTGATGCGTACCACCCTGTGGTGCGGATTGTTGAACGCTGCGCTATACAACATTAATCGGCAGCAGAGTCGGGTGAGGCTGTTCGAGACTGGCCTGCGGTTTGGTTATGAAAACGGCGCGATTCGGCAACAAAAGATGCTTGCAGGCATAGCACTTGGAGACCTGAATGCCGAGCAATGGGGCGAGAAGTCTCGGAAAGTCGATTTTTTTGATGTGAAAGCTGATGTGGAAGCCTTGCTCGGCCTTACCGGCAGCGTCGCGGTGTTCAAGGCAGCGGAGCATCCGGCATTGCATCCTGGGCAGACAGCTTGCATCTTCAACCAGGATGGAGAAACGATTGGTCTATTGGGAATGTTGCATCCGACATTGCAAAAACAACTGGGCTTCGATAGCTCGGTGTTTTTGTTCGAATTGAACCAGGATGCAATTTTGCAGCGCAAGGTGCCCAAATTCAGTCCCTTGTCTAAATTTCCGTCGGTACGCCGAGACATGGCCTTGTTGGTGGCGGAAGCTGTATCCGCTGATGCGATTGTTGCTTGTATCGCCGAAACTGGCGAACAATCCATTCGTGATGTGTCGATTTTCGATGTCTATCGCGGGCAGGGTGTGGCCGAGGGTAGCAAAAGCGTGGCGTTGAGTTTGGTACTGCAAGATTTTTCGCAAACTCTTACCGATGCGGAAATTGATGCTATATTTCGCAGGGTGTTGGAGACTTTGACGGCTAAACTGAATGCAAAATTGAGGGAGTGATTGTGGCATTAACGAAAGCAGATATTGCAGAAAAGTTGTTTGAAGATCTCGGCTTGAATAAACGAGAAGCTAAAGAAATAGTAGAGCTGTTTTTCGACGAAATCAAAAGAAGTCTGGAAAGCGGTGAACAAGTCAAAATATCGGGTTTTGGCAAATTTGAATTACGGGATAAAAATGGCCGTCCCGGCCGCAATCCGAAGACCGGCGAGGAAATACCGATCACGCCGCGTCGGGTTGTTACCTTTAGAACAGGGCAAAAATTGAAAGCTCGAGTGGAAGCTTATGCTGGAACCCAGTAATAACAACGAATTACCGGTCATTCCGGCCAAGCGCTATTTCACGATTGGCGAAGTCAGTGATTTATGCGGTGTGAAACCTCATGTTTTACGCTATTGGGAGCAAGAATTTACCGAGCTGAGTCCGGTCAAGCGACGCGGGAATCGGCGTTATTACCAGCGTCACGATGTGCTGTTAATCCGCCAAATTCGTGCCTTACTCTACGAACAAGGCTATACCATCGGTGGTGCCAGAGCCCATCTGGCGAGCGGTAGCGCTAAGGAAGATAGCCTGCGCACGAAGCAATTAATCCATCAAATGATAGGCGAGCTGGAAGATATTTTGGAGCTATTGAAATAGCGCGCTCGTAAATCATGGTAAAATGATTTTCACTATTTATTCAAAATCGGGGCGTAGCGCAGCCTGGTAGCGCACTTGTCTGGGGGGCAAGTGGTCGTGGGTTCGAATCCCGCCGTCCCGACCAATATTTTGAGTGGCTTCATCGATTTTTACTACGCTTACATCTTTGAGTTTTAGTATTTTCTAAACAAGATTTGAGCTGCCAACATGGGTTATATGGTGTTCGCTTGAACGATGCGCATACCTCGAGATATTCGGTTATCCCATCCTCTCCGTTTTTGCGCGACATTTAAGCGGTAGTCCTTTCGATTTGGATGCCGTCTCTTAATCCCAGATGAAATCAATATTCGAATTTGCCGAGCGGTGTCTGTTCGACGCCGATATCGAGCGAAAACTTGCCTTTACCTTCCAGGCCAGACAGCTATTGGCGGAGAATCGGCTGTCGTTTACAGCGCCCGGCGAGGCATTGCCGATCGCCGCTACGGTCTTCCCCGCAAAACCGGAATTATTGATGCCGCGCGACATGCCGAAACGGCGGCTGGATACCGTCGAAGGCAAGGCGGCTTTTTTCCATGCCTTGGCTCATATCGAGTTCGTCGCGATCTATCTGGCTTGGGACATTCTCTATCGCTTCCGCGGTTTGCCCGACGATTTTTACCGCGATTGGTTGCTGATCGCCGATGAGGAGGCGCAGCATTTTCAATTGATTCGCAACCGGCTCAGGCAATTGGGTTGTGATTACGGCGATCTGCCGGCGCACGGGGGCTTGTGGTCTCATGCGGAAGATACGGCGGAAGATATTTTAGCCCGATTGGCGATCGTGCCGCGGTGCATGGAGGCGCGCGGATTGGACGTGACGCCGGGCATGCGCGACAAGCTGGCGGCGATGGGTGATGCGGACGGCGTGGCCATATTGGAGCGGATATATACCGACGAAATCGGTCATGTCGAGCGCGGTTCGTATTGGTTCAAGAGCCTGGCCAGGCAGCGGGGGCTGCAACCCGAGCAGCATTATAAGGATTTGATTTTGGGCTATTACAAGGGGAAACCGAAAGGGCCATTTAACCGAGAAGTGCGTATAATCGCCGGTTTCTCGGATAACGAACTCGACTGGCTGGAGGAAAGGGCGCATGAATAACAAACCGGTTTTTGATTACCCGCTGTTTGCAATGGGCTTTCGCGCTTTTTTCGCGCTGGCGGGTTTATCGGCGCTGGCTTTGATTGCATTATGGAACTCGATGTCCAAAGGCGCTTTGCATATCGACAATTATTTCGCCGGTAGCCTGTGGCATGCGCATGAGATGTTGTTGGGCTACACCGCGGCGGTGATAGCCGGTTTTTTGCTGACCGCGGTCAGAAACTGGACCGGACTGCAAACCGTCAACCCGGACCAATTGGCCTCATTGAGTTTTTTATGGATATACGGCCGGGTATTGCCGTTTTATTCGGGTTTGCTGCCGGACGGATTGATCGCCGTCGTCGATATGCTGTTCCTGCCGGCGGTGGCTTATTTCGTGGCCCAGCCCTTGTTGAAGACTGGCAATTTCAAAAATCTGGTTTTTATTGCTTTATTGCTGTTGCTGACGCTGGGTAACGGCTTGATCCACGCTCAGATTTTGGGTGTGTCGGCAACCAGCGCCGGCGTGGGCTTGACGCTGGTAGTTGCGGTAGTGGTGGCGATGATTTTGGTAATCGCCGGCCGGGTATTTCCGTTTTTTACCGAACGCGGGTTGTCAGGTGTGATTTGCATCCGCAATCCTGCTTTGGACTTGGCTGCGGTCGCTGCCGGTGTGGCGGTTTTTGGGTTGCTGATGTTTGACGTCTCCGGTGCGGTGTTGGCGGCTGCGGCAATTGCGGCTCTGGTTATCAATGTGTTGCGGGTGTCCGCTTGGTACAACGCGCGGATCTGGTACGTGCCGTTGTTATGGGTGTTATACATCGGTTACGGTTGGTTAATACTCGGATTCGGCTTGGTGGCCTTGTCGGCATTTGCCTGGGTTCAACCGGTATTGGCACTGCATGCCTTTACGGTCGGCGGTATCGGCGTATTGACGCTGGGGATGATGGCAAGGGTGGCGTTGGGGCATACCGGGCGGGCGCTGAAGGCCTCGAATGTAGTGGCGATTGCGTTTTTACTGTTGAATATCGCGACGCTGTTCAGGGTAATGTTTCCGGCGCTGCTGCCGGCGTGGTACGGCGGCTTTGTCATGATTTCCAGCTACAGCTGGTTGGCGGCGTTTTCGTTATTCGCTTTTTATTATGCGCCGATACTGACATCGCCGCGGATCGACGGTCAGCCCGGCTGACAGGCAATAAAAAAGGCGGCTGAAAAGCCGCCTTTTTTGTGGTCGGGGCGTTACTGGGCGCTGTAGTGCGTCTCGATGTAGCGTTCGACTAGTGCTTGGAATTCCTCGGCAATATGGTCGCCCTTTAAGGTCACTGTCTTGACGCCGTCTTCGAATACCGGCGCGACAGGGGACTCCCCGCTACCCGGCAAGCTGATGCCAATGTTGGCGTTCTTACTTTCGCCGGGGCCGTTAACGACGCAGCCCATTACTGCGACTTCCATATTTTCCACGCCTTTGTATTTGTCTTTCCAGATTGGCATTTGATCGCGCAGGAAAGCTTGGATATCCTGGGCCAGACGTTGGAAATAATCACTGGTGGTACGGCCGCAACCCGGGCAGGCGATGACCATTGGCGTGAACGAACGAAAGCCCATGGTTTGCAAAATTTCCTGAGCGACGATAACCTCTTTCGTACGTGAGGCGCCGGGCTCTGGTGTTAGGGAGACGCGGATGGTGTCACCGATGCCTTGCTGCATCAATACGCCCAAAGCGGCGGCGGAGGCGACGATGCCTTTGGAGCCCATACCGGCTTCAGTCAAGCCTAAATGCAGGGGGTAGTCGCAACGACTGGAGATGTCTTGGTAGATACTGATCAATTCCTGTACGTTGCTGATTTTGCAAGACAGCACGATTTTGTCCTTGCCCAGTCCGAGTTCGACGGCTTTGGCGGCGCTTTCCAGTGCCGACAGAATGATCGCTTCCCGAGTAATGGCAGGCAACTCTTTGGGTTGCGCTAGCTGGCGATTTTCGTCCAGCAAGCGGGTCAATACCGCTTGGTCCAAGCTGCCGCCGTTAACGCCGATCCGGACCGGTTTGTTATAGCGAATCGCAAATTCGATCATTTGCTGGAATTGCGGATCGCGAGCTTTGCCTTTGCCGACGTTGCCAGGATTGATGCGGTACTTGGCAAGGGCTTGAGCGCAGTCAGGGTACTTTTCCAACAGTTTGTGGCCGTTAAAGTGAAAATCGCCAACAATCGGTACTGAAAAGCCTTTTTGTTCCAGTTGGTTGACGATTTCCGGAACGGCTTTGGCGGCTTCTTCGGTATTGACCGTGACTCTGACTATTTCCGAGCCGGCGGTCGCTAGTTCCATGATTTGTTGAACGCTTCCTGCAACATCAGCTGTATCGGTGTTGGTCATGGATTGAACTACGATCGGCGCGCCGCCGCCGACTTTAACGTTACCTACCAAAACCTGTTGGGTGTGTTTTCTGGGGCTAATCGACATAGAATTGTGTTTTCAGGAACTCGAGTTGTTTAAAAATACCAAGTAATTCACTTAGGATTAAAATTATACCTCCATAGCCACGGGACGGAAAAATTTTGCGGATAAATTACTTCTCTGATGTGCACTTAGAGTTTGGCGACCAAGCTTTGCCGGATACGGATGCCGATATCGTAGTCGCTGCCGGCGACATCGGTGTTTTTCAGTCAAGGCGTGGAATGGTTGAAGGCAATAGGCAAACCCGTAATTTACGTTGCCGGTAATCATGAGTTTTACGGCTACGAGTACCGGCAAACGCTGGAGATGCTGCGGGAGCAGTGCGCCAACACCCAAATTCGGTTTCTGGAAAAGGGGCAGTTCGTGTTTCAGGGGGTGCGTTTTTTAGGGTGCACCCTGTGGAGCGATTTGTTCGTCGACGGTTTGGACAAGGCCGAGGCGCTTGGTCGATCGTTGAACGATTTTCGCAAGATTATGTTCGGCGACCAAGCGTTTCGACCGGAGCAATTCGTCGAATTGCACCGGGAATCGCGTCTTTGGCTGGAGCAGCGGCTGGCTGAACCTTATCCCGGAAGAACAGTGGTAGTGACTCACCATGCGCCGACCGAATGGAGTTGGATCGATTCGCCGAACGTGATCAAAAAAATCGCCTATTGCAACGACCTGAAGCCGCTGTTCCATGAGTACGAAATTGCCGCCTGGTTTCACGGGCATGTGCACAATTTGGGCGACTATCGGATCGCCGACGCCCGGATTTTGAGCAATACCCGCGGGTATTTGGGGCGGAAAACCGTCGCCGGTTTCGACATCAATAAGGTCGTGGAAATTTGATTCCGGCAATCATTTTTCAGACGGTTTGGCAAGCGGCTTTTCCTGGCTTGCGGCTCGGGATTTATCGTTGAGAAAGCCGATAACTTGTGATGTAATGGCAAGGTTTTAAGTTTTCAACTGCTCTCGAGGAATGCTGTGTCCAAGGGGGCTTTTTGCTGAAATTTGTCTGGAGAGCAGGCGTATTAACTATGCAATTTACACTAAAGAAAGGTTTGGATTTGCCCATTACGGGTAAGCCCGAACAGCAAATAAGCGAGGGTAACGCCGTCAAATCGGTCGCGCTGTTGGGCGACGATTACGTCGGGCTGAAGCCGAAAATGCTGGTCGCGGAAGGGGACAAGGTGAAAGTGGGCCAAGCTCTGTTCGTGGATAAGCAAAATCCCAGCGTAAATTTCACTTCGCCCGGGGCGGGCGTGGTCAAAGCCATCAACCGTGGTGATCGGCGGGTGCTGCAATCGGTGGTGATCGAGTTGAAAGGCGACCAGCACGAAAGGTTCAGCAAGTATGCCGAGTCCGAGTTGGCCGGATTGTCTGCCGAACAAATCAAGCAGAATCTGCAAGCATCAGGCTTGTGGACGTCTTTCGTGACTCGTCCTTACGGCAAAGTCCCGGCGGCCGATTCGACGCCGAGTTCTATCTTCGTCACCGCAATCGATACCCGTCCTTTAGCAGCCGATCCGGCGGTAGTTATAGCCGACAGAGCCGGCGATTTCGCCAACGGTTTGACCGTGATTTCGAAACTGGCCGGCAAGACCTATTTGTGTAAAGCGGCCGGCGCCAACATTTCTGCAGTTGCCGGCGTGCAGACCGCTGAGTTTGCCGGCCCGCATCCCGCCGGTTTGCCCAGCACGCACATCCATTTCATCGACCCGGTCAATGTCCACAAATTCGTGTGGCACATCGATTATCAGGCTGTGATTGCTATCGGTGCTCTGTTCACTACTGGTCAGCTGAACGTCGAGCGCGTTGTGTCTCTGGCCGGTCCGACGGTTAAAAAGCCCCGCTTGGTCAAGACCCGAGTTGGCGCTAACTTGTTGGAGCTGGCGGCTGGCGAGTTGGAAGACGGCGAGAATCGCGTCATTTCCGGTTCCGTGCTTTACGGGCACGAAGCTGCCGGGCCGTTTGCCTATCTGAGTACTTATGCACTGCAGGTTTCCGCACTGAAAGAAGGCCGCGACCGCGAGTTTTTTGGTTGGATCGTACCGGGCAAAGACAAATATTCGGCTTTGAACGTTTATGTGTCATCCAAAGATCGTGAATCCGGACGCCTGTTTCCACTGACTACCGATAAAAACGGTAGTAACCGGGCCATTGTCCCGGTCGGAATTTACGAATCCGTCATGCCTCTGGATATTCTGCCGACACCGTTGTTGAAAGCGATTGTCGTCGGCGATACCGATACTGCGCAAGCCCTGGGCTGTTTGGAATTGAACGAGGAAGACGTCTCCCTGTTCACTTTCGTCGATCCCGGTAAACACGATTTTGCGCCGGTGCTCAGAGCAAATTTAACCAAAATCGAGAAGGAAGGATAAATGTCGGCTAGAGACTTATTAGATAGCATAGAGCCGCATTTTACAAAAGGCGGCAAATTCGAAAAGTATTACGGCCTGTACGAGATGGTCGATACTTTCATGTATACCCCGTCCGATGTAACGCGCGGTACTACTCATGTCCGGGACGGTAACGACCTGAAGCGGACGATGACTTTCGTCGTCATCGCCACGGCGTTCTGCATTTTGATGGCTTGGTATAACACCGGCTTTCAAGCCAATCTGGCGATGCAGAAAATCGGCGCAACCGATATCGACGGCTGGCGTAGCATTCCGATGGCTTTGTTCGGCTACAACCCTTACAACCCGTTTTCGTGCCTGGTGCACGGTATGTTGTATTTCTTCCCGGTCTATATCGTCACGTTGGCGGTTGGGGGCTTCTGGGAAGTGTTGTTCGCCACCGTACGTAAACACGAAGTCAACGAAGGCTTCCTGGTCTCGTCAATGCTGTATACCTTGATCCTGCCGGCCAGTATTCCGCTGTGGCAAGTGGCCTTGGGCATTTCGTTCGGTATCGTGTTGGGTAAAGAGGTATTCGGCGGTACCGGTAAAAACTTCCTGAATCCGGCGCTGACCGGCCGTGCTTTCCTGTTTTTCGCCTATCCTGCTTCAATCTCCGGCGATTCGGTCTGGGTTGCGGTTGACGGCTATAGTGGTGCGACAGCATTGTCTCTGGCTTCGGCCGGCGGTTTGGACGCCATCACCGGTAGCTTCGGTTGGTTTCAGTCTTTCCTGGGCTTCATCCCCGGATCGATGGGCGAAACGTCGACTTTGGCTTGTCTGTTGGGCGCTGCGTTCCTGTTGTATACCCGCGTCGCTTCTTACCGCATCATGGCCGGCGTCATGATCGGCATGATCGGCATGTCGACCTTGTTGAACGTGATCGGCAGCGACACCAATCCAATGTTCGCGATTCCTTGGTACTGGCACATGGTATTGGGCGGTTTTGCCTTCGGTACCGTCTATATGGCTACTGATCCGGTTTCTGCAGCCAATACCGATATCGGTCGCTGGATCTACGGCGTGCTGATCGGCGTCATGATCATCATTATCCGCGTAATCAACCCGGCCTTTCCGGAAGGCGTCATGCTGGCGATTCTGTTCTCCAATATGTTCGCACCATTGATTGATTATTTTGTGATTCAAGCGAATATCAGAAGAAGGATCAAACGTCATGCCTAATGCCGAAAACAAGACCAATAACTTTAACGAGCAGTTGTGTAAGTACTACGCGCAGTTCCGGGTTTATGCCGACCGCATCCTGGCATTAAGCAACGATAGTCTGGAAAAAACGGTTAACGTCGCGCTGGCGCTGTGTTTGGTCTGCGCGGTTTTGGTATCGATAGCCACCGTGGCGTTGCGGCCTTTGCAGTCCCATAACAAGGCCCTGGACATGAAGAAGAATATTCTGGATGTTGCAGGCTTGCTGGAAGACGGTACCGATATCGACCAAGCTTTCAGAGAACGGATCGAAGCCAAATTGGTCGACATTGCGACCGGCGAATACGTGGACGGTAACGTCGACGAATACGACCAACGCAAAGCTGCCAAGGATCCTGCGCAAAACGAAGTGATTCCGCCGGAAAAAGACATCGCCAGCATCCGTACCAAAGCCAAGTTGGCTAAGGTATTCCTGGTCAAGAACGGCGATAAGTTGCAATCCATTATTTTGCCGATCAACGGTTACGGTTTGTGGTCGACCATGTACGGTTTCCTCGCTTTGGATGCCGACGGCCAAACCGTGCAAAGCATCAACCTGTACGACCAAGGCGAAACTCCGGGTCTGGGCGGCGAAGTGGTCAACCCGAACTGGCGTGCGCTGTGGAAAGGCAAGAAAGTTTACGGTGACAGTGGCGAAGTGGCTTTGACCTTGGTTAAAGGCACGGTAGACAATAGCCGTCCGGATGCTGCGACCAAGGTCGACGGTTTGGCCGGTGCGACTTTGACCAGCCGCGGCGTCAGCAATCTGATCCTGTACTGGATGGGGCCGGAAGGTTTTGCGCCTTACCTGAACAAAATCAAAGCAAACGGTTAGGAGTCGTCATGGACAAAGAAACCAAAAAAGTATTATTTGAACCGTTGGTCGATAACAACCCCATCACCTTGCAGGTGTTGGGGGTTTGCTCGGCGTTGGCGGTGACCTCGCAAATGTCGACCTCGTTGATCATGGCGTTGGCTTTGACTTCGGTTACAGCCTGCTCGAGTGCGGCGATTAGTGCCGTGCGCCAGCACACGCCGAGCAGCATCCGGATTATCGTGCAGATGATCATCATCGCTTCGCTGGTAATCGTGGTCGACCAGTTGCTGAAAGCCTTCGCGTTCGATGTCAGCAAAAAACTGTCGGTATTCGTCGGTTTGATCATCACCAACTGTATCGTGATGGGTCGCGCCGAAGCGTACGCGATGAAAAATCCGCCGCTGCAAAGCTTTATCGATGGTATCGGTAACGGCGCCGGCTACAGCTTGATTCTGATTCTGGTGGCGCTGGTGCGCGAAACTCTGGGATCGGGCAAGTTGTTGGGCATCGAAATTCTGCCGCTGGTCAAAGACGGCGGCTGGTACGTGCCGAACGGCTTGATGCTGTTGCCGCCCAGCGCTTTCTTCGTTATCGGCTTGATTATTTGGGCCTTCCGTACCTGGAAACCCAAACAAGTCGAACACAATGAGTTCAAAATCATGGCTATTGCTCACGGTGAAGGAGGGCATCACTAATGGACGCCTATATCGCATTATTTGTTAAAGCGGTTTTCATTGAAAACCTGGCTCTGTCGTTCTTCCTGGGCATGTGTACCTTCTTGGCCGTGTCCAAGAAGATAGCCACCGCCATGGGTTTGGGCATTGCGGTAATGGTCGTGCAAACCTTGACCGTACCGGCCAACCAGTTCATCTATCAAACTTTGTTGAAAGAAGATGCCTTGGCTTGGCTGGGTATCACCGGCGTGGATTTGAGCTTTTTGAGCTTGCTGAGCTGTATCGGTATGATCGCCGCGATCGTGCAAATTCTGGAAATGTTCCTGGATAAGTTCGTACCGGCTTTGTACAACGCGCTGGGTATCTTCCTGCCTTTGATTACCGTTAACTGCGCTATTCTGGCCGGTAGTTTGTTCATGATCGAACGCGACTACAATTTCGGCGAGAGTGTGGTTTACGGTATCGGTTCCGGTTTTGGTTGGGCGTTGGCTATCACTTTGATGGCCGGTGTTCGCGAGAAACTGAAATACAGCGATGTGCCTGCCGCGCTGCAAGGCCTGGGCATCACCTTCATCACAGCAGGCTTGATGTCCTTGGGCTTCATGGCTTTCTCTGGAATTCAATTGTAAAAGGGTATCGTAATGCTAGAAATTGCATTAGGTGTTATTTTCTTCACGGCAATCGTGATTGCGCTGGTGTTCCTGATCATCGGCGCGAAAAACAAACTGGTGGCCGCCGGGGATGTGGAAATTCTGATCAACAACGAGAAGAAGATTCACGTGCCGGCCGGTTCCAAATTATTGAATGCGTTGTCAGACAACCAGTTATTCGTATCGTCGGCTTGTGGCGGTGGCGGTTCTTGTGGTCAGTGCAAGGTAAAAGTGCATAGCGGCGGTGGCGATATTCTGCCAACTGAGCTGTCGCACATCACCAAGCGCGAAGCGGCCCACGGCGAGCGCCTGGCTTGTCAGGTCGCGGTGAAAACCAATATGGCAGTCGAGGTAGAAGACAGCGTATTCGGCGTCAAAAAGTGGCTTTGCACCGTGAAATCTAACGACAACGTCGCGACCTTCATTAAGGAACTGGTATTGCAATTGCCGGAAGGCGAAGCGATCAACTATCGCGCCGGCGGCTACATTCAAATCGAGTGTCCGCCGCACGTTTCCAAATATGCGGATATGGATGTTGCTGACGAGTACCGGCCGGATTGGGATAAATTCAATCTGTGGCGCTATGTGTCGGATGTAAAAGAACCGACTTTGCGCGCCTACTCGATGGCTTCCTATCCGGAAGAGAAGGAAATTATGCTGAACGTGCGTATCGCCACGCCGCCGCCAAGTGCGCCGGAAGGCGTGCCGCCCGGCATCATGTCTTCGTTCATCTTCAACCTGAAACCGGGCGACCAAGTTTGGGTATCGGGTCCGTACGGCGAATTTTTCGCCAAAGATACCGACGCCGAAATGGTCTTCATCGGCGGCGGTGCCGGTATGGCGCCAATGCGTTCGCATATTTTCGATCAATTGCGCAGATTGAAGTCGAAACGCAAAATTACTTTCTGGTACGGTGCGCGTAGCAAACGCGAAATGTTCTACGTTGAAGATTTCGACATGCTGCAAGCCGAGAACGAAAACTTCAAATGGCACGTGGCATTGTCCGATCCGCTGCCGGAAGACAATTGGAAAGGCTATACCGGCTTCATCCACAACGTTCTGTACGAAGAGTTCTTGAAAAACCATCCGGCCCCGGAAGACTGTGAGTATTACATGTGCGGTCCACCGATCATGAACTCCTCGGTGATCAATATGCTGGTGGCTAACGGCGTCGACAGAGAAAACATTTTCTTGGACGATTTCGGCGGCTAACCGCAGCTTGATCGGGTAGACAAAAACGGGGGGCGATTAGGTCGTCCCTCGTTTTTTCGTTTCTAAGGCTTATATAACTGGACAATCGATATGGGTTATTTTCTTGCGACGTTTTTATTCATGCTGGTCGTGATCGCTATCATGGCGGTTGGGGTCATTTTCGGCCGAAACGCGATCAAAGGTTCCTGCGGCGGGACAGGTAACTGTATTTGTACCGAGAAGTGCGATAAAAGAAAGAAGTTTGAGGCTCAACAAGCGCAAGCCGCCCCCGCCGAACATTCTTGAACGGCGATGCGGTTAGCAAAAGCTGGAAGCCCCGGTCAAGGCGAGATAACCTTGCGGAAAGTCAAATTGATTCGGCCGCTGCCAAGTCCGGAATCCGGCGGTAAGCTATGCTGCCAATCGCGTTGAAATTCGGGGTGCATAATCAGTAATGCGCCGTCGGCCAATTTAACCTCGCCTTGCTGATCGAGTTTTTTATGGCGAAACGCAAAGTTGCGCGCCGTACCGAACGTTAAAGAGGCGATAAAGGGTCGCTCTCCCAGTTCCGGCTCGTCGTCGGCGTGCCAGCCCACGTAATCGTTGCCGTCGCGGTAGAGGTTGGCCAATACCGAATTAAACGAAATATTCAGATAAGCTTCTACTCGTTGCCTGATCTCGACTAGAAGCGGCGTCCATGCTCGGGTTTCCAACAGATTGTAACGGTAACTGTAACGAATGCCCGAGTCGGCATGCCAAGTTTGTAAGCGCGGCAGCGCAAAACGGCGTCCGCCGACGGTGTAGACGTTGACCGGCCAATCGTGGTCGAGCATGAAACGCCGGTAAATCTCCTCGCATTCGGCCTTTGCGTAAAACCGCTCGATAATTTGCAGACTGCCGTTCGCATCCATAACAGGCTATGCCTGATATTGCCGAATATAACTCGCCAATTTGCTATCCATCGTCGCTACGTGTACGGCGAACCATCCCGGCAAGCGCTCCCGGACAAAGGCGCGGCCGAACCCGACTAGTCCCTTATCTACTCTGGATTGAAATTGTTTGAATTCGGACAATACTCGTTGATGTTCGCTTTTGTGTTCGCTTTCCGCCGGAAATCCGCATTGTGCCATCAATTGGTTTTCGCGTTCGAAGTGTGCCACCACGTGCTCGTGTAGCAGCCGAAACAGTTGTGCAAACTCGGGGTTGTCTGCCTTATCCAATTGATTGACAAGCTGAATAAACTCGACGTGATCGCCGTCGATCTGGTCGTTTCCGGTTGCGGAAATCGTAGCTTCATCGATTAATGTCATTGTTGATTGTCCGAAGCGAAATATCAGCCTTTGTCTGAAAAAGGCTTGAGTTAGATCAGCAGTAATGATGCCAATGCTGAACATGCCGTAGCGCTGTCCTTATCGTTATCGGAGGCATGTCAAGACCGCTATAGAGGGATATTTATTCGCCTCAAACAGTAGGGTAGGCCAATCGGTTGGAAAAGTAAAAACAGGATGGTTGGCGTACAATCCACCTAGGTAAGTAGAGTTTGCCTAGGTGGATTGTCGAAGGAAAATGTGGAAACCAACCGAGTTGGATTGGTTGGTTCGATCAGTAAACGTCTCTGACGTAACGTTTGTCTTTCTTCAGGCCGTTAACGTATTCAACAGCTTCAACCAAACTCATTTTGCCGTGCTCGCGAATGACGTCGTGCAAGGCTTGATCGACATCCTTTGCCATCCGGTAAGCGTCGCCACAAACGAAAAAATAGCCGCCCTGTTCCAACCAAGCGAACAATTCGGCGCCGTGTTGTTTCATCCGGTCCTGAACATAGATTTTCTCGGCTTGATCGCGGGAGAAAGCCAGATCGAGCTTGGTCAACAGGCCGCTGGCTTGCATCGCTTCGATTTCGTCGCGGTAAATATAATCGGTCGAGGCGTTGCGGTCGCCGAAGAACAGCCAGTTTTTGCCGCTGGCATTGCGGGCTTGGCGTTCTTGCAGGAAGGCTCTGAATGGTGCGATACCGGTACCGGGGCCGACCATGACCATAGGCAGGCTATCGTCGCTCGGAACCCGGAAGTTATTGTTCGGCGTAAAGAAAATTTTAACGTCGCTGGTGCTGTCGGCCAGGTCGGCCAGATAGGTCGAGCAGACGCCTTTGTGATGGCGGCCGTGGGCGTCGTAACGCACGCTGGCCACGGTCAGATGCACGGTGTCCGGAGTCAGTTTGCTGCTGGAAGAGATCGAATAGGCCCGATGTTGAAGCGGTTTTAATAGGCCTAGAAATTCGGCGGCGGAAAATTCGACGGCCGGAAATTGCAATAATAGGTCGAGCGTATCGCGGCCCCACAAATAATCGGATATTTTCTCTTTGTCGCCGGCCTGCAGGATGCCGTTAAGTTCCTGGTCGCCGGAACGCTTCGCGATTTCCTCGACGAATTCTTTGCTTGGAGTTTTGATTTCGAAATGGGTCCGCAGCGCCTCCGATAGTGTCATCAATTCGCCGTTGACCGGCTCGTCTTCGCCGCCGGTGCAGCCCAGGGCTTTGACGATATCGGCAACCAATTGCGGGCAATTGCTAGGTATGACACACATCGCGTCACCGGCTTCGTAACTGAGTCCGGAACCGGCGATGGAGATTTCGTAATGGCGGGTTTCCTTGGACGAGTTTTCGGCTGTCAGCAAGCGGTTGACCATCAATTTGGCCGGGAACGGATTCTTGCGGTTATAAGCCGGTTTGGCTGCGGCGCGATTATCGGTATCCAGCACGGCGACGGTGGCGGCGCCTTCTGCCATCAAGGGGATTACTTCGCTGAGCCACTGCTCGGCGGGGGCCTCGAAATCGACGTCGCAATCGACCCGGTCGAACAAGCGTTGCGCGCCTAATGCAGCCAAGCGCTCGTCCCAATCTTTGCCGGCTTGGCAGAACAAGTCGTAGCTGGTGTCGCCCAACGCCAAGATAGAGTATTTGATGTTTTCCAAACGGGGGGCTGACTCTGCTTTGGCGGCTTCCCAGAGCATTTCGGCGTTATCGGGCATCGCACCTTCGCCATACGTGCTGGTTATGATGAGCAGATATTCCATTTTGGCCAACTGGCCGATATCGATTTCGTCCATGCCTTTGACTACCGGTACCAAACCGTGGCTTTTGGCGCGGTTGGCGGCGTCATGAGCTACACCCTCGGAATTGCCAGTCTGGCTGCCGAACAAAATATGTAAGGTTCTGCTATTGCTCTGGTTGCTGCTATTCGAGTTTTGCACCATATGGCTATGCATGCCGGCAAAAAATCCGCTGAGCCAGGCACGTTGAATATCGGAATAAGGCGCGTTTTCGGGGATAAAAGGTGATTTCATTTCTTTACCAACTTTGGGCCGCACTACGGCGGCCCGTTAAACTATTAATCCAGTTTGGCCGGGTGTTTAATTCATAGCGCGGATGCGCTGTAACCCGACCGGCCAAGGTTATGCGGCTTCAGTTTCCAGCATTTCCTTGACGATGCTCAGGCTTTCCAGGCTGGCCAAATTCTTGTCGATGGTTGGCACGCCCGCCAGCGCTTGGCGGTTGAAGCGGTCCTGCTCGATAATCCAGGCGGTGGAGCCTATTGAATAAATGCTTTGGACGTCGCGCAGTTTCAACGTGGTCTTATAGTCGTTCAAGCGCTTTTCCGCCATCAGCGTCGCCAATTGTTGATCGTCGTATTGGCTGTAGGCCTCGCGAATGTTTTTCACCAATGCGTCTTGCAATTTGCGTGGACGCTCCATCAATAGTTTCTCCGCGTATTTATCGATCAAGCTTTGGGTCAAAGGCATATTGGCTTTGATCAGCTGGTCGCGAGCGATTTGCTGGGCCTTGTCAACCACCGCATAGCTGTTGATCAGTTTCAGCGTCAACTCGCTGTCGGTTTCGCCGTAGCCGGGTATGGCGCCGTTGAACAAAGCATTACCGGTTTTGTGCGCTTGCTTGATCTGTTCGATCTGGTTTTGCGCGAATGCCACCGACAACTCTTCGATCATCGCTTTTCGGTCCAGAGATTTGCTCAAATACTCCGCGGTTTGGGTACGATTCAGCCACAGCGGCAGCGCGAATTTGAAATGTCCGCGTTGTTGTTCCCAATCGGCGAGAATCGCTTTGGCTTTGGTCGAGCCGGTATGCTCGACGTGTTGCTCCAGCATATAACGGATGAACTGTTCGTGGCTGGCTGCGACTTCGCCGCCGTCGGTCAATCGATGGATACTGACCGAGCTGTCGTCGTACAGTTCTTCCAGTCGGTCTTCGGGGTCGTATTGGTAGGCGTTGCCGCCGGACATGCCAGTGCAGAAACCTTTACCGAAACCGCCCAGGTTAAGGACCGCGCCGTTGATCATGTATTCGCAGGCAAAATCGCCGACGCCCTCGACCACCGCCATCGCGCCGGAATTGCGCACCGCGAAGCGGTCGCCGGCCTCGCCTTCGATGAAGGCTTTGCCGCCGGAGGCGCCGAACAAGGCAAAGTTGCCGATCAATACGTTTTCGCCAGGTTTATTCGAGCCGCCGCCGGGTGACTTGATCACGATTACGCCGCCGCAAGCGGTTTTACCGACGCCGTCGTTGCAAGTGCCGGTATGCTCCATGCGCATACCGTCATTATTGAATGCCGCATAACTTTGTCCCGCCGAACCGTGGGTGCGAACAATGACGGTATCGTCCGCCAGATAACGGCGGCCGTGTTGATTGGTGTACACGATTTGGCTGGCGGCGATTTGCTCGGCGCTCATTTCATAGTGCAATAAGCGCTCGATATCGATCGCGGTTTGGCCGCCGACGGTTTTGTTGCGGTTGTTGAGTTTGAACTCGCTGCCCTCGATCACGACTTGCTTGTGGCCTTGTTCGAACAAAGCTGTTTTCACTTGCGCGAAGATCAGATCGTCGATGGTAAAGTCTTTTTCCAGGTATATCGGCTTTTCGACTTTGATTTCCTGTACTTCCGCCAACAGTTTTTGCAGATTCAACTGCCCGATCATGCTCGGATGGTTGATTAAATGCAGCAGCTCGGTTTTACCGCGAATCTCTTTTAGGCTGGTGTAACCCAGGTCGGCCAGAATTTCCCGCACTTCGTGGGCCAGATTCATGAAGAACTGCGCCAACACGCGCGGATCACCTTTGAATTCCTCGTGGGCGGTGGTCAGGCCGGCCGGGCAGCGGATGTTGCAGTTTTTTGCCATCACGCAGCGCAGCATCATCAATGCGGTGGTGCCGAATTCGAACGAGTCGCCGCCGAGGATTGCCGATTTGACCACGTCGGTGCCGTTCTGGTGCGCGGCACTGCAGCGTAACGTGACCTTATCGCGTAATCCGTTCACGGCCAAGGCTTGGTGGACTTCGGCGATACCGATTTCCGGCGAGCGGCCGGTGTTTTTCAAACTGGTGACCGCCGCGGCGCCGGTGCCGCCGGTGTTCCCGGCGACGTTAATGACGTCCGCGCCGGCTTTAGCGACGCCGACGGCGATCGTGCCAATACCTTCGGAGGAAACCAGTTTGACGACGACCCTAACCCGGGCGGCTTTGGCGTCGTGAATCAATTGGCCCAAGTCTTCGATCGAGTACGTGTCGTGGTGGGGTGGCGGGCTAACCAGTTCGACTTTCGGCGTACCGCCGCGCAAGGCTGCGATTTCCACCGAGACTTTCGGCGCCGGCAATTGGCCGCCTTCGCCCGGTTTAGCGCCTTGGCCGATTTTGATTTCGATTTCTTCCAGATTCGGGTCGGCCAAATAACCGGCCCAAACCCCGAAACGGCCGGACGCGAATTGTTTGATTTTGCTGGAGCGAATCGTGCCGAAGCGGCTGGAGTGTTCGCCGCCTTCGCCGGAGTTGCTCATACCGCCGGCAATGTTGGTACCTTGCGCGACCGCTTCGTGGGCCTCGGCCAACAATGCGCCGTGACTCATGGCCCCGGAAGCAAAAGTTGGGGTGATTTCGTGCGCCGGTTGTACCTTCGCTAAGTCCAGCCGCTCGCGGCTGCTGCGGAGGTTGCTCAGGTAAAAATACAGTATGCTGTCGGTATCGTTGATCCGTGCATTTAGGCTGTCGGCTTCGATGGCGACTGAGAAATCCTGGTCGGCGAAACGTGATTTGAGATGTTCCGCCAGTTGTTCCAGCCGAGATTTGTTCGAGTTTTCGGTCAATTCGATTTTGAACACGGCGCCGTTAGTGCGCGAAACTTTCAAGCCGCGGACCAGAAAGTTGTTATTGCCATGCAGGTTTTGGCTGCCGAGCAGGCGATCGAAATCGGCTTGGGTCTCGGCGTCCGCGATATCGACCGGGAATTCCATCACGTCACGCAATGCGGCTGGCCGGTTGGCACGCTCTTGAGCCAGATTGCGAGTAAAGCTGCGATAGGCCGGTGTAATGCCGAAAGTGTCGATTTGCGCCGGCGTACGTTTTTCGTAGCCGAAATCGCGGTAAGCATTATCGCTGGCTTCGTTAGCCTGTTGCTGCGGGATATACAGAATCGGCTCGTCGGTCATCGCGATGTATTCGCGCACCGCAGTATTGCCGAAGGTGTGTCCGGCACCGTCCTGACGTTCTTTGAACAGGCCCAGGAACGGGATATCGTTTTCGCTCTGCACCGACAGAGCCTTATGATGCCATTCGCAGGAACTGGCGGCGATGTCGGCGTAGCGCGCACCGCCGACCGATGAGTTGATGTTCGGGAAATAGGGTTTTAATTTCGGCTCGTCGGTGTCCAGATAGTTGGATTCGAAAAACTCGCCGCCGATGTAACTTTCCACAGTGCAGAGGCCGAATTTGCCCATGGTTTTCATCAGCGATTTTTCGACGCCTTTCTGGAAGTTGTAAAGGGCTTTTTTGCGGCCGGCTTCGTCGGCATATTCGGTCATGACCCGGTTATGCACGCTGAGTGGGCAAATTGCCGAAGCGCCGAAACCCAAAATCGTTGCTACATCGTGCGGACTGGCGGCCTGGCCGGTTTCCATGATGATGGATGAATTGAAGCGCAGGCCCTGTTTGACCAGATGCTGGTTAGCGGCGGCGATCATCAACAAGGCCGGGATCGCTGCGCGGGTTTGGCCGATGTTGGCATCGCTTAGAACAATGATGCCGGTATGGTTGCGCGCGGCTTGCTCGACTTGTTCGCACACAGCCAGGAATGCGTGTTCCAGTGCTTGTTCGTTGCGCGCGGCATCGTCGAAGTCGGGGGTATACAGCATATCCAGGGTCACGGTTTTGACCAAGGTTTGGCGGCGGATTTGTTCCAGTTGCGTACGCTGTAGAATCGGCGATTCGATCATCAACTGTTTGCTGGTCGGCGGTGCGAAGGTCGGTTTGGCACCCAGCGCGACGCGCAGCGTCATGCCGTCGCTTTCCCGCAGCGAATCCAGCGGCGGATTGGTGACCTGAGCGAAGCGCTGGCTGAAATAACGCGACATGCCGCCCTCGGCCGAGCTCAGTGCGTTCGGGGTCAGGCCATAGCCCATCGCCGAGACTTTTTCCAGGCCGGTTTGCAGGATCGGATCCAGCAGGAATTTGAAACTTTCCTGGTTCAGAGAATACGCAGTGTGGCGCTGTTCTGTGTTCAGCGCGTGGTCGCTACCGATCTCGGAAAGTTCCACTTTCGGCAGTTGATCCATGTGCACGCAGCGCTGCGCCAACATCGCCTTGTAATCTTTTTCGCTAGCCAGACGCGCCATGACCTGGTGGCTGTCGTAAGACTCGCCGGTGTTGTGGTCGAAATACAGCATGCCGCCGGCCTCAATCCGGCCTCGGCGCAATACTAGTTCGGGAGGGAAGTCGATTTGGCCGGCTTCCGACATTACGGCCAGATATTCTGCGGTTTCGACCGAACGCAGCGGCCGCAGGCCCAAACGATCCAGGCGGGCGCCGACGCGGGTACCGTCATTGAATATCAGCGCTGCCGGGCCGTCGTTTTTTTCTTCGTACAAGCTGAAATATTCCAGCATGGCGCGAACTTCGTCGGACAGGGTCGGGTCGTTTTCCCAGGCTGGAGGCATCATCGCCAGGATTGCGGTGACGATGTCGAGTTCGTCTTCGTTGATGCGACGGGTTAGGGTTTGATCGAGACGGCCGGAGTCAGACTGGCCGCACGGAAACACGATGTGCTTGTTATTTTGCCGGGCGATGGCGTTTTCGCTCAAGCGGTTTTTCTTGTCGGTGTTCAACTCGCCGTTATGCGCCATATAACGGAAGGGCTGCGCCATCATCGTCGCCGGCGCGGTGTTGGTGGAGAAACGGGTGTGGAAGAACAGCGTGCTGATTTCGTGGTCGGCGTCGTACAGGTCGACGAAGTAAGGGATGACCTCGAACGAATTCAAGCGGCCTTTATACACCTGAGTGCGCGAACTCATGGATAGCGGGTAGAAGCCTTGCAATTCCGGACGATTGAAGCCGTCGGCTTCGATGGCCAGCAGGGCCTGCTGGATGTGTTTTTCGAATGCCTCGTGGCTGGCGTCTTGCAACGACGCCGGCCGGCCGAAAATCAGCTGCTTGATCGGTAGTTGGGCTTTGACCGCGGCAGCGTTCAATACCGAGGTGTCGACCGGCACTTCACGCCATTTCAAAACCGGTAGCTCGAATTCTTTCAGGTGTTCCTCGACCAGTTTTTGCGCTTCGGAGTCGTAATGGGTGTGGTCTTCCGGAAAAAAGAAGTTGGCTACGCCGAATTGGCCCAATATCAAGCTTGGGTTGCCGGTGACTTTGCGGAAAAACTTCAAAGACAGGTCGATATTGACCCCGGCGCCGTCGCCGATGCCCTCGGCGCTCATGCCGCCGCGGTGCGGAATGGTACAGAGTGCTTCGTGCGATTTCAGCAGCAGTTCGTGGGTCTGTTTGCTGTCCTTGCGGGTAATGAAGCCGACCCCGCAACTGTCCTGAGACAAGTCGGCGTCGTAAAGCATGTGTACTGAATTGATTTTCTGGGCGTTTTTAATCATAGCTATCCAGATCCTGTCTACTGATTGATGCGTTACCGGTGTTTTCCTTGCCGAAAACGCTGTTTATGGTTTTTCTGCCTGCTGCGTGTTAGAGTCGTCTCAACGAGCGGGGAAAAACGCGCAATAACTTCCGAATTTCAGTCGGCGAAACTTTCCAATCATACCATGTAGGCCTGTCTCTGTCATTTCGCGCATTTAAACTTGCTGAGTGCGGCTCCAGGCTTCTGTTTTAAAACTTTGTGATCAATTATGAAAGAACAAATCGATGTGGTTATTGTGGGCGGCGGTATGGTCGGTGCCGCGTTAGCATGCAGTTTGGGCGGTAGCCGCTTGAAGGTCGCCGTGTTAGAAGCGCAAACCCCGCAGCCGTTCTCTGCCGATCAGCCGCATGATCTAAGGGTTTCCGCCCTTAGTATCGCCTCGAAAAATATCCTGGAAACCGTCGGCGCTTGGGACGGAGTGACGTCGCGGCGCTTTTGTCCGTTTCGCCGGATGCGCGTCTGGGAAAATTCCGGCGATACTCTGTTCGATAGTACCGATATCAGCTATCCCGAATTAGGTTATATCGTCGAAAATCGGGTTACGCAATTAGCATTACTCGATAGATTGCGTGATTTTGATAATGTGGAGCTATTAATGCCGCAAGCGATCAAAGCCATTCATTATGACGGCGCTCAATCTCGTGTGGTTTTGGAGAATGGTCGGGAGCTGCAAGCTAAGTTGTTGGTCGCGGCCGATGGTGGTCACTCCAGAGTAAGGCAGGCGGTTGGCTTGGGCGTTACCAGTTGGGATTATAACCAGCACGCGCTGGTGATTTACATCGAAACGGCCTATCCGCAACAGGATATTACCTGGCAGCGCTTCGTGTCGTCCGGGCCGCAAGCGTTTCTGCCGTTGACCGGGAATTACGGCTCCATCGTTTGGTACCAATCGCCGGATGAGGTCAGACGCTTACAAGCCCTGCCATTTGAGCGGTTGCAGGCGGAGTTGGTCGCAGCGTTTCCGGATTGTCTTGGCGAAGTGAAACAGGTGCTGGGTGTGGCAAGTTTTCCGTTGCGGCGCCAGCATGCGCAAGCCTACGTCAAACAAGGCGTCGCCTTGGTTGGAGACGCGGCGCATATGATCAATCCGTTGGCGGGGCAGGGGGTCAATATCGGTTTGCTGGATGCTGCGGCTTTAGCTGAGGTGGTGGTCGATGCGCACGGCCGAGGCAAAAACTTTGCCGATGTCTCGGTGCTGCGGCGTTACGAGGCGATGCGGCGTAACGAAAACTTGAAAATGATGACCGTCATGGATGTGTTTTACCGCTCGTTCAGCAACGACATTCTGCCGGTCAAGTTGTTGCGCAATCTCGGCCTGGGTTTGGCTCAGCGCATCACGCCGGCGCGCAATAAAGTCATGAAGGCGGCTATGGGCTTGGAAGGACGTTTGCCAAAATTGGCGCGCGGCCAGCGGCTGTCCGCCGGTTAGTCGTGCTCAGTTTTTCAATTCCAGATACCTGAGCATTGTAGTTCGTAATTGTTGTTTTTTGTTCTCGTCGTCGATCGGACGCGATTGCGGGTCGGTGATGTAGAACATATCCTCGGCGCGACTGCCTATGGTCGTGATCTTAGCGTCGTGCAGCTGGATGTCGAGTTCGGTAAAGGCGCGGCCGATTGTCGATAGTAGGCCGGCGCGGTCGGTTGTCACCAGTTCCACGATTGTGTGTTTGTGCGAAGGATCGTCCAAAAAGGTAATGCTGGTTTCAATTGGGAAATGACGGGCCTGTCGGGATTGTTTGTGGATGTTTTTAGAGGTTTTCACTTTTTTGGCAATCAGTCCTTGGCGTAGTGCATTGCAGATATGGACCTCCCGGTACAGATCGTTGATTGCTTCGCCGGATTGTTCCAGCACCTGAAAGCTGTTCAAAACATACTGGTCGGCGGTGGTGATGATCCGGGCGTCCAGGATGGTCAGGCCTAGTTGGTCAAGGGTTGCCGTGCAGATCGAAAACAATAAGTCTTCGTTGCGGGTATAGACGAATATTTCGGCGCTGCCGCGTTGTGTTTGCGGTCTGAGCAGCACCAGGGGTAGTTCGCTTTCCTGGCAGGCGGCGATCGCGATGGTATGCCAGGCGACCTCGTCGGCAGAGTAGCGTAAAAAATAATCGTCGCTGAGGTGTTGCCAGGAATGTTTAATCGTGGTTTTCGATATACCTAGTTTCAGCAGTTCTTCGCGTGCTTCCTTCTTGTTTTCCTGCACCCGTTCGGAACGGGCTACCGGGTTGTGCAAGCCCCGGTGCAGTGCTTGGTGGGTCGAGATGTAAAGTTCCTTCAGCAGTGCATCTTTCCAGGTGTTCCACAAGCTCGGGTTGGTGGCGCGGATGTCGGCCACGGTCAACAGGTATAAGTAATTCAAATATTCGATGCTGCCGACTTGCAGGGCAAAGGTATGGATCACCTCCGGATCGCTGATGTCTTTGCGTTGGGCGGTCATCGACATCAGCAGGTGGTGGCGCACCAGCCAGGTAATGACTTTGGTGTCGTGGTTGGATAGTTCGTGTTGCAGGCAAAAATTACGCGCCAGAGTTTCGCCCAGCGTGGAATGGTCGCCGCCGCGACCTTTGGCGATGTCATGGAACAATGCTGCCAAATATAGGATGTCGGGTTTGGCAATTAGCAAAAAAATGTTGTTGCAAAAGGGTAGTTCATTGTTGTGCTTGGCCAGTGAGAAGCGGCGCAGATTGCGGATCACGAACAGCGTGTGCTCGTCAACAGTGTAAATATGGAATAAATCGTATTGCATCCGGGCCACGATATTCGCGAAGTCCGGCAGATAAGCTGCCAGCACGCCGTAGCGGTTCATGCGTTTTAGTTGGCTGGTGATGCCGCGCGGCTGGCGTAGGATGTCCATGAACAGGCGGTTAGCCTGTTTGTTGTTGCGAAAATCTTCGTCGATCAATGGCAAATTTTTGCGGATCAGCCGAATCGTGCTGGCGCGAATGCCTTTAAGTGACGGCGATTGCTGCAGGATCAGGAATATTTCGAGTAAAGCCAGTGGCTGTTTTTGAAAAACGTCTTTATTGCTGACTTCCAGGTAGCCGTCTATCGACGAGAAGTTGGCTGTTATTGGAATCGGGGCCAGGCTTTCCTTGTTGCTGATCAGGCGCTCGTTAAGCAATTGCAGCAGCATTTCGTTCAGCCGTTCAATGTCGACCACGGTTTTGAAGTAGAACTGCATGAATTGTTCTACGTCCGGCTGGTCGTTGCGGTCGACGTAGCCGAATTGGCTGGCAAGTTCCCGCTGATAGTCAAATACCAGGCGGTCTTCGCAGCGGTTGGTCAAATTGTGCAAGGCAAACCGCAGTCGCCACAAAATGTCGCGCGCCGTGATCAGGTTGTCGTATTCGGACTTGGGTAGGAAGCCGTATTTGATCAATTCCCTTAGCGACGAGGCATTGTAGTGGCGTTTGAATACCCAGCTAATAACCTGTAAATCGCGCAGCCCGCCTGGACCTTCTTTGATATTCGGTTCCAGGTTGTAAGCCGTATCGTGGTATTTGGCGTACCGTTTTTGTTGCTCCAGCATCTTGGCTGGGAAAAATCGGTCGGAAGGCCATAAGGCATCGGAGCTGACTTTGCCTTTTAGTTTTTCGAAAAGCTCGGTGTTGCCGTCGATCAGGCGCATTTCCAGTAGGCTGGTAAACACGGTTTGATCATCCTGGGCTGCTATGACGCAATCATCGACATCGCGCGTGCTTAAACCCGGTTTCAGGCCGATATCCCACAGAAAATTGCAAAAGCCCGATAGCGAATGTTGGTAATCGGCGGCGTCGGCGTCGGCCAGTAAAACGAGAATGTCGATGTCCGAATGGGGAAACAGTTCGCTACGGCCATAGCCGCCGGTTGCAATGAGTGCGTGTATATCCGCTGCCGGGCCGAGAAAATGTAGCCAGCAGGCGGTAAGGATATTGTCGATGAACCGAGCTTTCTCCGTAAGCAGGCCGGCAGTCGCCTGGTCCGGGTTGAATCGCAGTTTTAAATGGGAGTTTTCCGCGCTAATAGCGTTTTTAAACGCCGTAATCGGGTTTTCATGCTTGAAACAACCTAAAAAGTCGTTTTCCGTGAACGGAAATGGGCTCACAGTTCTTCCT
The DNA here is from genome assembly GCF_029643245.1 of Methylomonas sp. EFPC3. NCBI lineage: Bacteria > Pseudomonadati > Pseudomonadota > Gammaproteobacteria > Methylococcales > Methylococcaceae > Methylomonas > Methylomonas sp. EFPC3. The sequence continues at coordinate 740,116 of NZ_CP116398.1, forward strand.
GTCTTAAGGTAAGTATCTCGTAACCTTGGTCGGTCACTAGAATCGTGTGTTCCCATTGGGCCGATAAACTGCGGTCCTTGGTAACGGCAGTCCAGCCGTCGGGCAGGATTTTCATGTGGCGCTTGCCGAGATTGAGCATGGGTTCTATCGTGAATATCATCCCCGGCTCGATCATCGCGCCTTCGCCGCGCTTGCCGAAATGCATGACGTGCGGGTCTTCGTGAAATTTTTTGCCGATGCCGTGGCCGCAGAATTCGCGCACGACCGAATAGCGGTTGGCTTCCGCGTGTTTTTGAATGGCATGGCCGATATCGCCGAAATACGCGCCGGGTTTGACTTGTTCGATGCCTAAAAACAAACTTTCCCGGGTGATGTCCACCAAACGTTTGGCATGCGGACTCACCTCGCCGATGCAGAACATTTTGCTGGTATCGCCATGGTAGCCGTCTTTGATCACGGTGATATCGATATTGACGATATCGCCGTTTTTTAGTTTTTTATCGCTGGGAATGCCGTGGCAGATCTGGTGATTAATCGAAGTGCATATCGATTTCGGAAAGCCCCGGTAATTCAGCGGTGCCGGAATCGCTTTTTGGACGTCGACGATATATTCGTGGCAGATCCGGTCGAGCTCTTCCGTGGCGACGCCGGCGACGACATACGGAGCGATCATGTCCAGCACATCTGCCGCCAATTTGCAGGCAACGCGCATTTTCTCGATTTCGTCGGCGGTTTTGATAATTATGGTCATCGGGTCGGAGAATGGTTTGGATAGCGGGTACAATCGAGCCGGGTTTGCGCCAAAATCGGACTGCCGCCCTGCGAACGATTTGGGGAGTCTATCAGACTTGAAGTTGTTGTGAAATTGTAATCATGGTATAAAGGTAAGTTCACTATGTAATCAATACTCACACTTGTCGACACGGTCGGTGGGGTGCTGGAAACCGTTGGTTTTCGGTCACTGGTCGGGGCGAGTGGAGGCGTAACCCAAAGCCGAATTATTCGGCAATTTTAGGAGAAGTAAATGGCAGCAGTGTCAATGCGTCAAATGCTGGAAGCGGGTGTTCACTTCGGACACCAAACCCGCTACTGGAACCCGAAAATGGCTTCATATCTGTTTGGAGCCCGCAACAAAATTCATATCATCGACTTAGAGCAAACTTTGCCCTTGTTCAATGATGCGATGAACTATCTGGGTCAAATGACCGCGAATAAAGGAACCATCCTGTTCGTCGGTACTAAAAAAGCCGCGCGTAAAGCGGTGGCCGAAGAAGCGAAACGTTGTGGCATGCCCTACGTCAACCATCGTTGGTTGGGCGGTATGCTGACTAACTTCAAAACCATCAAGAAGTCTATCAATCGCCTGAAAGAACTGGAAGCGATGAAAGCCGACGGTACCTTGTACCAGCGTTTCAGCAAAAAAGAAGCGCTGGGTATGGAGCGCGAGCTGGAAAAGCTTGAGCGTAGCTTGGGCGGTATCAAAGACATGCGCGGTACCCCAGATGTGATTTTCGTGTTGGATGTCGGTTACGAAAAGAATGCGATCATGGAAGCCAAAAAATTGGGCATTCCGGTGGTCGGCGTGGTTGACTCCAACAACTCTCCGGAAAAAATCGATTACGTGATTCCGGGTAATGACGACTCTATCCGTGCGGTTACTCTTTACTGCCAAAGCGCTTCGGCAGCTATTTTGGAAGCCAAAGCCTTGCGGATGGACGCGTCGTCTAAAGCCGACGAGTTTGTCGAAGAAGTGGCCTCGGAGGCTTAATTATTTTTAAAGTGCCCGGCGCTGTGCTGCCGGGCGCCTGGACTTAGCGTTCAGAACAGAATGTCTTTTAAACGCCTCCTTTGTGAGGCGTTTTTTTAGTTGATAAATTTGAGGAAAAAGAGATGAGTATTAGTGCGGCGATGGTCAAGGAACTGCGCGAACGTACCGGTTCGGGCATGATGGAGTGCAAAAAAGCCTTGGTCGAAGCCAATGGCGACATGGAGCTGGCGATCGAGAACATGCGTAAATCGGGTCTGGCCAAGGCAGACAAAAAATCCGGTCGTATCGCAGCTGAAGGTGTAATCGGAGTTAAAGTATCCGACGACGGCAAAACCGTGGTAATGGTTGACGTGAACTGCGAAACCGATTTCGTAGCCAAAGGCGACGACTTTATCGGTTTCGCCAACGACGTCGTCAACAGCCTGTTGAATAGCAACGTCAATAGCGACGAAGAGTTGCAAACGATGGTATTGAGCACCGGCGTCAGCGTAGACGAAACCCGCCGGGCTTTGATCGCTAAAATCGGTGAAAACATCACCGTACGCCGTTTCGTCAAATACACCACCACCGATGGCGGTCAAGCGGCATACCTGCACGGCAGCAAAATCGGCGTAATCGTCGAGTTGGCTAAAGCTGATGCGGAGCTGGGTAAAGACGTCGCAATGCACATTGCCGCCAGCAAACCTGCGTGCATTTCGGCAGATGAAGTTGCTGCGGAAACCATCGAAAAAGAGAAAGAAATTTTCTTGGCGCAACAAGAAGAGAAAATCAAAGGTAAACCGGCCGACATCGTGGAAAAAATGGTTTCCGGCCGTGTTAACAAATTTTTGGCGGAAATCACGCTGCAAGGCCAGGCTTTCATCAAGGACGACAGCAAAACCGTCGGCCAGCTATTGAAAGAGAAAGGCAATGCGGCGGTACGTTTCGCCCGTTTCGAAGTCGGCGAGGGCATTGAAAAGAAAGAAGAGGACTTCGCGGCCGAAGTGATGGCGCAAGTCAGAGGTTAACCAACCCAATCAATAAACCCGGTCATCCGGGTTTATTTTTCTGGATAATCCGTTGCTTTTACCCTTTACGTTGGATATTTGAATATGAGTCAATTGATTTGTCGGAGAATTTTACTGAAGTTGAGCGGCGAAGCACTGATGAGCGAGCGGGGCGGCAGTATCGACCCGGATATCGTTCAACGCTTGGCTCAAGAGGTGAAAGAGCTGTGCGACGCCGGTATCCAAGTAGGGTTGGTGATTGGCGGCGGCAATATTTTGCGCGGCGGCGAAAAAGCGTCGGAATGTTTGAACCGGGTCACCGGCGATCAGATGGGTATGCTCGCCACCGTGATTAACGCCTTGGCCATGCAGGATGCGTTGGAATATCTGGGCCAGCCGGTGCGGGTTATGACCGCGCTGAAAATCAATCAGGTTTGCGAAGATTATATTCGCCGCCGGGCAGTCCGCCATCTGGAAAAAGGCCGGGTTGCCATTTTTGCCGCCGGCACCGGCAATCCGTTTTTCACCACGGATACCGCCGCCAGTCTGCGCGCCATCGAAATCGACGCTGAACTGATGATCAAGGCCACCAAGGTCAAGGGCGTCTATTCGGCCGATCCTGTGAAAGTGCCTGATGCGGTATTTTATCCGCGTTTGACCTACGACGAAGCCATCGATCAGCGTCTTAACGTCATGGATACTACTGCGCTAGTGCTGTGCCGGGATAACAACTTGCCGATGCGGGTTATGAATGTATTTGAACCGGGTGCCGTGATGCGTCTAATGCGCGGTGAAGAAATCGGTTCTCTGATCGTGAGGAAATAACAAAATGATTAGCGATATTCAACAGGATGCTGCAGCGCGGATGGTAAAAAGCATCGAAGCGTTGCAAAAAGCATTCACCAAAATTAGAACCGGGCGTGCCCATCCCAGTTTGCTGGATCAAATCTCGGTGTCCTACTACGGTAGCGAATCTCCATTGTCCCAAGTGGCCAACGTTACGGTTGAAGACGCCAGGACATTGAAGGTCGTGCCATGGGAAAAAAGCATGATACAAGCGATTGAAAAAGCGATCATGTCTTCCGGTTTGGGTTTGAACCCGGCCACGCAGGGTACCGTGATTCGCCTGCCTTTGCCGGCTTTGACCGAGGAGCGCCGCCGCGATCTGGTGAAAATCGTTAAAAACGAAGCCGAGCAAGGCCGGGTGGCGATTCGCAACATTCGCCGCGATGCCAATGCCGCGATCAAAGACGCCCTGAAAGAGAAATTGATTTCCGAGGACGACGCGCGCCAGGCCGAAGACAAGATCCAAAAATTGACCGATCAATACATCAAGGAAGTGGAGAAGCATCTGGAAGAAAAAGAAGCTGATTTGCTGTCCATGTAATCGAGATAAACATGACTGTTATTGACGACAAACCGGTGATTGATAACGGCAATCCGCGCCATATTGCCATCATTATGGATGGCAACGGCCGTTGGGCGCAAAAACGCCTGATGCCGAGGATTATGGGGCACCATGCCGGGGTCAAGACAGTGCGTAAAATCGTCGAACACTGCGCCAAGGAAAATATCGAAGTGTTGTCGTTGTTTGCCTTCAGCAGCGAGAATTGGCGCCGACCCAAGGACGAGGTCAGCTTGTTGATGGAACTGTTTATGTCGACTTTGCAAGCCGAGGTCGACAAATTGGACCGGAACAATATCCGCCTGAAAATCATTGGCGACAAATCCGCGTTCAACGACAAATTGCAAGATAAAATCCGTTCGGCCGAGGTGCAAACCGGCCACAATACAGGTTTGACCTTACTGATTGCCGCCAATTACGGCGGACGCTGGGACGTAACCAATGCCATACGGCAAATCGTAGCCGGTATTAAAGCAGGTACAATCGACGAACAGGCGGTCAATGAGGATTTGGTAGAACGGTATTTGCAAACGGCTGGTTTGCCGGAACCGGATCTGTTCATTCGCACCGGCGGCGAGGAACGAGTCAGTAATTTCCTGCTCTGGCAGTTGGCCTACACTGAATTCTATTTTACCGACGCCCTCTGGCCCGATTTCGACCAAAACGCCTTGCAGAAGGCCATCGACAGCTTCAAGCGCAGGCAGCGCCGTTTCGGCCACACCGGCGAGCAAGTCATTGCCGGCAGAGTTGTCTAGGGAAGATTTCCATAACCATAATAACTAGAAAATCGACATGTTAGTAAAACGTATTTTAACCGCACTGGTTCTGGCAGCCGTCGCCACGGCGGCGGTGTTCTTGTTGCCCGCCACTTATTTTTCGTTGTTCATCGCTTTGATCACATTGGCAGCGGCTTACGAATGGATGCTGTTGACTGACGTCACCAAACTCAGCAGCAAGATTTTGTTTCTGATCGCTCTAATCGTACCTATGTTGGGTGTGACCTATTGGACCGTACTGCTGGAAGTGGCCAGCGAAGCGATGGAGTGGCCGGAAATCAAGGATTATTCCGATGCCCTGGAGTGGTTTGTGATATTGCCGGTATCGTTCTGGATCCTGACGATGGTCTTAATCAGAAAGACCAGTCCGCAGTTGTTGGCTCTGGAGTTCAAACCCGGATTCAAAGCGTTTGTCGGCTGGATGGTGCTGCTTGGCGCTTGGATGTTTTTGAGCAAACTGCGCGCCTATTACGGAACCGGCATGGTGCTTTACTTTTTGATCTTGATTTGGGCCGCCGATATTTCCGCTTACTTCGCCGGCAAAACCTGGGGCAAAGACAAACTGGCCCCCGAAGTCAGCCCCGGCAAAACGGTGCAGGGTATGTACGGCGCTCTGGCCTCGGCGGCATTATGCGGTCTGGGTTTCGCCGTCTTCGGTTGGCTGACCGCCGCCGAACCGGCCGAAGCCCAAGACAGCGGTCTGAGGTTTTTAGGTGGCCTGGTTTGGACCGATATGCTGATCTTGTCAGTGATGACAGTGTTGATCTCGATATACGGCGATTTGTTTTTCAGTCTGGTCAAGCGCAAAAAGGGCGTGAAAGACAGCGGGAACTTGTTGCCGGGACACGGCGGCATTTTGGATAGAGTCGATAGCGTGATCGCCGCTGCCCCATTCTTTTACGCCGGCATTCTGTTGATCGGCAGGATTTTTTACTCATGAAAGGCATTTGCATACTCGGGGCGACCGGCTCCATCGGCGTCAGCACCCTAGATGTGGTCGCGCGCCATCCGGATCAGTACAAAGTGGTTGCGTTAACCGCTAACGGCAATATCGATGCCTTATTCGAACAATGCCTTACGCATCGGCCGGAATATGCCGTGGTTGCCAACCCGGATAATCTCCAGGCTTTCAAGGACAAACTGGTTGGCACGCCGATCGCGGGCCTCAAGGTCCTGGCCGGCGCCGATGCCTTGGCTCAGGTCGCGACACTGGATAGTGTCGATGTGGTGATGGCCGCGATCGTTGGTGCCGCCGGCTTGTTGCCGACCCTCGCCGCCGCGAAAGTCGGGAAGACGGTGCTACTTGCCAACAAAGAAGCGCTGGTGATGTCCGGCCAAATCTTCATGCAGGCGGTGGCCGATTCCGGTGCAACCCTGTTGCCGATCGATAGCGAGCATAACGCCATCTTCCAGTGCATGCCGGCCGGATACACCGCCGGACATCGCGCCAAACAAGCCCGTAGAATTTTACTGACGGCTTCCGGTGGGCCGTTCCGGCAGACGCCGCTGGCCGATTTGGAGCACGTCACCCCCGAGCAGGCGGTAGCTCACCCTAAGTGGGACATGGGCCGGAAAATTTCGGTCGATTCGGCGACGATGATGAACAAAGGCTTGGAACTGATAGAAGCCTGCCTGCTGTTCGATATGGACCCCGATGCCATTCAGGTGGTGATTCATCCGCAAAGCATCATTCATTCCATGGTGGATTACGTCGACGGTTCAGTGTTGGCGCAAATGGGCAATCCGGACATGCGTACGCCGATCGCCCATGCGATGGCCTGGCCGGAACGTTTCGATTCGGGAGTGGAGCCCTTGAACATCTTTCAGGTCAAGCACATGGATTTCGAGCAGCCTGATTTGCAACGTTTTCCTTGTTTGAAGTTGGCGTACTTGGCAATCAAGGCCGGCGGCATTATGCCCACGGTATTGAATGCCGCCAATGAAATCGCGGTAGACGCCTTCTTGAACGAACGCGTTCGTTTTACCGATATCGCCAAAATTATCGAGCGCAGCATGGCGCATTTCGAACCCGAAGCCGCCGATACCTTGGATCATGTTCTGGACGCCGACCGGCGCGCCAGAGAGGTGGCCGAAACCGTCATTGCTCAATTGCAGCACTAGGCGTTAGATGGATACCCTACATACCTTGTTTTACTTCATCGTCGCCATTGCGGTACTGGTGGCATTTCATGAATTCGGCCACTTTTGGGTCGCGCGCAAGGTTGGGGTGAAAGTCATCCGTTTTTCCATCGGCTTCGGCAAGCCATTGCTGGCTTGGCGGAAAAGCGCCGAAGATACGGAGTTCGTCATAGCGGCGGTGCCGTTGGGCGGTTATGTAAAAATGGTCGACGAGCGCGAGGAAGCCGTCAAGGAAGCGGATCTGCCGTTCGCGTTCAATCGCCAGCCCTTATGGGCCAGAACCGCGGTAGTCGCGGCCGGCCCCTTGTTTAACCTCTTGCTGGCGGTATTGCTGTTCTGGGCGGTACTCGTCATCGGCGAAGTGGGCGTCAAGCCATTGATTGGTGGTGTCGAGCCCGGATCACTGGCCGAACAAGCCGGTTTGATCAAAGGTGAGGAAATTGTAGCGATCAACGAAAAGACTACGCCAACCTGGATCGAAACTTTCGACGTGCTGCTTTCGGCGGCAATCGTTGGCCAACGTGAAATAAGCATCACTACCAAATCTGCTGACGAAAGTCGGCAAACCCACATTCTGCAGCTGACCGACCAGGATGCGGCGACGCCGGAAGGCTTGCACAAGCGTTTGGGTTTGAAGCCCTGGTCGCCGAAGATCAAACCGGTGGTCGGCAAATTGATGGAAGACGGCGTAGCCAAACAGGCCGGTTTGGAAACCGGCGACCTCTTGGTCAATGCGGATGGCGTTGATATCAGCGATTGGCAACAATGGGTCGATTATGTGCAGGCGCGTCCGGAAATTGCGATCAATTTGACGATAGAGCGGAGCGGCGTGCGTTCGCTACTCACTTTGACTCCGCGCAGAGAACAACAGAAAGACGGCACCAGCATCGGTAAGATCGGTGCCGGAGTTGAGACCCCGCAAGATGTGTTGGATTCATTGTTGGTCAAGCACTCCTTGTCGCCGCTCGACGCTGTGCCGGCTGCTTTTGAAAGAACCTGGTTCTATGCCGTCAATACCTTGAAAATGATGGGTAAAATGCTGGTCGGTTCGGCATCGGTGGAAAATCTGAGCGGGCCGATCAGTATTGCCCAGTATGCGGGACAATCGGCCGATATGGGGCTGACCGCCTTCTTGAAGTTTCTCGGTTTGGTCAGCGTCAGTCTCGGCGTGTTGAATCTGTTGCCGGTGCCGGTTTTGGACGGCGGGCACCTATTGTTTTTCGCCGTGGAGGCGGTCAAAGGCAGCCCGGTTCCCGAGAAATTGCAGATATATTTTCAACAGGTCGGCATGGTGCTGCTAATGCTGTTGATGGCGTTGGCTATGTTTCTCGATATCGACCGGTTGTTTCAATAACGCTGAACGAAACGGCGCAATCCCGGTCAACCGCTTTCCTTGACTATCTTCCATTGGTATTAGCATGAAAAAAATCTCACACCTATTGGCTTTGTCGGCCACGATTTTATGCGGTCAAGCGCTTGCTGACGAAGCTGCGATAAAAAAGGCGCTCGGCAATTTTATGCCGGAAGGCAAAATCGATGCGGTGAAACCGTCCGAAATTCCCGGACTCTATGAAGTGACGTCGGGCGGCAATATTTTTTACGCCTCAGAAGACGGCAAATACTTGGTGCAAGGGCAATTGTTCGACGTTCAAGCCAAAAAAAATATCACGGAGACCAAGTTGGCCGGCGCTCGTAAAGCCGAATTGGACAAGCTTGGCGAACAGAAGATGATCATCTTCAATCCCGAGTCTTCCAAACACACGGTTTCGGTGTTTACCGATATCGATTGCGGCTACTGCCGTAAATTGCACTCGGAAATCGACCAATATATGGCGCAAGGCATCACCGTTCGCTACATGTTCTTCCCTAGGGCCGGTAAAGGCTCCGATTCATATAAAAAAGCGGTTTCGGTGTGGTGTGCGGCCGATAGAAACAAGGCACTGACTGCGGCCAAAAAAGGCGAAAGTTTGGACAGCAAGAGTTGCGAAAATCCGGTCGACGAACATATGGCGCTGGGCGAGGCATTTGGCATGAACGGAACGCCAATGATCGTTACCCAAAAAGGCAACATTTTGCCGGGCTATGTGCCGGCCGCACAGTTGGCCAAAATTTTGGCAAGCGAATAAAACTGAGGCGGTCCGGTTTGTCGTCGGACCGCCGTTCGCTTTACCGGATCGTCACTTCTACCCTACGGTTTTTCGGTTCCGCGGTTTCGTCCGGGGTTTTAACCAACAAATTCTTCTCGCCGTGCGAGGTCACGGTCACTTCTTTAACGTCCAGTTTGCTCGGATCGAACAAACGGCTGACTTCGACTGCCCGTTCGCGGGCCAGTTTTTCGTTCTTATCGGCGTTGCCGACCGTGTCGGTATGACCGATTACCGAAATATCGGCGGCCGGATGTTTGCCGGCTGCCTCAATGATTTTCGGTATCAGCGCGGCAGATTCCTGAGTTAACTTGGCGCCTCCGGTCTCGAAATAAAGCAGATATACCTCGGGGCGCACCGGCTCGGACGCTAACGCCCGCCCGAAATCTTTTTCGATGCGTTGTTGCTCGACTTTAAACACGGTCTTATCGTTCGTCAGCGCCGCGCCGTAGCCGGCCGTTTCGATCAACGTTTCGCCGGCCGGGCTACTGAAAGTGACTTTACCAGTGCTGCCGTCGTGGTCTTCCAGCAGAACCAAGTAAGATTCGGTGCAGCCGCCCAAAGCCATTGCAGCGGCAAGTGTCAGGGGTTTTCTTAAAGTAAGCATTTTGGTCATGGCAGGTACCCGGTTTATTCGGCAATTTTGACAAGAAAACGTGTCCCTCTGACGGCGATCACGCCGGTCGGAGTGTTGAGCCTGACTGCCTCCGGCTTAAGCTTGGCGATGACTCCGGAGATGTAGTGTAGAGTTCCCCTCAATAGACTGGCGTTCAGTTCCAGTTTGTCCTGCTCCGGCAAAAACTGGTAAGCCTCGATTTTCAATTCGGTGTTAGGTCCGATGGAAAGCACCGTATTGTCTTTGAGCGTCAAGCCGGCAGAGCCATTCGCATCGGTTTTAATTGTATCGCCGATACGCACGGCCGATCCCAGGCCCGCTTTTAACGTAGCGCCCGCTTCGATGATTGAGGTTTCGTCGGTAGAGGTTTTGATGTATCCGATGATGCTATCGTCGGCGAAGGCGGCGGTAGAGAGCGTGAGGACAAGCCCTAGGCATAGCAGCGTGACAAAACGATTCATAAGAGCCTCGAGATTCAAAAAAGGGTGGTAAAAACTCACCGCGGTAGCGGCTTTGAGGTATCGGCCAAGTATAGTCGGTATTGGCGGCTTGCCGAGAAACGGGGCGTCTTTAGCGGTCAGGTGTCGTGACGTCTTCAATCTCGATCGGAAATTCCACCCAAAAGGTGCTGCCCATGCCCGGTGTGCTGCTAACGCCTACGCTTCCGTCCATCAGCTCGGCCAGTTGTTTGGTAATCGCCAAGCCAATACCGGTGCCTTCGATTTCGCTATTCTCGGCGCCCAAACGTTGAAACGATTGAAACAGCAATTTCTGCTCTTGCGCCGCCAATCCTTCTCCGGCATCCACGACCGAAATGCGGATGCGGTTGCTGCCGATACGCTGGGTGTGCAAATCGATACGGCCGGCCGGCCTATTGTATTTGACGGCATTTGACAGGAAATTCAGCAGTATCTGTTTTGCCCGTTTCGGGTCGACCTTCAGTAAAAGGTCCTGCGGTAACGAATTCCGGGCGGTCAAGTCCAGTCCTTTGCTACGCGCCAATGGCGTGATCAGCGCAGCGCAGTCGCCGATCAAGTCCTGTAGCGCCACGCTTTGAATATTCATCGCGATTTTGCCGGATTCGATTTTGGCGAGATCGAGCAGTTCGTTGATCAAGCCTAGTAAATGCTGACCGGCTTTCAGGATTTCGTTCACCGAATCCAGATGGTAAGGATCCAAAGGATGTTCGGGATCGTCCATCTGCAGCAGTTGCGCGAAACCGATTACCGCGTTTAACGGCGTACGCAACTCGTGGCTCATTTGCGATAAAAACTGGCTTTTAGCCAGACTGACCTGCTCGGCGCGGTTGATCAGCTCGCGCATCACGGCCTGCTCTTCGGTCTTTTGCAACAACATTTTCGCCATCAACATTCTTTCGCCGATATCGTTGATGCTGATTACGGCCCCGCTAGGCCCATTTTTACCCGCCATCAACGGCGCAATTGCCAGATTGGCGGTAATCTGGTGCTGGCCCGATACGGTCAAACTGCAATGGCTGAATTTCAGCGGGGCGTTTTCGGCAATGCTTTTTCGGATCAGGTCGGCCATGGCAACAGGTTTGTCGCGGATTTCCAGCGCGAAAATCCGGTCTATCTGCTGACTGCTGGAATTGGGCGGTCTATTGCCGACGATGTCGATGGCGGCGGAGTTCATGTAATCGATGACGCCGTCAGGCGTCGTAGTGATCACGCCGTCGGCGATCGCGTTCAGCGTGATAAACGCGCGTTTTCGCTCGGCAAACAAGGACTGAATCAGCTTTTCGAAATGGCGCCAACTACGTAGCGGATAGCTGAACCACAGGACGCACAGCGCGACCGATGGCGCGAACCAATAGTGGCTCAATCGTAACAGCAGCCAACTGCAAAGTAGAATTAGCGCCGACAGCGCCAATACCGCCGGCGGCAACCAGCGAGGGGAGAAACGGGTGCTGAGCGAAACCGAAACGCCGGCGACGGCGAGGCTGGCGATAAATTGCCAAATTCCGGGTAAGGGCTGCCACAGGGTTTGTTTCAACAAGCCGTCCAGGCCCGCGGCGATAAATTCGACTCCGGTCATCGGCCGGCCGCCAACCGCCAGCGGCGCCGGCAATTCGCGTTCCAGGCCGCTGGCGGTCAGCCCGACCAATACGTATTTGCCGTCGAATGTTCGCGCCGGGATTTTGCCGGATAACACCGCCGAGTAGGAAAGGCGGACGAAATCGGTGCTGGGATCGAAGAACGGCAGCCAAACCCTAAAATCGCCCTCCAACGAGTCGTGGCCGTTTTCGGTGCGCAAGCCGGGCAGATTTTCGAGAAACTCCGGGTGCTGTTGCGCGTACAGCGCCAACGGCATCGCCGGCCAGCGCCTTTCGCCCAAACCGGCTTCCAGCAGAATACTGCGGCTGACGCCGTCTTTATCCAGATCGACGTTGGCGTGGCCGAGTGCGGCATGTTTGGCGTAGTCGGCCAGCGGCAAGGTTTCCACTAAGCTCTTGCCGTTATATTCGACCACGACCGGCAGTACTACCGGCCGGGCTTGTGCCAGCGCTCGCGCCAGATGGGCGTCCGCTTCGGGGTGCGATTTGTCGGCTTCGGAAAAAATGAAATCCAGCGCCACTGCGCGCGGTTTCGACTGCGCCAAAAACTCTAGCAAGCGGGCATGGATGTCTCGCGGCCATGGCCAACGGCCGAATTCGGCCAAGCTTTCTTGATCGACTTCGATGATAACGATCTCCGGCGAAGCCGGCGAGGCCAACAAAGGCAGTTGCAGGTCGTAGACCCAGCGATCGACACGCCACAAGGCGTCGCTTGCGGTCAATATGACCGTCAACAACGTCAAAATGGAAATTAACACTGGTTTGTCGCAGCGGCGTTTCGCCATGGGGATCGTCTAAAGAGCGGCTGAGCCTCAATTATAGTCCGATAGCGCTAAGGCGAGTAATGCCAGCGACTGTTAGCGCGCGTTTGACTTCGCCCTCCGGGCGTACCGGGTTTGTCGCCTATCGGTTGCCGTAGCTTTTCATCAGACCGGCCAGACGGTATAGAGTATCCAAAGCTTGTTTGGGGCTGAGTTGGTCAGGGTCAAGTTCGCCGAGTAACACCAGTGCCGGATGGCATTCCTGACTGGTAAACAAATCGAATTGGTTGATTTCGCTACGGTCCTGTTGCTCGATGTAAGCGGTATTTTCCAGTTGCGCCAGTTTTTGTTTGGCATTGGCGATCACCGACTGCGGCACGCCGGCCAAGGCCGCGACTTGCAAGCCGTAACTCTGGCTGGCCGGGCCGTCTTTCACTGCATGTAAAAACACGATCTTGTCGCCGTGCTCCATCGCATCCAAATGAATGTTATGGATGCCGGTTTGCTCTTCGGCCAGCGTGGTCAGTTCGAAATAATGGGTGGCGAACAAGGTAAAGGCTTTGACGTTGCGGGCCAGGTAATCGGCGCAGGCCCAGGCCAGCGACAGGCCGTCGAATGTGCTGGTGCCGCGGCCGATTTCGTCCATCAGGATCAGGCTGTTGGCGCTGGCGTTATGCAAAATGTTGGCGGTTTCCGACATTTCCACCATGAAGGTCGAGCGGCCGCTGGCCAAGTCGTCGGAGGCGCCGATGCGGGTGAAGATCTTGTCCACGGGACCGCACGTCAACGATTGCGCCGGCACGTAGCAGCCGATGTGGGCCAGCAACACGATCAGCGCGGCTTGACGCATGTAGGTCGATTTACCGCCCATGTTCGGACCGGTGATGACCAGCATGCGCCGCTCGCCGGAAAAATCCAGATCGTTGGCGACGAAGGGAATGCTGGACAGTTGCTCGACCACCGGATGGCGACCGGCAACGATATGGATTCCCGGTTCCTGGGTTAATACCGGTTGGGACCAGTTCAGAGTTTCGGCGCGCTCGGCAAAGTTGACCACCACGTCCAGTTCCGCCAGTGCCGTGGCGCATTGCTGCAAATCCAGCAAAGCCTCGCCCAGCGTGTCCAGCAAGTCGTCGTACAAGGCTTTTTCGAAGGCCAGCGATTTTTCCCGGGCACTCAGCACTTTGTCCTCGAACGATTTTAGCTCCGGGGTGATATAGCGTTCGGCACCTTTTAAGGTTTGCTTGCGGGTGTAATGCACCGGCACCTTGTCGGCCTGGGCGTTGGAAATTTCGATGTAATAGCCGTGCACCCGGTTGTAATTGACCTTGAGGTTGGCGATGCCGGTGGCGGCCCGCTCGCGCTGCTCCATGTCGATCAAAAACTGGTCGGCGTTCTGGCTGAGGTTGCGCAGTTCGTCGAGTTCGGCGTTGAAGCCCGGCGCGATGACGCCGCCGTCGCGGATCAATACTGGCGGATTGTCGATGATGGCGCGTTGCAGCAGATCGACCAATTCCGGATGTTCTTTGAGTTGCTGGCGTAAGGCTTCCAAATGAGGATTGTCGCTACCGGCCAGTTTTTGTTGCAGTTCCGGCAGCACCGCCAAGGTCAGGCGCAGGGTCAACAGGTCGCGCGGTCTGGCCGATTTCAACGCAATCCGTGAGCTGATGCGCTCGATGTCGCCGACTTGGCGTAGGCTGGCTTGAAGGTCGCGATACAACTCGTGGTCGATCAGACTGGCGATGCAGGCGTAACGGCCGTTGACTACCGCTTGGTCGCGCAACGGCCGATGCAGCCAGCGCCGCAAACAGCGGCTGCCCATTGCGGTGGCGGTTTTGTCCAATACGCCGATCAGCGTGTATTGCAGCTGGCCGCTGGGGTGGCTGTCCAACTCCAGATTGCGGCGGCTGGCGGCGTCCAGGCTGATGCTGTCGTCGGCGTGCTCGACGGCAATGCCCTGGATGTGGGGCAAGGCGTTGAACTGGGTGTCGCGCACGTATTGCAACAGACAGCCGGCCGCGCAAATCGCCGCCGGCAGTTGCTCGCAACCGAAGCCCTTCAAGTCGTGGCAGTTGAATTGCTTCAAAATCAATTGCCGGCAACTGTCCAATTCAAAATGCCAGGGCGGCCGCCTGCACAGGCCCTTGCGCTCCTTGATCGCGGCGGGCAGGGCTTGGTCTTCGCTGAACAACAATTCGGCCGGATTCAAGCGCTCGATTTCCGCCAGCAACTGGCTATCGTCGTCCAGTTGTTGCAGTACGAATTTACCGCTGGTCAAATCCAGGCAAGCCAGACCGATCAACTTATCGAAGCGCGCCAACGCCACCAGCAGATTATCCTTGCGGTCTTCCAGCAGAGCCTCGTCGGTGACGGTGCCGGGCGTGACGATGCGCACTACTTGGCGCTCGACCGGGCCTTTGGATTTGGCGGGGTCGCCGATTTGCTCGCAAATCGCGATAGACTCGCCCTGTTTGAGCAAGCGGGCGATGTAGTTCTCGGCGGCGTGGTACGGAATCCCAGCCATCGGAATCGGCGCGCCGGCCGAGGCGCCGCGCGCGGTCAAAGTAATGTCCAGCAACCTTGCGGCGCGCTTGGCATCGTCGTAAAACAGCTCGTAAAAATCGCCCATCCGGTAAAACAACAAAATCTCCGGATGCTGTGCCTTAATGCGCAGGTATTGCTGCATCATCGGCGTATGGGGAGATTCGTTGGCTGGCTTAGATGATTGTTTTTCTGGGCTGTTCATTGATTAAGTTAATGAAATATCTTGAAAACGTGCTTCGTTCCGGTGCTGACTAGGCAGGGCGGTGCTTGTCGAAACTTGCTCGGTCTATGGCGCTGAGCACTGGATTGGGTGTAGGTTTTTGGTATCGATTTGCGCAAACTCTGGACTCCAAAAACACATCCCGGAATCCAATTCAAGGCCAATGCCGTAAGCGGGTTAACCGACTCGGCAAGTCTTATTTGCCGGCTATCCCGGCGCGCTATTGTCGCTTGGCAGGCGCTGAAAAACCAGCGGCAGGCTTTGATTGAGACTGAGTGTGGAGCAGGACTTGTCCGTTTAAAGGAAACAGGTAGGGCGAAAAGGCCGGCTTTGGCCCGACTCCGCCAAGGCCCGTGCCGGGTTATCGCTGCAGAGCATGGTAAGTCAAGCGTTACCGGACCCCAATACGGCACGCATCGGCTGAAACGCCACGCCGTCGGCCTGTACCGCCGTGCCGAGTTCGACAAAACCGAAACGCCGATACACTGCGACCGCGTTCAAGCTGGCGTTGACGGTAAATTCGCCCGGATTACCGGCGTCGAGTGCCCCGGTTTTGACCCATTGCCACAAATGGCGTGCCAACCCCCGGTTTTGAAAAACTTCGGCCACAAACAGGTGATACAAATGCCGATGGTCCCGCATCGCCACCACGCCGGCCAGTTCGCCCTTGGCTTCCGCCAGCCAATAGCGGAAATCGGCGTCTTCAATATAACCGGCAATCGCCGCTTCGCCGACGGCCGCCAGAAACACTTCCGCGCCTGCGCCGTCCGCCGATAGCAGAAAAGGCCGGCTCAGCGCCGCGATCAAGCGGCTGATAGGGGCAGCGTCGGCGACCGTAGCGCGGCGCATCGTCACCGATTTAATCCAATCGAAATCCGTCACGACAACCGCCGCCGCATCGTTCCGCCGCTTAGGCTTGCCACATGCCCGGCATCGAAACGTAGCCGGGCAGGGCGCGGATGCGTTGAAACCAGGCGACGATGTTGGGGTAATCGCCGATGGCGATGCCACCTTCCGGCGCCAACGCCAGGTAGGGGTAGACAGCCAAGTCGGCCAGCGACAGCCGGTCGTTGGCCAGCCAATCGTGGTTTTGCAGATGGCCTTCGACGATGCCCAGCACTTTGTCGGCGACTTGTTGTGCCCGCGCCGTATCGATGGCGCGGCCGAATTTGTGATGCACCCGCAGCATGGCCGGGCCATTGAAGATCTCGTTGGCGGCGGTCGAAAGCCACGCCGCGATTTGCGCCAGTTGGTAAGCGTCGCCCGGCCACCAGGTCTCGCCGCCGTAGCGTTTGGCCAGATACACCAAAATGGCCTGACTGTCGCGAATCGTCAGGCCGTCGTCCTCCAGCACCGGCACCTGACCGAACGGATTGACTTGCAAAAAGTCGCTGCCGCGTTGCTCGCCGCCCAGCAAATCCACCGGCCGGGTTTGGTAAGGCAGCCCCAGCAGGCTCAACAGCAGCCGGACCTTGTGGCAATTGCCGGATAAGGCCATGTCGTAGAGGGTAATCATTTGGGTTTCTTTGGGTTTGAAGTATTGGTTGGGGGGAATGGGTTGGGAACGGCCAACTTCTGTCATTCACTAATGATTAGAATCAGTATATTGAACGACCAAAAAACATCATATAGCCGACGGTCCATAAAGTGGAGCCTACCTAGCAATTCGGTCGCTACCACTCGATTACTTTATAGATTGTCGAGGATACTGGCCTAATTGGCTTGAACTTAAGTTGCAACGAACGAGCTAATTAACGCAGGCTTTTTTTCGAAATCTATACACTCAAATGATGCGCTATACTCCTCGCCCTTTTTTATCTAAAGTTTTGCACGATTTGTGCTCAAGCACTGCATACAGACTCCACTTCATTAACATTAAGTAATGTTGTGGCCTGATCTTGGCTAGCAAAACTGGATTTGCGCAGATATCACCCCCTAGGAGGCAGAGTGTCAATCGAATTAAGCAAGGGTCCATTTGATGTTTCAATGGCTGACATTGGGAAGTTAAGTGCTGACGATGCTGTGGAGTTATTTCATCAGTTATTGGTTGAGGAAGCTAAGAGGACTGCGAACCCAGTAACGGCTATTAATGTGCCGAAAGCAATTACAACTGCCGATGGAGGAATTGATGCTGAGATTGAGCTGATATCCGGCACACTAATTCCCGGGGGGCTCCTCCGCAACGGGAACGCTAGCTATCAGATAAAGACAGGCAGCTTTTCGGCGTCTGGTTTAAGCGATATCAAATCTTTGGTTGTAATGGTCAACAAAAACCGGACACTTGTTTAGGCAGCGTCTCTCGAAAATTCCCGCTCGAATTCGATCGGGGATTGATAGCCCAATGTTGAATGCGATCGACGGCCGTTGTAAAAAGCCAAATAGTCGATCACGCTCAGTTTTGCCGCCTCTTGGGTTTTGAATTTTTCGTAGTTGAGCTGTTCATGCTTCAAGCTACGGAAAAAGCGTTCCGTCGGCGAATTGTCCCAGCAATTGCCTTTTCGGCTCATGCTTTGCTCCATGCGCATCACGGCCAGATGTTGGCGATATTCTCGACTCGCATACTGACTACCACGATCCGAGTGATGCAGCAGACCAGGTGGCGGTTTGCGACGCCAGAAGGCCATTTGTAATGCCTTGACACAGAGCGAGGTCCGCATGTGGTCGTCAATGGCCCAGCCCACCACTTGGCGGGAGAATAGATCGATAACGACCGCGACATACAGCCAGCCCTGTAACGTCCAGACATAGGTAATATCCGTGCTCCACACTTGATTTGGCTGAGCGACCTTGAATTGGCGATCCAGCCGATTTGGGGAGATGGCCTCGCTGTGGTTGCTGTCCGTGGTCACTTTAAATCGTTTGGGGTAGCGAACTTTTAACTTCAACTCCCGCATGATCCGCCGCGTTTTAAAGCGGCCGACGGCAAAACCCTGTTTCTGCAAGCGATCCGCTAAGCGACGCGAACCAAAGCACTGCTTGTTGTCGGTAAAGATTTGACACACTTTATCGGTAAGCTGTTGATCCTGCCGCTTTTTATCACTGCCTTGTGAGGCGGTGCACCATTCGTAGTAAGCACTAGTGCCAACGCCCATGACCCGACACAGTACGGTGACTGGATAGGTCTTCTGTTGCTCTCGAATAAACCCGTACTTTATTCGGTTTCTTTCGCAAAGAAGACTGCGGCCTTTTTTAAGATTTCGCGCTCCATTCGCAACTGTTCATTTTCCTTCCGTAAGCGGATCAATTCGTCACGGTCCCCCAGATTCAGACAAGACTTTTTTACCGCCGATTCGTTCGCCGAAGGCTTGCGTTCCGCTCGTACCCAGCGTCCTAGGGCGCTTTGCGATATGCCCAAATGATCGGCTGCCTGCTGTTGGCTGTAGCCTTTTTCCAGAACCAGTTTGGCGGCATCTTGTTTGAATTCCAGGCTGTATTTTGGCCGATTGTGTTTTTTGTCGTTACTCATGACCACCTCTGCTAACAGTATAAATTCTGCCTTTAGAAGTGTCCGGGGTTATTAGACCATTTCAGACTGCGGCCTTTTTTAAGATTTCGCGCTCCATTCGCAACTGTTCATTTTCCTTCCGTAAGCGGATCAATTCGTCACGGTCCCCCAGATTCAGACAAGACTTTTTTACCGCCGATTCGTTCGCCGAAGGCTTGCGTTCCGCTCGTACCCAGCGTCCTAGGGCGCTTTGCGATATGCCCAAATGATCGGCTGCCTGCTGTTGGCTGTAGCCTTTTTCCAGAACCAGTTTGGCGGCATCTTGTTTGAATTCCAGGCTGTATTTTGGCCGATTGTGTTTTTTGTCGTTACTCATGACCACCTCTGCTAACAGTATAAATTCTGCCTTTAGAAGTGTCCGGGGTTATTAGACCATTTCACTTTGCGGGCTTTAGAAGAAAGCCTGAACCCTTTTATTACAAGAATAGACATCGGTGATGTTGCAGGTATACGGTCACTTCCAGAACGTTGGATGCCTAAAAGCTATGAAGAGCTTTGGGAAGCATATAGTCAGCATGTAAGTTTGCTCACAGAAGCATACGGCTTTTTGCCTCCAGATGAACGAAACATTCCCGCCAACGCTATTATTTGCAATGCTCGTCACTTACTTTCTATTCCCCCTCTCGCGACGCGAATCGTTGGATTGCTTGAGGATTTCTCGCGAGAAAATGCTCTAAGAGATGCAGTAATAGAAGCTGTCGTATCCATTCTGCACTATGATCGAAATGGTCTGTTACCTAGCATAGTCCAAAGTTTGGAGCATTTGCGGACCGATTTGACAGAAACTTCATTCCACGACAAGTTTCGCCGTTTCGTAGGCCAAAGACTGCCAGAAGATGACTTTGACGACGATGGTGAATACAACGAAGAACCGCATCCAATCCTTAAGGCACTTTGTAATGATGTTTTGAATTCACCCAGTTTATTAAATGCCGAGCTTTCTTGGCTTGTCACCGATCAAGCTAAAAACGGGTATCAGTTTGGTAATTTGCTGGGTACGTCGGATCATTCATTAAAACTCTGGCACATGATTAAGGTTGCTTGGAGTCAAGCTGATACAACCCGAACTGACTTTTTTTTAGGTGGTTACTTATCGGGTGTTTTTAGCCGCGATTTAAACTTGTGGGAGAAGATGATTGACGAACTGTTCGAGTCAACAACAATGGCAGAAGACGTACTTCAATTGGTGTGGCGTTCTGGAATGACAGACCGCATCGCTTGGGAATTATTGGCTAAATGCGAGTCTGGACAAATCGAGGCTCATCGCTTCCGAATATTAGTGTATGGCGGGATTGTTCAAAAACTGCCTTTTGAAGTAGTGAAGGCGTTAGTAAATAAATTAGTTAAAGGAAAACTCCCCACAGACGCGAATGCCGCATTAGATATTCTTCAGTCAAGAATACGTACAAACTCAGACTACGAGTCAGACATCATTGATCTTCTTGGGAATGTATTATCACATCCAGTCTTTATAAGCGGGAGTGAAGAAAAGTATGGAAGCGACACAATGCGCGATTATCACTGGCTCAAGGGAGCAAAGCTTTTACTAAAGCTTGCACCAGATTGCGCGTTTAGAATTGCTGAAAAATGTGTTAAATCGTTTGGTGCCAAAGGTAGTATCACTGATAACTATATGGCGCAAAGCTTCGAGTTTTTCGATCAAGTTCTCACTAATTGGCCAAGAGAGTTTTGGCAAATCATTGGTTGCCGGATTCACCCCACTATTGATGTCTCGGCATTCAAGCTTTTGCAGTGGCTTCGGGGGCGCCGGAATAGTAGTCGATCCCAGGAATCTACTGGTCTAGAGCTTATATCGCCTGAGATCATATTGGATTGGATTAAAGAAGATCCTAACACGCGTGCATGGTTACTAGCCGAATATTGTCCTCCGATAATTAGCCTGCCTGAGGAGTCTCCAACATTAGCTCGGCTCATTCTTGAACGGCATGGAGCACAGGTGAAAGTTCGACAATCTTTGCATGCAAACTTTATGACAGGGGTATTTTGGGGACCTGCAAGTGAGTATTACAAGGAAAGAGTTAATAGCATACGTGAACGCTTGGATAACGAAACTAACGAGTTTGTGAAAATTTGGTTCCAGGAAGAGATAGATCAGCTTATTGACCGAATTAAAATAGAAATTGATCGAGAGGAATTGGATGAATAGTCTGGCTGTGTGCGATGAGTATAGTATAGGTATACAAACCACTACGTTGAGCCATATTAGTTTTTACGCTAGATAGAGTTTCGGCGATGTGTTCTGAATGGCTGTTCGAGACCACAGACCAGTCGACCAGTAATTGTGAAATCGAACGTCCCTATTGGGTCGATTTTGACCAGCCGAGTAAAAACAAAATGAATGTTCAAGTCGTTTTTTCTAACCACGAATTACACTAATCCACAAAGGTATTTAAGCTCGATTTCAACCCTGTTTTGCACTGCTCCGAGCAACGTTCGGATTTTGGTTCTGGTTGGAGTAAAGGCCAGAAATTGACCGATTATGTTGTATCCATCCGTTCGTCGCCAAGCTTGTCTGCTTCCACTTCCAACAATACCATCGCCACATGGGCCAGTCCGCTGTCATCCAGCGGGATGCGTAGTAAATAGGCTTCGACCACATTTTGGATAAACGCCTCGCGCCGGGATTCGGGCAAGCGTTGGCTGTAGGGTAGCCAGGTGGTTCTGATCCAGGCGGCTAAACCGGCGGAGCCGTCGTGGGTTGCGTCTTTTGGCAGCAACTCTGCGCGGCGCACGCTAAAGCCGGCGGCCTGTAGCCAGTGGCGGTAGTCGGCCGGCGACGGAAAGGTGTAGGGAAATTCGAAATCTTGAAAATACTCGGACCATTCCGCCGCGGCGATGACGCTCTCCAGCGTCGCCCGCATGTCGGCGACGTCGCCCTGGCCGCCCATGCCCAGCAACAGCTTGCCGCCGGGTCTCAGGCTGCGGTGTAAACCGGCCAGTACCGCCGGATGATCTTTGAGCCAATGCAGCACGGCGTTGGAGAAAACCCGGTCGAAACGCGCATCGAAACTGAGCGTCTGCGCATCCATGATTTGAAAGCTCAGGTTGGGGTGGCGCTCCGCCGGATAGCGGCGGCGGGCCAAGGCGATCATCGCCGCCGAACTGTCCACGCCGACCACCGAACCGCAAGGCAGCGCAGTCGCTAACTGCGCCGCGATTAGACCGTCGCCGCAACCCAAGTCCAATACCCTTTCGTCGCCGCGTAAGGCCAAACGTTCGCTTAATTCGCCGGCCCAGCGCTTTTGCGCGGTGGAGTGTCGGGCGTAATCCTCGGCATCCCAAGCGTAGGCGCTCATGATCGGCCGGACGCGATTTCGGCGGCGATCAATACGGTATCGCCGGTAAAGCTGCCGTCGGCTTCCAACGCAAAATAGTCGGTGACTTCTTGCGGCGCGATGTGCTGCAAGCTGCGGATGGCCGCGACCTGAGCCGGTGGGGTTTGCATGCGCGCTATCCAGGGCCCGAAAGCCAGCCGGCGGCGAAACGTTTGCAGGCTGACGGTGCGAAAACCGGCCGCCGCCAACAAGGACTGCCATTCGGCCAACGAGCGGTCGCGAACGTGCGACGGGTCGCGCAATACTTCCAGACTTTGCAACCAGGTGTCCAACAACGGGAGGCCGGGGCCGACCACGTCCATCAACACCAGCGTGCCGTTTGGCCGCAACACCCGGCGCATTTCGGTCAGGGCGGGGGCAATGTGGCGCCAGTGGTGGGCGCTATGGCGGGTCACGACCCAGTCGAACATCGCGTCGGCAAACGGCAGAGCCTCAGCCGCGCCGAGTTGGCTGGCGATGTTGGGCAAGCCGCGCCGTTGCGCTTCCGCCTCGACCACGGCCAGCATTTCGGATGACAGATCGTAAGCTACCACTTGTTGCGCCAACGGCGACAGGCGAAACGCCACGTGGCCGGCGCCGCAGCCTAAGTCCAGCGCCACGCCGGGCGGCCGGGCAGCAACCAGGTCGGCCATGCGTTGCAAATCCTCGCCGTCGACATGGGTTGAACTGGCAAGATAGGCGAGGGCATGTTCGCTGAATTGCTGGTTGACCAGGGTTTGATGATCGTTGTTGCGCATGCTAAATCCTCGAATAATGAGTGGAGGCTAATTGTTGGACGATCGATAAACCGGTA
Source organism: Methylomonas sp. EFPC3 (assembly GCF_029643245.1). Lineage (NCBI taxonomy): Bacteria > Pseudomonadati > Pseudomonadota > Gammaproteobacteria > Methylococcales > Methylococcaceae > Methylomonas > Methylomonas sp. EFPC3. The sequence continues at coordinate 763,203 of NZ_CP116398.1, forward strand.
CAAGATGACGATTTATCCTGGTATAAAAGCCACTATGAGCGAGTCCGATCCCAAACGTCTGCTGGGTGCGTTTATCCGCGTCCATCGCGAACGGCTGCCGCCGAAAAGCGGCGGACGGCGGCGCACGCCCGGCTGGCGACGCGAGGAATTGGCCGAAGCGGCGTTGGTCAGCCTTACCTGGATTACTTGGTTGGAACAGGGCCGCGACGTGGCGGCGTCGCCGGCAGCCTTGGCGCGCCTGGCCGACGCCTTGCGCCTGACTCCGGCCGAACGCGCCTCGCTGTTCGATCTGGCCGGCAAGCGCGACCCGCAAGCTACGCTCGAAATCCAAGCCGAAATGCCGCCGGAATTGCTGGTGTTGCCGACGCAGTTCCACGGCCCAGCCTATTTGCTGGATGCAAGCTGGACCGCCAGGGCCTGGAACGCGGCGGCGGCCGAGTTGTTCGTCGGCTGGCTGGATGCGGATAGCGCCGAACGCAATTTGCTGCGTTTCGTGTTCTTGCAACCCGCGGCGAAAACGCTATTGGCCGACTGGCCGGAACGCGCCCGGCGGCTGGCGGCGGAGTTTCGCGCCGATTTCAGCCGCCGGCCCAAGGATGCGGCATTACAGGCTTTGATTGACCCGTTGCTGGCGCAGAGCGCCGAATTTACAGACTTTTGGCAGGAACAAGCGGTGTTGCATCGCGAGGGCGGCGAGCGTTGTTTCCATCATCCGCAACGCGGCACGCTGCGTTTCCTGCAAACCACGCTGTTGGTCGCCGCCCAGCCCGATTGCAAGTTGGTGTGTTTGCAGCCGGTGGCGCCAATCGGCAAAACCGGTTAAGGCACGACAAGCAAAGCCGTCGTTTACCATATGGAGGCGCCGACGCCGCAAGCGGAGCGGTTGGCCCGCTGCCTTTTGGCTTTGTTGAGCGATGCCAATACTTAATCCCGTTGTAGTTACTTGATCCTAATTCACCAGACAAGCATGTTCGAAATCGCATCGCTAACAGCGCCTGACCGCGCCGAATGGAACCATCTGGTTCGCCAATACATGGCGTTCTACCAAACCGTCCGAACTGACGCGGAATACGACGCGCTTTGGCGACGGCTGATAGAAAATCGCGAGATCCATGCGGCCGGTGCGCGGATCAATGGTGCGCTCGTGGGGTTTGCGCATTACCTGTATCACGCCAGTGGCTGGAGTGCCGATGTTTGCTATCTGCAAGATTTGTTTGTCGATCCGCATCACCGCGGCCAAGGTATCGGTCGGGCGTTGATCGAATTTGTCGCCCGGCAAGCGCAATTAAAACAAGCGCCCAGGCTTTATTGGTTGACGCAAAGTTCCAACGAATCGGCTAGGGCGCTGTACGATAAAGTGGCGGCCCATACCGGGTTTATTCGTTACGAAAAGCCGCTGATATAAGCGAATGTCAATCGGCTAAACGAGATTGGTTTGCTTGATCGGCTAGCGCTTTCCGTTCGGCCGAAATGTCAGGTTTAACCGCTTGTTTTGGCGCTCGCAACTCCGACAAAGAAAGAATAGCGAATCCCTCGCAGCATCGAGAGATTCGCCGGGTTAATTAGCCAAGGGCTCGGGGCCGCGGCGGCGGCCGTCCTGCCAAATCGGTTAGAACAGGCCGCTAATCACGCCGTCGTCGCTGATATCGATACGTTCGGCGGCCGGGACTTTCGGCAGGCCGGGCATGGTCATCATGTCGCCGGCGATAGCGACGATAAAGCCGGCGCCGTTGGCGAGACGCACTTCGCTGATTTCCACGTTATGGCCGCTGGGCGCGCCCTTGGCGTTGGGATTGGTCGAGAACGACATTTGGGTCTTGGCCATGCAGATCGGGAAGTGGCCGTAGTTAGCTTGCAAGGCCTTGATGTCGGCCATGACTTTCGGGCTGGCGCTGACGCTGCCGGCGCCGTAAAGCTTGGTGGCGATGGCTTCGATCTTGTTCCACAACGGCAGCTCGTCGTCGTAAACGTAATTGAAGGCCGGCTCGCGGTTATCGACAATGTTCAACACCTCGCGCGCCAGCTCTTCCGCCCCGGCGCCGCCGTGCGCCCAATGCTTGGCGATCACGCATTTGGCGCCCAAGCTTTCGCATTGGTTTTTCAGCCATTGGATTTCGGCGTCGGTGTCGAAGGTGAAATGGTTGATGCTGACCACGCACGGCAGGCCGTAGTGGTTTTTGATGTTGCTCAGGTGGCGTTCCAGGTTGGCGAAGCCTTTTTCCAACGCGGCCAGATTTTCCTGGTTCAATTCGTCCTTAGCCACGCCGCCGTGGAATTTCAGCGCCCGTACTGTCGCCACCAACACCACCGCCGACGGCTTCAGACCGGACATGCGGCATTTGATGTCCAGAAACTTCTCCGCGCCCAAATCGGCGCCGAAGCCGGCCTCGGTGACTGCGTAATCGGCCAGTTTCAGCGCGGTTTTGGTGGCAGTGACGGTGTTGCAGCCGTGGGCGATGTTGGCGAACGGGCCGCCGTGGATGATCGCCAGATTGTTTTCCAGGGTTTGCACCAGATTGGGTTTGATCGCGTCTTTCAACACCGCCGCCATCGCGCCGTGGGCGTTCAGGTCGCGGGCGTAAACCGGGGTGACTTTGTCCGATTTGTAGCCGATGACGATGCGGCCCAGGCGCTCTTTCAAATCGGCGCGGCTGGTGGCCAGGCACAGAATCGCCATCACTTCCGAGGCAACGACGATGTCGAAGCCATCTTCGCGCAGATAGCCGTTGGCTGCGCCGCCCATGCCGACCACGATCTTGCGCAAGGCGCGGTCGTTCATGTCCATCACCCGCTTCCATTGGATGCGGCGCGGGTCGATGTCCAGCTTGTTGCCGTGGTTGATGTGGTTGTCGATCAGCGCCGACAGTAGGTTGTGGGCGATGCCGATGGCGTGGAAGTCGCCGGTGAAATGCAGGTTGATGTCTTCCATCGGCACTACCTGGGCGTAGCCGCCGCCGGCTGCGCCGCCCTTGACGCCGAAGCAGGGGCCCAGCGACGGCTCGCGCAAACAGATGATGGTTTTCTTGCCGATGCGATTCAGTGCATCGCCCAAACCGACCGTGGTGGTGGTTTTGCCTTCGCCGGCCGGGGTCGGCGAAATGGCGGTGACCAGTATCAATTTACCGTCGGCTTTATCGGTCAGACTGTTGACGTATTCCAGGGAAATTTTGGCTTTGTAATGGCCATATGGGTCGAGATGTTCGGCCGGGATGGCGAATTTTTCTCCGGCCAAATCGATAATAGGGCGCATTTTTGCTTGTTGGGCAATTTCGATGTCTGACATGTTGAATATCCTGGATACTAAATTAAAGCTCGAAGCGGCGAGGAGACCGGCTGACGGCGGAAATGGCGGCTATTTTAGAGGGCAACGGCCGCAGCAGCCAGAAAAAATCGGCGGAGCGGCGTCTTTTATGACCTGCCGAGGGCAGGGCGGAACAACTAACGCTTGCCGCCCGGTGGCGGCAAGCTTGCTTAGACAGGCGGCAATCAGTAACTGATGACTTCGCTACCTTTACCGACCAACACTACGTCGGCGTCGCGCATCGCGAACAGGCCGTTGGTGATGACGCCGGGGATGTTGTTGATCGCTTGTTCGGTGCCGACCGGGTCGACAATGCTCATATTGTGCACGTCCAGAATCTCGCAGCCGTTGTCGGTGATGTAGGGTTGGCCGGTTTCCTTGTTCATGCGCAAGATCGGTTGGCCGCCCAATTTCACCAATTGGCGGGCGACGAAGCTGCGTGACAGCGGCAGCACTTCCACCGGCAGCGGGAACTTGCCCATCACGTCGACGCACTTGGTCTCGTCGACGATGCAGACGAATTTCTTGCTGGCGCCGGCGATGATTTTCTCGCGGGTCAGCGCGCCGCCGCCGCCTTTCAACATTTTGCGGTGCGGAGTGACTTCGTCGGCGCCGTCGACATAAATGTCCAGGTCGCCGCTGTCGTTCAATTCAATGACTTTAATGCCGATCGATCTGAGGTGCTCGGTGGTTTTGATCGAGCTGGACACGGCGGCTTCGATGTCGTTTTTGAAGTTGCAATCGGCCAACTGGTTAATCAGATGCGTCACCGTCGAGCCGGTGCCCATGCCGATGATCGGTACGTTTTTCAGGTATTGCAATGCGGCGGCGGCGACTTGTTTTTTTAATTCGTCTTGAGTCATGTGTGATGGTCCTGATGGTTATGCTCTTATGAATCCTGACACGGCTTTCAACCCGTCATTGTGTGGGATAATACCCGATTAACGCTGATCGCTCAGCAGTTTTTAAGGCCAGGAATGCGCGGCGCGACAGGATGCTGGCGCCGAGGATAGCGATGCTGAATTACATAGAAAAAATATTGCGGGCCCGGGTTTACGACGTGGCCGAGGAAACCCCGCTGGACTATGCGCCGACCTTGTCCGAGCGGGTCAACAACCGGGTCTATCTGAAGCGCGAGGACCTGCAGCCGGTGTTTTCGTTCAAGCTGCGCGGCGCGTATAACAAAATTGCGTCGTTGACGCCGGAGCGGACCGCCAACGGCGTGATCGCCGCCTCGGCCGGCAATCATGCCCAGGGCGTCGCGTTGGCGGCGAAACGGCTCGGCATCAAAGCCTTGATCGTGATGCCGAAAACCACGCCGGAAATCAAAGTCAAATCGGTCAAGGCGCGCGGCGCCAAAGCCGTGTTGCACGGCGACTCCTACGACGACGCCTACGCTCACGCCATGGAATTGGCCGCCGAGAAAGGCATGACCTTCATCCACCCTTACGACGACCCGGACGTAATCGCCGGCCAGGGCACGGTGGCGATGGAAATTTTGCGCCAGCGCAACGGCGAGATTCACGCCATCTTCGTGCCGGTCGGCGGCGGCGGCTTGATTGCCGGCATCGCCGCCTACGTCAAATTCGTGCGGCCGGAGATCAAAGTTATCGCGGTCGAGCCTGACGACGCCGATTGCCTGAATCAGGCCTTACGCGCCGGTGAGCGGGTGGTGTTGGAGCAGGTCGGCCTATTCGCCGACGGCGTCGCGGTCAAGCAAATCGGCGCGGAACCGTTTCGGATTGCGCGCCAGTTCGTCGACGAGGTGGTTACGGTCGGCACCGACGAAATCTGCGCGGCGATCAAGGACATTTTCGACGATACCCGCTCGGTGGCCGAGCCGGCCGGCGCCTTGGCCGTGGCCGGCCTGAAAAAATACGCCGAACTGAACGGTTTGCAGCAACAAACCCTGATCGCGATCGACAGCGGCGCCAACATCAATTTCGACCGGCTGCGCTATGTTGCCGAGCGGACCCAGGTCGGCGAGCATCGCGAGATTTTGCTGGCGGTGGCCATTCCCGAGTCGCCCGGCAGTTTCCTGAAATTCTGTAAAGCGCTGGGCAAACGCAACATCACCGAGTTCAATTACCGTTATTTCGACCCGGCCATGGCCCAGGTCTTCGTCGGCATCAGCAGTAGCGGCGCCGAGACCGACCGGCAGCAATTGCTGGAGCATTTGGCCGCAGAAGGCTTTGCCGTGACCGATATGACCGGTAACGAATTGGCCAAGGACCACATCCGGTACATGGTCGGCGGCCATGCACCCTACGATGTCAAAGAACGGGTTTACAGTCTGCAATTTCCGGAGCGGCCCGGCGCCTTGCTGAAGTTTTTGATGGCGTTGGGCAGCCAATGGAATATCAGCCTGTTCCATTACCGCAACCACGGCGCCGCATTCGGCAAGGTGTTGATCGGCTTGCAGCTCGGCGATGCGGAAGCGGTGCATTTCGAACAATGCCTGAACGCGTTGCAACTGCTTTACCGGCAGGAGACCGGGAACCCGGCCTACCGCTTGTTTGCCGGCGGTGCTTCGACTTAGCCCGGTTTCGGCAAAAACTCCGGGAGCGTGCTATTTTCCAGTAAACCCTTCAACCCGGAACAGGCGGCGGACATGAGCAAAAAACACCAAAAACAGGCCGAGGCACCCGATTACAAGGACGTGCTACACGAATTGCAGGTGGAACTGGTCAAGCTGCAAAATCACATCATCAAGCACGGCGACAAGATTTTGATTTTGTTCGAGGGTCGCGACGCCGGCGGCAAGGATGGCGCCATCAAGCGCATCATCCAGCATCTCAGTCCGCGCGAAATCCGGGTGGTTGCGTTGGGCAAGCCGTCCGACCGCGACAACAGTACCTGGTATTTTCAACGCTATACCGCGCATTTGCCGGCGGCGCAGGAGTTGGTCCTGTTCAACCGCAGTTGGTACAACCGGGCCGGGGTGGAGCGGGTCATGGGCTTTTGCAGCGACGACGAATACCACGAGTTCATCGAAACGGTTTCGCATTACGAGCAACTGCTGGTGCGCTCCGGCATCAAGTTGCTGAAGTATTACCTGGACATCAGCAAAGGCGAACAAAAAAAACGTCTGGGCCAACGCCAGAAAGACCCGTTAAAACAATGGAAAATCAGCCCGATCGACAAGGAAGCGCAAAAGCACTGGCAAGCCTACAGCGAGGCGCGCAACATCATGTTCGCCAGAACCCACCACTTATCGGCGCCGTGGACCATCGTCAAAGCCGACGACAAAAAACTGGCCAGAATCAATTTGATCAAGGATTTGCTGTTCCGGCTGGACTACAAAGGCAAGAACGAAGCACTGGTGTTGCCGGACGCCGATATCGTGTTCAGTTACGAAGAAAGTTATCTGCACAACGGCATGATTGCGCCGTGACCGGAGCGGTTTCGGCCGGAGTACACCGCCGCCGTTGACGCGGCATCGGCTTGGTCCGGGAAGGCTGGCAATGCCAGCCTTCCCGCGGCCCGATCGTAATCACACCCGACGGCCAGGATTTTTCAGCACCCCACTGGCCCAACCGACCGCTACCGACACCCCTTGCGCCGGAATCCGACCGTCGTCTCCGGTCCAGCTCCGGCCGCGCCGGAAGATTGCTCGCCTCCACTCGCCTTGATCGAAACCGCCCAATTTGGCACAAGGCTATTGAGCTGTGTCGAACCGGCCTTGACTTTTGTCTCCCCAAACGAGCGCCTGCACGCGTTGCCTTGTAACGGGCTTCAGGAATTTCGCCGGTTTCACAGGCTTAATTCGCCCGATGCAACTTGTTTTACCGGAATGCAGGCGGGGCAGGATACCTGCAGCAACTCGCCGCTATGGCGGTGGCGGATCGGCCGGGCCCGGCCGTCGGTTTGGTTCATGGCCTGAAATAGCCGGTTTTCCTCGGCGATCACTTCATGTTCGTGTTCGAAAGGATACAGCCCCGGCGCCAAGCCGCCGCCGGCGATGAAGTGTTCGCTATCCAACAGCATCAATTTGGCGTGCAGCAATTCGTGCAATAAAGCGTCGGCCGGAGCGATGCTGCACGCCGGGGTAGCGTCGCAGCCGGGGTCGCCGAGCAATTGCGCGCCGAGGCGGGTATCGAAACGGATCGTCACGCTGCTGATGCCGAATTGGTTACCGAATGCCACGGTTTGCCAAGCGCCGGCCTGGTAATCCAACCCGATTTTTTGGCCGCGTAATTCGCCGATCAGCGCTACTGCCTGCGGATAACGCGAAAAATAGTCCGCGATGGTTTGCAGATCGGCGTTGACAGTGGGTGGGTCGCCTGATTTTTTTTGGTAGAGCGATTGCAGGAACTCGGCGATGTCGGCTGCCGCGGCGGAATCAACCTGCACGTTCGTCTGTTTTTGGCTGTAGGCGGCGAGTACTTGCGCCGCTGACGGCGGATGCCGGTGGCGCAAACGAATCACACCATCGCCGGTGTTGGCGCTAGCGCCGAGCGGACTTGGCAAATGCTGGCCGGCCACCACGTTGACCGGCAAGAGTTCATCGGCGCCGACGCTACGCGAGACCGCGCTGAGGCCGATACAAAAACTCAATACCAGGCCGATGCCGCGGCGGCGGTTGGCGTCGGCCCAGGTTTGCTCGCGGCGGCGGGCATCTTCCTTCAGGTACAGCGCATAGCGTTCGGCGATGGCTTGCAATTCGGCGAAGGCCGCCGGCTCGTTCCGGCTCAGGTCGGCTTGGCAGACCAGGGCCGGGCGGCCGCCGATTTGGCAGGGATGCAGAAAATTGCAATCCGGGTGCTGCAGATACCAACGGTTCAACGCCGAGGTTAGGCCGGCTAAGTCGCCGATCGGCGGCTGTGCGCCGGCAAAGGCCTGGTGCAAAAGGTCGATTTCTGTCATGCGGGAAGGTTCTGGTTTGAGTCTGCCGGCGCGGGGCCAAGTGGTTCAGCCACTGTAGCAGCCGCGTAACCAGACCGGCAAGCCTTGCTTGTCTTTTTGCGCTCGCTACGCCGAGTCTGAGCGATTAGGAAGATTTAGCAACCAATACAACAGCATAGCCATGGCCTGAATCCCAGATTCGCGCGGCCGTGTAATACAAATGTATTACGTTTCATCAAACTGTAACCGACGCGTAACGAAAAACCTCGATTTCAACTGAAATAATTTGCCGCAACTGGAACTGCGCCGGAATGCGCGATGGTTCGCACAGTTAGGGATTGGACAGGGAGCAGGGACGGCACGCAGACGGAGCGGCGAGGGAAGAGGTTAGGGAGTAGGCGGTGGATACAAAAATGGTAGCGGGGAGAGCGGCGCCATCTCGGTGCATTGGTAAGACTAAGGAAGTGTGTAAAAGCCAAACCCGTCGCGAGGCGGGGACGGAAAGCTACGGATGTTGCCGCCAGGCAAGATGGCCGGGTTGTCACCTTGTGTATTTATTTAATTTTTAAATCATCAAGGAAACAAAATGAAAAATCTGAACAAAGCGTTATTAGCTACAGCTCTTTTGGCATCTTCAGCGGGTGCGAATGCGGCGATTTGGGCGTCGTCAAACACCGGTGCAAATGAAGCGTTTTTGTCTGTTTACGACAAAACTCAAAAAACCACGTTTACGCTGGATTTGGGTGTAACTTACAACGACTTCTTCAACAACAAGGATAATGCTGCTTATTCATTGTCTTTTGATTTGAACGCTCTGACTGCTGGTTCTCCAAATGCAAAATGGAGCACTTTCGCTGCCAATATGGATGCCGCCAATACTTCTTGGGGTGTAATGACCACTAACGCTGCAAAGATGTTTGTTACCGGCGAAAAATCTATTGCGAAATTTGCCACTTTGAACGCAGCTAGCAGTGTTGCAACTGTGATCAGAGGTCATGTTAGTCAAATCAACACTGGCGCATTAGCCGACAACGCTGGCGTTGCCAACGCTAACCAAGCGTCGACCAACCTTAGCTCTATCGTAGTCGATTCGGATACAGCCGGTACCGGTCAACATAACCAAAACCTGCCGTTCGCTACTATTTTTGGCCAAGTATCAGCAGCTGATGCGGATATCAATGGTTCAGAAGGCGCATTCTGGTTCTACAACCAACAAAACGGCAACAGCCAAACCTTGCAAAGCTGGCATATGAATTTGGCTGCAGGGAAATTGACTTACGCTGCTCCAGTACCTCTGCCTGCTGCGGTTTGGATGTTTGGCGCCGGTTTGATGGGCGTTTTGCGTTCTACTCGCCGTAAATACGCTGCATAAGACTCGAATCGGGGCGTTTTCCGCCCCGATTACCTTTATTACGTTCAATGAGAGACAATTTTATGAAAAAGTTAGTATTAGGCGTGGCTATTGCCGCAACGCTGTCTTCGGCAGGTGCGCAAGCTGCTTGGACATTCGGTCCGACTGGCGTCCCGGTGATTAACTCTGCCACCACCTACACTGTGCATTTGTCTGGTGCTTCTGCGGCGGAAAAATTCCTGGAAAAGCTGTTCACAGACGCAACTATCGCTGATAGCGAGCAAATCTGCGATACGACCAAGCCGATCTGGAAATTTCAAGATCCTGCAGCGACTGAGCAATATGCGTATCTGTGTGAAAGAGCACCGGCAAACACCTCGTTGCCGACTGGTAAAGCAAACATCTTGATCTACAAACGTAGCGCCGGCGGTTCTGCGTTCGGTGTCAGCCCTATTGTTGCCGAAGCTAACGGCGATACCGCGGGCGCTTCTATCGAGTTCTTGAAAATCTCCAGTTCAACCACCTTTGCTAACGGCGGGTGCGATGTGGTGTCTAATCCGGTTGCGGGTACCAGCAGCTCTAACGGTACTTTAGGCGTCGTGAAGTGCGCTTACGATCCGGCTAACCCTGCCAGACATGAAAAGAAAATTCCTGATTTTGGCGTTTCCGACGTCGACCCTGGTCAATTCAAAGGTGTTAATGCTCCAATCGATCCGGCAACCGGTTCACCGTATCCGGACGTCTCTACCGACGACGTCTCTAAACTCACTGTAAAGGCTGCTGCTGCTGTGGCGTTCGGCGTGCCTGTGACCAAAGGTTTGTACTTCACGCTGCAAGCGGCACAAAAAGTGACCGGCCAAGTGCCGTCCACTTGCGCCGTGGGTGACGAAACCGAAGCCTGTATGCCTAGCCTGACCAGTGCCCAGGTGGCTTCAATTCACGGCGGTCAGTTATCTGATTGGAATCAGCTGAAAGTAGGTACTCAAGGTCTATACGACTGGGCTGTGGCTCAAGGTACTTTGACAGCTTATTTGCCAGCGGCGGGTAAAAGTTTTCTGCATACCTGCCGCCGCGAAAACGGCTCCGGTACTCAAGCACAATCCAACATCAAATTCTTGAGTAATCCGTGCAACCCAAGTGCGTTAGTTCCTGCTGGTGACGCGGCAGTGGTAGGTGCTGCCGAGGGTGATGGTTACCCAATGGTCCATGAGAATTCCACTTCTGGCCGAGTCGACGAGTGCTTGAATGAGTTGAATGACGGTGTCAACAACTTGGGTACTGCCTTCAATAATACTTTCGGTAAACGTTGGGCGGTGGGTATTCAGTCTCTGGAAAAATCCACCACCACCTCTTCCAAGTACCGTTTCGTCAAAGTTGACGGCGTCGCGCCGAAATTGGCTAACGTCGTAAACGGCAGATACAAGGATTGGGCGGAAAATACTTTCCAATACTGGCCTTCTCATGCATTCGAAAGCTTGCCGTTAGTTGACGCGTTGATCAAATCTGCGGCATCTCCAACGGTAATGAGTAAATTGAATACGTTCTCTCAGACATTCCATAACGCTAGCGCTCCTGTCAGCGAGAAAGGTGCTTTCCTGGCCGTACCGACTAACTATGCGCCGGAAGCCAACGGTGTATATAGCTTCAGCAGACCGGTAAACCCTTATACCCACGCTACGACCAGCGCCGGCGCTGACGCTTGCCGTCTGCCCTCAGTCTACAACGACAGTGCATCGGCTCTGGGCGACTCTCAACTGTAAGGAATCGTAACCGGGGCAACCCCGGCCGGAGCCAGGGACGGCTCCACACCTGCAAAACCAGCCGTTTTCGGACGTCTGGTTTTGCTGTTTCAGGGGCTGTTACGGCGGTAAGCAACGGTAACAGCACTGTCATAAAGTTTTAACGTGGCAGAAATAGAATTCACGGCTACCGGTTTTCAACGGGAAAACCGGGCTTTAGGAAACAACATCATTTTTATGCAGGACACCGGAACGATAGCGTGCAAGCCATGGCTCAGGCTGGTTTGCGCCGCAGCAACCCTGATGACGGTTGCACAGGCAAATGGGGCGACGGCACAGGCAGCGCCGGAGCAAGCCGTAGCGGTGCAGGGTGCGGCCGAGCCGCAAGCGCCGGCAACCTTCGATTTGCTGGAATTGCGGGTCAAGGGCAATACCTTGCTCGACAAAAAACAACTGGAACGCACGGTCTACCACTTTCTCGGCCCCAACAAGAGCATCGACAACGTCGAAGCCGCCCGCGGCGCCTTGGAAGACTTGTACCGCACCAACGGTTATCAGACCGTCGCGGTCGACATTCCGGAACAGGATGTCAAGAACGGCGTGGTCTATCTGCAAGTAGTGGAAGGCAAAGTATCGCGCTTGCGGGTCAAAGACAGCCGCTATTTCTCGCTGGGCAAAATCAAGGCCGGCGTGCCTGAATTGGCGGAAGGCAACGTGCCCAACTTCAAGAGCATGCAACAGCAATTGACGCAACTGGCCGGGCAAAGCCCGGACCGGCAGATCGTGCCGGTGCTCCGCGCCGGCGAGACCCCGGGCACGCTGGAAGTGGATTTGAACGTCAAGGACGAACTGCCGGTTCACGGCAAGGTGGAATTGAACGGCCGCAATACCTCCAGCACCTCGCGCTTGCGACTGGTGTCTTCGCTGCGTTACGACAATCTGTGGCAGGAGATGCATAGTGCGTCGCTGATGTACCAAGTCTCGCCGGAAAACAATCAGGAAGTCGACGTTTGGGCCGGTACCTATGCCATGCCGCTGTTCGACAGCGACAGTCGGCTGGCCTTGTATGCGGTCAGTTCGTCTTCCAACGCGCAAATCGCCAACGCCGGCGCCTTGTCGGTGATCGGTATCGGTAACATCTACGGTGCCCGCCTGGTCAAGCCCTTGAAACCCTTGGCGGATTACTTTCATACCGCGACCTTGGGCATGGATTACAAGGACTTTCAGGAAGACGTGAATCTGCTCAGCGCTGATTCGATCAAGACGCCGATCAGCTACGCACCGTTTCTAGCGCAATACAGCGGTAGCCTGCGCGGCGCCGAATCGTTTACCAGTTTCGACATAGGCGCGCATTTCTCCTTCCGCGGTTTGGGCAATAACCAGAAGGAATTCGAGAACAAGCGCTATCTGGCCAAAGCCAACTACCTGTTTTTGACCGGCGATTTGAAATTCCAGCACGACCTGCCGCTGGGCATGGAAGTTTACAGCCACGTCGCGGCGCAAGTGGCCGATACGCCGCTGATCAGTAACGAGCAATTCTCGTTGGGCGGCGACGAAAGCGTGCGCGGTTATTTCGAGACCCAGGCGCTGGCCGACGATGCCGTGTTCGGTTCGGTGGAACTGCGCTCGCCGCATCTGGGGCCGAGCGACTGGGAGTTTCTGAACAAATTCAAGCTGCTGGGTTTCCTGGACGTCGGCCGCGGCTGGATCAAGAACGCCTTGCCGGGCAACGTCCGCAGCAATTTCCTCAGCGGCGGCGGCTTCGGTGTGCGGTTTCAAATGTGGCGCAAACTCAGCGGCGCGCTGGATATCGGCATTCCGTTCACGACCCTGGCGCCGGTGCAAAGCGGCGATCCGCGCGTGCATTTTAATATTGCGACCGAGTTTTAAAATAATACGAAGCAGTATTTTTTAATGTATTTGTAATATTTATTTAATTGGGTTTTGGTTTTCAAATTCGTTGTTGTCATAATATTGACATAATTTTATTTAATACCTTGGTACAATTATTAATTCAGGTTTAAATATTAAACTGAGGTTTGTTGGTTTTTAATAAATTTTGTCGAATATGCGCAATTAGGGGTCGTTTGATAATTGGGTCTATCTGGTAATTAAATTGCGCGGTGCCGAATAACTTTTTGATCGACTTACCCATGACGACGCGAATTTATTGAAAATAAATTGAAGTAGTTAAATTTCATTCTAAAGCCAAACCCGTTGCGAAGCGGGGACGGAAAGCTACGGGTCTTTATGCTAAGACAGCCGGGTTGCCGCCAGAGCGCTGGTGTACCTTAATTGATCGAGGCAACCTAGACATGGCCAAATCCGCGGCATTTCCACGGCAGACATCCTGCGAACCGTTCCGACTCAATCCTTTGGTGGCTTGCGTCCGTCTGGCGCTGACCGGCGGCATGCTGGTGGGCAGTGCCAGTGCGGCTTGGGCGGACACCGGCCTGCCGGTTCCGGCGGCAACTTGGGTCACCAGCGGCGCCGCGACCAACCAGATTATCGGCAATACCCTGCGCATCGATCAAACGACCGACAAAGCGATTTTGAACTGGGACAAGTTTAACGTCGATGCGGGAAAGACCGTCCAGTTCGTGCAGCCGAATAGCCAATCGATCGCTTTGAATCGGATCAATCAGCAAGACCCCAGCCGAATCTTCGGCCAGATCATCGCCAACGGCCAGATTTACCTGTACAACAAAAACGGTTTCGTGTTCGGTAAGGAAGCGGTCGTTAATGCCAATAGCTTCATGGCGAGTACCTTGAACATTACCGATCAGATTTTCAATCGAGGTATAGCGAAAGTTTACGATGAAGACGGTGGAGCAGCGCTTGCTATCGAACCGATGCAACCCGGCGACGCCTTAGACCCTAAGACGGTACAAATACTCATTGAGGCGGGCGCCAAAATTCATACGGATAAAGCCGGGCGTATCATTATTGCCGCTCCCAAAATCGAGAATAGAGGCACTCTAACGTCCGAAGAGCAGGGTCAGGTGATTCTCGCTGCGAGCCAGGACAAGGTTTATCTACAACCAGCCGACAAAAACAGTCCGTTTGCCGGTTTGATAGTGGAAGTGGATACCGGCGGTAAGGTTTCCAATTTTGGCGATATTGTCGCCAGACAAGGCAACGTGACCATGGCCGGTTTTGCCGTGAATCAGCAAGGCCGCATCAACGCCACCAGTTCGGTTAAGGTTAACGGCTCGATTCGTCTACTTGCACAGGAACAGCACGGTAAGCTTGGCAATACGTTGGTAGCCACCAAAACCAGCCGTGATACGGACCTGGGCGACGGCCTGGGAACCGAGGCCAAAACCACTTTGGCTGCGGGTAGCGTGACTCAAGTGGTTGCGGATCAAGCCGGAGGAAGTGCTATCGACGAGCAAGCGCAACCGAATGCTTATATCGAAATTACCGGCAACACCGTGCATATGCAATCCGGCGCAACGGTCAAAGCGCCCTCCGGCCAGGTCAATATCAAAGCCACGGACAATTTAGCCACTCCAACGCTAGGAACCAAGGGCCGGATTTATTTTGAAAAAGGAGCTGTGGTCGATGTTTCCGGGACTAAAGGTGTCGTAGCGCCTATCGAGCGCAATGTAGCTGAAATTTCCGTACAAAGTTTTGAGTTACGCGACGCGCCGGTTCAGAGAAGCGGTATTTTGAAGGGAGAGACCGTTCGCGTCGATTTGAGAAAAGGTTCGAAAATTGTCGATACCAGTGGCGCCAAGGCAAGGGTAAGTCGAGGAATTGACGAACGGCTGGGAGAAGGCGGGCAAATCAATTTATCATCCAGCGGCGACATTATTGTTAACGATGGCGCAACTTTCGATATCTCCGGCGGTTATGTGGATTATCAGGGCGGTTATATCAATACCACCAAACTGATGACCGACTATGGGCGGATTGTGGATATCAGCGACGCCGATCCCAAAGAGACCTACATTGCCATAATCGGCCAAGTCACCCAGACCCACAAGAAGTGGGGGGTGGAAAAGATTTGGAATTCGCTCGGACAATTGGGGCAGGGTACGTATGAGCAGGGTTATCGTGAAGCCAATGCCGCCGGATCATTGAATATTAAATCGCCTAATATGGCTTGGAATGGGCGTTTGATCGCCGGTAGCGACGCCGGCTTGTACCAGCGTTCGCCAAGCGCGCGTCCTGACGGTGGAACTTTTATTTTCGATTCAGCGGCATTTGCCAACTCGTTTTCGAACGTGCGTTTCCAAACCGGCAAGGACTCGGTAAGCATTGGCCTGAATCAATTGTTTCCGACGAATGACAAGGGCAAACCAGTTGATCTGGTGCTTTCTACCGATTTAACCAATCGTTCCAATGTGCAGCATGTCGTTGTCAGCGTAAACGGCAGCGCGACGGTCGCTGAGGACGCCAATATTCGAATGGTGCCGGGTGCAGAGTTTTCTGTGCAGGCGCTTGGCAGTGGTCACCCCATGTCCGCCAACGGCGACGGCGCGGCAATTAACGTGCTCGGACAAGTTCATGCGGCCGGAGGCTCGATAACCTTGAACAGCGGCCTGCTAACGGACAGCGAAGGGAATAAGGTGCTGGAGTTGCCCAGCGACTTGCATATCGGTTCGAAGGCGGTTCTGGATGTATCGGGGCGCTGGGTTAACGATCTTCAGGCTGGTTTCGATGCGGCGCAGACGGATCCGCTTTACTTGGACGGCGGCAGCGTCAAACTTAGCTCGGTCGGTAATCTTTATGTGAAGGCCGGTTCCTCGATATCTGCGGATGGCGGTGCCCAACTGAAATTGGATGGTGATATTGTTGCCGGTAAGGGCGGCAGTATCGGTTTGAGCGCCAAAGGGCCAGTGGGGCAAGCTTCGACCGTACACCTCGATGGTCTAGTGCGTGCCGCGTCGTTGACCAAAGGTGGTAGTTTATCGATCAGCAGCGGTGAAATACTGATTGGAGATGTACTCGTATCGGCTTTGACAGATCCTATGCGTCTGACGGTGACTAACGGCGGTTTTGGTTTCGATCAGGAATCAGGGTTCTCCGAAATTAAGCTGAATAGTAATTTTGCCGGGTTGACGGTCGCTGCCGCAACTCAATTGGATTTAAAAAACAAAAATCTGGTACTGGATGCCTCGTACCTGAGCCGGTCGTCCGGCCATAGTCTTCGGGATTTTTCCCATTTAGAGTTATTGCCGGAAAACCTGCGGCAAGCTTTCAATTTGGAGTTGAGCTCCCAGTTGGATACCCGCATCGAAACCGGCAGCGCGGTCATCGCCGACAAAGGTTCGTCAATAACCTTGCTGAGTAACAGCGGCAACATTTTTGTCGATGGTCTATTGCAAGCCCTGGCCGGGCGAATTTCCCTGGAAATACGTCCAACCATAGCTCAAGAGTATTTGGCGAGTCAGGCGATATGGGTTGGCGGCAACGCCAACTTATCCGTTGCCGGCACGACACGCCTGAATCCGGTCGACCAATTCGGCTATCAAAGCGGCCAAGTACTAGACGGCGGTGTGATCAATTTCTATGCCGAGCGCGGCGCGGTGGTCCTGGAAGAAGGCTCGAAGCTCAACGTTTCCGGCACTAGAGCGCCCGTTGATATTTTGCAACCTTCAACCCGGTTGGGTTTCACGTACGCCAAAAAAATCGTCGGTTCCAACGCCGGTTCGATAAAAATCGCCGCCGCCGAGGGGGTGGTCATGGACGGTTCGATGTCGGCACGGGCCGGCTCGCCGGAGCTGTTGGGCGGTTCGCTGGCGGTTTCACTGAACCGCTCCCGGCGGTTTTTGCCTGACCAACCGAATATACCGTTTCCGACCGATCCATTGGTGATCAATATCGTACAGTCGGCGCCAAGATCATTGTCCAGAACGGCTAAATTCGGCGACGATTTTGCGGGTGATCTACTCGGCAAAGCCCTGTTGCGGGCGGATTTGGTGGACGCCGCCGGTTTTGCCGACGTGTCCTTAAGCAGTATCGGCAGCGTCGGATTTTTGGGGGACGTGCAGCTTAAAGCCGCCGAGCGCATTAGGATTGATGCCTCGGCCATCAATGCCGTGGGCATCGATGGCGGTGCCGCCGGTACTATCCGTCTGGACACCGGTTTCTTGCAAATCGGCTCCAGTCTGGATCGCAACTTGGCAAACAACGCCGATGCGGGCGAAGGTCGTTTCACTGCCAACGCGCGTTGGATTCAACTGAACGGCGCTACCCAGTGGAACGGTTTTAACCGGATTGCGTTGATTAGCGCTCACGATATTCGGGGCGTCGGTTTGCGTAACGGCGACGAGCAACGCGATTTTGTCGGCGGCTTGGTGACCGCAGCGAATTTGGATTTGCGGGCGACGCAGATTTATCCGACCACGTTGAGCGATTTCACGTTTGCGGTCGTTAATAATCCTGAAGGCACAATCACGATTTCCGGTAGCAATACCGACGCATCGCCATTGTCTGCCGGCGGTAACTTGACTTTTAAGGCGGCGCAGATCAACCAGAACGGCGTATTGAAGGCGCCGTTGGGGACTATCAACCTGCAAGCTACATCGAAAATGACAGTGGGCGACAACAGCGTGACCTCGGTTTCCGCCAAGGGCATGGTGATTCCGTTTGGCGCGACACAGGGCGGCCTGGATTGGCTTTACCCGTTGGACGATATACGCAATCTGGTGTTCGAAGCCGCGCCGGAAAAGAGGGTGATTTTCGATGCGCCGGAAATTGATATCAAAACCGGCAGCCGCATTGACGTGTCGGGTGGCGGCGATCTTCAGGCTTATGAATTCCAGCCCGGCGCGGGCGGTTCGTTCGATTATCTGCAGCCGGGCCGCGCATCTTACCAGGGCGGTTTTGCGATTTTGCCGACTTTGGGTAGCCAGTTGGCACCCTACGACCATTACGAGTCGCAAAATTTTCCGTATGCGCCAGGTTCCACTATTTACTTGAGCGGTAGTGACGAGTTGCCGGCAGGTGAATACGCGATTTTGCCAAGCCATTACGCCTTGTTGCCTGGTGCGTTCCTGATTACACCGCAAGCCGGTACCCAAGACCTGACTGTCAGGCAGTCCACTGTTGATGGCCTATCCGTCGTGTCCGGTTACTTTATTCATGCCGGCAGCCGTGCGGCTGATGCCAGGACCGGTGGCTTCAAAATCGAAAACGGCGCGGATGTCCGACAAAATTCCAGCTATGACATCAATCGGGGAGATCAGTTTTTCACCCGGAACGCCTTGAAGAAAGATGCGCCGCGTCCCGGGTTGTCGATTGATGCCGGCCAAATCTCTTTGGTGGCGCAGACCCGTCTGGTCATGGATGGCCTTTTCATCAGCGACGCGCTGGCCGGCGGGCGCGGTTCGAAAATGGATATTGCCGCGAATCGTATCGTTGTCACCAACCAACTCAGCGATACGCCGATTTCCGGAACGTTGGAAATTCTGGCCGAGAATTTGAACAAATTACGCGTCGGTAGCTTGTTGTTGGGCGGCGCGCGTAGCCGCAACAAGGGCAACGCCAACGAAACCGATTTGGCTGTTACGGCACAGGAAGTAGTGTTCGACGCGGATACCGAGATTCACGGTAGCGAATTTGCCGTGGCCGCGACCGAAAACGTCGAATTGCAAAGTGGTGCCAAATTGATTGCAGATCGGGCCCTAAGCAGCAGCGATAGCGTATTCAACGTCAGCGGCAATGGCGCGTTGTTAAGGGTTTCCAGTAGCGGGCAAGTGGCCCTGAATCGCACTGGTACGAACGGAACGGCCGGCCAGTTGAATCTGGCGGAAGGTTCCGTATTGAAAACGGATAAAGGTTCGATTCTTTTGGATGCCAGCCAGTCGTCGCAATTGCTCGGCGACATCGATATGACTGGCGGCTCGTTAAATCTGGCGGCCAACGTCATCAATATCGGTGAAGTTGGCGGATTGACCGGCAATGCGTTGAATTTATCCAACCGCAAATTGACCGACCTGACCGTCGACGAATTGATTTTGACCGCGCGCGATAGTATCGGGGTGTACGGTAACGTTGGCCGATTGGCGGCGGACGGCGAATTCCAACGAGACGATAACGGCGATATTCGGGCGATTTACTTTGACCATTTGGCGATCAACGCTGCAGGTCTTGCCGGTTACGGCAGCGGCACCAGCCATGCAAAGTTGGCGTCCGGCAGGCTGGATTTGCATAATCTAGCCGGTGCCGGCAATCACCAAGCCGCCGACGGTACCGGTCATCTGGATCTCAGCGCCGATACCGTGGTGATGGGTAAAGGCCTGTTCACGTTGGCCGGGTTTGATAAAGCCAACCTGACTGCCAATAAAGTCTTCACCGCCAGCAACGTCGGTTCGTTGCAAGTTAGCAAGGATTTGAACCTGAATGCCGGCCTGTTGACGGCGGACGGCGGCAGCAAGTTGACGGTCAATGTCGGCGGCCAAGCGAATGTCATCGGTTTGAGCGGCGGCGCGACCACCGCCAACGGTTTCGGCGGGGCGATCGAATTTACAGCGGATACGATAAGCTTCAATGCCAAGGCTTTGCTGCCTTCCGGTAGTTTGGGGCTTACAGCGTTGAAAGGTGACGTGATTTTGGGTAACCAGGCCAGTATCGATTTGGCCGGACGCAAGGTCGTTTTTGCCGATAAGGCGGTTTATACGTCGGGCGGCCATTTCCGGGCCGCTGCCGATCACGGTATCGTCAAGACCGGGGCGGATTCGCTGGTTAGTGTCAACAGCGGCGGCAATGGCGCGGCTGGCGGCAGCGTGGAGTTTGCCGCTGCCGAAAAATCGGTGGTATTGCTGGGTAAATTGCAAGCCAAGGAGGGTAGTGCGGCGTTCGATGTCGGCGGATTCGACCCTGCGATCCGTTTCGATCAGTTGATGTCGGTAGTGGCCGGCGCCGGGGTAAACCAGTCGATTTATCTGCGTTCGCGTGGCGATGATATTCTGCAAAAGGGTGTGGCGATTAATGCCAAGGAAATTACGTTGGTCGCCGATCGTGGCTCGATCAATCTGGATGCTGGGGTTCATGCCGATGGCACCGGTCAGGGCGGCAATGTCAACCTGTATGCCGGTGACCGGATCGTACTGGCGACCGGTGCCGATCTAACCGCAAACGGTACCCAGGTTGGTGCCAAGGGCGGTAAGGTGTTGCTGTCGGCGGTGGATGCCGATGGCGACAATATCAGCGGCATCGATATTCAGGCTGGTTCGAACATTTCGGTGTGGGGCAACGGCGCTGAGGGCGGTTCGGTAGTATTGCGGGCCTTGCGTACTGCTAACGGCATCAATGTGCAACCGGTTGCCGGCAAGGTGGAAGGCTTCAGCAAGTTCTACGCCGAAGGCGTCAAAAAATACGCCAATGCCGATTTAGGCAACGATGGCCAAATCAATGCAGCCGATATTACCAAGATTCAAAACCAGACTTCGGTTTACATGACGGCTGCGAACATGCACAACGTCGCGGATTTGGCCGACGGTTTGCGTTTGGTAGCCGGCGTTGAAATCAATTACACCGGTGATCTGGCGCTCAAGGATAAATGGGATTTGATGGGATGGCGTTACGACGATGTGGCCGATACCAACCTCTGGGACGATGTTGCCGGCGGTTTGGTGATTAAAACCACGGGCGATTTTAACGTGGAAAAATCACTGTCTGACGGCTTTAAAAACGTAACCTTCACCTATAGCGGCGGTTCGGCAACCATCGTCGATAAATTGCAGGGTGGCGAATCGTGGTCCTACCATTTGGTGGCGGGCGCCGATAAAACCAGCGCGGATATTAATGCTACCGGCAACACGGGCACGATGAAACTGAGCTCCGGTGCCGTGATCAGGACCGGTAGCGGCGATATGCATGTTGTGGCGGGCAAGGATATTGCCTTCACCGATGGTTCGTCGTCGATTTACAACGCCGGCCGGCCGACTCAGGACTCGCCCTACGGCACGCTGAAAGACCGTTTCGTCGGCCTGTTGTTTTATACCGAATATCCGGTGGCCGGTGGTGATTTGACTCTGAAAGCGGGCGGTAATATCGACGGGGCGGTCGTCAATAATAACGACTTCAACGACTGGTTGTTCCGTATCGGTAACTGGAAAGCCGACACCGCCGACCACAGCGGGCAGCGGGCAACTGCCTGGGGTGTGACCGTTGGTTATATACCGACTAATAACCCCAATCTGCAATTTCAGAACGCGGCCGCAACTACGGCTAAACAATCCTTTTTTCGACAAAATGTCGGTTCATTCGGCGGCGGCAACGTTAAAGTCTCGGCTGGCGGTAATATTAATAATCTAGACGTCATGATGCCGACCACCGGCAAGCAAATAGGGGTTGCAGATAATAGTACCGCCGGTAGCTTTGACTTTTTATCGAATCAGGTTCAGGTCAACGGCGGCGGTACGATGGCCGTGGTGGCCGACGGAGATATTGTCGGCGGCAGTTATTTCTTGGGCAAGGGCAGTGGTAATTTGACGGCGGGCGGCCAAATTACCGGCGGTGACCGTTTCAAGAAGGGCCCTATGCTGTTGCTGGGAGATACTCGTTTCAAGGTTAGTGCCGGCAACGGCGTCACTCTGACCGGCGCGTCAGATCCTATGATTTCCCACAAGGCCGACGTCAATTTTTTTAGTTACAGCGAAACTAGTGCGCTGGATATTGACTCCTTGTCTGGAGATGTGCTGCTAGCGGCCAACGGTAGGATTTTTCCAAGAACCAATACGAACTCAAATCAGCAAGCGTTGACGCCTATTTATCCGGCGTCGCTGAATGCGGTTGCCCACGGCGGTAGTTTGCGGATTGCAAATGAAATTGTCTTGTTTCCGTCGGCGCAAGGCAATTTGAATTTATTCGCGAAGCAGGATATCAGCGGCGAGGTGGGTATTCGATTCGGTATGTCCGATGCGGATCGGAGTTTGTTGCCTGACGCTGAAACACCGGTGGCTCGGAATAATATGGCCGATGTTGTAGGCCGGGTCAGTCCTTTCGGCGCGCAGCCTAAATTGTTGCACGCCACAATTCCGGTTCATCTCGGTGATGATCAGGCGGCACGCTTGGTAAGTTTGCAAGGCGATATCAAAAACGTCGAGTTCAATTTTCCGAAGAAAACCCTGGTGAAGGCGGGGCACGACATAGTCAACTTATCGTTATCGCTGCAACATGTTAACGATGACGACACTACGCTAATCGAAGCCGGCCGCGACGTGCGTTATACCAGCGATCGCGACCCCGAAACGGGCGGTCTGCTGGATAATTCTGCAAAAATCGCAGTGGGCGGTCCGGGTGAGCTGTTGGTAAAAGCCGGTCGCAACGTCGATCTCGGCGCATCCGGCGGTATTTCGACGGTAGGTAACCTAGTCAATACCAGTTTGGCCGAGCATGGCGCTAATTTGACAATCTTAACCGGTGCCAACGGCGAATTGGATTATGGTGGCTTTATCGAGACCTATTTGACTCGAAATCCACTCTATGCCCAAGCAAATACGCAGTTGAAATCGCTGATTACAGGGTTTATGCGTCAGCGCCTGAATGACGAATCCGTAACCGACGAAACTGCGTTGGCTGAGTTTGCCAAATTGAAGTCGTCGGATTTTGTTGAGATTCAGCCCAAGCTCAATGCCATTTTGTTGCCGGTGTTCTTTAACGAAATTAAAGAGTCGGGTAAAGCATCTGCCGGAAAGACTAGTACCAACAGCCAACGAGGTTACGACGCGATAAGCCATTTATTTTCGGACAGCGATTGGCGCGGCGATTTGAGTATGTTCTTCAGCAAAATTCAAACTGTCGATGGCGGTAACGTAAACTTGGTTGTGCCCGGTGGATTCGTCAACGTAGGTTTGGCTACTTCTTTCGCGGGAGCAAAGCCACCGTCGGAGCTAGGGATTGTGGTGCAACGGCAAGGCAATGTTAACGTCATGGTCGACGGAGATTTCATGGTGAATACCTCGCGCGTGTTCTCTCTGGATGGCGGCGATATTATGGTTTGGTCATCAAATGGAAATATCGACGCGGGACGAGGCGCGAAGTCGGCAATCGCCGCACCGCCTCCGGTAATCAGTTTCGATGATAAAGGTAATATGAAAATTGAGTTTCCGCCCGTCGTTTCCGGTAGTGGTATTCGGACGGCTGCAAGTTCGGAAGGTATGGAAGCCGGCGACGTGTTCCTGTTCGCGCCGAAAGGCGTGGTCGACGCCGGTGAAGCCGGTATCGGCGGCAAGAACGTGTTCATCGCCGCGACGGCGGTACTCGGTGCGCAAAACATTCAGGTCAGCGGCGTCGGCACCGGCGTCCCGGTCGCGGCCACCGGCAGCGTCGCCGCCGGTTTGACCGGAACCAGCAACCTGAACGCCGGCGTCAGCCAGATGGCGGAAAGCTCGGTCAACAACAGCGTCGGCAAGGACAACGGCAACTCCATCGCCAAGGCGATACTGGGCATGCTCAGTGTTGAATTATTGGGCTTCGGCGACTAGCCGAAGCCGGCGGAATTGGCTGGTTCCAACGATTTTCCGCTGATTGTTATACGCATGTTCGTTTGCTGACCGTCATTCCGGCAGTGAGCGCCGGAATCCAGGCTGCAAGGATAGCTCGAAGCTACCATCCATGGTGTTGGATGCCCGAGTCCTGCCGGCATTACGGCACTTCGCTGGTGCCCACGGTTCCCCTTGGAAACCCGTACCGAGTTGACCGGCCCGCAGGTATTCCCACGCCGTAACGTCGGAACGAGGGGAATCCGGTCGCAACCGGAATGGTCGGTAAATTTCACGAAAATGTCATAAAAATGTAAAGAAAAGTCGGGATAATTCGCTAAGTACCTTGTTTTGAGAGAGAAAATGAAGCGGATTGCCTTGTTAATGTTGGCCCTGTCGATGATGCCCGGATTGGCGCAAGCCTGGTGGAACGACGACTGGGGCTATCGGAAGAAAATCACCATCGACGCGCAGCAGTTGCAGCAAAACGGCGTCAAGCCGGTGGCCGAGGGCTTGGTGCCGGTGCGGCTGCATACCGGCAATTTCGGTTTCTTTGCCGATCTGGCCGAGAACGGCAAGGATTTGCGGTTTTTGGCGGCCGACGATAAGACACCGCTGAAATATTTCATCGAGAAAATCGATACCGTCAACGAGATGGCCCTGATCTGGGTCAAGCTGCCAAAAGACATCGCAAGCGCCGACGAGGCCATGTTCTGGATGTATTACGGTAACCCGAAGGCGGTCGACGCCCAGGACGGCGCCGGCATTTTCGACGTGGCCCAGGCTGTGGCTTATCACTTCGACGCCGATGCGGTCAAAGACGCCACGGCTTACGCCAATCAACCGTCTGCGGCGACCTCGACCCGAATCGAAGGCGGCGCCGTCGGTGACGCCGGTGCATTCAACGGTAGTCAGGCGCTGAGGATCGCCGCGACGCCGGCCGTGCAAATGGCGGTCGAATTCGGCTGGACCGTGTCGGCCTGGGTCAAGATCGACCAAGCCCAAGCCGACGGCGTGATTTTTCAGCGCGACGGCCTGACGTTGTCCGTTAGAGGCCAGACCCCGGTATTGGACCTTAACCGTAAGGAACTGGTCAGCCCGACCGATCTGAATCTGGCGACTTGGCAATTCCTGGCGGTCAGCGCCACCAAAGAAGGTTTTACCTTATACGTCGACGGCAAGCCGATGGGCGTGTTGCCGGCCAGCGTGCCGACTCTACTCGGCGACAGCAGCATCGGCGCGGCGGTGGACGGTTCCCGCGGCTTTGCCGGCGCGATCGACGAATTCGGCATCGCCAAAGTCGCCCGCGACCAGAATTATTTGCAATTCGCCGCGTTGATGCAGGGCCAGTCTTCGGCGTTGTTGAACTACGGCGAGGACAGCACGCCGGACAGCGAAGAGGGCGGCGAATCCTACCTGATGGCGACGCTGGACAACGTTACGCTGGACGGTTGGGTCATCATCGGCATTTTGGCGGTGATGTTCATCATTAGTTTTCTGGTGATCGTCAGCAAGGCGATTATTCTGAACCGTACCCGCAACGAAAATAAAAAGTTCGAGGCAGCGTTCAGTCAGCTCGGCTCCAAAAACCTTACCAACCTCGATCATCAGGACGAGGAAGATCAAGCGGACTTCGACGAATCACCGTTGCTGCTGTCGTTGACCGGTAACCATGCGGCCTTCGCCGGTTCATCCATCTACCGTATCTACCATATCGGCGTTCAGGAAATGAACAAACGACTGGCCAAAGGCGTAGGCGCCGATGCCGCCGAACAGGGCTTGTCCGCACAGGCGCTGAATGCGGTCAAGGCTTCGATGGACGGGGTGTTGGTGCGGGAACTGCAAAAACTCAATTCGCAGATGGTGCTATTGACCATCGCCATTTCCGGCGGTCCGTTCCTGGGTCTGCTGGGTACCGTGGTCGGGGTGATGATTACCTTCGCCGCGATTGCCGCCAGCGGCGAAGTCAACGTCAACGCCATCGCACCGGGTATTGCCGCGGCTTTGGCTGCGACCGTGGCCGGTCTGGGCGTGGCGATTCCGGCGCTGTTTGCCTACAACTACCTGGGTAGCATGATTAAGGCAATCACCGCCGATATGCACGTCTTCGTTGACGAATTCATCGCCAAACTCGCCGAACAGCACAGCTAATTTCCCATTCTTAGCAGACGCAGCGCTCACCTGGCGGACAGTTGCCGGTAGCGCCTGCGCAAGCCACGCAGTCAAGAGAATACCCAATGAAAGTTCAAGAAGAAAACGCCGCATACGACGAAATCAACGTCACGCCGATGCTGGACCTGGCTTACGTGTTGTTGGTGGTGTTCATCCTGATGACCACCGCCGCGGTGCAGGGCGTCCAGGTCAATCTGCCTAAGGCCAGCAACACCCCAAGTTTGGCCAAACCGCAAACCAAGGCCATTACCGTCACTGCCGACGGCACCATTTTTTCTGGATACCTTTCCGGTGACGATGGAACAGCTCGAATCCACGCTGCTGCAATACAAGGCGGCAAATCCGGAATTGCCGGTGGTGGTCAAGGGCGATGCCACGGTGCAATACCAAAGCGTGGTCGACATTCTGGCCTTGCTGGGCCGACTGGAAATCACCCAGGTCGGTCTGGTCACGCAGAACCTCGTGAAATAAGTTGGCGCGATGTCGAAAAAGAAGCATTGGCGGGTTTACATACCCATGGTGATAGGCGCCTTGATCGCGGCGGTGGCGATTTTTTATATCGTCAAAGTCATCATCGACTTCGCCGGTAACAAACCGGCCAAAAACGAAAAGAAAATCCAGCCGATCACCTTGCTGAAACCGCCGCCACCGCCGCCTCCGCCACCGAAAGTGGAGAAGCCGCCCGAGCCGGAAATCAAGGAAAAAATCAAGGAACCGGAGCCGGAACCCGAGCCTGAGCCGGAACCCGAACCGGAACAGGCACCGCCGCGCGATTTGGGGCTGGATGCCGAAGGCGCGGCCGGTTCCGACGGTTTCGGTCTGGCGGCGCGTAAGGGCGGCACCGGCCTGTTCGGCGGCGGCAGCGGCAATCCCTACGCCTGGTACGGAGGTCTGATCAAGAACGGCATTTCGGCTCTGCTGAACAACCACGAGGAGCTGCGGCGCAAGGGTTATACCGCCATCGTCAAAGTCTGGTTAAAGGCGGACGGTTCAGTAGAACGGGTGGAGTTAGCCAAGGGCAGCAACGATGCCGAAATCGACGAGCTGTTGAGCCGTTTGCTGAACAAGTTCGACCGGGTCGCGGAACCGCCGCCGCCCGGCATGCAGCAACCGGTCAAATTGAAGATTTCATCGAGAATTTAAAAAATCATAGGTAGAACAAAACAATGGCGAACAAAACACGGCTGATGGCCTTGGCGCTGTCGGGGTTGATCGGCAGCGTCCAGGCCGGCGAGAAGGAAGAATTGCTGAAGCTGCGCAACACCACCACCAATTTGATCAAACAATTGGTGAAGCAAGGCATCTTGACCGACAAGGCGGCCAACGAAATGATCAAGCAGGCCGAAGCCGACGCCGGCCAGCAGGCTGCAGCCGCAAAAGCGGCCGGGGAGAAAGAGGCGGTGCCGGCCGACGAAGTGCGAGTGGCTTACGTGCCGGACTTCGTCAAGGACGAGATTCGCCAGCAAGTGCGTAGCGAGCTGCGCGAGGAAGTGGTCGGCGACGTGATGCAAAAAGCCAAGAACGAACAATGGGGCTTACCGAATGCGTTGCCGGACTGGACCCGCAAGTTCAAATTGTCCGGCGATTTGCGCTTGCGTTCGCAGCACGATTATCAGGCACCGGACAATATCCCAAATTCTTATCTGGATTACCAGGCTATCAACAATGCCGGTGGTGTTACCAATGCCGGCCTGGATGCGTTTTACAACACCACCGAAGACCGCCATCGTTTCCGGGAAAGGTTGCGGATCGGTATCGATGCCAACGTTACCGACAACTTGAAGGCCGGCGTCAGGCTGGCGACCGGCAACCAGCGCGATCCGGTATCGACCAACCAGGATCTGGCCAACTTCGGTAACCATTACGATTTCACGGTCGACCGCGCCTACCTGCAATACGATGCGACCGACGACAACAAATTCAAATGGCTGACGCTGAGCGGCGGCCGGATCAAGAACCCGTGGTACACCGGCGGCGGCGAGTTTACCGGCGGTAGCGAGTTGCTGTGGGACGTCGATTTGTCGTTCGAGGGCTTTGCCGCGACATGGCGCCACCACTTGGGCGACTCCGGCAGACTGATGGATGCGGGAGACCAGAGCCATCAGGCCTATCTCACGGTCGGCGCGTTTCCATTGCAGGAAAGCAGTTTCAGCAGCGACAAATGGCTGTTGGGCGGCCAGGCCGGCATAGATTGGGCCTTTACCAACCAGGACAATTTGAAATTGGCCGCGGCGTATTACGATTACGTCAACCTGCAGGCCAGGCAAAATACCACCGCTTCCGGCACCTGCGACACCAACAATCGAGCCAATACCGCCTCGCGACCGCAGTTTATGCAAGGCGGCAATACCTTGGCGACGATTTGTAAGGAAGGCACCCGCTTGGCGCCCGGCACCTTGCCGGCCATGGTCGGTTTGGCGTCGGATTTCAACATCGTCAATATCAATGCTTCTTACGACATGGTCTTGTTCGCGCCGTACCATCTGCGCATCAGCGGCGACTACGCCAGAAACATCGGCTTCGACAAACAGGAAGTCAGTCGCTTGTACGGTTCCGCGGTCGATGCCAAGACCACGGCCTGGCAGTTCCGCGCCGATTTCGGTTGGCCCAAGGCGGAAGTCGCCGGGCATTGGAACGTATTCGCCGCTTATAAATACGTCGGCCGAGATTCGGTGTTGGACGCGTTTACCGATTCGGATTTCCATTTGGGCGGCACCAACGTCAAAGGTTGGTTCATCGGAGGCAACTACGGTTTGATGAAAAACGTCTGGTTGACCGGACGCTGGCTGACGGCCGATATGATCAGCGGCCCGACCTGGGGCGTCGACGTGCTGCAAATGGATATCAACACCCAGTTCTAGGCGAGGAGGCGACATGAAGCGGTATCAGATTACCTGGCATTTGCCGGCGGGATTGTTGCTGGCGCTGGCAGTTTCGGCGACGGTTTCGGCCGCGCCGCGCGAGGCGTCTAAAGACAGTGGCGCGGTCTTGAAACTGCAGGGCATGGTGAAAAGCCTGACCGCCGAGCGCGACGCGGCCCAAGCCGAAACCGCCAAACTGAACGAGCAACTCAAGCAGTTGGAGCAACTGAAGAAAGAGCATTCCGCCGCCGTCGCGGCCAAGGAGCAACTTGGTAGCGAATTGTCGGCCCAGCGCAATGCCGCCGGCGAAGTGCGCGAACGTCTGGAAAAATCCAACGCCCGCTTGCAGGAGGCCTTCTCCAAAAACCAGGAGCTTAGCCAGGCTAAGGCCGAATTGGCCGGACAGTTGGCGGCGTTGAAAGGCAAGCAGCAGATAACCGAGCAGCAGTTGAACGTTTGCGGCGAGCATAATCTGAAGCTCTATGAAGCCGGAAAGGACTTGCTGCAACGCTACCAGAACAAGGGCGCCCTGTCCGGTTTGCTGGAGCAGGAAACCTTGCTGCAGTTCAATAGTGTGGAAATGGAAAACATCGTCCAGGAATACGAAGACAAATTGCGCGCCGGCAAGCTGGCGGAGCAAACCGCGGCCGAGGCCGGCATCCCCGCCCAATAAGCCTTTCCGTTGCCAGGGGTGCGGCGTCATGTCGCACCTCGTTTCCCCGCAAATTACCGAAGCCAGTACCAGTTTAACGATACAAATAAGTTAAAATCGGGCTAGCGGCGTTTTTAAAGCGGCTAAGGAAACGATATTCGAAGTTCCGTTTTTCGACGGAAGATCATTGCGGACCAGATGTAAGGCGTTGATTTTTCAGCGTCTATTTGAATCTGTTCCGGGCGGGATGGAGTCATCCGCTTCGACCGGCGCGTCCTAAACAACCACACGCAAGAATCATCGAGATACTCATGACAACACATAATTTTTTGAAAAATCTGGGCATTGTTGTTTTGACGACCGGATTGGTGGCCTGTAACGGCGCCGAGGAACGGAAAGCGAAATACATGGAAGAGGGTAAGCAGCTGTTTCAAGCGGGCGATTACGAGAAAGCCCAATTGGCCTTTAAAAACGTTTTGCAAATCGATCCAAAGGATGCTGAAAGCCGGTTCCAAATGGCTGAGGCGCTTAGCAAGCAAGGTAAAATTGAAGCCGCGTTCAAGGAATACAGCGGCGTTGTCGCCAGCAGCGAAAATCATGTGATGGCCAGAGTCAGGGTCGGCCAGTTGCTGCTGTTGAATCGAATGGTTGACGATGCCGAAAAAATGGTCGGTGAAGCGCTGGCGAAAGAACCGGACAACGTCGAAGCGCTGGTGTTGCTGGCCGGCGTGCAATCGGCCAAAAACAATAACGACGGCGCCATTGCCTCGGTCGAGCGCGCGCTGAAACAAAGCCCTGACGACGTACCGGCGACGTTGATGATGGCGTCGATTCAAACCCGGTTGGATAAAACCGATCAGGCCATTGCCTTATTGCAACAGGCGATCGCAAAAAAAACCGACAATGTACCTTTGCGCAGCATGTTGGCCGGTTTGTACGCCAAAACCCAGAACGCGGCAGAAGCGGAAAATACGCTGGCGGAAATCGTCAAGATCGAACCGCAGCAATTGCAGCATTACCGCAGCCTGGCGCTGTTTCAGGTCGGCACTCAACAAGTGGACAAAGCAGAAGCCACTTTGCGTAGTGCCGTCGCCCAAATGCCGGACAATGACACTGCGAAAACCTATTTAATTGATTTTTTGCTGGAAAAACGCGGACCGGAAGTGGCAATAGCCGAACTGCTGCCGATGATCGAGCAAAAGCCGGAAGCCTACGAACTGAAGTTTAAATTGGCTAATATTCATTTGGCCAAAAAAGAATTCGACAAGACCGAAGCGACATTGAAAGAGATTGTCGACCGAGACAAATTAGGCCCAAACGCGATTACCGCGCGCAATAAATTGGCAGCCTTGTATGCCTTGACCAAACGCGGCGACGAAGCCAAAGCTCTAATCAAGGAAGTACTGGAAAATAATCCGCGCGACGCCGAAGCTTTGACGATGCGCGGCCAATTTGCGCTGGCGGAAAATCGGATTCCGGACGCAATTGCCGACTTCCGCGCAGTGCTGGTCGATCAGCCCAATAATACCGGCGTGTTGAAAATGCTGGCGGCGGCGCATCTGCGCAATAACGAAGACGAATTGGCCCGCGAAAACATGGAAAAAGTCGTGTCGCTGGCTCCGGCCGACGAAACCGCGCAACTGGATTTGGTCGGTCTGTTTTTGAAAGGAAATAAGCCCGATCAAGCCAAACAGCAATTGGAAACCTTGTTGAAAGCGAATCCGAAAAGTCTGAAAGGCCTGGAAGCTCTGTTCAAACTGGAAGTGACACAAAAGCACTGGGACAAAGCCCAAGCCGCAGCCAAGCAGGTTCAGGATTTGAACGACAAGGACGCTACCGGTTTTTACATGTCGGGTCTGGCCTACCAGGCGGAAAACAAGTTGGCGGAAAGTGTCGACGCTTTTAGTAAAGCCTTGGAGCGAAAACCGGATGCGGTGGAGCCTTTGACCGAAATGGTGAAAAGCTATCTGGTCATGAAGCAATCGGATAAAGCGTTGGCTAAATTGCAGCAGATTGTCAAACAACAACCTGATCACTTCGTCGCGTACAACCTGATCGGTGGCGCCTATCTGAACGAGCAGAAGTTTGCTGAAGCTAAAGCCGCTTACCAGAAGGCGGAGTCGATCAAGCCCGATTGGTACAGCCCGTATCGCAACCTGGCTTTAATCGAACTGGCCCAGAAAAACAAAGCCGGCGCGATCGATATCTATAAAAAAGGTATCGAGAAAACTGGCGGCGCCATGGAACTGGTCGACGATCTGGCGCGCCTTTACCACCGCGACGGTCAGAATCAGGAAGTGTTAGCCCTGTATGAAGCTTCCTACAAACAGCATCCGGATTCGGCGGTGGCGGTCAACAATCTGGCAAGCTACTTGTCCGATTTCGCGGCGACGCCGGAAAATCTGGAGCGGGCTGCCAAACTGGCAGAACCCCTGCTGAAAACCAACAATCCGAACATGCTGGATACCGTGGCCTGGATTGCCTACAAGCAGGGCAATTACGACAAGGCTAAGGAAATCATGACCAAGGCGATCGAACGCGACGCACAATCGCCGATCAGCAACTACCACATGGGCATGATTTATTACAAAACCAACGATCCGGTCAAAGCCCGCGAGTATCTGCAAAAAGCGGTCGACAAGAAAGTCGAGTTCGACGGCTTGGCCGAAGCCAAGGAAGTGCTCGGCAAGCTGTAAACCGCCGCGCTTCGCCACCGGAAAACGCCGTCCCGCAAGGGCCGGCGTTTTTTTTTGCGTTTAGATTTTGGTATGCGCTGGTGCGTTCAATCTTTATCGGTTTTTTCGATTTAATAATCGATATTTACCGTTTCAAACCGCAATTTGTTTTCCGTAACATGCTTCGCAACAGAACTTTTTATGCAGTTCACGCAAGCGGAGACCCCATGCAAATCCAATTCGACACCGACTTTTCAACATCGGCCCAGCAGCAAGAGCTGGTCAGGCAAGTCATCGCCATCTTGCGGGGGCTGCGTTTCGGTTCGGTGGAAATCGTGGTGCACGACGGCCGTGTGGTGCAAATCGAGAAACATGAAAAGTTTCGCGTGAAAAGTGCCTGACGCATCTAACCCCAGTTCTACCGTACCCGCGGCGAAAAAACCAATAGCACCGATAACCGACCGGATCGCCGGAAGTTAGCCAATCAGGAATTTTGATTCCACGTCTGCAACCGAATACACGAGTTAACCATGAGAAGAAAACACATCAGCGCACGATCGGCGACCGGCGCGATCGGCTTACTGCTCGGCCTTATTGGGAACGCCGCTGCCGAGGATTATTACCGGCCGACCAAAGGCTACCGCGTGGAACCGGCACCGGATACGCCGGCCTACGTGCGCAACTTGAGCAAAACCCAATTCGAACAATTCCGCAATGTAGAGTGGCTGGACGTCGGTCTGGATTTTCGCAGCCGTTACGAATACCGGGAAAACGATTACCGGCCGGTAGGGGCAAACAACAGCGGAGTTTACCGGCCCGATCCCGACAATATCTGGTTGTTACGAACCCGGGCTTTTCTGGGGGTAAAGGATATTCTCGATCCGCTACGCTTTGTCCTGGAATTGGAGGACGCCCGCAGCTACAACGGCCTCTACTCGCGGACCGACGCCGACGTCAACGAATTCGAAATGATCCAGGGTTATGCCGAGTTGTATTTCGCCAATGCCTTGGGCCATAACCGGCCGATCAGCATTCGCGCCGGCCGTCAGCATCTGGAGCTACTGGACCGGCGCCTGGTCGGTAACAACGAATTCCGCAACACCACCAACAATTTCGAAGGTTACCGGGTGCGGTTCGGCAAGCGCCAAAACAATTGGGATCTGGATACCTTCGTATTTCAACCGGTCGACCGCTTGAAGTACGATTTCGACCAGCCCGATGAAGACACTTGGTTCTATGGCGCGGTGCTCAGTTGGAAGCAATGGTCGGACTATGTGACGATCCAGCCCTACTTCCTGGGTAAGCACGTCGATGGCGATCCGCGCAATACGATCAACGCCAACCGCAAAGCCGATGCCGATATTTATTCGCCGGGTTTACGGGTTTACGGCTTGTTTTGGGACAGCGGCTTCGATTTCGATGCCGATCTCACCAAGCAGTTCGGTCACCAAGGCCGCTTGACCGGAACCAACCGCAACAACTACTCGCAGATCGTCGAACAACACGACGCTTTGGCGTACTCGCTGGAGCTGGGTTACACCTTCGACCACGACTGGAAGCCGCGCGCCAGCCTGTATTACGGCTACGGTACCGGCGATAAAACCGGCGGCGACCGCACCAATCAACGCTTTGATGCTTTCTACGGCTTTAACCAGCCTTGGTCGCGCAACGACTATTACTCGTGGGACAACATTCATGCGCCGAAGGCGCGGCTGGAATTTACGCCCTACAAGGATGTGCGGATCGATACCGGTTACAACGCCTATTGGCTGGAAAGCGATGCCGGCGGTTGGCGGCGGGCCGGTTTGGGTAACGGCAACGGCAAGACCTTTATGGGTCACGAATTCGATATCCGCCTGCGCCACAAGTTGAATGCTTTCGTGGATTGGAGCTTGAGTTACGCCCACTACACGCCCGGAGACTATACGACCTCTTTGGCCAGAACCAACGGCCCTTTTACCAACGAACCGAGCAACTTCTTTTATTTCGAAGTTTCGTTGAATGCGTTCGGCGACGGCAAGCCCAAATATCATTAATTAGGCACTCATTCCCCGGAACAGGTTTGGCCGCTTGGTCGAGCCGGGCGGTGCCGTGGGTTTTTATATCCCTAAATAAGATATGTATCTCGAAAACGATCATTTTAAATCAGATAAAAGGCCGCGTACCATATCGCCAAAGGTGTTAACGCCGGGCGTTTCGGCGGCCGCCTACCGAATCAATCTCTTGAGGAGTCATTATGAAGCTGAGTTACACCGTTAAATCCGTGCTGCTTGCATTAGGCCTGCTGGCTAGCGCCACGGCGGCAGCGGACCGGACCATCCTGAACGTGTCATACGACCCGACCCGCGAGTTCTATCAGGATTTCAACAAGGAATTCATCAAGTACTGGAAACAAAAAACCGGCGAGGACGTTAATGTCCAACAATCGCACGGCGGTGGCGGCAAACAGACCCGGGCGGTGATCGACGGCCTGGAAGCCGACGTCGTGACCTTGGCCCTGTCCTACGACATTGACCAGATCGCCGAGAAAGCCAATTTGCTGCCGAAAGACTGGCAAAAACGCCTGCCGGACAACAGCTTGCCTTACACCTCCACCATCGTGTTTCTGGTGCGCAAAGGCAATCCCAAAGGGATCAAGGACTGGGGTGATCTGACCCAGGAAGGTTTGCAAGTGATCACCCCAAACCCGAAGACCTCAGGCGGCGCCCGCTACAACTATTTGGCGGCCTGGGCCTACGGTGAGAAGAAATTCGGCAGCAAGGACGCCGCCAAGGATTTCGTCAAAAAGCTGTTTAAAAACGTACCGGTACTGGACTCCGGTGCGCGCGGCTCGACGACCACCTTCATCCAGCGCGGTATCGGCGACGTGTTGATTACCTGG
This sequence comes from Methylomonas sp. EFPC3, assembly GCF_029643245.1. Classification (NCBI taxonomy): domain Bacteria; kingdom Pseudomonadati; phylum Pseudomonadota; class Gammaproteobacteria; order Methylococcales; family Methylococcaceae; genus Methylomonas; species Methylomonas sp. EFPC3. The sequence goes on from NZ_CP116398.1 coordinate 798,117, forward strand.
GAAAATGAAGCCTTCCTGGCCTTGAAGGAGTTCGGCTCCAGCGAATATGAAATCGTCGTGCCGCCGACCAGCATCAAAGCCGAAACGCCGGTGACCGTGGTCGACAAAGTGGTCAAGAAAAACGGCACCCAGGACTTGGCCGAAGCCTATTTGAATTATCTGTACACCCCCATCGGCCAAAAACTGGTGGCCAAGCATTTCTATCGGCCGTCGCATCCGGAACACGCCGATGCCGAGGATCTGAAACGCTTCCCGAAACTGGAATTGTTCACGGTGAATGAGCGCTTCGGCAGCTGGGCGCAGGTGCAGAAAGAACACTTCGACGACGGCGCCAATTTCGACCAGATATATACGCCTTGATACTACACGGCGGGGCGTCGGAATGGCGGATGCCCCGCCGCGTTACCGGCTTAGCGCCGGCTCGCGAAAAACGGATGAGAGATATCACACCGCTGTTTTTTCCAACTAAAGCCTGATACCGAACTTATGCCACAAAGCCACATCATGCCCGGATTTCGTCCCGCTTTAGGGTTTACCTTGCTTTACCTGACGCTGATCGTCTTGATTCCGCTCAGCGCGCTGTTGCTGAAATCGCTGAATCTGAGTCTGGAACAGTTTTGGGGGATTTTGACCAACAAGCGGGTCATTGCCTCGTTCCAGGTCAGTTTCGGTGCCGCGTTGATTGCCGCCGCCGTTGCCGCCGTGTTGGGTTTTGTCATCGCCTGGACCTTGGTGCGCTACCCGTTTACCGGCAAAAAACTTTTCGATGCGCTGATCGACTTGCCGTTTGCCTTGCCGACTGCCGTGGCCGGCATCGTGCTGGCGACGATTTACGAACCCAAAGGCTGGGTTGGCAAATGGGTGATTGAAGCTACCGGTGTGCAGATCGCCTTCAAACCGCTGGGCATCGTGTTCGCATTGATCTTCATCGGCTTGCCGTTCGTGGTGCGCACCGTCGAGCCGGTGTTGCAGGAATTCGATCTGGCTATGGAAGAAGCCGCTGCCAGCCTGGGTGCCAGCCGCTGGCAAGCTTTTATCAAAGTGATTTTCCCCAACATTCTACCGGCGACCATTACAGGGTTTGCCTTGGCTTTTGCCCGCGGCGTCGGCGAGTACGGCTCGGTGATTTTTATCGCCGGCAACATGCCCTACATCTCGGAAGTGGTGCCGCTGTTAATCATCACCAAGCTCGAACAATACGACTACGCCGGCGCAACGGCGATAGGCCTGACCATGCTGGTAATTTCGTTCCTGTTGTTGCTGTTAATCAATAGCCTGCAATGGTGGGTGCGCCGCCGTAGCGGCCAACTTTAAGGACACTGCGATGAGTGCGATTTCTACAACTATTGGAAAGCCGGCCAAGGCGCTGGCGCTGAAAGATGCCGACTGGGTGCGGCTAGTGCTGATCAGCATCAGTCTGGCCACCATTGGCCTGTTTTTGGTGTTGCCGCTGGCGACGGTCTTGATCAATGCCTTCAGCAAGGGCTGGTCAGCGTATGCCACGGCGCTGCAACATCCGGACGCTCTGGCGGCGATGCGTTTGACCTTGCTGACCGCGGCCATCACGGTGCCGTTGACCACCGTGTTCGGTGTGTCGGCGGCTTGGGCTATCTCTCGCTTTGAGTTTCGCGGCAAAAGCCTGTTGATTACCTTGATCGATCTACCGTTTTCGGTGTCGCCGGTGATCGCCGGGTTGATCTACGTATTGATCTTCGGCTCGCAAGGCTGGTTGGGGCCGCTGTTGGCCGAACATAACATCAAGATCATCTTCGCCGTGCCCGGCATCGTCCTGGCGACCTTGTTCGTCACCTTTCCATTCGTTGCCCGTGAATTGATCCCGCTGATGCAGGAAATCGGCCACGAAGAGGAAGAAGCCGCCTTGTCCTTGGGTGCCAGCGGCTGGCAAACCTTTTTCAAGATTACCTTGCCCAACATCAAATGGGGCTTGCTTTACGGCGTGCTGCTCTGTAATGCCAGAGCGATGGGCGAGTTCGGCGCAGTGTCGGTGGTATCCGGCCATATTCGCGGCCTGACCAACACGCTGCCGCTGCACGTCGAGGTCAGCTACAACGAATACGACTTCGTCGGTGCTTTTGCCAGCGCGTCGATCCTGGCCGGCTTGGCGATCGTGACTTTGATCTTCAAAACCCTGCTGGAATGGAAACAAAACGAAGAACGGAAGAAGGCGGAGGAATAAAAATCAAAACAACGTAGGTCGGGTTACGACTGCATGGATGCATACCCTCTGGGGCATAAAGGAGGTAGGGTAACGCAGGATCGGTTACCGAGCTAAGCGTAACCCGACACGCCGGCCTGCAAGTCTATGGCTAAGTTAGATTCACAGAGGCACAAAATGAGCATCACCCTACAAAACATCAGCAAACAATTCGGCGATTTCAAAGCCCTGGACAACATCAACCTGGACATTCCGGAAGGCGAGTTGGTGGCGCTGCTTGGCCCGTCCGGCTGCGGCAAGACCACCTTGTTGCGCATCATCGCCGGCCTGGAACAGGCCGATCAAGGCCAGGTTTTTTTAAAAGGCGACAACGTCACTGAGCAGCCGGTGAAGAATCGGCAAATCGGTTTCGTGTTTCAACATTACGCCCTGTTTCGGCACATGACGGTGTTTGACAACATCGCCTTCGGCTTGCGCGTCAAATCGCACCGAGATCGGCCTAGCGAAGCGATCATCCGCAAGAAGGTTCATGACTTGCTGAATTTGGTGCAACTGGATTGGTTGCACGACCGATTTCCGGATCAATTGTCCGGCGGCCAGCGCCAGCGCATTGCGTTGGCCCGAGCCTTGGCAGTCGAGCCGTCGGTATTGCTGTTGGACGAGCCGTTCGGCGCGCTGGATGCCAGCGTGCGTAAAGATTTACGGCTGTGGTTGCGGCATTTGCACCACGAACTGAACGTGACCAGCATCTTCGTGACCCACGATCAGGAAGAAGCGATGGAAGTATCGAGCCAGATCGTGGTGCTGAACCACGGCAGGATCGAACAAAAGGGCACGCCGACCGAAATTTACGATCATCCGGCCAGCGACTTCGTTTCCCGTTTCATCGGCCAGACCAACGTCTTCAAACTCGACGACGAAGAGCACTTCTGGCTGAAGCAAAGCGGCGTGATCGTCGACGACTCGCAAGGGATTGTCGCCCACGTCCGGCCGCACAATATCGGTATCGAGAAACCGGTCGATCAGGCCAAGGCCCCCGTCTATCTGAAAGATTGGCAACATCTGGGCGGCACGATTCGGCTGGAATTGAACCGGGACGGCGTCAACGGTTCCGGCGCGACCATTTACGCCGAAATGCCGAACGAACAGTTCCGCGAGTTGGCCTTGGAGAAGGGCGACCGGGTGGCGCTGAGAATCAAGCATGCGCATTGGTTCAACTGATGACTAGAACCCGTCTGCAAGGGAGTGTGAATCGATGAATTTCAGCCAATTGGAGTTGCTGCGGTTGTTGCCGGAAACCCAGTTCAACCTGTCGAAGGCGGCCGACAAAGTCAATATCGTTCAATCCGCCGCCAGCCGCCATATTCAATTGCTGGAAGATGAATTGGGCTCGCCGTTGCTGGAACGACACGGCAAAAAAATCCTGGGTTTTACCCCGCTGGGCGAGCGGGTCATGAAGGAAATCGAAGGTATCGATCTGGCCAAACGCAACATCCAGACCATTGCCGACGACTACCAGGCCAACCGCAACGGCGCGTTGCACATCGCCACGACGCACACGCAGGCCAAGTATTTGTTGCCGGAGCCGATCCGCAAATTTCGGGAGCAATTTCCCGGTGTGACCATTTACATGGTGCAGTCGTCGCCGGGCGAAATCATCGATTTGCTGTATCGCCACGAAGCCGACATCGCCATCTGCACCGAAAAAATGGAGGACAGCGAGAAACTGGTGATCAAGCCGTGCTACGAATGGAACCATGTGGCGATCGTGCCGCAGGGACATGCGTTGGCGGCGGCCAAGGTGACGCTGGAGAAACTGGCCTCTTATCCGTTATTGACCTATTCACCCGGTTACACCGGCCGCTCCAATATCGAAAAAGCCTTTGCCAAGCAAGGTCTGGATTTAAATATCACCTTGTCGGCCGCCGACTCGGATGTCATCAAGACTTATGTCAGGCTGGGGCTGGGGGTGGGCATTATTTCCGGCGCTTCGTACGAGCCCGTCAACGACAGCGATCTGGTCTGTATCGACCTGGCGCATTTGATTCCACGCTCAATGACCAAATTGGCGTATCTTAAGCAACTGTATCTGCCCACTTATTTACGTTGCTTTATTGAGGAATTGCTAAACGCCGATATTGGCCGGCCGGCGGCTTGAACAGGGTGCTACGGACGATGAGAGGGGATATTTTCAACGCTTTATAACGTATTCGCGCCGTTGTGGCGCAAGGACATCAACATGGCATATTGGTACCCAGACAATTCGCAATCGATTGGCAACACACCGCTGGTCAGACTCAACCGCATCACCGAAGGCGCGCCGGTAACCTTGCTGGCCAAGATCGAAGGCCGCAACCCCGGTTATTCGGTGAAATGCCGAATCGGCGCGGCGATGATCAACGACGCCCAACAGCGCGGTTTGTTGGGACCGGGCAAGGAAATCATCGAACCGACCAGCGGCAACACCGGCATCGCCCTGGCTTTTGTCGCGGCGGCGCGCGGCATCCCGCTGACCTTGACGATGCCGGATACGATGAGTATCGAACGCCGCAAATTGTTGGTGGCCTATGGGGCCAAACTGGTGTTGACTGAGGGTGCCAAGGGCATGAAAGGTGCGATTGCCAAAGCCGAGGAAATCGTCGCCTCCGATCCGGAACGCTATGTTTTGTTGCAACAATTCAAGAACCCGGCCAATCCGGCGATCCATGAACAAACCACCGGCCCGGAAATCTGGCGAGACTGCGACGGGGCCATCGATATTTTCGTCTCCGGCGTCGGCACCGGTGGCACGATTACCGGGGTGTCGCGTTACATCAAGCTGACCCAGGCCAAACCGATCGTATCAATTGCGGTCGAGCCGGAAGCCAGTCCGATCCTGACCCAGTTCCGTAGCGGCCAGGAACTGCAACCGGCGCCGCATAAAATTCAAGGCATTGGCGCCGGTTTCGTGCCGGATATTCTGGATTTGTCGCTGGTCGACGACATTGAGCGGGTCAGCAACGACGAAGCGATTGAATATGCCCGGCGCTTGGCGCGGGAAGAGGGGATTCTGGCCGGCATTTCCTGCGGTGCGGCGGTCGCCGCCGCAGTGCGGGTAGCCAAGCGCGAGGAAAACGTCGGCAAGACCATCGTCGTGATTCTGCCGGACTCGGGCGAACGTTATCTGAGTTCGGCCTTGTTCGAAGGCTTGTTCGATGCGCAGGGTGTGGCGGTATGAATGTAAGCGATATTGGCTACGGCTGGGGTATCGACGCGCTGGTCGCCGAATTGCGCGACCTGCGCGTAAAATCGCTGGAAGATCGCCGTCGCCGCGAGCATCCGCCGAAATTGCCGTCGCGGAAAGTGCTCGGGCCGATCATTGATAGCCTCGGCGCGGTGTTGTTTCCGAATCGTTTGGGCCAGGAGGACTTGAACGACGAAGGTATCGACTACTTTGTCGGCCATACCCTGGATAGCGTGTTGCGGAAGTTGAATTGGCAGGTAGCATTGGAGCTGCGTTTTGTCGCCGAGCAAAACGGCTCATCGACCGATGTCAAACCACGGGCAGTCGAGATAACCCGCGAATTTGCCAAACGGCTGCCGAAAATACGGCTGTTGATCGATAGCGACATTCAGGCCGCGTACGAAGGCGATCCGGCCGCGCGTAGCTCGGACGAAGTGTTGGTGTGTTATCCGGGGATTACTGCGTCCATTCACCATCGGGTCGCCCACGAGCTTTACAATCTAGGAGCGCCGTTGGTGGCCCGGGTGATTGCCGAGTTGGCGCATTCGGCCACCGGTATCGACATCCATCCCGGCGCGCAAATTGCCGATTGTTTTTTTATCGACCACGGTACCGGCGTCGTCATCGGCGAGACTGCCGTGATCGGCAGCCGGGTGCGGGTCTACCAGGCCGTCACCTTGGGTGCGAAGCGCTTTGAAAAAGACGATAGCGGCATGCTGGTCAAGGGTAATGCCCGCCATCCGATCGTCGAGGACGATGTGGTGATTTATGCCGGCGCTACGATCTTGGGCCGGATCACGATAGGTAAGGGCTCGATCATCGGCGGCAATGTCTGGTTGACCCATAGCGTGCCGCCGGGCAGCCATGTCAGCCAAGGCCAAACCCGCACCGAAATTTTCGCCGCCGGTGGCGGCATTTGAAGTTTTTTATAAAAAAAATCGGTTTAACCGAAAACTTTTTTACCGAACGCGTTTTTAATGCGCCGCCAAGAAAATCGTAATAAAAACAAATAGATAAAATCGGTTGACGACGTATAACGCGTTTTCTAAATTTCTCTAAACGTTATTTTTAGATAAGCATATTCAGTAACTCGATAACGGCCGCTGTTTCACAGTCTGCGCGGCTTGACAGCCTTTCCAACAAGCCAGTATCTTGATATCAATCATCCGCTGACCGGACCGCCGGAAGCCAATGAGTCTTGACCGTTTTAGTGACGGTGGAGGCTCATTGGCTTTTTTTTGGCCTGAAGAAAACTAGTGCATCAGGCCGGTTTCCGGTGCGGCTGATGCAAAAAGGATCGCGAAGGCGATTTTCAATTGTCACCACACCACTTAGGGAGTTGTTATGTCGGATATCCATGAAGCCCATACCGCGTTAGGCGACGTCGCCGCGCGCACCTTATCGAACGCCACCAAAACCGTGCCGATGATGGGCACGATTACGCCGCGCTGGCTGGTACACCTATTGCCTTGGGTACCGGTGGAAGCGGGTATCTATCGGGTCAACAAAGTTAAAAGCGAAACCAGCATTGCCGTCGATTGCTCCAGCCTGGACGAGAAAGTGCTGCCGCAAACTTTCGTCGATTACGAAGAGTGGGGCCGCGAATACCGCCTGAATGCGGTCAACACCGTATTGGACGTGCACACCCGCGTTGCCGACTTGTATAGCAGCCCGCACAACCAAATCCACGAGCAATTGCGGCTGACCATCGAAACCGTCAAGGAGCGCCAGGAAAGCGAACTGATCAATAACGCCGAATACGGTCTGTTGAACAACGTCGCCGAGTCGCAAAAGGTCAAAACCCGCAAAGGTTCGCCAACCCCGGACGATCTGGACGAACTGATCGCCCGAGTCTGGAAGGAACCGGCGTTTTTCCTGGCGCATCCGCGCGCCATAGCCGCCTTCGGCCGTGAAGCCACCCGTCGAGGCACGCCGCCGCCGACCGTGTCGTTGTTCGGTTCGCAGTTCATCACCTGGCGCGGTCTACCGTTGATCCCAACCGACAAACTGAAAATCACCAACGGCAAAACCAACATTCTGCTGTTGAGGACTGGCGAAAGCCGGCAGGGCGTAGTCGGCTTGTACCAACCGAATCTGACCGACGAACTGAGCATGGGCTTGTCGGTGCGCTTCATGGGCATCAACCACAAAGCCATTGCCTCGTATCTGGTGTCGCTGTATTGCTCGCTGGCGATTTTGACCGACGACGCCATCGGCGTGCTCGAAAACGTCGAAGTGGACAACTACTATGACTACGCCTAATCCGGATTTGGCCGCGCTGGCGCAACAAGCGCTGAACGGCGGCCCGGTGCCGGCCGGCTTGCCGGACACGGCAGAACTAAGCCGTCTGGCCAACCTGTACTTCAGCGCTACGCCGACCAGCGACGCTACTGCTGTCGATAATGTGCCGCCATCAGCGGCGGCGGCAGCACCGTCGTTTCATTCGGTACCGGCTGGCTTTAACCGCCGTCCGGGCATCGACGACGCTTTCGTGCCCACGGCGCCGAGTGCGGCCGCGTTTGGCGATCACTATAGCGATGCGATCGACAATGTGCCGCATTCGGCCGCCACGTTGGCGCCGGCCGCAAACGTAGCCTCCGGTTTCGATCGGCTGCCCGGTATCGACCAAAATGCGCTGTCGGGCTTGGTGTCGCGTAGCTTCGGTCTGCCCGGCGAAGCGGAACTGAAACAAGCCTTGGCCGTCAAGCCAGGCAACTTGGTGGGTTCCAAACCGCCGGCAGTCGCTTCGACGTTCTACTTTTTGAATGATGTCTCAGCCTTGGCTCGATCGGCGCAAATCCCAAGTCTGGGTTCGGCGCATCCGGCTTTCGACGTGCATGCGGTGCGCAAGGATTTTCCAATCCTCGCGGAACGCGTCAACGGCTATCCGCTGGCCTGGCTCGATAACGCCGCAACCACGCAAAAGCCGCAATGCGTGATCGACCGGATTTCCGAGTTTTATCGACACGAGAACTCGAATATCCACCGCGCCGCGCATGAACTGGCGGCGCGGGCTACCGACGCTTACGAGGGTGCTCGGGATACCGTGGCGCGTTTCATCAATGCGTCGTCGGCCGACGACATCGTATTTGTGCGCGGTTCCACCGAGGCGATCAACTTGGTCGCGCAAAGCTGGGGCCGGCAATTTATCGGCCAAGGCGACGAGATTGTCATCAGCTGGCTGGAGCATCACGCCAACATTGTGCCGTGGCAGCAGCTATGTCAGGAAACCGGCGCGGTGTTGCGGGTGATTCCGGTCGACGACGACGGCCAGGTGATTTTGGCCGAGTACCAAAAATTGCTGAACGCCAAAACCAAGCTGGTATCTTTCACCCAGGTTTCGAACGCCTTGGGTACCGTAACACCGGCGGCGGAAATGATCGAACTGGCGCATCGGGCGGGGGCCAAGGTGTTGCTGGACGGCGCGCAATCGGTGTCGCATTTGCGGGTCGATGTGCAAAGTCTGGATTGCGATTGGTTCGTGTTTTCCGGCCACAAGATCTTCGGCCCGACCGGCATCGGCGTGTTGTACGGCAAGCCGGAACTGTTGGCAGCCACCCAGCCGTGGCAGGGCGGCGGTAATATGATCGAAGACGTCACCTTCGAGAAAACCGTCTACCAGCCCGCCCCGGCCAAATTCGAAGCCGGTACCGGCAATATCGCCGATGCGGTAGGTTTGGGCGCGGCGCTGGATTATTTGAGCCGAATCGGCATCGAGAACGTGGCCCGTTACGAGCACGAGTTGCTGGAATACGGCATGCACGCGCTACGCATGATTCCGGGCTTGCGTTTGATCGGCACCGCGCCGGACAAAACCAGCGTGTTGTCGTTCGTATTAGCCGGCCATAGCACACAGGATGTCGGCAAAGCCTTGAACGAAGCCGGTATTGCCGTGCGTTCCGGCCACCATTGCGCCCAGCCGATTTTGCGCCGGTTTGGCTTGGAAGCGACGGTCAGGTCTTCACTGGCGTTCTACAACACCTACGAAGAAATCGATCGCCTGGCAGCTGTGGTCAAACGTCTGCAATGTTCTAAAACCCACTTCAGCGGTTAGTTAAGAGCGGGATCGGGGCAGAGCCCCGGTTCCGCTTGCCATTCACGAAAATGCGCGTCGGCTTTGGTAAGTCTCGGCCTTGCCGGCCAGATAGTCAGAATCGCGTTTATTCGCCGACGTCACCGGCAGTTCGAAATAGCGGCCTTGCACCAAGCTGAAGCCGCTCTGTCTGGCCAATGCCGCGCTGCGCTTGTCGGCGACATCCAATAGCAAGCTGCGGCCATTGACCGAGGCGACCAGGCTGTTCAGTTGCTGGATTTTGCCCAGCAACTGGTTGTCTCTGACCTGATCCAACTGCTCGGCGGATAAGCCGACAAAATCCGGCGATAACCGGGAGATCAATTCCAGCGCGGCTTTTTCCAGCGACTGAACGTCGAATTTCAACGCCAGCCGGTAACCGCGGCGTTGGTAATTTTCCAGACCTTTTTGCAGGGACGGAAAGAAGCGGGCGTAAGCGTTGCTGACGCTCAGCGCTATGGCCACGTTACTGGTTTGCAAGCCGCATTTGACAATGATCTCTTCGAAATAAGCGCCGTGGTCGGCCTTGACGCCCAGAATATGCCGCGGATCGACGTACAGAAATAGCAATTCGTCCAGATGCGACTGCGGCAGGTAGTTCAGCATGTGCACGGTGCGGGTCAGCCGGTCGAAGTTGATCACCGAATCGCTGTTGCTGGGCGCTTGAGGCAGGCTGAGCAGATTGTCCAGCTCGTTACCCAACAGCGTCTGTACCGGATTCGCCGCGACCGTCAATTGCGCAATATGGCCGACAACCTGCGACGTGCGCAAGGTTTCCCGGATCGGCGCCAAGGTGCTGCCGACTTTGATCGGCCCGAACAAGCCGTGTACGACGCCATTCTCCAGCAAAAACGGCCGGACACCATCGGCGTGTTCCTGTTCCAGGCGGTCGTTGAAATATTCCACTAGTTGCTGCAAAGGCATGATCGCTTCCTCTCGATTGAAATTGTAGAGCGGGCAGGGCAGCCGGTCGGGACAGTACCGTCCGGCGTTATATCGAGCAATGTTAACGACTGTATTTTGTGAAATAAAACGATATTATTAGAATTGTTAATCACGATATTAGATTAATTGGGAGCTGAATGGCGGGTGGGCGCGGCGCTGGTGAAAATTGGGGCTTAGGAGTAGTATTTCTGTAGCTTTTATATGGAAATCGCGCTTATGGCAGACGCATCGATCGTCCGGCAGTCGGCCGCAACCTCAGGCTCGGCGCCGGCGGAAAGCCAACATTACCCGCAGCAACCGGTCGGCCGTATCGAAGCGGCACAGGGGCCGGTGGTGGATGTGCGCTGCGAGTATCTGCCGCCGATCGGTCAGGCTTTGGACGTGATCAACGGCGGATCGGCCTATGTGATGGTGGTGTTTCAACATCTGGAACCGACCTTGGTGCGGGCGATTGCCTTGCATCCGGTGTCCGGGCTGTATCGCGGCATGCCGGTTTACGACCGCGGCGACGCGCTGCACGTGCCGGTCGATCCGGCTTGTCTGGGGCGGATGTTGAATCTGTTCGGCGAACCGCTCGACGGCGGCGCGCCGCTGCCGAGAAAGGAATTTCGCAATATTCTGGCCAAGCCGCCGCTGTTGGCGGATACCTTGCCGGCTTCGCAAATCCTGGAAACCGGTATCAAAGTCATCGATTTGCTGTGTCCGTTCGTGCGTGGCGGTAAAACCGGCCTGTTCGGCGGCGCCGGCGTCGGCAAGACGGTGTTGATGATGGAATTCATGCATGCGGTCAGCGCCGGCATGCAAGGCGTTTCGGTGTATGCCGGGGTCGGCGAACGCATGCGCGAAGGCCACGAACTGTGGCACGAAATGGCCGATGCCGGCGTATTGCCCAAGGCTTTGCTGGTCTACGGCCAGATGGACGAATCGCCCGGCGTCCGCTTTCATGTCGGTTACACCGCCTTGACCTATGCCGAGTATCTGCGCGACACGCTGCACGGCGAGGTGCTGTTTCTGATGGACAACATTTTCCGTTTCGTTCAGGCCGGCAGCGAGATTTCCGGTTTGCTGGGGCGGATGCCGGCCACGGTCGGCTACCAGCCCACCTTGCTGACCGAAGTTGCGTCGTTGCAGGAGCGCATCGTCTCCACCCGTTCCGGTTCGATCACCTCGGTGCAGGCGGTGTACGTGCCGGCCGACGACATGTCCGACCCGGCCGTGGCGACGATACTCGGCCATCTGGATAGCGTGGTGATTCTGTCACGGCAGCAGGCGGCCAAAGGCATCTATCCGGCAATCGATCCGCTGCGCTCCGGCAGTCGGATCATGGACCACCATATTCTGGGCGAGCGCCATTACCAAGTAGCGCGGGCGGTGCGCGAACACCTGTCTCGTTACCGCGAGCTGGAAGATATCATCGCTATGCTCGGCATCGAAGAATTGTCGATCGAGGACCGGCGCATCGTCGAACGCGCCCGCCGTCTGCAACGCTATCTGACTCAACCCTTCGTTACCGTCGCCGACCACACCGGTTTGCCCGGCGTGCGGGTGCCGCTGCAGCAGACCATTGCCGATTGTGAGGCTTTTATCGCCGGCAAATACGACTCGCTCAGCGAAGCCGACTGTTACATGAAAGGAGCGATGCCGGTATGAGCGGATTTAGCTTGACCCTGCTCGACAGCCGCGGCGTCGAGCATTTCGAACAAGTCGGCCAATTCGTCGGCGCCGACGCCGACGGCAGTTTCGGTATCTTGCCCGGCCACGTGCGGATGATTGCGTTATTGCGTTACGGGCTGGCGCGGTTTCGCGACCAAGCCGGTATCTGGCGCTATCTGGCTCTGCCGGGCGGCGTGTTGCGCTTTGCCGATAATCGAATGACGTTGACCGCGGTGCGCTATTTTCTCGGCGACGATCCCGACGCTTTGTGCGAGCAATTGGCGGCGGAAATGGCGCGCACCGATTCGGAAGTACATCGGGCGCGAGCGACGCTGACTGAAATCGAACGTTCGCTATTGCGGCGTTTGGCGGAGTTGAGCAACCGGGTTGCAGGGGGGCGATAGCCATGAGTTTTCGGAATAAATTGATCGAATTCACCCGGCGCGATGCGCGGCGCTTGCAGGAACAACGCCGGCAATCGGCGTCCTGGTTCGGTGTGTTGCTGTACGGCGGTACGCTGGGACTGTTGTTTGTCGTGCCCATCGTCGCCGGAGCCTACCTGGGGCGTTGGCTGGATACGTTGGCGGACGGTTATTCGGTGCGCTGGACCGTCAGCCTGATCGTGTTGGGCATTGTGGTTGGTGCCTACAATGCGCTGCGGTTTTTACAGGAGCATTCGCGATGACCGAGCCCGACCTTGCCTTGCATCTCGGGCCGTTGGCGATCAGCGGCACGGTGTTGACCACCTGGGGCGTGATGGCCGGATTTACCTTGCTGGCGTTACTGCTGCGCTTGCCGGCGAAGGGCGGATTGGCGCGGCTGCATACGGCGCTGGAGGCGGTGGTGGTCGCAATAGATGGCGCAATCGGCGAGGTGCTGCCGGCAGCTGCGGTGCGACGGGTATTGCCGTTCGTCGCGACGCTGTGGCTGTTCGTGTTGGTCGCCAATCTGGTCGGCCTGATTCCGGGCTTGCATTCGCCAACCCGTGATTTATCGGCCACGGCCGCACTGGCAGTACTGGTGTTCGCCTCGACCCACTGGTTCGGCATTCGCGACCGCGGCCTGCGCAACCATCTGCGCCGCTACATCGAACCCAGCGTGATCCTGCTACCGTTTCATATCATCAGCGAATTGACCAGGACGCTGGCCTTGGCGATCCGTTTGTTCGGCAACGTCATGAGTCTGGAAATGGCCGCGTTGCTGGTATTGCTGATCGCCGGCTTTTTGGTGCCGGTGCCGCTGTTAATGCTGCACGTGGTCGAAGCCGTGGTGCAGGCCTATATCTTCGGCATGCTGGCCTTGATTTACATCGCCGGCGCGCTGGAGCCCAACGAATCCGACACTTCAGCCACGGAGAATCCGTCATGACCGATTTACACCTGTTCAGCATCATCTCCACCGGCGTGGCCGGCTTGGTCATCGCCCTGGGCACCATGCTGCCGGCCATCGCGATGGGCAAGGCCATTGCCAGCGCGTTGGAGGCGCTGGCCCGGCAGCCGGAAGCGGAAAAAACCATCACCCGCACCTTATTTATCGGTTTGGCGATGATCGAATCGCTGGCGATTTATTGTCTGGTGGTGGCGTTGATCGTGCTGTTCCGCAACCCGTTGTTGGAGTATTTCCTGGGTTAGGCCGCCGAGTGATCGCTATCGCCCTCCAATCCACCGGACCTCTGCCATGATGCAACTCGACTGGACCACGTTTATTTTGGAAATCCTCAATTTCCTGGTGTTGGTGTGGATACTGCAGCGTTTTCTGTACCGGCCGGCTTTGGCGTTACTGGACGCCCGCCAGCAACGCATCAACCAGCAAACCGAGCGCGCCGCGCAATTGCACGCCGAAGCCGAAGCCTTGCAACGCCAGTACCAGGCGCGCCTGGCGGATTGGCAGCAACAACAGGATGCCGCGCGGCGGGCGCTGGAGGAAGAGTTGGCGCAACTGCGCAGCAGCGAATTGGACGCGCTGCGGAAAACTTTGGCCGACGAAGAAGCCAAGTTTCGGGTGCGCAATCAGGCGGCCACCGCCACCCGCGAAGCCGCCTTGATCCGCGAAGCGGCGGCCAAGGCCTACGCTCAGACCGCAGCTATGCTGCAGCGGATGGCCGGACCGGATTTGACCGGACGCATCGTCGAGATTTTCCTGGAAGATTTGCGGCAGTTGCCGGAAGCCGATCTGGCAGCGTTGCATAAAGCGGCGGCCGCTCTGATCCAGGCGTCGGCGGTGACGATAGCCAGCGCCCACCCGTTAACCGACGCCGATCAGAGCCGGCTCGGCCAAGCATTGTCGGCGGCGGCCGGTCGCGAGCTGGCTTTCAACTTCTCCATCGACCCGGCCTTGATCGCCGGCGTCCGCGCCGTAGTCGGCGAATGCCAGTTGCACGCCAATTTGGCCGACGAATTGGCCTTTTTCCGCCGCCAAACCAACCATGACTGAGCCGAACACGTCCTATCGGTTCGGCTTACGCCTATCCGAACGCGGCTGCGTCGCAGGCATCGGCGACGGCATCGCCTGGATCCGCGGTCTGCCGTCGGCCCGGCTCGACGAATTGATCGGCTTCGACGACGGTAGTTCGGGTTTGGTATTCCAACTCGGCAAGGAAGTGTTGGGCGCGATCCTGCTGTCGCAGAGTCGCGGCGTCACCGCCGGCATGGCGGTACAGCACATCGGCCGTAAATTGGAGATCGGCGTCGGCGACGCCTTGCTCGGCCGGGTAGTCGATCCGCTGGGCAGTCCGCTGGACGGTTTGCCGGCGCCGCAAACCCGCCAGTTCCGGCCGTTGGAAGCGGCCGCACCGAGCATTATCGAACGCGATTTCGTCAGCGAGCCGTTTTATACCGGTAGCAAGATCGTCGATAGTCTGATCCCGATCGGCAAGGGCCAGCGCCAATTGATCATCGGCGACGATGGCGTCGGCAAAAGCGCCCTGGCCTTGGATGCGGTGTTGAACCAGCGCGGCCGCAATGTGTTGTGCGTGATGGTGTTGATCGGCCAACCGCGCTCGTCGGTGGCCGGCACCTTGGAAGCCTTGCGCGCCGGCGGCGCACTGGATTACACCGTGCTGGTGGTGGCCGAAGCCAACGCCTTGCCGGGCTTTCGTTATCTGGCGCCGTTTGCCGGCTGCGCGATCGCCGAGCACTGGATGCGGCTGGGCCGCGATACCCTGGTGGTCTACGACGATCTGACCCGCCACGCCCAATCCTACCGCGAGCTGTCGCTACTATTGCAACGGCCGCCGGGCCGCGAAGCCTATCCGGGCGACATTTTTTATCTGCATTCGCGTTTGCTGGAGCGCTCGACGGTGTTGAGCCTGCAACACGGCGGCGGCAGCATGACCGCGCTACCGATCATCGAAACCCGGCAAGGTGAATTGTCGGCTTACATCCCGACCAATCTGATTTCGATTACCGACGGCCAGATTTATTTCGAGAGCAAACTGTTTGCCGCCGGCATCCTGCCGGCGATCGATATCGGCCGCTCGGTGTCGCGGATCGGCGGCAAGGCCCAGCATCCGGCCATCAAAAACGCCGCCGCCCATATCAGGCTGGACTATCTGCAATTTCTGGAGCTGGAGCTATTTGCCCGCTTCGGCACCCGTCTGGAAGCCAGCGTCGAGGAAAAACTACAGCGTGGCCGGCTGTTGCGGGAAATTCTGAAGCAAGACCGCTTGCAGCCCTGGTCCGAACCGGCACATCTGGCTTGGTTGCTGGCTTACGGTGAAGGTATGCTGGCCGATCTCGCGCCGGAACAAGCGTCCGGGGTGTTGGCCTATCTGCAGCAACAACTGGCGGAGACCCGCTTGAGCTTGGATTCGCCGAAGCAGCAATGGCTGGCGGCGCTCAGGCAATGGCTGGCGGCTAAGCCATGAGCCAGCGCCGCGAAGTCGAAGCCCGGCTGGCCTTGTTCGACGAATTGTCCGGCATCCTCGGCGCGATGCGCAGCTTTGCGTTGGCCGAATTGCGTAAGGTCGGCAAGCGCGAAGCTAGCCAGCAGCAGGTGGTCGAGTCGTTGGCGGCCGCTTTGCTCGATTTGTCCAGTGCGCTGCCGGAAGGCTTTTATGCCGATACCGCCAACACTCGCGGCGATATCTGGTTGCTGTTCGGTTCAGTGCGCGGCTTTTGCGGCAGTTTCAACGAAGACGTGCTGCGTTTTTGGCAGGGTGCGGCCGACCCGCAAGCGCAGCTGATTTTGGTGGGCGAACGCCTGCATGGCCTATTCGACGGTCATGAATCCGCCGTTTTTCTGGACGGCGCCGAAGGCGGGCTGGATGCGCCGGCGGCGATTGACCGGATTTTGGCGGCGGTCGCCGAACTGCGCAGCGATGGCGATTATGGTTTGATGGTCTGCATCCGCGACGAGCAGGGCGCTCGCAGCCAGCGCTTGTGGCCGTTGCCACCCACTGCCGGCGGCAGTGTTCCGCTGGAACTGCCGTTGACTTATCAGCGTCCTGCCGCAGTTGCGATGGGCGTTGCCGAACAGTACTTGTTCCATGTGCTGCTGGCGCTGCTGTTGCGTTCGATTCGGGTCGAAAACCACATGCGGCTGATGCAGATGGAAACCGCGCTGCGCCATCTGGAACGCGGCGGCGAGGACTTGCAACGCCAGCGCAACCGCCTGCGGCAGGAGGAAATCGTCGAGGAAATCGAGTTGATGGTCGGCCGGCGGTAGCAAACCGCACTCGCCCAGGTCCCCAAGTCAACCGCCCGACCCGGCACCCGATCGGCCGGGCCACTTTGCTCTTTTCAATCAGTCGTTTTGCAAAACCCGGCCCGGCCGACCGGCGCCGTGCCACCGCTACCTGCCTAGGCGCAATCCCTCTTGCGTTCTCGTTTCAAAATTGCCTCGATTTTCGCAACTGTTGCGGCCCGGACTGACCTTGGCTTCAAGTTCCGCGAGTATGGGCTACAGTTTACCGGTAACGCGCCGCGGCCAGCAGGCCGGCGCAGCGCGGCCGGAGGCCTTGGTTGGTAACAGCCGGTGCCGCATCCTTTCAACTTATTACAGAAGGAGTAAAACATGACGGAAAAACATTGTTTAATTGTCGACGACAGCAAGATGTCCAGAATGATGGTGAAAAAAATCATTCTGGAGGCGCATCCCGATTGGCATATCGTCGAAGCCGAGAACGGGCAGCAGGCGATCGACAGAGCCGGCGAAGCCAAGTACGACATCATTTTGCTGGATTACAACATGCCCGTCATGGAAGGCGGCCAAGCGGCCGAAATCATCCGTCCGATGCAAGCCGAGGCCAAGATTGCATTCCTGACCGCCAACGTGCAAGAGGCGGTAAAGAATCTGGCGGTGCAATTGCACATCGACTTTATCCCCAAACCGATCACAGAAGCCAAAATCAAAGCCTATGTCGGATAACTTGATTGAGAATGACGAAGATTTTTTAGATGCCGTCGCCGAAGTGCTTAATATCGGCATGGGTTACGCTGCCAGCGTACTCAGCGAAATGGTCAACGAAGAGGTGAAGCTGAGTGTGCCCGGTGTGACCTTTGTCTCGCGTCCGGAGGCTTTGAAGGTGATTCAAGCCAAGACCGATCGCGATGTCAGCGGCGTTTGCCAGCAATTCGACGGCGTGATGGGCGGCGACGTATTGCTGCTGTTTCCGGAGGAAAAAAGCCTGCAGTTGGTCAGAGCCGTACTGCAGCAGGACTTGTCGCTGGAAGACTTGACCGAAATGGAACAGGAGGCCATGGCGGAAATCGGCAATGTCATATTAAACGGTTGTCTGTGCAGCATCGCCGATCTGTTCAATCAGCGGATTTCCGGCGGCATCCCCGAATTCGTGAAAGGTTCTTTGGCGGACATCCTTGCCGACAACGAGCTGCGTGAAAAAGTCGAGGCTTGTGTGTTGTTGCTGAACATGGAGTTCTCGCTCGATAAGAACCGCGTCGAGGGTTACGTCACCTTCCTGATGGACGTCGAATCGATGTCGATATTCAAGCAAAGCGTCAAGTCTTATCTGGGTATGTGATGGTAGGAAATAGTAAGCCGGATTTGGATTTCGTCAGGTCAAGCCTGTTTCAGGCTATTTTCGAAAACTGCCAGTTTGGATTGATCGTTGTGAACCGGGCTTGTGCCGTCGTTGCCTGGAACCCGTGGATGGCGAAGTGCAGCGGTATCGATGCCGAGCGGGCGTTCGGCAAATCTTTAGCCGAACTATTCCCCAATGTGGCCGGCGGCAGTTTGCAAAGAGCGATAGACGTTGCTTTGAGCCACGGCATGTCGTCGATTATTTCCCATACCTTAAACCGCAATCCGCTGCCGTTGACTGCTGCCAGCGGCGCAGCCATCGATCAGCAATTGAAGGTTACGCCGCTCAATACTGAAGATTCGAGTCTTTGTTTGATTCAAATCAACGATATTACGGCCGCGGTCAAGCGCGATAGCCAACTGCTGGATAACGTCGCCGAGCTGAGTTTTCATAAATACGCATTCGACCAGCACGCAATCGTGGCCGTTACTGAAGTGGACGGCACCATTACTTACGTTAACGATCTGTTTTGCAAAGTCAGCCAATACTCGCGGGAGGAGTTGATCGGCCAGAACCACAGGCTGTTGAACTCGGGGCTGCATTCGCAGCAGTTTTTTCGGGATATGTTTAAGGTTATCGGCAAAGGCAAGGTCTGGCAGGGCGATATCTGCAATCGGACCAAGAGCGGCGAGCTGTACTGGGTATCGACCACTATCGTGCCGGACATCGGCCAGAATGGGAAACCGCGGCGGTATCTGGCGATTCGTACCGATATCACCGAACGCAAACGCGCAGAAGAAGCCGCCAACGCCGCGACGGTGGCCAAATCGCAATTTTTGGCCAATATGAGCCACGAAATCCGGACGCCGATGAACGCGATTTTGGGTCTGACTCGCCAGGTATTGGAAACCGAACTGACGGCGGAGCAACGCGAACAATTGGATAAAGTCAGAAAGTCCGGCCAGGTGCTGATCCGGATCATTAATGACATTCTGGATTTTTCCCGATTCGAGTCCGGTGCCGTGGCGCTGGAACAGCTGCCGATCAGACTTGAGACGGTGTTGCAGGAAGTCACCGACTTGTTCGGCGCCCAGATCGAAGAAAAAGGCTTGGAGATGTTTGTGGACATTCATCCCGATACGCCGTTTTACGTGATGGGCGATCCACATCGACTGACCCAAATTCTTAACAATCTGATCAGTAACGCGATTAAATTTACCGAAAATGGCGAAATTTACCTGTCGGTACAAGCGGATGGCCGGACCGAAAAAACAGTGACCCTGGTTTTTAGCGTCCGCGATACCGGGATCGGCGTGTCGGCGGATAAAATCGAATCCCTGTTCAATCCCTTTGTGCAGGCCGACAATTCGACCACGCGGCGGTTCGGCGGCAGCGGCTTGGGATTGGCCATATCCCGGAAGCTGGTGGAGCTGATGGGCGGGCGTATCGAGATGACCAGTACCTGCGGCCAGGGTACCTGTGTCAATTTTTCGATCGAGGTGGGATTAATGCCGGGCGAGGCCGTTCTGTCGCACACCTCGGCCGGGGATTTGCAAAGCTTGCTGGGAAAGCGGGTTTTGATCGTGGACGACATCGAGTCGTCGCGCAATATTCTGTCGCGTCTGATCGGTTTATGGGGGATGCATGCGGTCATGGCCGGTTCCGGCGAAGAAGCGTTGGTGGCGATAGAACAGGCCTTGCGTGAGCGGTGGCCTTTTTACGCGGTGCTGCTGGATTGGCGTATGCCGGGAATGAGCGGATTGCAAGTGGCGGCGGAGTTGAAAAAACGGCTGAGCGGGGGAGAAGCTAACGATCCGCTCAAGGTGTTGATGGTCACCGCTTACGATAAGCAGGCGCTGCTGCGGCATCCCGATGCACATTTCGTCGACAACGTGCTGTCGAAACCGATTCTGCCTTCCAAGTTGTTCGATGCGCTGTTGAGCCGTAAAACCAATCCTGACGTGGTTGCGCCGGAATTGACCAGGCGCCGCTTCGAAGGGCTTAGGGTGTTGCTGGTGGAAGATCACGATATCAATCAGGAAGTCGCCGTCAATTTTTTAAAAAAACGCGGGGTAGACGTTACAGTGGCCTGGCATGGTTTGGAAGCGGTCGAGTTTGTCAAGCGCCGCACATTCGACTTGGTGTTGATGGATTTGCACATGCCGGTGATGGGAGGGCAGGAAGCCACTCGTTTGATTCGGGAAATGCCGCAAGGCCGGAATCTGCCGATCGTGGCGATGACCGCCGCCATTTTGGACGAAGATCGCAGAGCTTGCCTGGAGGCCGGCATGGACGATTTTATTCCGAAACCGGTAGAGCCGACCGATCTGGCCCGGGTATTGGAGCTTTTCAGTCGGCGCGGCCCGTTGGCGGCGCAAGTCGAACAGGCCGCGATCATAACCCATCGGCCCATCTTGGATGTGACCCAAAGTTTGCGTCTGCTGGACGGCGACATCGCTTTGCTGCAACGGCTGATCAGCAGCTTCATCGAGCGTTTTCACGATATTACGGCGCAGTTATCCGCATTGCTGGCCAAGCGCAATCCAAAGGAAGCGGCCAATATGATTCATGCCGTGAAAGGGGTTGCCGCCAATCTGGGGGCATCGGCGTTGGCGGACGCCTGTAGCCGGTTGATGGAGGAAATCAAGCTGGACAGCGGGACCTTGTCGCTGGATGCATTCAACGCGGTGTTCACCGAAACCGTCAAGGAGATGCAAGTTTTTCTGGGTAAGCATCCGCAAGCCGCAAGCGTCAAAGTCGAAGAAAACGACTACGTTGCCTCGGCCGAGACCTTGCTGGAATTGGAGCCGTATCTGCTGCGCCAGGAAATCATTCCCGATGCATTGCTTGAGGCCCTTGACCAACTGGCAGCCGACAACTCGGACGGTTCCGCTTTATTGCGGCAGTTGAAATACCACCTGGACAATTTCGATCACCGGCAAGCGCGCGAGGTATTCGCGAATTGGAAATGGAGCACTGGGGGGCAAGCGTGAGCGGTAGTGCCCCCAGCCTAAAACCCCTGGTACTGCTGGTGGACGATTTGCCGGCCAACTTGCACGTGCTGGTGTCGGCCTTAAAGACGGACTTCCGCCTGAAAACCGCGACCAGCGGCGCGGACGCGTTAGCCTTGCTGGAGCAACAGGACGATCTGCCGAAACTGGTCGTCCTCGACGTCAAAATGCCGGGTATCGGCGGCATCGAGGTATTGCGCAGGATGCGGGCGTCGCCGGCAACCGGCGACATTCCGGTGATTCTGTTAAGTGCCGACAGTTCGGAACAAAACGAGTTGGCCGGCCTGCACCTCGGCGCGGACGATTACTTGGTCAAACCGATCTCGCCCAATGTCTTGTCGGTAAGGGTCCACAACCAGATTCAGCGCCACGCGGACCGGGTGCAGTTGCGTTTGGCGGCGCATGTGTTCGAGTACAGTGGGGAGGCGATCATGATTACCGATCGCCATAACCGCATCATCGACGTCAACGCCGCGTTTTCGGCTCTGACCGGATACGATAAGGCCGACGTATTGGGCATGGACCCGAAAATGTTGTCTTCCGGTCAGGCCGAGCGGGAGTTGTACGAGAAGATGTGGGCCGGTATTCGGGACACAGGATTCTGGCAGGGGGAACTTTGGGACCGGCGTAAGGACGGTAGCGTATTCCCCAAAATGATGACGGTGTCGGTCGTGCGGGACCGAACCGGCGTCATCGAGTTTCATTTGGCCAACTTCGTCGACATCAGCCATCTGAAAGAAGCCCATGCCCGGATCGAGCATTTGGCTCACCATGATCCGTTAACCGAATTGCCGAATCGCTTGCACTTGCAACTCTATCTCGAACAATCGCTAATGATTGCCAAGCGTGGGGGGGAGCAATTGGCCGTCATGTTGTTGGATTTGGATCGGTTCAAGAACATCAACGATACCTTGGGTCATTCCATCGGCGACCAGTTGCTGATTCAGGTGGCGAAGCGGCTGAAAACCTCGTTGCGGGAATACGACATGGTTGCCCGCCTGGGCGGTGACGAGTTTGTGGTGGTAATCAGAGCTGCCGCGATAGAGGATGTCGCTTCTTCGGTGGCGAATAAGATCTGCCATAGCTTGGGGCAGCCGTTCACGATAGAAAAATTCACGTTGCGTACCGCTTCCAGTATCGGTATCGCGGTCTATCCGGATAATGCCGAGCATATGGAAGACCTGATGAAAAGCGCCGATACTGCGATGTACCACGCCAAGTCCGAAGGCGGCGGCAATTTTCAGTTTTTCTCGCCGGAAATGAATCGCAATGCCCACGAGAAAATGGAACTGGAAAACCAGTTGCATGAAGCGATCGAAAAACGCCAGTTCGAATTGTATTTCCAGCCGCAACTCTCGCTGCCGGACGAACGTTTGTTGGGTGCCGAGGTGTTGTTGCGCTGGCGCCATCCCGTCAAGGGATTGATTTCGCCCTCGGTGTTCATTCCGCTGGCGGAGGAGACCAACCAAATTTACAAAATCGGCGAGTGGGTGCTGGAAAACGCCTGTCGGCGGGCGGGCGAATGGATAGCGCAAGGATTACCGCTAAAGCGGATCGGCATCAACGTCT
The DNA here is from genome assembly GCF_029643245.1 of Methylomonas sp. EFPC3. Lineage (NCBI taxonomy): Bacteria > Pseudomonadati > Pseudomonadota > Gammaproteobacteria > Methylococcales > Methylococcaceae > Methylomonas > Methylomonas sp. EFPC3. The sequence goes on from NZ_CP116398.1 coordinate 820,746, forward strand.
CGGCCAAACAGTTTCAAAACAAAGGCCTGTACGAAGCGGTAAAGCGGGCACTGGTGCTGGCCGACATTAGCCCTCAGTCGCTGGAGTTGGAATTGGAAATTACCGAGACCGCCGTAATGACCTCACCGGTGCAGGCCGGCGAAATGTTGCAGTCGTTTCGCGAAATAGGCATCACGGTGGCCTTGGACGACTTCGGCCAAGGCTATTCGTCGTTGGGCCAGCTGAAAAATTTGCCGTTGGATCGTTTGAAGATCGACGCGGCCTTCGTTCAAGATATTTCCGCCGACGTTGGCGAACGCAATAATGGAGCGATCGCCTCGGCCACGATCGCGTTGGCACACAATCTGGGCTTCAAGGTGATCGCCGAAGGCGTGGAAACCTCGGAGCATTTGGCTTTCCTGATCGCCCACGGCTGTGACGAAGCCCAAGGTTATTATTTTGCGAAACCGCTATCGGAGCGAGACTTCGAAGCGTTGTTGCGGCGTCAGCAATCCGAGGATTGACGCAGCCGGCGAAAACCGTTCGCGCTGTGCCGTTTTAGGGCCGGCTCAATGCGAACGGTATCAAACGGGTTAGCGCCGGATCAAACTGCCTCAGCCCGTTTGCGGCGCTGGGCTGCCAACAGTCCCAATACCCCGGAGCCCATAAACCAAAATGCAGCCGGTACCGGCACCGGCGCGACAGCATTCAGATTGACCGCGCCGTTCTGAGCACCGAGGTAAGTACCGATTTCGGTATCCAACGGGTTCGAGTCGCTGCTGGCTTTGGCTTCATGGTTTTCCGGGTCGTACTCGCCGGCATACTTGTAAAATTCGTAACGGAAGATCACCGATTCCGCGTTCTGGCCCAGTACGTTTTTATAGCCGGCTTCCAATTTGCCGGCGTCCGGGTTGCCCGGATCGGTTTGCAATAACTGCCATTCGATTTCGGTTTCGGCTTTTTCAATAACCGGATTGCCGCCGATTAACTCTTCCAGTCCGACTTCCCTCTCCAGCTCGGTACGGAATACTTTCACCCAGATCGCTTCGCCGAATTGGCCCTCAAGCTCCGCTTGCGGGGCGCGAATATCGGCCACCACCACCGGTTGCGGTTGCGGCTGACCGGCTGGAGCCGGATCGGCCGGAATCACGTTCCAATTCGGTGCCGGCAGCACCACGTTGCCGTTGCTGTTGGTGAGTTTGCCGGTATTGCTGCCGTCGTCGAACAGCCAGCTATAGGTGGTTTTGCTGGCGTTTTTACTGGTGCCGACGCCGAAATGGTCGCATGGGGTGGCGGCGCTGTAGCCGACGCCGCCGCCGGTCCAGCAGTTGTCTCCGGGGGTGACGAAGTTGCCGCTCGGCGTGCCGAAAAACCAGGATTGGCTGGCGGCATCCCACGCGCTGGCGTAGGTGACCCGGGTTCCAAATACGGCACCGTTAGTGTATTCGCTGATCATTGGCGCGCCGTAACGCACCACCGCATTGCCGGGGTCGAAGCCGGTGCCGCTGGGGAAGCCGCGGCCGGCGCCGCCGAAGGTGTCGGTAATGTCGCTACTGTGCAGGCCTTCGAGTTCGATTTCGAAGCCGTGGGCGGTGTTGCCGGTATCGTTAACGACGTCGAAATTGCCCAGAAAACCGAGAAAACTCGCCGAAGCAATATTGGGTAACAGGACTAAAGAGAATGTTGCGGCATACGCCTGGGTTTTGAGTGTGGTCGCCATTATTGCTCCTGGTTGGCTGGGACTTGACTAAGCAGATCGTCTACACGACGACGGCATGCCTTATAGCAAACCAAGATGAATTCAACATGAAAACTGTGTTAATCCTCACAGTTTGGTGATTTCGGTTTGCGTCCGCTGATCATGGCCTTCACCAAACCTTCCTTATGGACTTTGCTGGAAACGACCACGCCCAGCACATGGATCGCAATCAAGACCAACATCAGATTGCTGGCGACCTCGTGAATTTCCTCCCAGAATTCCTCGGCCTCATCTCCAGCTTCAGCCGACTTGCCTTTGCCTTCCGCTTCCTCTTCGGCGTGGGCGGCGCCGATTACGCTGAGCATGCGGCTGTCCTGCGCCAGTGGGCCGCGGCCTTCTTCGATGGCGTAGACTTTCAAGCCGCTGATCGTCACCACGAACAGCGTAGCCAGCAATGCCAAAACCATCCAGCCGCCGAGCGGATTGTGGCCCAGGTAACGCGGCGCAGTGCCTTGGCGCAGTTGGGAAACATAACGCCACACGGCAGCCGGAGAGCGCACAAATTGGCTGAATCGGGCATAGCGGCCGCCGACGAAGCCCCAGACCAATCTTGCGCTGATCAAGCCCAGTACCGTGTAGCCAGCGTAGATGTGCCAGGGATTTTCTTCTTCACTGGTGACGTACGCGACTGCAAATGCGGTGACCAGCGACCAATGGAACACGCGGACGAAAATATCCCAGACAGCTACCGAATTTTGGTTTTGCATGGTTCAAGCTCCAGAATGGTTGAGGTATGGCCGGCATTTTAGTCAGGCGAAATGAAACCAATCTTAAAAATCGCCGCACCGGCAGATAAACCATTAAACTCTGAGCGATTTACATGCGGGAGATGAGCGCCGCCTATGCGTTTATTGTTGGTGGAAGACGATCCGGGTTTGTCGAGATCGCTAAAACTCGAGCTGGAAACTGCCGGTTTTGCCGTGGATTGCGCGATGGACGGCGAGGCCGCCGAGTTCCTGGGCTCGACCGAATCCTACGACATCGTGATTCTGGATCTGGGCTTGCCGAAAATGCCCGGCCTGGAGGTGTTGCGGCATTGGCGGCAGGCGGAAAACCATGTGCCGGTGATCGTGTTGACCGCCCGCGACGCCTGGCACGAGAAAGTCGACGGCTTCAAAGCCGGCGCCGACGACTACCTGGGTAAGCCGTTTCATATCGAAGAACTGTTGGCCCGGGTGCAGGCCTTGTTGAAGCGCTTTCACGGCCGGATGCAGCCGCAACTGGCCGGTTGCGGTTTGACGCTGGACGAGGATGCGCAAACGGTCAGCGTTAACGGCGGCCGCCCGGAACAACTGACGGCGATCGAATTTCGCTTGCTGCGTTATTTCATGTTGCATCCTGGCAAAGTCTTGACCAGAACCCATCTGCTGGAACATATCTACCAATGCGATAGCGATCCGGCCAGCAACGTGATCGAGGTTTACGTCAATCGCTTGCGGCGCAAGTTGGGCAACGATCTGATCGCCACCCGCCGCGGCCAGGGTTACGTGTTCGGCGAGAAAGCCTGATGTCGTTGCAACGTCGTTTGAATCGCGGCTTGATGTTGATTTTGAGCGCGGTGTTTGTCGGCCATTGGCTGGCGGCGGACTGGGTGATCCGGGCCGTTGCCGAAAAGCAGATGACGACCCGTTTGCAGCACGATGCCGACTCTCTGATCGATACCTTGCAGCCCAATGGCGACGGCCTGCTGGAGTTCGACAGTTCCCACATCGGCACTGTCTACGGCCAGGCGTTTTCCGGCCACTATTTTGTATTGCACATCGGCCCAAGAACTTACTATTCCCAGTCTTTGCAAAGCGAAACCTTGCCGTTTCCCGCTCTGCCTGCCGGCACGGTGCAGTTGTTTCACCACACCGACGGGCCACAAAAGCAGCCGCTATTGGTTTTGAATCGGGGCTTGCAACGCTTCGGCCATCCGGTTTCGATTGCAATAGCCGAGGACTTGACCGATATCGGCCGCGATATCGACCATATCCGGCTGGCGTACTTGCTGTTGACGGTGTTGGTATTGCTGCTGGCCATCGGTTTGCAAACCGGCGATGTCCGGCGTGCTTTGCATCCGTTGCAGGCCGTGCGCGCCGAGCTGGCGGAGATTGCCGGCGGCCGCAAACCACAAATCCAAACCCGGGTGCCGCTGGAAATCAAACCCCTGGTCGGGGAAGTCAACCGTCTGTTGCTGTTGGTCGAGCGGCGCCTGTACCAGTCGCGGACCGCAATCGGCAATCTGGCGCACTCGCTGAAAACGCCGTTGGCGATGCTGTTCAGATTGGCGGAGAGCCCGGTTTTGGCGGCTGATCCGGAGCTGCAGCAACAGTTACAGCAACAAGCCCAAAAAATGCACGAACGCATCGAGCGCGAATTGAAACGGGCCCGTTTGTCCGGCAACTTGCAATCGGCCAGCGTGTTTAATCCGCAGGAAGAACTGGACGCCTTGACCCAGCTGTTGCGCAACATTTACTCGGAAAAGGTGCTGGACTTTCAAATCAGTGTGCCGGATCGGCCGCTCAATTTCGATAGGGAAGACATGTTGGAATTGATCGGCAATTTGCTGGACAACGCTTGCAAGTGGGCTGAACGATGCGTCGTTGTGGAAATCGAGTGCACGCAGACCATGCGCATCACGGTCGAGGACGACGGGCCGGGATGCTCGGCAGCGGAGATGCAGCAGCTCAGCCGGCGCGGCTTGCGCCTGGACGAAGCGGTACAAGGCCACGGTCTGGGGCTGGCGATCGTGCGCGATATTGCCGAGTTCTATCGCGGCAAATTGAGTATCGAGCGCTCGCCGCGGCTCGGCGGTCTGCGCGTCAGCGTGCAATTCCCGCGCTGAACGCCGGCCGCGGCGGGTATAATCGGCCTTTTTTGTTCGATCAATCTGCCGAGTATCATGACCACCGTTAATTCCGAAAAACTCTCCAGCGCCCGTTTTGCCGAAGCCACCGACGCCTTCGTCGAGGAATTCACCGCATCGGTCAATTTCGACCAACGCATGGCGCAACAAGATATCCAAGGCTCGCTGGCGCATGCGGCGATGCTGTGCAAGATCGGTATTCTGACCGAGCAGGAATTGGCGGACATCCGCAACGGTTTGGCCCAAATCGGCGGCGAGATCGAACGCGGTGAATTCGTCTGGTCGGTGAAGCAGGAAGATGTGCACATGAATATCGAAGCGCGCCTGACCGACCTGATCGGCATCGCCGGCAAGAAGCTGCATACCGGCCGTTCCCGCAACGACCAGGTGGCGACCGACATTCGTTTGTATCTGCGCGACGAAATCGGCAATATCCTCGGCCAGTTGCAGCGCTTGCAGTTGGCATTGTTGGACAAGGCCGAGCAGGAAGCCGATACCATCATGCCCGGCTTCACCCATTTGCAGGTGGCGCAACCGGTCACTTTCGGCCACCACTTGATGGCCTGGTTCGAGATGCTCAGCCGCGACCGCGAGCGTTTTCTGGATTGCGCCAAGCGCCTGAACGTGATGCCGCTAGGTGCTGCGGCATTGGCCGGTACCAGCTACCCGCTGGATCGTTTCATGACCGCCGAGTTGTTGGGCTTCAGCCGGCCGTCGAATAACTCGCTGGATTCGGTCAGCGACCGCGATTTTGCGATCGAATTCGCCGCCGCCGGCAGCGTGTTGATGATGCATTTGTCGCGATTTTCCGAGGAACTGGTGTTATGGGCCAGCGCCCAATTCGATTTCATCGACATTCCGGATGCCTTCTGCACCGGCTCGTCTATCATGCCGCAAAAGAAAAATCCGGACGTGCCGGAATTGGTGCGCGGTAAATCCGGCCGGGTGGCCGGGCATTTGATTTCGTTGTTGATGCTGATGAAAAGCCAGCCTTTGGCTTACAACAAAGATAACCAGGAAGACAAGGAACCGTTGTTCGACACGGCCGATACCTTGGTCAATTGCCTGCGCGCCTTCGCCGACATGATGCCGCGCGTCGAAGCCAAACGGGAAAACATGTACCAGTCCGCCAAGCGCGGTTTTGCGACGGCTACCGATCTGGCGGATTATCTGGTGCGTAAAGGCATGGCCTTTCGCGATGCGCACGAAGTGGTCGGCCAAGCCGTGCGCCTGGGTTTGAACAGCGGCCGGGATTTATCGGAACTGACCTTGGCCGAGTTGCAGGAGTTTTCCGCCGCGATCGGCGCTGATGTGTTCGATATTCTTTCCCTGGAAGGTTCGGTTGCCGCGCGTTCCCTGATCGGTGGTACGGCTCCGGAGACGGTGCGTAAGGCAATCTGTGAAGCAAGACACCAAATAACCGGATAAACAATCTGGAAATAACCGGCCTAACTGCTAACCTTCCGGCATCGTTTTTGAAGGAAGGTAGCGATGGCCGTTTTTCATTCGACTTTAATCGTCGACAAGCAAGCCGATCCGAAGCCTGACAGCGATTTTTGGCTGGACGGGGAACTGGGGAGCTTCGGTTGCGAATCGTCCGCGGAGTCCGCGCTCAGAGTGTTGTCGGTCAAGGTTCGGCGGAATCCGCTCGATCTGCTGGCGCACCTGCGGCGGATTCATTTCTGTTTCCGAAACCGGCTGCCGGCGGCGCTGTACGGGGCGCTGCTGGATTTGTTGCTGGTGCTGGAAGGCAAAGGCGAAGCGCTGGCCCGGCGACTGCTCAACGCTTGCCGGTCGGGTCTGGACAAGCGTCATTGCCATATCCTGTTTGAATTGGCGCGGCACGATCCCCAGCAAATCGGCAATCGCTATTCCTTATTCACCGGCGGGCTGCAGGGCCGGAGCAAATTGCTCGTGCAAATCGAAGCGCCGATCGCTCCCAGTCATGACCCTCTGACACTGGCTAACGACTTCATCGAATACAGCCAACTCGATCAGGCGATGGACGTACTGGAAAGTGCGGTGGGAATCGATCCGGAACGGACCGAATTGCAACGGGCGTTATTGGAACTTTACCGTTCTACCGGCAGCCGCGAGCGGTTTGAACATGCCAGAAGAAGCTTCGCCGAATTGGCTATTCCGTTAGCGGACGATTGGCAGGCGCTGGCAGATATTTTCCAACGGCAAGCGTCATGACTAAGACGGCCCATTCCTACCGGATTGCCTTGCACGGGATGGACGGCCGCACTTGCAAGACCATGGAAATGTATCTGAAAGGCCCGTGCCGCGGTGCGGCAGTCGTCGTCCCGGCTGAAGAGGCACAGATCGACATGATCGATGCCGACCATGTCAAGGCGCGGGAAATCCTGGAGCAGTGCAAGGCGGCACGGCCCGGCCGCCCGATCATCCTGCTGTCCTTGCAGACCTTACAGATCGACAACACTTTTTTCGTCAAAAAGCCGGTCAATGTCGAGCAAATTCTCGGGGTGTTGGACAAAATCGGTGCCTTGCTAAAAGCGCCGGAAGTCAAACCGGCGCCAGCCCCGGCGGTCACTGCCGCGGTAGAGCAACGGCCTGTAGCACCGCCCAAAACTACGCTGGACGTCTACGTCAAGCCGGTGAAACCGAGCCAACCCGCCGCTAACGCGGAACGGCAAAAGACCGCTAAGCACCAATCGGCGATGCAACTCAACGAAGGCGGTTTTACCGCGTTTTTGGGTACGCTCGGCGATATCGATTTCGACGACGAGGTGCAATTACCGACCGCTTGTTACGATCCGCGCCAGTTTTTCCTGGGTTATGTGCAGTCGGCCGTGAAAACCGCCGGATTGCAGGTGCGGCCGTTGCGGCTGAGTTCGATCTGGAAGCCGCTGTATATTTTTCCCGAGCAGAATGAAGTGTGGCTGGATGCGGACGACAAACAATTACGGGCATTTGCCGGCGTCGCCTTCAAATCCGGCACCGCCGGCAATATGAGTTTATCGGCTTTGGAACCGGTTGCCGTCGATAAGGAACGGGACCCGGAGAAATATCAGGACGTGGCAGGGTTTATCTGGAAGCTGGCGCTATGGACTTCGAAAGGGCGGTTTCCGATCGGACTGGATATTCAGCGGCCGGTATTTCTGTTGCGCTGGCCCAATTTCACCCGCTTGGTCATCACGCCCGATGCGCTGCGGATTGCTGCATTGCTGGTCAAAACACCGACCACGCCAATTGCGGTTTGTCGAGTGTTGAACGTCAAGCCGCAATATGTGTTTGCGTTTATCAGCGCATGCCATGCCTTGGGAATGTTGCGGCAAAGCGAGCGCGAAGCGGATGCAGTGATCGCCCCGCCGGTACCGGATCGGGCGCAGAACCAAGGCCTGTTACGCAAAATTCTCAGTAAATTGCGCGGTGCCTAGCCGCTCTCAGCAGGAATCTCGATGAGCCAATACAAAATTATTTTCACCGGTCCGGTTGGGGCCGGAAAAACCACCGCGATCAACGCCATCAGCGACACGCCGCCGGTGAAAACCGATGCGGCGGCCAGCGACATGACCAAAAACCGCAAAGCTTCGACCACGGTGGCGATGGATTATGGCGTGATGAATCTGGCCGGCGGCGAGAAGATCCATTTGTACGGTACCCCTGGGCAGGAACGCTTCGATTTCATGTGGGACATTCTGGTCAATGGCGGCATCGGCTTGATTTTGCTGTTAGATAACACCCGCGCAGATCCGTTTCAGGATATGAAGTTCTTTCTGGATGCGTTCAGTAAATTTATCAGCGATACCAGTCTGGCCATCGGCGTCACCCAAATGGATCTCAGCAACCGGCCGACCATAGACGATTACCACTCGCGCTTGCAGGAATTCGGCATCAAACCGCCGGTGTTTGCGGTGGACGCCCGCGAAAAGAACGACGTTTCGTTATTGGTGCAGGCCTTGTTGTATTCGCTCGATCCCGGTATGGCGGAGTAGGGCATGGAGCGCTTCAAACTCGTCGAAGACCTGTTTTTATATCCGACGCCGGCCGGGGCTTATTACGCGGTAGCTTATCCGGATTCCGACAAACCCCGGCGTTTTTTGCTGCGCCTGTTGCAGCAGGCGCAGACGCCGGCACTGGCCTTACCGAAACTGCAAAGCCTGATGGAAATCGAAGACGAAGACAAAGCCTTGGAAATGTTGTCGCATTGTCAGAAGTTGGGCTGGGTACAAGGCGTGGATACGCCGTTGCAGGCGCCGGCTGGCGCGTTGGAGGAACTGCTACCGGGCCTGCTGGCGGCGATCTCCGATTCCGGCAAAGTATTGTTGGCTGACGACCAGGGTTTTTATCTGGCTTGTAGCGGTTTTCCGCACGAGGTCGCCGAAGAATTGTCGGCCTTGAGCGCCGAATTGGCGACCGTGCATAAACGCCGTTCCGGTTTGTTAAGCAACAACATGGGCATCGCCAGCCACGCCTGGGCGATCGTCGATGCGTTCGGCGCCAGCCAGATCGGTTTCTGGCCTGTGTTCGTCGGTGGCCGTCGCTTCGTGCTGGCGATTGCCGGCACGCCGCATTTCAATCGGGCCGAATTCGTCAGTTTGGCCTGGAGCCTGACGACCCGCTACGTCAAAAAAGGCGATTAGTTTCGTCCGCTTGCGTTATCAACATCATTTATTAGGAGAGACCCATTATGAAAGCAGATATGCTGACCTCGGTACTGACGGAGTTGAACGGCACTTCGGCCGATATTGAAGCATCGGGCGTGATATCCACGGACGGATTGATGATGGCCTCGGTATTGCCGGCCGGCATGGATGAAGACCGGGTCGGCGCCATGAGTGCGGCGATGCTGTCTTTGGGCGACCGTACTGCCCAGGAACTGAACCGGGGCAATCTGGAGCAGGTGTTGATCAAAGGCGCACGCGGCTATGTGCTGATGACTTACGCCGGCAGCGAAGCGGTATTGACGGTGTTAGCCAAGCCCAATGCCAAATTGGGCCTGATCTTTCTCGACGTCAAGCGCGCGGCGGAAAGTATTTCCGAAATGCTGTGATCCCGAAACCATGCTACGGAGCCGATCATGATTAGCGATATGAAACCCGAAGACATCGTTGGAGATTACCGGGAGGCCGAGTTGACGTTCTACGACGGTACTCGCCGCAAAGTGTTGTATACCGAACTGGAAACGCCGTATCCGGACGGCAAATTGATCGTGTCGACCACGACGCCGGAGGGCGTGATTCGTCAGGTAAATCCGGCGTTCGTCGAAATGTCGGGCTATAGCGAAGCCGAACTGATCGGTGCGCCGCACAATATTCTGCGTCATCCCGACATGCCGGCGGCGGCGTTCAAGGATTTGTGGGAGACGGTTCAGCGCGGCGAGAAATGGCAGGGTTACGTCAAAAATCTGCGCAAGGACGGCGGTTATTACTGGGTCAAAGCCACCGTCATCCCCAACGTGCGCGGCGGTCAAGTCGTGGGCTATACCTCGGTCCGGCGCAAGCCGTCGCGGACCAAGGTCGACGAATGCGTCAAACTCTATCCGACACTACGTTAACGGAGCCTGCCATGTCATTTCTGTTTACCGTCAGTCCCGATTTCGCGCCCGACCGGCTGTCCGGTTGGTATATATTCAACACCTGGTTGCAAAAACAAACCGATACCGCGATCCATCTGGAAATGTACAACCATTACCAGCAACTGCATCAAGCGATCGAAGCGGATAAAATCGATTTGATTTACGCCAACCCGTTCGACGCGGCCATGCTGGTCAGGACTAAGGGCTTCGTGCCGCTGGTCAAGGCTCTGGGCCAGGCTGACGAGGCCATTATCGCCGTCAATGCCGACAATCCGGTGCAGGATGTCGCCGATCTGCAAGTCAATAGCCGGGTGGCGTTTACCGACGATCCCGACGTGCGGCTAATGGGCATGATCATGTTGGAGCCGGCCGACCTGGATGCCGGCAACATTGTCCCGGTTTTGGCCGATACGCCGGTTCTGGTGGCAAAGCATTTGCTGAAAGGCGAGGCCGATGCGGGTATTATTCTGGCCGAAGCCTACGATAATTTGTCGGGCGTGATTCGCAAGCAATTACGGATATTGGTGCGCAGCCAGATTAGCGTGATCCACCATGCCTTGTTGATCGGCCCGCGCTTGCAGGCAAGGCGCGGCGAATTCTGCCGGGCTTTGTTGGCGATGGCGGCGGACGAGAAGGGCAGGGGCGTCCTGACTGCATTGGGCTTCAATGGTTGGCAAGCGATCGACGACGAGGAAATGGAATTTATGATCGATTTGATGGATACCCTCAATACTTAACCTTAATTTTTATCAGCGGAAGCCGCAGCCATGACCATAGTAACCACGGTAGATGTTTTGCGGCACGGCGAGGCCCGCGGCGGCGCCCGTTACCGCGGAATCACCGACGATCCGTTGACCGAGCGCGGTTGGCGGCAAATGTACCGGCAGTGCGGCGAACTGCACTGGGACGTGGTGGCGAGTTCGCCATTGCGCCGCTGTTGTTCGTTCGCCGCTGCGTGGTGCGGACAGCAGCAAGCCGAATTGTGTGTCGATCCGGCTTGGGCCGAGTACGATTTCGGCGCCTGGGAAGGTCTGAGCGCCGACCAAATCGAACGCGATTGGCCTGGCGCATTGGATGCGTTTTACCGCGATCCGGAGCGTTCGCCCCCGCCCAACGGCGAAAACTACCGGCAATTCAATCGCCGGGTGCAAACGGCCTGGGATGCGCTGTTGACCGCGCATGCCGGCAAGAAGATTCTGGTCGTCAGCCATGCCGGCGTGGTGCGCAGCCTGTTGAGCCATTGTCTGCAGCTGGCGCCGACGGCAGCCTTCCGCATAGAGGTTCCTCAGGCCGGACTGACCCGGTTTACAGCCTTCGATAGCGCAGACGGCCGTTACCTGCAGCTGAACTACCATCGGCCGGGTTGATTTCTTCTATACTCAAGGCCGTTTCGATTTTGGTGCGCCGCAGTGACGAACCGTTTTCTTCCAATCCGATTGGGCGCACCAGGCGAAGAGATCAGTAAAAAAGATCTGCATGCGGTGACGCAGCGCTTCAAGTATTTCAACCAGCAACGATTGCTGCATGTGCAGAGTTTGCTGCAGCCGCGGCAGCAGGATTTTCTAAAATTGCTGCCGCTGCTATTCCACCAAAACCACCCGCTGTTGCCCGGCTTCGTCTCGCTGGAAAGCCCGGCCGGCATTCCCGACTATACGCCCGGCAAACAAACGTTGGACGTTGCCAAACAGTTTTCCAAAGGCTTTGTCTACAAACGCAAGGCGCTACGGCAATATCCGATTCACGCCTTGTTTTTGATGGGCAGCGTCGGCAGTATGGCCTTTTCCAAAGAAAGCGATATCGACATCTGGCTTTGCCATGCCTCGGGGTTGGCGGCCGACGAATTGGCCGAGCTTCAGCAAAAAGCCCGCGAAGTCGAGAAATGGGCGGCGGCGTTGAAAATCGAGGCGCATTTTTTTCTGGTCGACGCCGAACAATTCGTCCGCGGCGAAAACACGCCGATTTCGCAGGAAAGCAGCGGCGAGACCCAGCACTATCTGTTGCTGGAAGAGTTTTACCGCACCTCGATTTATGTCGCCGGCCGCACCCCGGTTTGGTGGCTGGTGCCGCCGGAACAGGAAGCCGATTACGCCCAATACGTGCAGCATTTGCTCGAGAACCGGTTCGTCGCAGAAAGCGAAGTCTTGGATTTCGGCAATCTGAACAACATGCCGACCGCCGAGTTCGTCAGCGCGACGCTCTGGCATATCTATAAATCCCTGACTTCGCCGCACAAATCTCTGTTGAAGCTGTTGTTGATGGAAAGCTATGCCAGCGAGTTCCCGCACCCGCACTGGCTGTGCCAAGCCTTGAAACAAGCCGTTTACCGGGGCGACTTCAGCGTGGAAAGCCTGGACCCGTATTTGTTGATGTACAGCAAGGTCGACGCCTACTTGCGTCAGGCCGGCTCCAAACGGCGTCTGGATCTGATCCGTGAGTGTTTTTACATGAAGATTATGGCCGGTTCCGGGCCGATCCCGGATAGCCGGCTAAGGCAATTGCGGGAAAGTTTTTTACACCAGGTTGCCGAGCAATGGCACTGGCCGGAAGCCTTGCTGGAGAATCTGGCCAGCCAACGCTATTGGGATATCAAACGTGCCAACAGCGAACACGGCGTAATCCGCGACCAGTTGCAACAGTGCTTGCGGATGATCATCAAATTTACCGGCTTGCCGATCGATCAAGCACAACGGGAAAACCGGGATTTAGGTTTGATCGGCCGCAAACTGCGGGCCGGATTGGACCAGCGCCCCGGCAAAATCGAGATTCTGACCACGCGCGGCGCGGTGCATACCACCCCGGATTTGTTGATCGCGAAGGAAATCGCCGCCGAACACGCCGCACCGCTTTGGCGTTTGTACAGCGATAGAAGCGCAGCGCAACAAGGATCGGCGGAAGGCGCCATCAAACAGGCCGATAGTTTGCTGGAGATTTTGTGCTGGGCGGTGCTGAACGGTTTGTATAAGAAAGCGCTGAATTTACAGGTATCTGCACTGAGTCTGAAACTCGCCGGCAACGATATCTACCAATTGCTCAACGAATTGCATGGATTTTTTCAGAGTCGGTTGCCGAGCGGCGACAGCGGTTTGGTGGCCTATGCGGCACCGAACCGTTTGTCGGCGTCGCTGTTGCTGGTCAACCTTGGCGAAAGCCTGGCGATCGACGCCAACGGCCAGCAGTTGGTGATGAGCGAACGCTCCGACCCGTTGAGCTATGGCGAGTCCCGCCAGTGTTTCGTGCAGTCGATCGAGAAACTGTCGGTGTCGAGCTGGGGCGAGGTCACCTTGCAGCGGTACGCCGGGATGGACGGTTTGTTTAACTGTTTGCTCGATGTCGTGCATAACGGCGGAACCCAGTTTGGCAGCGATGCCCTGCGGGTGTTGTGTTACACCCCGGTTCGCGGCCGCAGTATCGTGTTGCGCATCGAGTCGTTGTTCAACAACCTGCGAAAGTGTTTCGTAGCGGCCGGTATCGGCGCCCAACGCTACCTGATTCCGGCGGAAACCGGTTACTGCCTGTTTCAATTCAATAATGGCCGCTTGGGCTATTTCGGCTTGGACAACCATACCCAGTTGTTGCAGGAATTGGCCAAACCGCAGCCGCAGTTCTCCGCGGTGTTGTTCGACGACTACGTTTTGGAACAGACCTATATCCCGCTGCTGTATCGTTACAATCTGGCCGATACGGTACAGCTGTTTTACCATGCCACCAGCAAGCACGTCGCCGTCTACATTCTCGACGAAAAGGGCTCGTTGTTCGTCCGCCAGCATCACAACGCCAATCCGGAACACATATTGGCTCATTACTCGGTATTCCTCGGTACCTTGCTGGCGCAAGCCCAGTTGCCGGACGGGCTCGCGATCCGGTTTTACGAGATTCAACGAAATTCGGCCGGGGTTGTGTCCTGCCAAACGGTGCAAGTCAAGTTGGGCGCCAGCGTATTCGATTTGAGAGTCAGGATCGTCAGTGAAGACAGTGGTGCGGTGGCGGTTTATGCCAACGAACGTCGCTTCCTGATCGACGGCCCCGACAGTTACAAGGCCGTGCGCAGTGACATTCTGGGCTATCGCAATAGTCATGACGACTATCCGTTTCATATCACCGAAATTGACGCGCCTTGCCGGGTATTGGGCGCCGAACATAGCGCGGAGTTGCAGACCGTGCACTTCCTGAACTACAAGCAAAAAATGGAAGACAAATTAAACATTTGATCGCAGAAGGTCGTGCCGGCAGCTTTGGCCGGAGCATGGCTGTTGGTTGCCAACCGGCGTTTCCGATTTTTCCAACATTCGCGCGTGGACCGCGACCAAGTCGGAGGTCGATGACCGCGGCCGCCCGCGGCTAAATCCGGACCGGTTCGGCCCGGCGGGGTTGTCTTGTCCGAAATTGAACTAAACTTAATTTGTAGGGATGCGCCGACACGTCTGTTTTCGCCGCCGCCGCGACTGCGGAACCGAAAAATCCAGCCTTGGCCCAGGATTTTTTCGCGAATGGCTATTCTATCGGCGGCCCCGTTTCATTCGTTGCAGTAATAGCCGATATGGCCGGCCTTAACTGCAACGGTACGCCAATTCAGTTGTAAGTTACATTATGAAAAAACCACTAGTCGGACTACTGCTGCTTGCAGTACACCAAGCCGGTCATTGCGCTGCGGAAAACCAGGATGCGCTGGAATTGAATGTCGAGGATTTGCTCAGCGTCGAAGTGACTTCGGTATCCAAAAAGGCGCAGGCCTTGAACGACTCGGCAGCCGCGGTGTTCGTCATCACCCACGAAGACATCAAACGCTCGGGCGTGACCAGCATTCCGGAGGCTCTGCGTATGGCACCGGGGATGGACGTTTCCCGCATCGATTCCAATAAATGGGCGGTCAGCGCCCGCGGTTTCAACGGTCGTTTTGCCAACAAATTGCTGGTTTTGATCGACGGCCGCAACACCTATACCCGATCGTTTTCCGGCGTGTACTGGGAAAACCAGGACGTGATGTTGGAAGACGTGGAGCGGATCGAAGTTATCCGCGGACCGGGAGCCACGCTTTGGGGCGCAAACGCGGTAAACGGCGTCATCAACATCATCACCAAGCATTCCAGCAAAACCCAGGGCGGCCTGCTGGTGGCCGGCGGCGGTACTGAGGAGCGCGGGTTCGGCGGCTTCCGTTACGGCGGTCGTTTGAACGAAGACACCACCGCCCGAGCATACGTCAAAGGTTTCCAGCGCGACGCCTACAGCCGCGCCAATGGCGACCCGGCCGGCGACGCCTGGGATAAAGCGCAGGGCGGGTTCAGACTGGATTCGCGGCTGTCCATGCAAGACGAATTGACCGTGCAGGGCGATGCTTACCATAGTTCCATCAACCAGAGTTTATCGATTCCGCAACTCGCCGCGCCTTACCAAAGCGCATTCGGCGAACAGGTCGACGCCTACGGTGGTAATTTGTTGAGCCGCTGGCAACATACCATTTCGACCCGTTCGGATTATTCGTTGCAACTCTATTACGACTACTATCGGCGTAACGAGGCCTGGTTCAGCGAAGGGCGCGATACTTTGGATTTGGATTTCCAGCACCGTTTCGGTTTGTTCGACAGCCATGAGTTGATTTGGGGCTTTGGTTACCAATATACCCACGACCACACCGAAACCGGCCGTTTGCTGCGTTTGAGTCCGGCGAGCCGCAACGACCAATTGTTCAGCGCATTCGTCCAGGACGAAATCGAGTTGGTCGATCAGGCCTTGTGGCTGACTTTGGGCTCCAAGTTCGAACATAACGATTACAGCGGTTTCGAAGGTCAGCCAACCGCGCGCTTGATGTGGGCGCCGCATCCGCAGCATCGGTTTTGGGGAGCGGTGTCGCGCGCGGTCAGAACGCCGTCCCGTGCCGAGCAGAACATGTCGCTACTCCAAGCTGTCCGGCCGCCGGAGGGCTTTTTTCCGGCGACCGCGATCTATCTGAACGGTGACCGCAGCTATCGGGCCGAAGACGTGATCGCGTATGAACTGGGCTACCGGACCACATTCATCAAATCGCTGTCCGTCGATTTCACGGCGTTTTATAACGATTACGATAATTTGCGTAACGTCACCCAAGGTGCGGGAACCTTCGACCCGTCGTCCGGCGTGGTGGTGGTACCGTTGACGCTGAACAATAATTTTCAAGCCAAGACCTACGGCTTCGAGGTCGCGGCAGTCTGGCAGATGCTGGATTGGTGGCGTTGGGATGCAAACTACGGTTTGTTAAAGTCCGATTTCGCCCCAACCACAAATACTGCGGTCGCCGCAGCCAGTCCGCAACATCGCATCAGTCTGCGCAGCGCATTGAGCGTGCGCAAAGACATCGATTTCGATTTATGGTTTCGCTACGTCGATACCAATGCGTCCGTTGGCGTCTACGGCGTGCAGCAGATCAACGATTACGTGACGATGGATGTGCGTTTGGCCTGGCGGCCGGCCGCCAGTCTGGAGCTGTCTTTGGTCGGGCAGAATTTGCTCAGCGAGAGCCATTTGGAATTCAGACAGGAAAACCAGACCTTGCCGACCTTTATCGACCGCGGCATGTACGGCAAAGTGGCCTGGAGTTTTTAAGGCGCGATGTTTTCTAATTTTCGAACTAAATTTGCAATCGGATAGCGGCTTGCTACTACGGAGTCATGTGGTAAACGTTTTTAGAGCTGGTACTTTGGCGGCATTTGCGGCGGCGGCAAGCGTTTGCGCGGCGGCGCCGGCCGCGCTGGAGCAATACACGGTGTTGGCCGCGCTGACCCTGAATTTCGCTCGGTTTACCCAATGGCCGGAGGGCGCTAAAACGGATGCCAACGTTCTGAACGTGTGTCTGGTGGGCGATAACGTATTGTTGCAGTCTTTCGATTCGATCGACGGCAAGAACGTCGGCGACCGTGCGATCAAGATCGTCAATTCGGAGCGCTTGCGTAATTTGAATCAATGCCAGATTTTGTTCATCGGTGAGTTGCCGAATAATGTTTTGTTGCAGGTATTTTTAGATACGAAGAACCATCCGGTTTTGACGATGGGAGAAGATGAGGGATTTGTGGAAAACGGCGGTATGGTGGCAATGGTGAATGTAGACGGCAAAATTCAGCTGCACGTCAATCTGGCGGCGGTCAAGGCTTCGGGGCTGAACATCAGTTCCAACCTGTTGCGGCTGGCAAAGATCGTCGGAGACCGTTAGGAGACAACTATGCCCTTTGTCAGATGGTTTAATAACGCGCCGATCAAAATCAAATTGGTGTCGATGATGACTTTGATCGCCATGTTGACGCTGTGCTTGGCGACAACGGCAATCATCATCAACGAATATTTTGCAAAAAAGAAAGAAACCGAACAGCAGCTGGTGTTGGTGGCGAATATCATCGCTTCGAATATTTCCGCCGCGCTGGTGTTCGGCGATATGGTTTCCGCCAACACGATGCTGGAGAGTATGCGGACTCGGGACAGCATATTGAACGCCGAGCTCTACGACAAACAAGGCGAATTGTTTGCCGACTACCACTCCGCCAAATCCTCTGTCAGTCACTGGGAATCCGTGCAGGCCCTGGCGCTTTTGAAGCAGGCCGAAACCCCGGATCCCAACCGCAGTTTGCTGGGTAACTTGGGAAGTGCGCTTGCGCATTGGTACGACAGACTGTTTCCGTACGTCGACGGCGCTGCCACAGACAAGGACGTATTTCAATACGATGCGGCAAACAACTTGCATTTCGTGCGGCGGATCGAGCTGGACGGCGACACCGTCGGTATATTGCATTTGGTCGACGACCAGAGCGGTTTCTATGCGATCCTGAAAACCTTTTACCTGATTCTTGGCATTATCGTGCTGTTCACGATGCTGTGCATCAGCGCGTTGACCTCCAAAATGCAGCACATTTTTTTGGCGCCGCTGCTGAAGTTGATGGAGGCGATGCAGTCGGTCGGCCACGAAAAAAGCTTTTCCCACCGCATCAGCAAAACCAGTTCCGACGAGTTTGGCGATTTGGCCGAGGTCTACAACACCATGCTTGCCGAAATCCAGTTTCGCGACGACCAGCTGGCGATGCACCGGGATTCGCTGGAGCAACAGGTACTGGAACGTACCCGGCAATTGGCGGAAACGAACAAAGAACTGAACATCAGCATAGCCGATGCCCTGGCCGCGAAGGAGCAAGCGGAACAAGCCAGCAAAGCCAAGTCGCAGTTTTTGGCGACGATGAGCCACGAGATCAGAACGCCGATGAACGGCGTGTTGGGCATGACCGAACTGCTGATGGCATCCGGCTTGAATGAGCGGCAAAAACGCTTTGCGGAAACCGCATACCGTTCTGCCAATTCCTTGCTCAGCATCATCAACAACATTCTGGATTTTTCCAAAATCGAAGCCGGCAAACTGCAATTGATCCTGCAAGAGTTCGACTTGCGGCCGATGCTGGAAGAAACCTTGGAATTGTTGGCCGACCAGGCACATCGCAAGGGCGTGGAATTGATTTTGAACATGCCTCACGATCTGAATTACATCGTCCAGGGCGATGCCGAGCGCTTGCGTCAGGTGCTGGTCAATCTGCTCAGTAATGCGATCAAATTTACCGAACGCGGCGACGTGCAACTCAAAATCAGCCGTATCGACGGCAGCGCGGCCACCGACAAGGTCGGTTTGCTGTTCGAAGTGATCGATACCGGCATCGGCGTGCCGCAAGATCGCCAAAACGAGATCTTCGACAGCTTTACCCAATCGGACGGCAGTATCACTCGCCGTTACGGCGGTACCGGTCTGGGCTTGACCATATCCAAGCAATTGGTGGAGTTGATGGCCGGCGAACTGCATCTGGAAAGCCAAGTCGGCGTCGGCTCGCGGTTTTACTTCAATCTGGAATTCGGCTTGGGCATCCAGGTGGCAATCCCGATGGCCGATACGGCCGATTTGCAAGGCGTTGATATTCTGGTGGTCGACGACAACGCGACCAACCGCGATATTCTGACCACACAGTTGGCATTGTGGGGCGCCAATCCCACCAGTGTCGATAGCGGGCCGCGAGCCTTGAAAATGCTGTTGGAAGCCGCCGCCGTGCAACAGCCGTTTCAACTGGCCTTGTTGGATTGGCATTTGCCGATCATGGACGGTTTATCGCTGGCAAAAGCGATTCAAACCGACCGGCGGATTCCCAAGCCCGCCATCATCATGCTCAGTTCGGAGAACGTCAGCTTCCAACCCGAACGTAGCCATGAATACGGCATTAGCTTTTTTCTGAACAAACCGGTGTTTCAGCAACGCTTGTTGAACTGCCTGCGCGAGACCTTGGCACGCGACAAGGTCGCCGAGCCGCAGCTGTCGCAATCCGGTAAACCGGTTTCGCCGGCCCGCTTGCGCGGGAGAATACTGGTTGCCGAAGACAATCTGGTCAACCAGGAAGTGGTGAAAAGCTTTCTGGAGAATATGGGCTGTAGCGCCGACGTCGTCAAAAACGGCGAAGAGGCGGTAAAGGCTGCGGTTAGCCGGTCTTACGATTTGATTTTGATGGATTGCCACATGCCGGTCATGGACGGCTTTACCGCGACCCGCAACTTACGCGAGCAGGAAACTGCGGCGGGTAAAGGCCGGGTGCCGGTTATAGCCTTGACCGCCGACGTGCAGAAAGGTATTCAGGATCAGTGCCACGCGGCCGGGATGGACGGCTATCTGAGTAAGCCTTTCAGCAAAGACCAGTTGCGCGCCTTGTTAGCGACCTGGTTGCCGGGCAGCGGAGCCGGTACGCTTACCACGGCAGCCGTACCGCCCGCGCTGCCGCAACCGTCTGTGCCGGGCCCGATTTGTCAAGCCGATACCGCTGAGCTGCGCGAAGTTGTCGATGCGCAGGGAGTCAGCCTGTTCGATAAAGCGGTCGCGTTATATCTGCAAACGGCGGCGGAGAATGCCGAAAAGCTGCGCGAGGCGGTTGCCGCCAATGATCCGCTGGCAGCCGGCAACATTGCACATGCGCTCAAATCGGCCAGCGCCAATCTGGGCGCGCGGGAATTTGCCAAAACCTGTCTGGCTTTGGAGACCGCCGGTCGCCAGGGGTTAATCGATGAAGTTAAAGCCTTGATCGTCACATTCGAGCAGCAATTGCCCGAGGTTTTGGACGAGCTGCGCCATTTGGCCGATGCGAGCCCAGCCGGATCGGCGGTGACAGCCAAACAGGCTTGCGCTGCGTCTGCCGGCGAGGCGGTGCGCTTGTTACTGGTCGATGACGATCCTAATTTCCGTCTGATCACCGGTGAACAATTGAAATCGGCCGGTTTTCAGGTCGAGGAAGCTTGCAGCGGCGAACAAGCGCTGGAAATGTTGCAGAGCGACATTCCGGACCTGGTGATTCTCGACGCGATCATGGGCGGGCTGGACGGTTTCGAAACCTGCGCCAGGATGACGGCCTTACCCGAAATGATCGATGTACCGGTCATCATGTCGACCGGCCTGGACGATATCGAGTCGATCAATCGCGCCTTCAAGGTCGGCGCCGCCGATTTCATTATCAAACCGCTGAATCACGTGGTGCTGATTCATCACATCAAATTTTTGCTGCGTTCCTATCGGGACACTGCCGAGTTGCGCAATAGCAAGCAACAATTGTCGGCGGCGCAGCGCATAGCCGGCCTGGGCTATTGGACCTGGGACGCCAAGCTGGATAGGTTCGAAATATCGCCGTATTTGGCTGAGCTATGCCGGACGAATCCGGAATATTTCGAGGGCGAGTTGGCCAAATATCTGGATTTGATCGATGTCGCCGACCGATCCAAAGTGGAAGAGGTGATCAAGGCCGCAGCGGAGGGCAAACCGGCCCCATACACCGAATACCGGCTGCTGAGCGAAAGCGACGAGCCGATAACGGTGCGCCAGGATACGGCGCTGATCAACAGCGGGGCGCAAAGTTACGTTACCGGGACGGTTCAGGATATTTCCAAACAGAAGGAATCGGAAAAAATCATCCACCAGTTGGCTTATTTCGACGAACTCACCGGTTTGGCCAGCCGGGTGCATTACCATTCGCGGATGCAGCAAACCATCAAGGCGGCCTCGCGTGCGCAGCAGGAGTTCGCCTTCCTGTTTCTGGATTTGGACGAGTTTAAATATGTCAACGACAGTTTTGGTCACAACGTCGGCGACCAGTTTCTGAAAGCCATCGCCCAGCGGATCCAAAGCGTGGTGCGGGAGGAAGATTTTGCTGCGCGCTTGGGCGGCGACGAGTTTTGCATCATCGTCAATACCATCACCGACGAGTTCCAGGCCATGGATATCGCCGAACGGTGCTTGCAGGAAATCAACCGGCCATTGATCCTGAGCGGCCATCATTTGAAGCCGCGGGTCAGTATCGGCATCGCCATTTACCCGAAAGACGGCGACAACGAGCACGACTTGATGAAAGCCGCCGATACCGCGATGTATTCGGCCAAAACCGCCGGCAAACAGCGCTACGCCTATTACCGGCCGGAAATGACCGGTCTGGCGATCAAACGCTTACAAGACGAGCAAATGCTGCGCGACGCGTTGGACCAAGGCCAGTTCGAGTTGTTTTACCAGCCCCAGGTCGGCATGCTCGACGGCCGGATGATCGGTATCGAAGCCTTGGCCCGCTGGCGCCATCCGCAGCGGGGCATTATCGGGCCCAGCGAATTTATCCCGCTGGCGGAAACTTTGGGTCTGATCGGCAAGATCGACGAATGGGCGCTGCGTAGCGCCTGTATGCAGTTATCCGAATGGCGCGAGCAGGGACTGCCGCTGATGACGATGGCAGTCAACGTCTCGGCCAGCCATTTCCGCGATCCGCTGTTCATTTCCTCGCTAAGGGATATTCTGCAGCAAACCGCCATTCCCGCCGAATACCTGCAATTGGAAGTGACCGAAAGCGCGATGCAGGACGCAGCCGATATCGATGTATTCCACAAGGTGAAAGAACTTGGGGTAAAAATCGCCATCGACGATTTCGGTACCGGTTATTCGTCTTTGGTCTCGTTAAAACAAATGCCGGTGGACTGTTTGAAGATTGACCGTATCTTCGTCCAAGACGTATTGATTAATCCACAAACGCCGATCTTATTGGGAACCATCATCGGCATGGCGCACGCGATGCATTTTTGCCTGATTGCCGAAGGGGTGGAAACCATCGATCAGGCCATGGTGATGACCGGCCTGGGCTGTCAGATCGTGCAAGGATTTTTGTTTAGCACGCCGCAACCGGCTATTGCGATGCCCGCCTTGTTCCGGAAAGATTTTCGTTTGGAGTTCGTCGACGCCAAACCCAGTCCGTTTATCCCGCCCGACAATTGAATATGCAGCGACTCGATTTACCTGATGCACTTGCCGACATTAAGCAACTGCCGGCCCTGCCGCACGATGTCCATCACCTGATTCAAGCCTTGTCTGACGACGGTCTGGACTACTCCGGCTTGGCGAAAGTATTGCAGAATCACCCGACGATTTGTTCCCGCCTGATCGCCTTGGCCAATTCGGCCTGGCTGAACAACAACGGCGAAGCGGTCACCTCGATAGAGCGCACCTGTTTCAAATTGGGTTTGAACATCGTACGCGGCGTCAGTATCGGTTTGGCGGTAATGAAGCCATTCAACGTCAATCAGTGTCGCAGTTTCGATATCCGGCGTTACTGGGTCAGCAGTATGCTGGCGGCGCAAGCGGCGACCGATCTGGCTTGGGCGTTACCGGACGCGGCAGTCGACGAAGCGTTTGTGCAAACCGTGCACACCGCCGGCATCTTGCATAACCTGGGTTTGTTATGTTTGGCCGATACCATGGCGGAACAGACCCAAGAAGCCTTGCGCTTGAAGCGAGCCAATCCGCAATTGCATTTAAACCAGGCCTTGCGCCAGACCGTAGGCACCGATTACTGCGAAATCGGCGCCCATCTGGCGCGCTATTGGGGAATCCCGGAAGCCTTGTGTACGATCATCGAACATCACCGTCATCCCGGTTACCGCGGCGACTATTGGCAGCAAACCTTGGTAGTCGGAGCTGCCACGCGCTTGGTCAGCACCTTGTTCAAGGATGCGGAAATGCCTAAGTTGGAGATGCTGGAGATATTGGCTGTCGCGGAAAACACGGAACATCGCTGCTTTGCCCAACTGCAAACCGAGTTTGTCAAGACCAAAGAGCTGGCCAAGGTGTTGTTCGGTTAAAGGCGGCGCGGCTGCGCCCAAGCCGACGCCCGGCTCAAAAGAAGAACGGCCGCGGATAAGCCGGAAACGGGTTGCCTTTGCGGTCGAAAATCTCCGCACTACACCACGGCTTGCCTTTGCCGATGTCCACCGACACGGCCATAAACGCTTCGTCGCCGATAAAGCCTTCGCCTTCGTAACGGTATTCGATGCGGTCGCGACTGCGGCGGTTGCCGTCGGTCCATTGCATGAACTCCAAGGTGCGGCCGCCGTAAAAATCGCTGGCGCTTTCGTGCGGATACGGCCAGTAAAACGGCGACGACACCAGCGAGGTCGTTAAAAACGCAGGGTCCTGGTAACAGCGCATCCGGGCAAAGCTGGAGTTATGCACGTCGCCGGACAGAAACACCACGTCGCTGATGCCTTCTACGCGGATGAATTCCAGAATCATGCTGCGCTCGTCGTTAAAGCCGGCCCATTTATCGTCGCCGCCCTTGTTGGGTTTCGGGTCCGGAAAAAACGGCACGCTGGACACGACGAATTTGACCGGCGCGTTGCGGTTCTGGTGCAGCCAGTCGAAAAAGGCATTCAGTTGCTCGCGGCCCAGTAGGGTTTTACCGCCCACCGCATTGGCATCGTTGATGCGTAAGGTACGGGTATCCATCACAAAAAACGCGAACGGCCCTTTCGCGAAGCTGTACCAAAACTGGCCGTTCGGCGTATCCGGGTTATGCAGGTGCTGGTAGGAGGCGTAAGCCCGCATCCGCATCGCATAAAACCCGCTATCGGCCTCGCTGCGCATCTGGTCCTTGGACCAATCGTTGCGAATCTCGTGGTCGTCCAGAATCATGTAAGTCGGCACGCTACGCATCAAATTGGCAATATGCGGCAATTGAAACGACTTGCGGTAAATCTCGCACAAGGCGTCGAAGTTTTTGTATTCGTACAGCTTGTTCAGCGGATCGGCATACACCTGGTCGCCGACCGCTAGAAAGAAATCCAGCGGCCGCCGCTGATGCAGGTTGGCGATCGAGCGAAAAGTCTTGTCGCCTTTCTCGGCATCGTTTTGAAACAGATTGTCCCAATACAGATAACGACAGGAGCCGAACACGAACTCCAGCCGGGTATCGTTGCTGCCGCGATCGGTCTTGAATGTTGCTACCGCTTTCTTCGCGCCGGTAACGACCGGGCCGGTAACCGGCGTTCCAGTCGGCGGCGCATCGGCATCGCGCTTGTACACTACCCCGCATTCCACCCGATAGGTTGTATTGGGCCTGAGCTGATCGAATTGGGCGACGCCGGTGAAGTCGTAATAGTCCTTCAAAAAGCAAAACTGCGACGCGACCAGCTTGGCGCCCTCGTATAAATCGAACGCGCCATAACAAAACTCCCGGCTGTTATGGTTGGGACCTTTCGCGCCGCGTATCCAGATCTTGGCGGAGGTGTGGGTGGTGTGGCCGATGATGGGGCCGAGGGTGATGGTCATTTTTGCCTCCAATCCTATGTTACAGGGCGATTTTCTCAGGTGCCGGACTGGTTTTGTAAGCCTGTCTGCAACGTTTGAATTAACCAGACGTTATTTGAATTCGTGCGGTCGAGGTTGCAAATCCAGACCTGTTCAAAAAGGATGCATGATTGCAAGACCTGACCTCTTTTACACGTTTTTGCATAAAATTGGTGTCTAGAGTATAGTTTCTCACCAAATCGCTAGCTCCGTGGGATTTCAGCAAGCTTTTAGCTCACAGTGTAATAAAACGGCTTGGGTTTTGAGTTTGTCCGGTCGCGATGTAGTCGAACACCGCAGGGCTTCGTTTGTAGCCACCATGATGAGTTACAACTCTTTTACAGTTGGCTACAAAAACATTGAGTAGTTGTGTTTCTACCTGTTCTTTATCTTCTGGGCCAAATAATCCTAATGCGTTATCGAATTCGGCCAGTCGGTATGCGGATGCTAGTACTTCATCTTTAGCAGAGTGCATTATAAAAAGCCGTTCCAAACTTGAAAGAGATAAGTTAAATTCTTCATCTATCTCTATGGATTCATTATCAACTGCGCCAGCCATACAATAATAATTTCTAATCAATATCGTGGATGCTTCTTTTAGTGCTTTTAAGCAAACTCTGGCGCCAAGGCTGTGAGAAATGACATCAACTGTTGTGTTCTTTGAAATTAATTCTAATAATAATCTAAATCTCCTGGCTACTGCATTCGCTCGTGATTTTGCACTCCACCATTCTAATGCTCTGTCGCCGCCTGGCCAGCTATAGCCTATTATTAAATCGTATTTAAAATCTTGGTTTCTGAAAATGTTGTTTTCAATAATTTGATAAGCGTCTCTTACTTCTTCATGTTCGTTATTATATCCATGGACAAGCATGCAAACGTTTTTGTCTTTCAGTTCATTTAGTAAGGTGTCAATAGAAATTTCGCGTATTGTTGTATCTTTTGTGATGTCTATTTCTTTAATAATGTGCCCTTCCGGTAGCAAAGCGTCGGAATTTGTGAAGTCTAGGCGTGAGCTAATTAATATCATGATGTGCCCCAATTTTTAAAGGTTTGAAGAATAAAGACTGGATATTATAAGTAACAAATACATGTTTTTTCTGGTTCCAACGTTCCCAATCTGAAATCCGTAATATATTTACTCAGTTGCGATTTATATTGGGCATTGATACTGGTATGGATTTACATCGTATGCTATAAATTCCAAATAATTAGTAGATCTATACGCTATTTTTATTTTTCACTTTCTTTTTCTGTGTTTTCCTCTTTTACATTTGAGCCGGTAACTATTGATGTGCCATTTGCATTTGAAGTGACGGTTGTTGGTGCAAGGTTTTTTGTTAACTCGATAAGTGATTTAATGTTTTGATCGGATATTCCTGTTGTTTTTAGGTTCTTGGCAAATTCTTCCTGCGCTTTGAGTACATATGGAAGTTCTGTTTTTAGCGCTTCAATGGCACTTTGAAAATAAAATACCTTCACAGAATTATAATCATGTGGATGTAGAGTTACGATTTTTGGTGTGAACTGCTGCTGGAAAGTGGGTTTTTTGTTCGTTTCAGTACCAGAGTCTAGCGGAATGTTTTGAATTGAGTTGTTGGTTACCGTTTGGATCTCTAATGTGATTGGATTTTCCGTTTTGGAGATATTATCCTCAGGGTACCAGCCATTCATCCTGTCAACGCAGTGACTGTGAATAGCATCTCTATACATTTGTAGAGATTGTGTTCGGTATATTAAAGGTGTTATTTGAGTCATCACTGCTCTGGCGTATTCGTTGGATAAACTACCATTAATTCCTGTTTTCGGTTCCGATGCTGCTACTTTCAAAGCATCTGACACAGCGGATGCAAAAGCTTCTCCTACATCAGGTGAAGGCTCAGCGCAAGATGTTATTGTATCTCCCCAATCCTTTGAGTTTACTAACACCATCCGCCTGCTTGCGGTTGTTGCAAATGTATTAACTCCATTTTTACTCCATGGCCAAAAATGAGGATTGACTGCTATGTCCTGAATGTTTGGATTTGTATCTCTATTCGCGAAAAGAGACGCGCCACAGCCGCTTAGTAGTAAAGATATTCCACTAATTACTAAAATATTTTTTTTCATTTCAATTTCCTTTTTAACTGGTATTTATTTTGATATAAATGTATTTTTTTCGTCTTGGTATTTTATTGGTGAGAGTGTGTTGTTAATTTTATTTGTCCAATTTCTTGATTGTGGCGGCTTTTTAATATTGATATTAATTAATAGGTTTTTAAAATTGGCAAGAACATCAATACTTTATCTGAAGATTTAATTACTTTATATATAGTTAAAGTTTCGTGGAGTTTATTGTCGCTACAGAATCAAAGATCAGCTACATATTTTCTGTACCAGTACAGATGTACTGGATTCATCTCAAAACCGCTGGGTGTACAATCATTCCACCGCGTCTGCCAGGAGGTCCGTGGCTGTGAATATTTTGTTAATAGACGATCACTTCTGCGCCCGTGAGGGCGTGGCGTGTTTGTTGAAACAGATTTACCCGGATGTGCAGGTATTCGAGGCGGAGAACTTTGCGGCCGGCTTGGCGATTGCCCGCGAGCAGGCGTTGAATTTGGTGCTACTGGATTTGCAGTTGCCGGATCGCAATGGTCTGGAGGGCTTGGCCGAACTAAAACAAGAATTTCCGGATTTATGCGTCGTGATGTTTTCCGGCGTGGAGGACAGGGAATTGGTGTTTCAGGCTTTGAAATCCGGGGCGATGGGTTTTGTCGTGAAAACTGTTTCGCGGCAGGCTTTTGTCGAGGCCTTACGCGACGTATTGTCCGGCAAGGTGTATTTGCCGGCGACGATGGCCGGTAAAGCTTCGTCACAGGCAACAGGCGCGGAGGCGGAAGCCGGTATTCGGCCGGTCAGCAACCCAGCCAACTTGGGCTTGACGCCGCGCGAGTTTGAAATTTTGCGTTGGATCGCTTGCGGGTACACCAACAAGTCGATCGCCAACAAATTGCATATCCAGGAACAGACGGTCAGGAACCACCTGCGGCCGATTTTTCAGAAATTCGGCGTGTCGCGGCGCACCGAGTTATTGGTGAAATTATTCGAGCAGGGGATTGTGTTTGGTTTGCCGGGGGCGGCACCTTGAGGATCGCATAGACATTGTTTTGTCCCTCTAAAATGATAAAATAGTTAATCTAAAGTAATTATTTGTTTCTGTCATGCAGCTCACAGCATCCCAACTTCAATCGAAACACAAAGCTCTGATCGATGCCCTTAAACGCGGGGAGTGTGTCGAGATTACGTATCATGGCCAAGTAGTTGGCGTCGTTCATCCTGCCGTGCCCACTGTTAACTCGGAGGAGCAAGAAGCGGCAATGAATGAGTTTTTTGGTATGCATCGTGATGCCAGTATCGTGACCGTGGAAGATGAATTGCGTAATATCCGTAGAGGTCGCCGGAGTCGGCTGAGTGATCTTTGATACCAATATTTTGATCTATGCCGACCGTGGCGTCGTCTCAGCCAAACAGTTGATTCTTGATACTCAGCAACGGTCCATTTCCGCAGTCACCTACATGGAGTATGTGCCGTTTTGTCGAAACAAAAAGGAATTGGCGATCTTCGAAAATATGCTGCAAGCCCTACAATTCAACATTCATGAAGTCGATCATGGGATTTCGTATCACGCCAGACAACTGGTTCGCCAATTTGCGCTGAGTCACAGTATGGAAATGGGCGACGCCTTGATTGCTGCTACCGCTATGGCGCGCAAGGAGCTGTTATGCAGCAGCAACGTCAAACACTTTTCCCAGATCAAGGGTCTGATGCTTGATCATTACCAACCCGATTAAACCGGATTAATATCTCGTCACTGTAGTTGGCGAATTATTTTTTTCTAGCTCCAGCGCCTTAACCATCATCCCCATCAACACGTCCGACCTTGCAGGTTTGCGCAGCAGACCAGTGTTGGCCGGCCATTTGGCTTTGTCCTGATCGCTGATACCGGCCGCGGATAGCACCAGAATCGGTAGCGGGCCGCAGTCGGCGTGGACCGCGGCGACGATGTCGTGGGCGGTTTCTTGGTTGCCAAGGTAAAAGTCGGTAATCAATAGATCCGGAACCAAAAGATTGTCGGCCAATGCCAGTCGGGTTTCGGCCAGCGTCGTGGCGGTTTGCACGTCGCAGCCCCAAGCCCGGAGTTGGCAGCTCAGCGCTGCCAGCATTTCGGCGTCGTCGTCCACCGCTAAAATATATCGGCCGGCCAAGTCCCCGGTTTGCGTCGGCGAATTGCCTGCGGCTTCGGCGGAGTGGACGATCGGTAGTTCGATGCGAAAATCGCTACCGTGTTGGGGGCGGGAACACAATTCCAGCCGATGTTCGGGTAGGTGTTGAATGGCGGTGGCGACGTAGGCCAGGCCGATGCCTAAACCGGGAACCGTCTGGTCTGACGTGCGGCGCCGGCCGCGGACGAATTCCTTGAAAATCTCGCCTTGCACCTCAGCGGCGATGCCGGGCCCGCTGTCGCGAACGTGCAGCTTTAACCGGTCCGGGCCGATTTTGACTGCTGACACGACGATCCAGCCGCTTTGGGTGTATTTGATGGCGTTATCCAGCAGGTTGCCGATGATTTGGCTCAAAATGCTGGGATCGCTGTAGACATTGAACGGCGGGCTTTGCCGCAGATGCACGATCAATTTCAGATCGCGCTTGGCGGCTTGCGGGGCGAATTGATTTTCCAGCCCGGCCAGCAGCAGGTTGATGTCGACGTGAGTCAACAATGGCCGCTGAGTGCCGTTCTCCAGGTTGCCGATGTCCAGGATGTGGTTGATGGCCCGGCTGAGTTCGTCGATGGCAAAGCCCATGCGACCGGCGATTGCTTGCAAGTGCTGGCCGGCCGGTTCGGCGCAGGCCGTTTCCAGGACCGATGCGTAACAGTTCAAGGCCTGCAAGGGTTGCCGCAGGTTGTGGCTGAGCTGGCGCAGGAAGCAGCTTTTGCGTTCGGCGATGATTTCGACTTTGCGTTTTTCCCGAAACGAATTGCGGGCGTAAGCTTCCAGTTGGCAGCGGGTGCAGACGCCGAACAGGTTGACGATACACAGGTTTAATATCGACGGAATCAAATCGACGATGCTCAAACCCAGCCAGTAGCCGGCCAGCGGCATCGCCAACGTCGTGCTCCAGCCAAAACCTATCGTCGCCCGCAACGACATGAACATCTGGCCGTAACTGAAAAAATACATCGGCAGCAGCGCCGGCCAGGTTTCCTGGTAGTAGCGCGGGTTGTCCTCGATCAACAGCACGGCGATCAGCTGGATTGCAGACAAGCCGGCGCTCAGTTTGGCGACACCGTTGATTTTGTCTGCTGCGTTTGGACACTGTTGCAAATAGTGGAACAGACCGAATAGCAGCAGCACGATCGGCAGGCGCATACACGCGTTGGCTTTAGAGGCAGTTCCGGTGTGTAGATCGAGCAGGATATAGGCTAGAAAAGCGCAAGCGCCCAGGGCCAGCGCCCATTTCAGCGGGGACAGCAGTACCCGGTAACGTTCGCGCCAAAATTCCTGTTCGGTGTCGGCATCGAATTGCGGAATGGCAAATAGCCGGCGGGGTGTAAGCGCGGCACACAATTCTTTGAGATTAAAGGAAATAGAGGCCGGTGCGGCCGGCGGCCCGAGAAAGGATTTTACTGAAAAATGTGCGACGAACGGCCTGGAACTGAGCATGTTACCGATCCCTTGTGCGGTGCAGACAGCGGCTGTTGGCGGAGGCTCGCAAGCGCTGGCGGCGTGGCTTTGTTGTTATGGCTCGGTCGGCATTCTCCCGGCTAATCCAGAATTAGGCAAGGTAATTTCTAACGGTCCAAACGGTTCTTTTTATTAGACGGTTTGCCGCCAACGCTGATAAGCCAAACGCAAGACCAGGGCGCTTTGCAGAGCGGCATAGAGCAGGGCAGCCAACGCGGAATCTGCGCAGAGCGGAAAAAATAACGCCGACAGGCTGGGCATGCCCAGGGCGCTGAACAGGCCGGGTAGCACGCCGTATAGCAACACCGCTGCCAGCAAACTTAAATTAAATGCCCTTTGCGGGTTTTTGCCGTAGCAGAGGTAAACGTAAATCGCGCAGTCGCGCAAGATCAGCAATAGTGCTGCCAATGGATAGCTGTGCAAGGATAACTCGAACCAGGCGATATGGGCTCGATTGGCGCTGAGGTATAGCGCAAACGGCAAGGCCAGCGCGAAGCTCAGCCAGCTTAGCGGGAATTCTTCTATTACCCGGCGCCAGTTGTGTTGCCGGTAATAATCCAGCAAGCGCTTGATTTGCATTGGTTGCTGGGGTTCGGCGACGACACTTAGGTATGTCAAGCCGCCGCAAACGCCGAATCCGGCCAGCGCCAAGCCAAAATTGCCGGACGGTATCAGTCCGCCCAGATAAACCACCAAAAATACTATGAAGCCGAGCCAGGCCGTTGGCGGCTTGCGTAGTCCTAGGGCTTGCGCCAGCAGCCGGTAATTGGCGACCATGCACCAGAACACGGCGCAGAACAGGCTGAATTGGTGGAAATCCTGTTGGGCAAATTGCCAGCCGTACCACGGTTGCCAGCGAAATCCGGCGGAACCCAGACCGGCGATTTCCGATAAGTCGCCGAGTTGCGGTGCGACCACGGCAAAACCGATCAGCGCCGGCAGCAGAATCGAGCCGGTCTTGGTTTGGCCGCGCCCAACCGCTAATAGCCCCAATAACAACGCCGCACTTTGCACCAACAAGCCGCCGACGATGGCATAAAAGTAAAAGCGGGGCAGGTCGGTGCTCTGGCCGGCCGACAAGGTATACACCAACAGGCAAAAACCGGCGCAGTACCAGACCATGCTGGTGCTGCCCAACAATTTGCCCCAGGCCATTTGCCACGGTCCCAACGCCGATAAGCGTTGCGTGTCCCAAGTGCGGTCGCGGTATTCGTCGACGATGCTGTCCAGGCTTTGGCGGGCGCCCCACAGCAGCGTAATCAGCCAGAACAGGCCCAGCGCTGCGGCGCTGCTGATCGAGCCGAAGCGGTAGTCGTCCAGAAAATAGCAGAACGCGAAAACGGTGCCGAGCACCGCAGTAGCCGAGCTGAGGCGGGCCGGCGGGCATTCCAGCAGCAATTGGCGTTCGAATTCGGGATTGGTGGTCATGGCTGTTTATGCAGGGTTTGCAGATAGGCGTCTTGCAGATTGACCGTAGCAGGGCCGAATTCGCACACCGGCAGGCCGGCATCGAGCAATGCTTTCAGCACCTGATGTTGGCGGCCGCCGTCGTTTTCCAGATTGACGATCGCCATACGGTCCTGATCGGTGCGCACCAGCTCCACTCCCTGCAGTTTTTGCAGGGTCTCGGCCAATTGCGGGTATGCGCCAGCTAATACCAGGCGGAACGGTTTGCGTAGCGCCTGCGCGTTGATCACGGCATGCTCGACGATGCGGCCCTGGCGTAGCACCAACATGTCGGTGCTGTACGCCTCCAGTTCTGCCAGGATATGCGACGACACCATCAAGGTCATGCCCTGGCGCTGCAACTGCAGAAACAGTTCGGCCAACTGGTGGCGGGCTTCCGGGTCCAAGCCGGAGGCCGGTTCATCCAACAGTACCACGGCGGGTTTGTGGATGATGGCCTGGGCGATTGCAACCCGCTGCCGCAGACCGCGCGACAATGCGCCGGGGTACTGGTCTAGCCGTTCTTCGATTTGTAGGCCCTTCGCCACATCGGCGATTGCTGCAACGCAATCGGCTGCGGCGATGCCCTGGGCGCGGGCCACGTAGTGCAGACATTGGCGCACAGTCAGGCGTTGGAAAAGCCCGAAAAAGTCTGACAAGTAGCCGATGATGCGGTGGCAAGCGCGCGGTTGTTCCAGTACGTCGATCCCGCCGATTTCAATGCTGCCGCTGACGGGTTGCTCCAACGCCGCCATGCAGCGCAGTAAGGTGGTCTTGCCGGCGCCGTTCGGGCCGACCAAAGCTGTGATGCGGCCTTGCGGGACGCTAAAACTCGCCCGGTCCAACGCGCGCAGGCCGGGATATTCGAAAATCAGATCATCGACTGTAATCATCGGCAAGACCTTGCGGTGGAGTTAAACCGGATAATACCGATAATTTCGGCGAAAAGCTTGGCCGCAAAAGTCCACAGGCCAAAATGATTGTCGGTACAAGATTTGCTTGGAGAAGATATTGAGGACGGCCAAGTACTGGGATTCCATCGGCAACCCAGGGTGGCCGGCCCCTGACCGGCGCGCCGCCCACATGGGCCGGCGCACCGAAACGGTGTATCATGAGCACCATTTTTAAACAAAAGCAGGAGATATGAATGCACAACGTCACGTTGATCAAAGGTGATGGTATCGGTCCTTCGATTATGGAAGCCGCAGTCGCGGTGATTAACGCCTCCGGTGCGAAAATCCACTGGCACGAAGCAGACGCCGGCATGTCGGCTTATGAGCGGACCGGTACGCCATTGCCCGATGCGACGATGGAATCGATCGCCCAGACCCGGGTGGCGTTCAAAGGGCCGCTAACCACGATGGTTGGCGAGGGCTTCAGAAGTATCAACGTGGAACTGCGCAAGCAATACGACCTTTACGCCAACGTGCGTCCGGCCAAAAGCTGGAACGGCGTTAAAACCCGTTACGACGATGTCGACATCGTCATCGTCCGCGAAAACACCGAAGGTTTGTACGTCGGTCTGGAACACTATTTAACCCCGGCCAAGGATATTGCCGAAAGCTTGGCGGTTGTGACCAAGGCCGGTTCCGAGCGCATCGTCGATTATGCCTTCAAATACGCGATCGACAACGGTCGTAAAAAAGTCACGGTTTGCCATAAGGCCAATATCCTGAAATACACTCAGGGCCTGTTCCTGAAAACCGCTCGCGAAGTCGCCGCCAAATATCCGGATATCGAATTCGAAGAGAAAATCGTCGATGCCGCCTGTATGCACATGGTTATGAAGCCGGAGCAATTCGACGTGGTCGTGACCACCAATATGTTCGGTGACATCCTGTCCGATTTGACCGCCGGTTTGGTGGGTGGCTTGGGGCTGATTCCCGGCGCCAACATCGGTGAGGACGCGGCCTTGTTCGAAGCGGTGCACGGCAGCGCACCGGACATCGCCGGTAAAAACATCGCCAATCCAACCGCGGTGATGATGGCCGGCGTGATGATGTTGAATCACTTGGGCGAACATGAAGCGGCAACTCGGATGCTGAATGCGATCCAGAAGGTGGTCAACGCAGGCGTTTATGTGACGCCGGATTTGAATCCGGCCAGCCAATACGGCACTAAAGAAATGGGGCAGGCCATCGTCGATGCGATGGAGTGATTAATCAGCGGCGGAGGCGGGTATGAGTGCGCAACCAAGATTCGAGCAAGCCTTGATTTCGATCGAAGATTACTTGGCGGGTGAACTGGCAAGCGATACCAAGCACCAGTATTTGGACGGTCAGGTCTATGCGATGTCCGGAGCTAGCTTAAACCACGAGCGAATTGCCGGTAATGTGTTTGCCGAATTGCGAAATTACTTGCGGGACAAACCGTGCGAAGCCTTTGGCTCCAACGTCAAGATTAAAACCGATAGACACGTGTTTTATCCGGATGCGATGGTGGTATGCGATCAAAATTATACCAGCGAGTACTATACCGAAGCCCCGCTACTGGTCGTCGAGGTCCTGTCTAAATCCACCCGCCGCCTCGACGAAACTATCAAACGCCGTGTCTACCAAAGCATTCCGAGCTTGCAGGAATACGTGCTGATCGAACAAGACATCGTCGATGTCGAAGTCTGTCGCCGTAGTGAGGGTTGGGTTTCCAATCACTATTTTCTCGGCGACGACGTGCCTTTCGAATCAGTCGGATTGATTCTCGGCGTCGCCGACATTTATGCTCGCGTCGACAACGAAGACATGCGGACCTTCATCGCCGAGCAAGCGCTGGCTCAAGCTAATGCCGAAGCCAACGCATCCCAAGCCTAATTTTTTTTTACCGGAAATCATCATGCTAGAACAATACCGAAAACACGTCGCCGAACGCGCCGCCGAGGGCATCGTTCCGAAACCGCTGGACGCCGAGCAAGTCGCGGCGCTGGTCGAACTGTTGAAAAATCCGCCTGCCGGAGAAGAAGCCTTTTTGGTCGATTTGCTGGAAAACCGAATTCCGGCCGGCGTCGATGAAGCGGCTTATGTCAAGGCCGGCTTTTTGACTGCGATCGCCAAAGGCGAAGCGTCGTCCCCGCTGATTACCGCGGAAAAAGCCACCGAATTGCTGGGCACCATGCTCGGCGGATACAACGTCGCACCGCTGATCGACTTGCTTGAACACACCGCGCTGGCGCCGATTGCCGCCAAATCCTTGTCGCAAATTTTGCTGATTTTCGACGCCTTCCACGATGTCCAGGAAAAAGCGGCAGCCGGCAATGTCTACGCCAAACAGGTACTGCAATCTTGGGCCGACGCCGAATGGTTTACCAGCCGGCCGGAAGTTCCGCAGAAATTGACCGTCACTGTGTTCAAAGTCACCGGCGAAACCAACACCGACGATCTGTCACCGGCGCCGGACGCCTGGTCGCGGCCGGATATTCCGTTGCACGCCAAAGCGATGCTGAAAATGCCGCGCGATGGCATCACCAATGCCGAGCAGCAAATTACCGAACTGAAAGCCAAGGGTTTTCCGGTGGCTTATGTCGGCGACGTGGTCGGTACCGGCTCTTCGCGCAAATCGGCCACCAACTCGGTGTTGTGGTTCATGGGCGACGATATTCCCTACATTCCCAATAAACGCGCCGGCGGCGTCTGCATCGGCGGCAAGATTGCGCCGATTTTCTTCAATACCATGGAAGATTCCGGCGCGTTGCCGATCGAATGCGATGTGACCGGCATGGCGATGGGCGACGTGATCGATATTTATCCCTATCAGGGCGTCGTCAAACGCCACGGTACCGATGACGTGGTGTGCGAATTTAAACTCAAAACCGACGTGATTCTCGACGAAGTCCGCGCCGGCGGCCGGATTCCGTTGATTATCGGCCGCGGTTTGACCGATAAAGCCAGACAGGCTTTGGGCTTGCCGGCTTCAGCGGTATTCCGCCGCTTGGGCGCCGCGGCCGATACCGGCAAAGGCTATACGCTGGCGCAAAAAATTGTCGGCAAAGCGTGCGGCGTGGCCGGTGTGAGGCCGGGCAGCTACTGCGAACCGAAAATGACCACGGTCGGCTCGCAGGACACCACCGGACCGATGACCCGCGACGAATTGAAAGACCTGGCTTGCCTGGGCTTCTCGGCCGATCTGGTGATGCAGTCTTTCTGCCACACCGCCGCTTACCCAAAGCCGGTCGATGTGCAAATGCAGCATACCTTGCCGGACTTCATCATGACGCGCGGTGGTGTAAGCTTACGTCCCGGCGACGGCGTGATTCACTCCTGGTTGAACCGCATGCTGTTGCCGGACACCGTGGGCACCGGTGGCGACTCGCATACCCGTTTTCCGATCGGTATCTCGTTCCCGGCCGGTTCCGGCTTGGTGGCATTTGCCGCCGCCACTGGCGTGATGCCGCTGGATATGCCGGAATCAGTGTTGGTGCGTTTTAAGGGCTCTATGCAGCCCGGCATTACCTTGCGCGACTTGGTTAACGCGATCCCGTACGCGGCGATCCAGCGCGGCTTGTTGACCGTCGCCAAACAAGGTAAAAAGAACGTGTTCTCCGGCCGGATTCTGGAAATTGAAGGTTTGCCGGATTTGAAAGTCGAGCAAGCCTTCGAAATTTCCGATGCCTCGGCCGAGCGTTCGGCAGGAGGTTGCACCATCAAACTCAACGAAGCGCCGATCCGTGAATATCTGAACTCCAACATCACCTTGTTGAAATGGATGATTGCCGAAGGTTACGGCGACGCCCGGACCATCCAACGCCGGATCAAAACCATGCAGGACTGGCTGGATAAGCCGGTATTGATGGAAGCGGACAAGGACGCCGAATATGCTGAAATCATCGAAATCGACTTGGGCCAAATCACCGAGCCCTTATTGGCTTGCCCGAACGATCCAGACGACATCAAGCCGTTGTCGGCAGTGGCCGGCACCAAGATCGATGAGGTCTTTATCGGTTCCTGCATGACCAACATCGGCCATTTCCGCGCCGCCGGCAAGTTGTTGGAAAAAGCCGCCGCCCTGCCGACCCGATTATGGGTGGCGCCGCCAACCAAAATGGATCAAAACCAATTGGTGGAAGAGGGCTATTACGGCACGTTCGGCAAGGTGGGTGCCCGTACTGAGATGCCCGGCTGTTCGCTGTGCATGGGTAACCAGGCGCGGGTGGCGGACGGGGCGACCGTGGTGTCGACCTCGACGCGAAACTTCCCCAACCGTTTGGGCAATAACACCAACGTGTTTCTGTCTTCGGCTGAACTGGCGGCGGTCTGTTCGTTGCTGGGAAAAATTCCGAGCGCGGCAGAGTATATGCAGTATGCGGCGACAATCGAAAAATCCAGTGCCGATACCTACCGCTACCTGAATTTCGATCAGATCGACAGTTACCAGGATAAAGCCAAGCAAGTTGCTTTATAGACTAGCTAAACAAACCGGCCTACCTGAGTCGCAGGTAGGTCCGTGTGTTTCGCTGTTGGTCGATTTGCTGCTTTGCGGCGGGGTAATACGGCTGTTACGCCGCTTCGTTGAAGCCGATTTTGTTGTCGGTAGCCTTGTTAAACACTGCACCCAAAACGTTAGCGTCTTTTAGTAAAGATGCAGCGTTTTTTAGTTCGTCGGTTTTGGTGTGGCCTTCTTCCACAACCAACAGTACGCTGTCCACGTAAGGCGAGAATCCCAACGTATCGTCATGCGACAGGATTGGCGGCATATCGAAAATGATAATCCGCGACGGATAACGGCTTTTCAATTCGTTGACCAGCCGGACCATCTTCGGCGAGCGCAACATCTCGGTAGCATTGAACAGCGGCTTGCCGGCGGGAAGTACCACCAACCGCTCCACACCGGGATTGACCAGCATCGAGCTGATTTCCTTATCGTTCAACAAATAGTCGCTGAGACCGGAATCGGCTTTGATGCCGAATAAACGGTCTATGCTCGGATTACGCAGATTGGCGTCGACTAATAACGCCGTCCTATCCAACTCCATCGCTACGCTGATCGCCAGATTGACTGCGGTTAAGCTGTTGCCGGAGCCGCCGCTGGTGCTGGTGATGGCAACCGTTTTCCATTCCATCGCATCCATTTGCTGCACGCAACGGGTCCGCAACATCCGATAAGATTCAAGCCACTTACTTGGCGAATCGGCACAAAGAACCCGATTTTGCTTGAGCAGGCTCTGGTCGGGTTTATGGACCCGGGTTTGGGTATAGGCGATGTTGACTTTGTCGTCGAAGCGGACGTTACCACTACTAGCTTCTACAGTATTTTGGATTGAGTTCATTCCTAATTTCCTTGGCCTGTTAATTGCCAATTACACGCAACAGTTTGTACCAGAATACGTCGAGCGGCATGATAATAAAATGAAATGCCGCCATACCCAGCAAGAAGGCGGCTATCAGTCCGCCTATCAGCATTTTTCGTTCCGTAGCTCGTTTTTGAAATTCAATCTGATTTTCCAAATAAGGGATTGCGGCCAACGGTTCGAATCCCAAAATCAATCCCACCGCTTTAGCGCTATTTAAAGTAGGGTCGAGCATTTCCGCCAAAGCCACCGAACCAAATCCGCTTGCCGTCGCCAGCACAATGCCTAGTAGTAAGATCGCTACTCGGTTGGGGCTGACCGGTTCCAGAGGTTCTTGCGGCGGGTCGATCAAAGTAAAGCGTTCGCCTTTTCTCTCGATTTCCAGCTGTTGGGAGATTTGGGCTTCCATTTCTCTGGCACTAACTTCCCGATAGCGCAGATTAGTGTTATCCAAGTCCTGTATCAAATCGGAGTATTCTTTCTCTACTAAAGGCGACTGGCGCAAGTTATTACGCAAATCTTCGATTTTGCTTTGAATCCGGCCACGCGTATAGTTCAGCGATTCTATCTCAGTATTGACCGAATCGAGTTGAGATTTGAGTGTTATGTAGGCCGGATTGTCCGGTTTTATAGACGAATTCGAATATTCGTTCGCTTTGGCATCCACTAAGCTTTTTTGCAAAGCGGTAATTTGTTTCTGTAGTTTTACGACGTCTGGGTGTTTTTCGGAGTATTGTTTTAATAAGAGCGCCAATTCAGCTTTTTTCTGAGTGAGTTCCGCATTTAAATTATTAATATCCGCATTCGAACCAATTTCTTTTTGCAGCGATTCGATTTCACGTTTTACTTTTATAACGTCCGGATGGTTCGCAGAGAAACTGGCAATTAAAGAGGGGTATTGCGACTGCAGTTCTTTTAAGCGATCTTTCATGTCGAATACCCGGTTACCAACCGCATTCGTAGCCATTGCATTTGGATCGATTTGAGCAAGCTCACCTTCTAAATAGAAGCGTCTGTCTTGCAATGACCGTTCTTGACTGTCAAGCGATAATAACTGGTTACTTAATGAGGTCAACTCCTGTTGATTGAGGGCGCTGATTTGAGGTAATTGATTTAGGTTTTTTTCTTTGAAAGTGGCGAGTTTTTCTTGAATCTCCTGTATTTTTGCTTTCAAACGTTTGGATTCTTCGCTCAAAAATAGCGCGGCGTTTTCGGCAGACTCAGTGCGAGATTTAATATTTTCTTTCAGAAAAAGCGATGTCAATTCGTTGGCTACTTTTTGGGCTAATTCGGCTGATTTGTCTTCAAACGTCAGAGTGAATGCTATGGTAGCCTGAGTTGCTCTGTTTGTTTTTTGATCACCTACATCAGCACTGATTGTCTCTACTTTGATGAGGCTACGCATTTTTTCAAGAATAACCTCCTCGGGCTTTTTTAATCTTTCTGCAGCGTAAAGATTATATTTTTTGATGATTTCTGTCAGATTCGGTCTTGTCATAATTCGTTGACTTATCATCTGAATTCGCTGTTCGGCGAATGTCGTTACCGTTGAGTGAACCAAGTCTGCTGGAATTTCTTGAGCCTCAATAAGAATCGTAGCGCTAGAGCGATATTTTGCTGGCAATAATACCGCCAACAAAATGCTGGCCAAAACAATAATAATAAAAGGGATTAAAAGGAATCGTCTGCGTCGCTTGATGATTTTTAGATAGTCTTTAATATCTATGGTTTGATTTTCCACGCTATTTCACCTGACGATTAATTTGCGGTTGATAAGAAAACTGAAGTTGTACGCTATTGCCTATTGCCGACTGACTAGTGTTTTCGAACACCTGTTGTCTATAGGTATACGATAAATCAAAACTAACTTCGTCACTCCAGCGCCACTGAATATTGGGGCTTAAAGTTGTAAAAGTTCTGTTATTGGCAACGCTACTATTATTGTTGAATGTAGATATTGCTTCTGTAGAGATATAGCTGGCATTAATTCCGGCTAGCCACCTTTCGTCTAGGTTGTAACGCGCTCGGCCCGAAAAAGAAGTCGTAGTTTGTTGGCTACCAGTACTTGCAGGATTGAGTTGCTGTCCTGCGCTAATAAAGAAATCCCCCCACTCAGCTTTGCGCGTCAAATTTGTAGAGAACACGTGGCCTATTGTATCGGACGAATTTGTTGTTTGATTTATAAACAAATCACTGTTGGCGAGTTTATTATACTGACTAGCATCAGTTGTGGTGTCTCTTATGCCTGCGGAAAAATTTAATTGTGTTTGCTCGTCAAATAAATATTGAAATCCAGCTTGGTAACTAAAGGTCGTCGATTTTTGGCTGAATCCTGTCTTTACAGGAATGATGCCGAATATAAACCCTGGGGATTCGTTTGCTGATTCGAAAACGGAATACGCTCCCGTGAGATTGAAGTTTAACCGTTCAGAATATGAATGCATTAAGGTTCCCGATAGCTGCTGATTGGTATAGTCGGAATAC
Source organism: Methylomonas sp. EFPC3 (assembly GCF_029643245.1). Lineage (NCBI taxonomy): Bacteria > Pseudomonadati > Pseudomonadota > Gammaproteobacteria > Methylococcales > Methylococcaceae > Methylomonas > Methylomonas sp. EFPC3. The sequence goes on from NZ_CP116398.1 coordinate 861,434, forward strand.
CTTAGGCTGTTCTGCAGGTTGTCTTGCCTTTCAAAGGTTACATCTGAATAGCTATAGCCTATTTGAACTGCATTTTTCGCATTCAAGTTGTAAGTAAAGCTAGGGGTCAAAAATTTCGTAGTCCTAGGAACTTGAGTTTGCACGTCTCCGCTGCCAGCTATTTCTAGCTGGGTGTTAATAGAAGACTCTTCAGAATATCCTGCTAAGACGTCTGTTCGAAATAATTCAGATTTATATTGGTGGTTTAGATTGAGTATTTTTTCCGCGAAATCTAAATCAGAATCACCATGGTAAATTAGCTGATTCCACTTGAAATTAGTCTTTAACTCGTTGTTATCCGCAAGGTAACCAAATAGCAATCCGGGGGAAATTGTGCTTATAAAATTACTGCGTATCGGTTTCTCTTGCATGCGCAAGTTGTCTTCGTAACGTTCTTTGAATGCGAAATCCGGTTTAAAAAGCAAATCTAGTGCGTAAGGTTCCGTACTAATTAGAGCTAATGCGAATAGCTTAAAATCCGTCTTAATCTTCATAGATAGTAATGCCTATCTAGTTCCAATTAGGGTACGGTTACCGTATCCCCTGGTTCCAGAAGAATATTCTGCTCCAAATCTTCTCCGCTAATTACGTCGTCGTAATCGAACGGAAAGACTTTAACCTGGTCGCCGGTGCGGCGGATGATGCTGATTGACCCTTCCTTGGCAAATACCGTTAAACCGCCGGCCAAGCTTAGCGCTTGCAACACATCGAGGCGGCGGCCGGAAAATACCTGGCCGGGTTTGTTGACCTTGCCGATCACGAACACGGAGTTGCCTTGGTTGTTTAGCAACTTAACGCTGACCGACGGATCGGCGATGTAATCTGACAGCCGGGTGGTGAGATTATCTTTCAGTTCGGTAATGGTTTTGCCGGCCGCGCCGACCGTGCCGATCAGCGGAAAAATGATCGTACCGTCCGGGGAGATCAAAATTTGCAACTGTTGTAGGCCTTCTTCCTTCCAAACTGTGATTTCCAAAGCATCGCCGGGCGAAAGCTGATAGGAGGCGAAGTTGGTTTGTTCGATGATGACGCTCGGGCTCGGCGATTGCGTAGGGGCCGGGGTTAATTGGCTGGGTTCCGCTTGCGGGGGCTGGGATATTGGATCGGGCTCGGCTAGCGTAGCGACCGGGAAAAACAGGCAGAAAGATAAAAGTGTAATTATCTGTTTCAAAATGTATCCCTTTATGATGTTATTGAGGTTGAAATCCGTAAGAACCGATCGGTTGTGCAGGCAGCCCAGATGGTAAGTACGGAATATAACAATAATAAGACAATCCTGACTGTTGCTAATGGCGGTGCCGAGCAACAAGGCCTCGATTTGAATTATAACCTTTAATTGAGTCGTTTTGTGCGGTTTTGGCTGTAACAGAGCGAATAATATGGGAATTTTATGAATAGTCCAATATCGGTGAGCGATTTTCTCGAAAAGTTAAAAAATAACCAAGCTATTGATTTTAAAGAAACGATGGCCGTAATTGCCGACCATTACGAATACAGGCCAACCCGATTCAGTAACGGTTTGGAACCTTGCCTGATAAACGAGGCCGGGCAGAATGAAGGTTCGTGCCGACTTTTCGCATTTGCGAAGCTACACAAGCTGTCCGCGGAACACACTTTAGCTTTATTTGGCGACTATTACCGGAAAGACGTGCTAGGCAATCCGGGCGGCAGCGATCACCAAAATATCCGACATTTCATGCGCGACGGCTGGGCTGGCATCGCATTCGAAGGGGAAGCGTTGCAAGCCAAATAGTTGATGGACGTCGATGTTCTGATTGTCGGGCAGGGGCTTGCCGGCAGTCTGTTGGCCTGGGAATTGTCTAGCAGAGGGCTACGCGTCTGTGTGGTCGACGACGGCCAATGCAATGCGTCTCGGGTCGCGGCGGGTCTGATCAATCCGGTCAGCGGTAAGCGACTGGTCTTGCAATCTAACGTTGCTGAATTATTGCCGGCAGCCAAGGCCTGCTATGACCGCTTGCGGCGTGTCTTCGGCAGCGAATTCTACGTCGAAAAGCCGATGTGGAAAATTTTGTCCGATTCGACGCAAAAGCGACAAGCCGAACGCCGTCTGCAGCAAACCGAATATGCTGGATACTTACAGGCGACCAGTGCCGGCGGCCCAGGGATATTGGCGCCGTTCGGTATACTGCGTCAGTTGCAGACCGGGTATGTTAAAACCGAATCCTTGCTGGATGCCTTGCGGACTTGGCTGATCGCACGCGGCAGTTACCGGCAGGCTGAGTTCGACTACGCCGATATTCAACTGGCGCCGGATTTGCGCTGGCGCGACCTCAAGCCCAGGTGCATCGTATTCTGCGAGGGTCATATGGCGCGCACCAACCCCTGGTTCGGCTCTTTACCGTTTCAGCCGGCGAAAGGGGTGATTCTGAGTTGCGCCAGTCAAACGCCCTTGCCGAGTCGAATCCTGAATTATGGGCATTGGTTGCTGCCGCTGACTCCTGATACATTCAAAACCGGAGCGACCTTCGATCCGCTCAATTTGAATCTGGATCCGGAGCCTGCGTCAGAAACGGCCTTGCTGGCAGAATTGCAGACGGTCGTGCCGGATATGGCCGGAATTCGGGTGATCCGCCACCAAACAGGGATTCGGCCGGCGACGCTGGATAAGGAGCCACTGATAGGCCGACATCCGCAGCATTCCTGTCTGCACATCTTCAACGGCTTCGGGGCCAAGGGCAGTTTATTGATCCCCTGGTGCGCGCAACGTTTTGCCGATTTTCTGCAGCAGCGTGCGCCGTTGCCGTCAACTTGCGATATAAAACGATACTATGCCTCGCATTTCTCTGGTTAACGCGGCCCAGCTTGCCGTCAAATCCTGTTTGCGGCCGGGTAGCATCGCTGTCGATGCTACACTCGGCAACGGCTACGATACGCTGTTTTTGGCCGAAACGGTCGGTCCCACAGGCCATGTTTTTGGTTTCGACGTGCAGCGTCAAGCCCTGGTCAGTAGCTACCAAAAGTTGCTGGCTCACGACTTACAACGGCGGGTAACCTTGCATTTGGCCAGCCACGCCGATCTGCTTGAAGTCTTGCCCGAAAGTGTCATGGGTAGCGTGGCAGCGGTCATGTTTAACCTGGGTTATTTGCCTGGTGGAGACAAAGCCGTCATTACCCGGGCGGATTCTACTCTTAAAGCAATGGCTGCTGCGTGCCGGCTGCTCGCCAAATCCGGAATCATTACCGTTTTGGCCTATCCCGGACACGCCGGCGGCGATGCTGAAGCCGAGCGGTTGGCGGAATGGATGCGCAGTCTCGATCCGAGCCAATTCGAAACCGAACTGGTGCTGAGCCAGTTCGACAAGCTCGGCGCTCCCAGGCTTTTTATTCTGCGTAAATGGGTCGATCTGCTATGATTGCGCTCCTTTTTTTAACCAGTCAGTCAGGACAATGTCAGAGTTCAATAACGTCACTATCGTTAAACAAGCCAACGTTTACTTCGATGGCAAAGTCAACAGCCGCACCATTCGCTTTGCCGATGGCTCCACAAAGACCCTGGGTTTCATGCAGCCCGGCGAATATACGTTCAATACCGCCGACCCCGAGTTAATGGAGATTCTGTCCGGCGAATTGGATGTGCAACTGCCCGGCAGCGATGTTTGGCAAGCGGTGAAAGGCGGCGAGTCGTTCAATGTGCCGGCCAACGCGGCATTTACCATGAAAGTCAAAACTGCCAGCGACTATTGCTGCTCGTTTTTGAAATAAGCCGATGGAGCGGGTAGCGATTTTTGCCGATGTGCAAAATATTTATTACACGACGCGAGAGCGCTACCAAAAGCATTTCAATTACACCGCATTTTGGCGCCATGCCACTAACGATAAACAGGTCGTGGCGGCGTTTGCTTATGCAATCGATCGTGGCGACAGCAAGCAACAAAGTTTTCAGAATATTCTGAAAACCATAGGCTTTACGGTAAAGCTGAAGCCTTATATCCAGCGTCGCGACGGCAGTACCAAGGGCGATTGGGATGTTGGCATTACCGTTGATGTGCTGGATTTTGCCCGACAGGTCGATCGGGTCGTACTGTTGTCCGGCGACGGCGATTTCGAAATCTTGCTGAATAAAGTGAGGCGCGATTTCGGTGTGGCCTGCGATGTCTACGGGGTGCGTAGCCTGACCGCCCCGGCCTTGATCGCCGCTGCCGACAATTTCGTCGCGATTGCGGAAGCGCTTTTGTTGTAAGTCGCGTAGGGAGGCGGTTTATTTCTGTTCAGTGCCTTCTTCGACCAGTTCCTTGCCTTTTTCGGCTGAGGAGTTGGCTTCTTTGGCGTTGGTGGTGCTCCGCTTGGTCAACGGGTCGGGTTCATCGCCGAACAAGCCGGTAATTTTTTCCCACATCGAGCGGTCCAGATCGCGTTTCGGCACGTCGACGCTGGTTTCGGTGGATTCCTTGACCACTGGCAGCGAACTGGGGCGGAAGTCGCCTTGCACGCCGATCAGGTTGTCGCCTTCAAAAAATAACGAAATCCGTTTCTGCATCCGGTTCTCGCCGCCGGGCTGTTCCGAATAGAGATAATCCCAGCGTCTCTCGTGAAAGGCATCGGTCAGCATCGGCGATCCCATGATGTACAGCACCTGACGTTTGGTCATATTCGGCCGTAGTTGGTTCACCATGCTTTGGTCGATGATATTGCCTTGTTCGATATCCAGCGTATAAACACCCGGCAGATTATTCAGAATGGTACTGCAGGCGCTGAATCCAAATCCGGCGACAGCCACGAGCAGAATAGACGATTTTTTCATGAGAAATGTTGGTGGTCTTGCGACAAACGGACCGGCATTATCCCACAATTCTGTCTGCGGCTCGGTGCAAAAAACGATACAATGGCCGGATGGTTGGATATACGAGGACAGGCTATGGAAACTCAGGATTTGCGTAACGCGGGCTTAAAAGTCACTCTGCCCAGAGTCAAAATCTTGGAGATTCTGGAAAAACAACAGGACGACAGGCACCTGTCAGCAGAGAAAGTCTACAAAATTTTGTTGGCCGAAGGCGAAGAAATCGGGTTGGCAACCGTTTACCGGGTGTTGACCCAGTTCGAGGCGGCCGGCTTGGTGAACCGCCACCACTTTGAGGGCGGCAATTCGATTTTCGAACTGAATAGCGGCGGGCATCACGACCACGTGGTGTGCATGAAGTGCGGCAGAGTCGACGAATTCACCGACGAAGTCATCGAAAAGCGCCAAACCGAAATCGCCAACCGGCTGGGTTACACCCTGACCGATCATAGCTTGTATCTTTACGGCTACTGCGCCGCCTGTAAAACCCCTTAACTCTCCAGCATGTTCAAACCTCTCATCCTGTACATCGGGTTACGCTATACCCGTGCCAAAAAGCGCACCCAATTTATTTCATTTATTACACTAACTTCGGTGTTGGGGATCGCCCTGGGCGTAACCGCTCTGATTACCGTGCTGTCGGTCATGAACGGTTTCGAAGCCGAACTGCGCGAGCGGATTTTAGGCATGACCGCGCACAGTACCGTCACCGGCCGCTACGGTCAGTTGGACGACTGGCAGGCCTTGGAACAACGCACCCGCGAAATGCCGCACGTGTTGGGTGCGGCACCGTTCATTCACGGTCAGGTCATGATCAATGCCGATCGTCAGGTCAGCGGTACTTTGCTGCAAGGCATATTACCGGAACAGGAAGCGAAAGTATCTGAAGTCGCCGAAAAAATGATGTTCGGCAGCCTGAAAGATTTGATCCCAGGCGAATTCGGCGTGGTGTTGGGTGCCGAGCTGGCCAGTTATTTGGGGGTGATGATCGGCGACAAAGTCACGATCATCACCCCGCAAATCAACTCTACCCCGGCCGGCATCTTGCCGCGCATGAAACGCTTTACCGTGGTTGGCGTATTCAAAGTCGGTATGTACGAATACGACCGCAACATGGCGCTGATGCATCTCGACGATGCCGCTAAGCTGTTCCGTCTAGAACAGGCGGTATCCGGCTTGCGGCTTAAACTGGACGATTTGTTCAATGCACCGATGATCACGCAAAGTATGGCCGACGCCTTAGGCGACGATTATCGCGTCAGCGACTGGACCAAAGCTCACAGCAACTTCTTCCGTGCGGTACAAACCGAAAAACGGGCAATGTTTATCATCCTGCTGTTGATTGTCGCGGTGGCGGCGTTCAATATCGTCTCGACCCTGGTCATGGTGGTGACCGACAAGCGCGGCGACATCGCGATTCTGAAAACGCAGGGGCTGAGCAATGGCTCGGTGATGGGTATCTTTATTGTCTTGGGCTGCATCATCGGCAGCATCGGCACCGTATTGGGTACAGTTGGCGGGGTGTTGTTGGCGCTGAACGTGGAAACCATCGTGCCGGCCATCGAACAGGCTTTTGGCGTACAGTTTATGTCTGCCGATGTGTATTACATCAGCGAAGTGCCTTCGAAACTGATCTGGAACGACGTTTACTGGATTGCCGGCGTCGCGTTCCTGCTGTCGTTATTGGCTACGCTGTATCCTGCTTGGCAAGCGGCACGAGTCAATCCGGCCGAGGTGTTGCGCTATGAATAGTCCCATCGTGTTGCAATGCCAACAGCTGACCAAGCGTTACGAACAAGGCGATTTGAATGTTGAAGTGCTAAAAGGCGTCGATTTAGCGATTCACGCCGGCCAGCGCGTCGCCATCATGGGTGCCTCCGGTTCCGGCAAAAGCACCTTGCTGCACCTGCTGGGCGGTTTGGATAAGCCCAGCTCAGGCAAGGTGATTCTGGACGGCGCGGATTTAAACCAAATCGGTGCTGCGAAGTTAAGTCAACTGCGTAACCGTTCGCTCGGCTTCATCTACCAGTTCCATCATTTGCTCGGCGAATTTACCATCCTGGAAAACGTGGCGATGCCGCTATTGATCGGTAACCATTCGGTTAAATCCGCGCAACAACAAGCTGCCGAATTACTGAAACGCGTCGGCTTGGGCCATAGAATGCAACATAAACCCGGCGAACTGTCCGGCGGCGAACGCCAGCGCGCCGCCGTGGCTCGCGCCTTGATCAACAAACCTAAATGCGTCCTGGCCGACGAACCGACCGGCAACCTGGACAGTAAAACCGCCGAGCAGATTTACCAACTGATGCTGGAGTTAAACCGCGAGCTGCAAGTCAGTTTTCTGGTTGTAACTCACGATCCGGATTTGGCAGCGCGGATGGATCATGTGTTGTATATGGAGGATGGGTTGATTGTGCCGGAGAGGGTGCATCATTCCTGACAAGGCAAGTCGTCGGGGTTATGTGTCGCTAGCGCGACGGCTGGTTTTAATGTCGGTTCGCGGACCGACAACCGCGATACTTTCTTTTGCTTGGCCAAAAGAAAGTATCCAAAGAAAAGGCCACCCGGATGCCGCTTTTTTCCTGCGCGCAGGTGCTTTTCAACGGGGTTGCCTGAAGGGGCTTCCCAGCCCCTGCATGCAACGCGCCGCATCCCTGCGGCGCCCCTAACGGGCTAATCCGTTCAAAAGCTCCCGTGCTCGGCGCGGTATACGGGAGAAAACCGTCCCGGAATTAAACGTCGGTTAGTGAGCAAATAACGTAGCCTCGATGGAGTGCAACGAAATCGAGGTTTTGTTTGATTGCTTCGATTACCCGGATTCCGCTGCGCTTTATCCAAGCACTTGTTGATGAGCGCGTATTTATGTACCTAACCTTCAATGGTGTTGAATAAGGAGTTTGATTGTGAAACCTGTAATTTATTGTGTCCTCGCGTGCTTATTGTTCGCTTCATCGGCAAATGCCGAACCTGTACCAGGCACTTCTGTATCCGTTACGCCTCCAGAAGGTTTCACAAAAGCTGAACGTTTTCCGGGCTTCATGAATGAAGCTATAGGGGCTTCCATAATGATTTCTGAAATTCCTGGGCCATTTGCTGAAGTTTCTGGTGGTTTCAACGACCCTAAGCGAGTACAAGCCCAAGGGAGAAATTACTTAACAAATCGTCGATTATGGTGGGTGGCAAGTCAGCAATTTTGCTAGATATAGAGCAGCCAGCCTACGGCACAATGTTCAAGAAGTGGTTGCTTGCTGTTGATCGACCCGGGGCAACCGCTTTGATTGTGGCTACGTACCCAAGTGCGGCAAAGAAGGGTTTAGCGGAACAGTTGAAAGAAGCAGTCCTCGGAGCGACATTTGGCGAAATATCAGATCCCAAAGAGGCTCTCTCCTTTACGGTTTTAACAACTCACCCGTTTGAAATAGCAAAAATCATGGGGCAAACGTTGATCCTATCAGTCAATGGTGAATTCCCAGCTAAAGACGAGAGTTCACCATTTATGATTCTGGCGTTATCGCCTAACAAGGACAACGTAATTTCCGACAAGAAGGCATTTGCGGAGAATGTGTTGATGCAAACAGCCACAGTAAAAAACATCACCATTGAACATACTGTGCCGGAAAAAATCGGTTCTTTGATGGGATACGCAATAGTTGCTGAGGGAATAGGGATCAAGGAAAAAACTCCGCTAACGATGTATCAAGTTATTTTGTATGACACTGTTGGACACAGTCTGCTCTTAGGAGTAACGCCTTCGGCCAAGAGAGATGTTTATTTGCCGATTTTTGAGAAAGTTGCCAAGACGTTTACACTGAAAGCGCGTAGGTCCGACTAGCTCAGCGTCATCAGATGTACGTGTAAATTAAATCTCTCGTTCCTCCGAATACGCTTCGCTATTCGGAGCTACATCAAGATTCTGAACAATCCCCCAAAATATTTCACAGTCGCGACGGTGTTTGTTCCCGTATGTCGCGCCGAGCACCGGAGCTTCTGAACGGATTAGCCCGTTAGGGGCGCCGCAGGGATGCGGCGCGTTGCATGCAGGGGCTGGGAAGCCCCTTCAGGCAACCCCGTTCAAAAGCTCTGGCGCGCAGGAAACAAGCGGCATCCGGGTGTCTTTTCTTTTGGATACTTTTCTTTGGACAAGCAAAGAAAAGTATCTCGGCTGTCGGGCCGAGACCCGACTTACAAACATTCGTCGCGTTAGCGACACATAATCTTACTCGGCTGAATAAACCGGAAACCTAGCACACAACAAATGCACCTTCTCCCTAACCGCATCAATCACACTCTCGTCCTCAATGTTATCCATCACGTCGCACATCAAATGAGCAACCTGGCGGACTTCGTCTTCTTTAAAGCCACGTGAAGTGGGGGCGGGGGTGCCGACGCGGATGCCGCTGGTGACGAACGGCGATTGCGGGTCGTTGGGGACGGCATTTTTGTTGACGGTGATGTGGGCACGACCCAAGGCGGCGTCGGCGGCTTTGCCGGTGATGCCTTTCGGTATCAACGATACCAGCATCAGGTGATTGTCGGTGCCGCCGGAGACCACGTCGTAACCGCGTTTGATGAACACCTCGGCCATCGCTTGCGCGTTTTTGACGACTTGTTGCTGATAGGTTTTGAATTCCGGTGTCATCGCTTCTTTAAAGGCCACCGCTTTGGCGGCAATGACGTGCATCAGCGGGCCGCCCTGGATGCCGGGGAAGATGTTGGAATTGATCTTCTTCTCCAGTTCCGGGTTGTGCTTGGCCAATATCAAGCCGCCGCGCGGGCCGCGGAGCGACTTGTGGGTGGTACTGGTGACGACGTCGGCGATCGGCACCGGATTGGGGTACAAACCGGCGGCGACCAGACCGGCGACGTGGGCCATATCCACCACCAAATAGGCACCGACCTTGTCGGCGATGTCGCGGAAACGCTGCCAGTCCCAGATTCTGGAATACGCGGAAAAGCCGGCGATGATCAATTTGGGTTTGTGTTCCAAGGCCAGCGCTTCGACTTGCTCGTAATCGATTTCGCCGGTGTCCTTGTTCAAGCCGTATTGGATGGCGTTATAGATTTTGCCGGAGAAGTTGGGTTTGGCGCCGTGAGTCAAGTGGCCGCCATCCGCCAGACTCAAGCCGAGGATGGTGTCGCCGGGCTGAATCAAGGACATGAACACCGCCATATTGGCTTGCGAACCGGAGTGCGGCTGGACGTTGGCGTAGTCGGCACCGAACAGTGCCTTGGCGCGGTCGATGGCCAGTTGCTCGACGATGTCGACGTACTCGCAACCGCCGTAATAACGTTTTTCCGGATAGCCTTCGGCGTACTTGTTGGTCAGTAGCGTGCCTTGCGCTTCCATGACGCGCGGGCTGGCGTAGTTTTCCGATGCGATCAGTTCGATATGGTCTTCCTGGCGTTGGCGTTCTTGCTCAATGGCCCGGAACAATTCGTCATCAAAGCCGGCGATGGTCATTGACTGCTTAAACATTGTGGTCTCCTGGTAAGGTTCGGGTTATGCGTTGGGATGCAGCAGCAGGATTTGCAAGTCGGCAACGTTGGTGCCGGTCGCGCCGCATTTCAGTAAATCGTTGGCGGCGTCCAGCGCCGGATAAGCGTTATTATCGTTCAGCATCGCCGCCGGGTCGATAGCCGCGGCGCGGATGCGGTTAAGGCTGCCGTTATCGACGATGGCGCCGGCGGCATCGGTCGGGCCGTCGCGGCCGTCGCTGCCGGCGCTGAGAAAGGTCCAGCGGCAATTTAAGTCTTGGGTTTCGGCCGCGATCGCGAAAGCCAGGGCCAGTTCTTGATTGCGGCCGCCTTTGCCTGTGCCGCGTAGCGTCACAGTGGTTTCGCCGCCGGCGATGATTGCGAGCGGTTGCTGCAGATCGGGCGATATTGTCACGGCGTGTCGACACAACTGTTCGGCCACCAGCCGGGCCTCGCCGCTTAATTGTTTGCTGAACAGTTCGGCGGCATAGCCGGAGCACTTGGCTGCAGCGACGGCTGCATCGACGCTCAATGCGTTGCTGCCAATCAAGTGGTGACCGACGTTTTCGAAAACGGGGTCGCCGGATTTAGGGGTTTCGGCGTACAGTCCCTGTCGGCCGGCTTGTAAATGGTTCTTCACGGCGTCAGGTATCTGCGGCCAGACCCGGTAACTCTGCAATATGTCGATCGCTTCGCCGAAAGTGCTGTCGTCCGGCACGCTGGGGCCGCTGGCAATCACGCTCAAGTCGTCGTCCAGCACATCCGACAATATCAAGGCGTGCAGATCGGCGGCCGCGGTCAAGCGTGCCAGTCCGCCGCCTTTCAAACGCGACAGATGTTTGCGGACGCAGTTGATCTGATGAATGGTGGCCCCGGATGCCAGTAGCAATTGGGTGGTGGCGATTTTATCGGCCAGACTGACGCCGGCAACCGGGCAGGGTAACAGCGCCGAACCGCCGCCGGAAATCAAGGCCAGCACCAAATCGCCGGCTTGGACGCTGTTGAGGCGATTGATCAGCGTTTCCGCCGCTTGAAGGCCGGCTTGGTCGGGCAACGGGTGGCCGGTTCCAAAGACTTGGATGTTATCGACCGCGACGACGTTTTCGTAGTTGGTGATGGCGATGCCGGGTGCTGCCAGCCACGTATCCGGAATGATTCGAATGGCCGCTTTGACCATGGCGCAAGCGGCTTTGCCGAAACTGAGCAGATGAATTCGCCGCCAATTGCCGCTACGGAGGTCGCCGCCGCAGCCGATGACTAGATTGTTACCCGCTTTATGCAGGTAATTGCCGACGCAGGTTTCGGGATCGGCCGCCGCCACGCCGGCCTGAAAGATGGCCAGGGCAGTTGCCCGTTCGGCGGATTCGGCAGCGAGGATCACGGCCGGCAAACAGCTATGCCATTTCCTTGGCCAGCGCGAAAATGATTTCGGCGTCGAATACTTGCTTGTTGTCTTCGAACAATTTGGCAATACAGGCCCGATGCAGGGCCAGTTTAAACGCGCCGAAGCCGATCGCGCCCCAGACGATTTTACCGTGCCGCTCCCGGCCTCTATCCATCACGTCGGTGCCGCCGATACCGACCGGTGGTGTGGCGTTGGCGTCTGCCAGCAGCTGTAGATGAGGGTTATCTTGCCAATGTTCGGGTTTCAGCAATTCGACGCCGGCGGCACCGGTCGCCAACACGATGTTGGCGTCTGCGATCGCTGCGGCGCGGCTATCGTAATCGCCGGCTTCCAGCGGCGTGATGTCGACGTCGAAGCGCTGTTTCATCGCGAAGCAGGCTTTTTCGGCGTTGAAAATGTGGCGCGAGGTGATGCTGACCTGGGCGCCTTCAAGCGCCATCATCGCTGCCGCACGTTGGCCGACCGGACCGGTACCGGCCAAAACCACGGCTTTTTTGCCGGCCAATGGCGCGCTGCCGGCCAGTTTGGCCACGGCGGCTGCAGCGGTGGTATTGCTGCCGTTGCTGTCCAGCATTACCGACACTTGAAAGCCCGGGAAGAAATGTTTTTGTACCGCGGCCAGTAACTTCTGGCCGGCCTCCATATTGCTGCCGCCGATGAAGATCGCCGTGTTTTTTTTGTCCTTCGGTGCGCGAGTGAAAATGGTACCGTCGACCAGGGAGCCGACATTGTCGGGAGTCAGGCTGCCGTGGCCGATCACATGGTCGGCGCCGCCATCGTAGGCCACGACGGTATCGAAGACGGAAGGGTGGGCATCGGTGTCAAATTGGAAGAGCAGTTTTTTCATTAACCTACCTGATAAAAGACGCTGGAGGCCGGAGACTGGCGTTTGGGTGGCGGCATTATACCGGAGTTTGTTTTGCCCGCTTCACATTCGGAACCGGCCGGATAAAGCGGGAATTAGAGATTGTTTGAGCAAAAACTTTATGTCATATTGAAACGGCTAACCGCGCCGCCAGGGCCGGATCAGTCCATTCACAGATGATGAGGAGCCCCGATGAAAACCCCCGTTGATATTGCTGTTACCGGAGCAGCTGGTCAAATAAGCTATTCGTTGTTGTTTCATTTGGCGGCGGGTGAACTGTTGGGGCTAGATCAGCCTATCGTATTGCGCTTGTTGGAAATTCCGCCGGCAATGAAACAATTGCAGGGTGTGGTCATGGAACTGAACGACTGCGCATTTCCGCTATTAAATAAAGTCATTATCACGGACGACCCGAAAGTGGCGTTCGATAATGTCGATTATGCGTTTTTGGTGGGGGCCAAGCCGCGCGGTCCGGGTATGCTGCGCAGCGACTTGCTGCTGGATAACGCCCAGATTTTTATCAATCAGGGCCGAGCCTTAAACGAAGTGGCCAGCCGTAAGGTCAAAGTTCTGGTCACCGGCAATCCGGCCAATACCAATGCGTTGATCGCGATTCACAATGCGCCGGATCTGGCGCCGGAATGTTTTGCTGCAATGACGATGTTGGATCATAAACGGGCGATCAGTCAGGTTGCGGAAAAGTGCGGCGTATTAAGCCGGGATATCAAAAACATCACGGTCTGGGGCAACCATTCCTGTACTCAATATCCGGATTTGCATCATGCCAAAGTCAAAGGTATGGATGCCTTGTCTTTGGTCGAGCACGATTGGTTCGTCAACGATTTTATTCCGACGGTGCAATACCGCGGTACCGAAATCATCAAAGTACGCGGCCAATCCAGTGCGGCGTCTGCGGCGCATGCTGCAATCGAACACATGCGCCTCTGGGCGCAGGGCACGGATGCCGGCGACTGGGTTAGTATGGCTGTGGCGTCGGACGGCAGTTACGGCATTGAAGAAGGATTGGTTTATTCATTCCCGGTTCAGGTCGTAGACGGCCAGATTCGGATCGTCAAAGGTTTGGATCTGAACGAATTCAGCCTGGAGCGCTTACGCCAAAACGAAGTGGAATTGAAGGAAGAGCGGCAGGCGATCCAGCATCTGCTATAACCCGGTACTGCCGGTATCGCTCGCTTTAAGCAGATCAGGGGCCTGAGCCAAAACAGTTGCATTGACTTTAACCGTCCGCCAGACGAACCGCTATTTGCGCGCAGACGTCGGGTAGCGGGAAAACGCCGGAACAATCCCGGTCCTCAAAGCCGGCGTCGTCGGCAAACACGATACGCAATTGTCCGGCCTGACGGTTAGCTAGCCGGTACCATGGCAGCAGGCCGTCGCTTTGCGCTGAGACCGGACCGCTGGCGCTGAAATCGAGTTTGCCGGCTTCGTTACAATATTTCATCCGGGTATAGGCGTTGGCAACGAAATTTAGCCGTTTCCAGCCGCGCAGTTTTGCATGCCAGCGCGATTGGTCTTGGCGGTGGTGTTCCAGGAAGGCCTGATATTGGCTTTGCGACAGCACCGATTCGACTTCGTAGGCGAAAGTCATGGCCTGGCTGAAACTCCATTCTGCCGGAACGCCGGCGTGTACCAGGGTGTAATTCAATTTAGCGTCGTGGTGGATCAGACCGCGTTGGCGCAGCCATTTCAATAACTCGTCCCGATCCGGAGCGGCCAGCACCGGCTCGAAACCGGCAACGGAATTGCCACAGCCAGCCGCGGCCGACAATAACTGCAGGTCGCGATCGCCCAGCACCGAAATCGCGCTTTTTCCCAAACTTTTCACCAAACGCAGTACCTCCAGCGTTTGCGGATTGTCGCCGGCTAAATTGCCGGCCAACCAGATCCGGTCCGTTGCCGGATCGAATCCGATTTTACCCAGCAACTGTTGTAAGGCTTGGTAGTTGCCGTTGATACTGCCGATTGCATAGAGCGCCATTGCCGATTCCGCGTTAATTGTCTCGGGCCAACTCAAGGCTTCGTCGACAGGGGTATGTCACGCGATGAACTGCTCGGCCGGGACATAATCGATGGCGAAGGCCTCCGCGATGCCGGCGCAGGTGACCTGACCTTCTATCACGTTAAGGCCTTTTAAAAGTGCTGGATTGTCGCGCAAGGCTTGTTTCCAGCCTTTGTTTGCCAATTGCAGAACATAAGGTAACGTAGCGTTGGTCAGGGCCAGCGTCGAGGTGCGCGGTACGCCGCCCGGCATATTGGCCACGGCGTAATGGACGATGCCGTCAACCAAATAAATCGGCTCGGCGTGTGTCGTCGGACGGGTGGTTTCAACGCAACCGCCTTGGTCGACCGCGACGTCGACGATCACGGCGCCGGGTTGCATTAGCTTCAGGTCTTCTCTCCGAATCAATTTCGGCGCTGCGGCGCCGGTCACCAGCACGCCGCCGATTACCAGATCGGCCTCGGCGATTTGTTCCAGGATGGCGTGGCGGCTGGAGAACAACAGTTGCACGTTGGCCGGCAGAATGTCGGCGAGATGGCGCAGACGTTCCAGCGACAAATCCATCACCGTGACTTGGGCGCCCAGACCGGCTGCCATTTTAGCGGCCTGGGTGCCGACTACGCCGCCCCCCAAAACCAATACCTTAGCCGGCAGCACGCCAGGGACCCCGCCCAGCAACATGCCACGGCCGCCGTACAGTTTCTCCAGGTAGTGAGCGCCTTCTTGTACCGCCAGCCGGCCTGCCACCTCCGACATCGGTGTCAGCAACGGCAATTCGCCGTTGGCCAATTGGACCGTCTCATAGGCGATGCAGGTCGCGCCGGAGGCAAGATGCGCTTCGGTCAATTCGCGATCGGCAGCGAAGTGAAAATAGGTGAATACGGTTTGGCCTTTGCGCAACAGCGGCCATTCGGTTTTTATCGGTTCCTTGACCTTGACGATCATGTCGGCTTCGGCCCAAACCGTTTCGGCGCTGTCGGCCAAGCCGGCACCGGCAGCTTGATATTGTTCGTCGGTGAAGCCGGCACCCACACCGGCGCCGCGCTGCAAGGTCACGCTATGGCCAGCGGCTACCAAGGCCGCTACTCCGGAAGGTACCAGCGACACGCGGTTTTCGTTGGGTTTGATTTCCTTCGGAATCCCGATTTTCATATTCACCTCATGGGTTGTTGACCAGCGTTGTTTGGATAATAGCAATAAATGGACCCAGACGAAGTCGCCGAGTTTCAAGAACTTGCGAACCCTTCGCCGGAAGTCGGGAGGCAATTGTCGGGTTTTACTGTCGTTTTGGCGTAAACCCTTCACCTTATGGGGTGAAGGACTAAAAACTGACTAAGCTTAAGCGGTTAGTTTCAGCTTAGAGGATGTCATGAACCACACCCAAAACATTCTGATCGGCCACTTGACCGAAGTGAGAGGCGACGGCATGGATGCGCGCATCATCGAAGAACATTCGACCGCGGCGCCGATCATTCGGCTAGGCGACGAGGAAATTCTGGCCGGCCATATCGGATCTTACGTCGTGATTCGGCAGTCGCATATCGGCGTGTTGGCGTTGGTGTTCAAAATGTGGGAACGCGACCGTTTCGATAGTGCCGGGAACCGGGCTACAGATCGTTTCATTGCATTGATTCCGGTCGGGGAGTTGACCGAAAACAATGTGTTCATTCGCGGTGTGCGCCATTATCCAACGCCCGGTGCCGCGGTCTATGCCGTTGGGCTGAGCGAGATCAATGCGATTTTTTCCAAATTTCGCGATTACCAGTTTTTTATCGGTCAGTTGGCCAGCCACAAGGATTACCACCTGAGCTTGGACCCGCGGGCCTTGTTCGGCCGACATTTTGCGATCATCGGCCAGTCCGGTTCGGGTAAATCGTGGACCGTCACCAGTTTGATCCAGCACACGATGAAAGCCATGCCGAAAACGCACATGGTCATGTTGGATTTGCACGGCGAATATTGCTGGAAGCGTCCCGACGGCAGCATCGAATCGGCGTTTCCGGCCGATCAGGTCAATTATGTCGACGCGTTGGACATGGAGATGCCTTACTGGATGATGAGCTACGCCGAGTTGGTCGATTTGTTCATCGACCGCGACGACAACGGCGCTTCGATGCAGATGGCGTTTATGCGCGAAATTCTGCAGCAATTGAAACGTAAGGAAGCCAAGGCGATTGGCTTGGCTTCGGTGACGATAGACACGCCGATCTATTTTTCGTTGGCGGAAATGTATATGCAATTCAAAGCGGCCAACGAGGAGCGCAAAGACTTCGGTAAAACCAAAGGGGCGTTGTTCGGTCAGTTCGACGAATTTTTGGTCAGGATGCAAAGCCGGTTCAACGACGTGCGCTACGATTTTTTGTTGAAACCGAAAAAGCGTAATTCGTCGGACAGCATGGCCGGCTTGTTGCGTCAGTTTGTTGGCCTTGGCGACAAAAAAGCCAATATTACCGTGGTCGACCTTAGTTCGGTGCCGACCGACGTCCGGCCGGCCGTGTCGGCCCAGGTCGGCCGCTTGGCTTACGAATTTAACTATTGGAACCCGAGCCGCCGCGAATTTCCGATCACGTTGATTTGCGAGGAGGCGCACGCCTATATCCCGCGCGAAAAAAACGGTCAGTTCGACGGCACCCGCAAAATGATGGAACGGATTGCGAAGGAAGGACGCAAATACGGTGTCTCTATCGGCGTGGTCAGTCAGCGGCCGACCGAACTTTCAGAAACGATGCTGGCGCAATGCAGCTCGTTTATTTGTTTACGCACCACCAACCCTGACGACCAGCAATATATCCGGGGTTTGGTACCGGAAGCAGAGGGCGATCTGGCGGATATTTTGAGCTCTTTGGGCCGCGGTGAGGCGTTGGTGTTGGGCGAGGCAGCGCCGTTACCGACCAGGGTGCAGATTTATCGGCCCAGCCCCGAACCGAAAAGTAACGATGTCGATTACTACACTAGCTGGCGCGAAGGCCCCGAGGATTTGGATGTGGAAGGCATCGTTCACAATTGGCGGACCCAGAACCGGAATTAATCGGTTAGTCGATGGGCTGCCGGTACCTAACGTTTGAAGCCGGCCCTGGTGTGCGCGGGTTAAGCGCGTGCCCGCCCGCGTATTACCGGGGCAGTCATGCGTCAGGCTGGTAAGCGCTCACTCGGCTGAGCGATGCGGGACGTGGTTCCGCATCGCCGCTCCATCGCCACAGTCTCCAATCCGACTACCGCCTCACCTACCAAAATTAGGCAGCGAAATAGCCTGTCTATGCAATTTCAAGCCGCGCCAAACCCATCGGGCAATTACCTTTTAGGCGAACGATAACCCGCTCATAACTCCCGGCCAAAATGCGGACTGTTTTTTGCAACCGTGAATTACATCACTATCTTTTTTCAAAATATAAGTACTAGCTCGAGTTTTTGCCGTTAAAACGCTGCCAAAAACGGAAAAAATCAAATGATGGCGAGATTAAAATAAAATTAAAAAAAGAGACGTGCGCCGCAAAAAAATCAATGAATTCAATTTATAAGACGAATCTTTTAAAGTTATACTGCGTCACGCCGTTAAGGTAAGTGTCCGTTATGAGTCTTTCGGAATAAAGCACTAGCGGCACTTGGAGCCTCTGGTTTTCATGCTTCGTATCAAGAGAGAAGAGGCGGGTACCGCCCATGGCATCTTGAGGTTTATAAAGGAAGATCGCTTATCCGGCTGGATAATAAAAAATAATTGAATCGGCAAGCCAAATACCTGGGAGATTAAATATGATGGAAGAAACTTTAGATGTAATAAAAGATATGGATATTCCAGACTTTATTTCTTTTGAGGATGTGGAGGACGATGTAGTTGAAGTCGATCCTAATGAAAATTTCAAATTAACTGAAATAGAAAGCGGTGATTCGCAAAGTGATAGCGGTTTCGATGCTACTCGCGCTTACTTGAACGAGCTCAGTAAGTCCCAGTTATTAACGGCCGATGAGGAAAAGATATACGGAAAACGCACGCAGCAAGGGGATCCACAAGCGCGAAAAATCATGATCGAAAGCAATTTGCGTTTGGTCGTCAAAATTTCTCGCCGCTATTTGAATCGAGGCTTGCCTTTGCTCGATTTGA
Organism: Methylomonas sp. EFPC3; assembly: GCF_029643245.1. Taxonomy (NCBI): domain Bacteria; kingdom Pseudomonadati; phylum Pseudomonadota; class Gammaproteobacteria; order Methylococcales; family Methylococcaceae; genus Methylomonas; species Methylomonas sp. EFPC3. Next base: position 880,138 of record NZ_CP116398.1, read on the forward strand.
TTGAGGAAGGTAACCTGGGTTTGATCAGAGCCGTGGAAAAATTCGATCCGGACCGCGGCTTCCGCTTTTCCACTTATGCTACTTGGTGGATTCGACAAACCATAGAGCGTGCGATTATGAACCAGACGCGGACTATCCGCTTGCCGATTCATATCGTCAAAGAAATGAATATTTATTTGAAAGCGCAAAGGAATCTGGCGCAACAGCTGGACCATGAGCCGACAGTTGATGAAATCGCTAAACATTTGGATAAGCCGGCGAAAACTGTCAGTAAAATGCTGAAACTGAATGAACGAGTTACTTCGGTAGATGTGTCTTTCGGAAAAGATTTCGACAAGCCCTTATTGGAAACCATTTCCGAAGAAGAGAGCCGTAACCCGGCGGAAATTTTGCAGGACAACTTTATCCAAAATAACGTCACATATTGGGTATATCAACTGGCCGAGAAACAACGCGAGGTGATTTGTCGGCGTTACGGACTATGTGGTTTCGAAAATGCGACCTTGGAACAAGTGGCTCTGGAATTGGGCGTCACTCGGGAGCGGGTGCGGCAAATTCAGATGGATGGTCTCAAACGTTTGAAGGAAATCTTGGAAACCAGCGGTTATTCCTTTGAATCCATCTTTAGTTAACTAGTGTGATTATCTTCAACCGGTCCCACTGCCGCAGTGGGATCCGGTTCGAGCGAGTTGTTGTCTGGGTGTCCATTTTCGCAATTTGCTTTTATTGGTAGAGCGGCAAATCATCCAGTCTTTTGTCGATTTCCGAAATAACTTCCTGGTAACGTTTGCTGCCTACGCGTTCAAAACGTTGCTTAAAATCCATTTCGTCCATATGCTCCGGCAGGTCTTGTACCTCGGGGATAATGGCCGAATAGTCTTTGGTCTCCGCCATTAATTTTTGCAGTAGCCTGGCTTTGGTCTGGGAGGCGATAGCCATCCGGCCGAAACGGCTCCCGGCCATATCGGCGGACAAGTCGATGAAACTGAAGCCGCTGCCTTGCCGGGCGTCGCCCAATTCCTTGTCCACGCCCATTCTTTCGCCCAATAACGACGCATCCACTGCCGCCAACAAGGCCGAAGCGATGAAATGTTGCGGAATATCGACGCGCTTGTAGGCGAAGACCGGGTATTCCTTGCTGTATACCAAACCCACGGGCAAAAATCGGCGTAAGTCGCGCTTGTAGATGTAACTGGCCACAGCGATGATGATGGCGCGGTTTTCCTGGATGGCATCGGCTTCGGGGGTGTTTTGGTAAGCGGTTGCGAATAAAGGTTGCAGTAATTCGATCAAGGACAGGCGCCAGTCCGGATCGTGTCGATTGACGATATCGTTGATTTGTTGTTGATACAGATGCAGGTTGGGATACTCGGCGTGTTTTCGAATCACCAACTGTTTGGCGGCGTCCGCTATTGAGCCCAAATAACTGATCTCCAGTGTTTGTGGGCCGATTTGCACATTTTTGACATACTGGGTCAGAACTTGCCAGTAGTCGTTTAGCGGCGTATGGGTGACCAAGGCTGGAATCAATAGGTTTGCCGCCGGATCCGGAATCGAAATTTCGCCGACTTTGAACGACTTTAACCGAATACTATCGTTTAGTTGCCGCACGCTGAAACTGAAATCAAGGTAGTGCCCGAACAAGGTTTCCGGCACGAATACTGCGATTTGGCAGTCTATTCGATCCTGGCCGAAATGGACTTGGGTGGTATTTTCGACGAAATGGTCCAGCAAATAGCTGGTGGCAATATTCAAATCCTTTTGATCCAAATTGACGGTTTTCAGTTGACTCCGCTCTTCGGGACGTACTTGCAGCAATTGTTTGGCGCGTTGGATGTCGTCGCGGGTCAGTCCCTGATTCAAGCTGGGCAACGGCGAGTCGTCGATCGCGAATAGCAACAGTACTGCCAATAGCGCCGCGGTCGAGAACAGCGCGAATAACAAAGCCTTCAGCATTGATCGATGATCAACTCGAAATTGGCGTCTTCCAGGTAATGCATTTCTTTTTTCAAGTCGGCGTAGGTCAGCGGTGCCTGTTCCAGCCAGCCTTCCGGAAACGCGAGTTTGATGGTATTGCCGTCGATATCGATTTTGAAGTCGGCACGTTGGCTGTGGCGGTTTCGGTGGAGTACCGTCGCCAAGCGAAACACGATGGCCATAATCGGAGCATTTTGCCGCCAGGGATGAGGCAAGTCGGCGAAGCGCTCGAGACGCAGCTTTTTGCGGTGGCTGCGTACCAACTTCGACAGCAGCAATTGATCTTGCTTGGAGAATCCGGCCAGATCGCCGTTCTCCAGGATGTATGCACTGTGTTTGTGGTAATGACTGTGCGCGATTTCGAAGCCGATTTCGTGCAGCTCTGCCGCCCACACCAGAAATTGCAGGCTGGCCGGATTGTCTTGAAAGCAGGGGTGTGATTCTAATTGCCGCACAATGTAACGCAGGGTATCTTGCAGTTGCTCGCTATGGCGTTGATCGGTGTGGTAGCGGGCGGCAATCAGTTTACTGGTCTGCGAACGAATATCGTCGTTATAGATGCGGCCCAACAGGTCGTAAACCAAGCCCTCGCGCAGCGCGCCGTCGGACACCGTCATTTGTTCGATATGCAAGGTCTTGAACGTCGCATAGACGATTGCGACCGCGCCGATAAAGACCGGGCGGCGCTCCAGGCTCAATGCCGGGAAATTGATCTGCTCCACTTTATCCAGCTTCAACAATTGCGCAACCAGTTGCTCCATGCCGGCCAGCGTAATGCCGTTGTTGCTCCAGCCCGAGGTTTGCAGCACGTTGCTGATCGCCTTCAAACTGCCGGAGGCGCCGATCGCTTCATCCCAGTTTTGGGAATGGAAGGTGTTTTGGAAGGGTTCCAAATGCTGTTCGGCAAACAGCGTGGCTTTGCGGAACGCTCGCTTGTTGATGTCGCCGTTCTTAAAAAAAAGCTGGCTAACCGTGACGCAACCCATGTTCAGGCTTTCCTTGGTATGGGCGACATCGTTGCGACCGATGATGTATTCCGTGCTGCTACCGCCGATATCCATCACAAAGCGGTTATTGGCGTTGCTGGCCAGACTGTGGGCCACACCTTGGTAGATCAAACGGGCTTCTTCGATGCCGGAAATGATATGAATCGGATGGCCTAAGGCCCGTTCGGCTTTTTTGATGAACTGTTGCGAGTTCTTGGCGATGCGCAAGGTATTGGTACCGACGATGGCCACGCTGTTCGGTGGGAAATTGCGAATGCGTTGGCCGAAGCGTTCCAGGCAAGCCAGTGCCCGTTCTTGCGTAGCCTGATCCAGGTACTTCTGCGAGTCCAGTCCCGCTGCCAGGCGCACCATTTCTTTCAATCGGTCCAGGGTTTGCAGCTTTCCGTCGTGCAAACTGCAAATGATCATGTGGAAACTGTTGGAGCCAAGATCGACCGCGGCGACGCTGGTCGGTATTTGCTGAGGCACGAGTCTGTTCCTGTTCGGACTACGGGGGAAGGCGGAGTCTGATAGAATTCCGCAGCTTAACTGGCGATACCGTTCCCAACTGGCGCCAGCTTTCATCGGCGGCCATTATAACTTAGAGCATGACGGCTTTATCCATTCAAAACTTAAAAAAAACGTATAGCAACGGCTTCGAAGCCTTGAAGGGCGTGGATCTGGAAGTCGAACGCGGTGACTTTTTCGCGTTACTCGGCCCCAACGGCGCCGGCAAATCCACGTTGATCGGCATCATCAGTTCTTTGGTCAATAAAACCAGCGGCAAGGTCAGCATCTTCGACCACGATCTGGACACCGACCCGGTCGCGGCAAAAACCTGCATCGGCGCGGTGCCGCAGGAAATCAACTTCAACCAATTCGAAACCTGTTTCAGCGTGGTTTTCAACCAGGCCGGTTATTACGGGATTCCGCGCAAGTTGGCGATGCAACGCACCGAGCAGTGCTTGCGCCAGGTTGAACTGTGGGATAAGCGCGATACCGTGTCGCGGCGGTTGTCGGGCGGCATGAAACGGCGCTTGATGATCGCGCGGGCGATGGTGCATTCGCCGCGGCTGCTGATTCTGGATGAACCGACCGCCGGAGTCGACATCGAGATCCGGCGTTCGATGTGGGAGATGATGCAGGCGGTAAACAAACAAGGCACGACCATCATCCTGACGACCCACTATCTGGAAGAGGCGGAAAGCCTGTGTCGCAATATTGCGATCATCGACAACGGCCAGATCATCGAGAAATCGGCGATGCATCAATTGCTGGGCCGGATGCATACCGACCATTTCGTGCTGGATGTCGGGCGCAGTCTGAGCGGCGTGCCGGCGATCCCCGGTTACCATATCGAATTGGTCTCGGAACGCAGTCTGGAAGTGGCCGTGCCGAAAAGCCTCGGTTTAAACCGATTGTTTCAGGAGCTCTCCGCCCGGCAGATTGAAGTGTTGAGTCTGCGTAACAAATCCAACCGTCTCGAACAACTTTTCCTGGACTTGGTGCAATGAACTATTCCGTGGCCTTTTCGACCATCTTAATCAAGGAAATTCGCCGCTTCACCCGGATTTGGCCGCAAACCTTGCTGCCGCCGGCCATCACTACGGCGTTGTATTTTCTGATCTTCGGCAAATTGATCGGCGACCGGATCGGCTTGGTGCACGGCGTCCGCTATATGGATTACATCGTGCCCGGCATTATTTTGATGTCGGTGATCAGTCATTCCTATTCGAACGTGGTGTCCTCGTTCTATTCCACCAAGTTTCAGCGCCACATCGAAGAGCTGCTGGTGGCGCCGGTGCCGAATTATGTGATTTTGTCCGGTTACGTTTGCGGCGGCATCGCCCGCGGCGTATTGGTGGGCTTGGTCGTGGCCGGTATTTCGATGGCCTTCACCGACACGGCAATTTTGCATTGGGATATCGCGGCAGCGGTATTCGTGTTGACAGCGACCTTGTTCGCCTTGGCCGGCTTCATCAATGCCGTATTCGCCGACAGTTTCGACGATATTTCCATCATCCCGAACTTCATCCTGACGCCGCTCAGCTATTTGGGCGGCGTGTTTTACTCGGTCGAAATGCTGCCCGGTATCTGGCAGAAGGTTGCTCAGGGCAATCCGATTTTGTACATGATCAACGCCTTTCGTTACGGCATGATCGGCGTCAGCGACGTGCAAATTCAGATTGCGTTTGCGATGACGGCCGGCTTTATTCTGCTGCTGGCCGGCCTGAGCCTGTTTTTACTGCACAAAGGCATCGGCATCAAAAACTGATTTATTCCAAAGGCAACAGCATGTTGCGCAGGCCGGTCGGGTTTTTGATCGCGATAAACCGGTTCTGCACCACGATCAGTTCGTCGTCCTGGAATTTTTTCAGCAGCCGGCTGACGGTTTCCAGCGCCAAGCCGAGATGGTTGCCGATTTCCTGGCGGGTCAACGACAACTTGAATTCGGACGAGGAAAATCCGCGCCGCTTCAAGCGCTCGGACAGGCTGATCAAAAAATAGGCCAGCCGCTCGTCGGCCGGGCGCTTGCTTAGTACCAACTGGTTTTTGTCTTCCAGCATTTTTTCGCCGGTATGGCGAAACAATTCCCTGGTCAGACTCGGCACGTTTTTGAACAAGTCGTCCATGTTGTCGGCCGGCAATATGCAAAAACTCATGGTTTCCAGCGCAATCGCCGCGCAGTTGTGTTTGTCTTCCGATAGGCCGTCGAATCCCAGCAATTCGCCGGGCAGCAAAATATTCAAAATATGTTCGTTGCCGTGGCTGTCGTTGGCCACCAGTTTGGCGCTACCGGACTTGATGGCCAGAATGCCGCGAAAGTTGTCGCCTTCCCGGTAAATGAAGTCGCCGCGTTGCAAGGTTTTGCGGGCTTTTACGACTTGGCTGATGTTGTTGATTTCGCTTTGCGACAAGCCGCGGGGTAAACAAATATTGTCCAAGCCGCAGTTGGCACAATTGACTTGATTTTTAATCGTCACGTTAAACTAAATTTCCGATAAATAAGGTAGCCGCGCCGGTCACAACCGGCTACCGACTCATCCGGAGTCGGTTTCTGGTTTTAAATGTTCAATCCTGTTGATGGTAGGCAATGATGCGTTCGACTTCGTTCTTCGAGCCCAAAATCAACGGCACCCGCTGATGGATGCTATTCGGTTTCAAATCCAAAATCCGTTCCCGGCCGGTGCTGCATAAACCGCCGGCTTGCTCGATGATGAATGCCATCGGATTGGCTTCGTACATCAGACGCAGCTTGCCCGGTTTGCTCGGGTCGCGCAAGTCGTGCGGATATAGAAACACCCCGCCGCGGTTTAATATCCGGTACACCTCGGCCACCAGCGATGCCACCCAGCGCATGTTGAAATTTTTGCCGCGCGGACCGTCTTCGCCGGCCACGCATTCGTCGATATAGCGTTTTACCGGCGGCTCCCAAAAGCGCTGGTTGGACATATTGATGGCAAACTCGCTGCTTTCTTCCGGGATTTTCATGTTGCAATGGGTCAGGATGAACTCGCCGACGTCCTGGTCCAAAGTAAAGCCGTTGACGCCGTTGCCGGTGGTCAGCACCAGCATCGTCGACGGCCCGTACAACACGAAACCGGCGCAGACCTGTTCGGTGCCGCGGCGCAGAAAATCTTCGGTTTCCGGTTCGATGCCTTCGCGGCAACGCAGAATCGAGAAAATGGTGCCGACGGTCATGTTGATGTCGATGTTGGACGAACCGTCCAGCGGGTCGAACAACACCAGGTATTTGCCTTTCGGATATTGCTTCGGAATCTTGATCGGATCGTTGATTTCTTCGGAGGCCATGCCGCCCAAAGAACCGCTCCAATCCAGGGCTTTGACCATGATGTCGTTGGTGATGATGTCCAGTTTTTTCTGGACCTCGCCCTGCACGTTTTCCGATTCGGCGCTGCCTAACACGCCGATCAAGGCTCCGCAGTTCACCCGATGCGAGATTTGTTTGCAGGCGGTGACGATGTTGTTCAGCAACAAGGTAAAAGTTCCCGATGCATCCGGCAGACCGCGCTGCTGTTCGATGATGAACTGGGTAAGGGTGACTTGCTGGTTAGACATGAATCTTTATCTCCAATGGATGAACGGCGCACGCCGCGGCGCGGCGGCCGAAGCGAAAATGAGTGTAAAGGCTGAACGTGAGCGGGCTGTTCAAGGTTAGGCAGCTAGACTTTTTCGCTTAACAAGCTTTGCGGCGACGCTATCGGCGAGTGTTCTTGGGCAGGTTTGCCTTGTTGGGCATCCATAAAACCGGGCTTCAATCCTTTTTCTTCGAATTGCCGTCTCAGGTAGTCGAGACGCGCGTTAATTTTTTCGACCGTATCGGCCGATTCGCTCCAGAAACGGGTGTTGACGCTACCGTCGTAACAGGAGAGCTTGCAATGTATTGTAGCAAGTTCCGGCGGGGTAATGGTAATGCTCACTACCCAGTTGTTCTGTCCGGCCGGGTTGCCGTTGCCGTCTCGATCGTGCTCCACGACCAGTTCCAGCAGGTCCGGCTTACCGTTTTGCAGGAAAGGCAGCTCCAACACCCAAACCTGACGCGGCGCATCGTCTTTCGGCAACGAATGCAACTGGTCCAAGGTTAATTTCGCCAGACTGCCCTCGGCTTGCTGCAACAGCTCTCTCAGCAGCGGTTCTCTGGCGGAGGCGGAATGTTCCGCCGCAGCCGGTTTCAATTCCAGCGCCAATTGCGCAATAAACTTGCTCAGTCTGAGCTTGAAATCGTCCGCTAACGTAGGCGGCGCCTGCTGCCGGCCGGCTTGCGCCAATTGCGCTTCCAGGAACAGGCCGGAGCGAGCGACGGCTGTTTTCAGATCGTTGGGTTGGAACAACGCCGATTTATCCGGAATCGCCCGCAAAATCTGCAAAGCCAGATGTTTCAGGGTTTCGCCGACGGTTTTATCGGCAATTAATTCACCGACGGCATGGTCCAGCCGGTTCAGCATGAGCAGGGGCGAACTTTGCTGCGGCAGGGCTTGTTTGAAAGCGGCGGCGACCAGTTCAGCTTCCAAGTCCGCCGGCGCCAGGCTGACGCTGAACAATGGCGGCGCTCCGGCCTTCACAAGTTGCAATTCGATGCGGCTACCCGGCACCAGCGCCGGTTTGGCCGGATCGGCTTCGAGCAATTGCCGGCTATCCAGCGTGATCGGCTGAGCTGGCGAATGGCCGGCGGCGTTATCGGTTGCGATTTGGCCGGATGCCGGCAATGGCATAGCCAGTTGCAGCGTCACCCCCTGTTTGCCGACGCTGAGCACCTGGGCCGGCACGGTCTGGCCGAGTTGCAGGTTTGGTAACGGATTGCCGGCTGCCGGCGCGGCGGCAGTGGTCAGTTTCAGCAGTGTCGCTTCGCCGCCGGTCGTTGGCTTGGCATTGGCCGGTAGCGGCGGCGCGATCAATTTGAATTCCGGCGTCGGCAATAATTTGACCACTTGCAGCTGCAAGCTTTGGCCGGCAGCGAACGGCAAGGGCAGGGGCGTCTGCAGTGTCAAGGTCTTGCCGGCCATGTTTACCGTCAGCAGATTCAATTGGGCTTGATTGACGGCGATCTTGGCTTCCAGAACCTGATTCAGTTTCAGCTCCGGAAAGGCGGCGCTGACTTTGTTCAGGGCGGCTTGCAGATTGGCATCCAGCGGCAGTTTGATTTCCACGAGCGTCACCTTGCCGCCGGCACGACGGCTATTCCAGCGCCAGAATAAACGCCCACTGCTCGGCGCTGACCGGCATGATCGACAGCCGATTGCCGCGGCGCAACAAAGCCAGCTCACCCAGCTCGGATTTGGTTTTCAGCTCGCGCAAGCTGATCGTGCGCGACAGTTTGCGCACGAACTTGACGTCGACCATGAACCAGGTCGGCTTATCCGGATGGCTTTTCGGATCGAAATGCTTGTCGTCCGGATCGAACGCCGTGAAATCCGGATAACTTTCCCTGACCACCTCGGCAATGCCGACGACGCCGGGCTCGTCGCAATTGGAGTGGTAAAACAAGATTTGGTCGCCGATTTTCATCTCGTCGCGCATCATGTTGCGTGCCTGGTAATTGCGGACGCCGTCCCAATGTTCGGTTTGCTGCGGCCGCGCATATAAATCGTCGATACCGAAGGTTTCCGGTTCCGATTTCATCAGCCAATAACGCATAAATTCTCCTTGATATTCGAATCGGTCTACTGTCGGCCAAAACCGGCCGGTAGCGGAAACCGGGGCCGGCCTTAGTTTATCAAGTTATAGCCATAACCATAGCCAAACTGCCGCAATTGCATACCCGCCGTAACGCAGCGAGTCATGGCAACGCAATCCAAAACTTGGACTATGTTTACGCTACCCAGCAACAACGCTAGAGCCGACTAGCCAGTCGCGGCGCTTGGCTGGCCCCTTTGCAATTGACCCCCAACCAGGAGTTTCATGCTTACCAGCCTAAGAATTTGGCCGAATCTGTTATGCCTGTTGGCCGGCATCGTTTTCGGATTTCCGCTAATCCACGCGCCGTTGAACCATCCTGTCAGCCGCATGGCGTCCGCCAATCCGGCTTATCGCGAACTGAGTCAGAATGCATTCATGGTGATGTCGAATCGGATTGAATTGAGCCGGGGGCGTTTGGTCCGCTATACCGACGCTGCCGGACAACTGCAAATCACTCGGATTCAGGGCATGCCGGGCGACCAAGTCGGTTTTGCCGGGCAAACCCTGACGGTGAACGCCCAGCCGGTGGCCGTGTATCCGCAACTGCGGATGGCGCAAGGCTCGTTAATCGTGCCGCAGGACGCGGTGTTCTGTTTTCCGGATATCGCCGCGGACATTGGCGGCAACGAACGCAATCTGCAGCAGTATCTGATTCCGGCCAATGTGTTGGACGGCAGCGTGCTCTATGTGTTGAACAACGATTCAACCGCTGCGGCAAATCCGGAGTTTTTCGGTTACGGTTACGGATTGTTACTGGCCTATTTGATCGTGTTTCTGGCCCTGGCCAGAAATAAAGATCGCTTGCATCCGGCGGTTTACTATCCGGTGCGCTGGGTCGTCGGCCTGAATCTGCTGGTCTGGGTTTTACTTGCCGGTTACGGGATTTACGTCGGTTTATCCGGAATCGTGCCGTCGATCTATTTCATTTTTCTGTCGGCATTGGCGTATTTGGGCTTGTCGGCGGCCGCGGCGAGTACTTCTGCTTTGGCGGTCGGGCTATTGGCCTTGCTGGTCATTTTTGCCGATAAGCCGATCTTGGGCCAGGCCGGTCCGAATTCCTGATTCAACTCAATCGCTCGCTATGGAAAACATTCACACCCTGATCGAAAACGTCGAACGCGTCATCGTCGGCAAACGGCCGGTCATCGAACTGGCTTGCGTCGCCATCCTTTGCAAAGGTCACATTCTGCTGGAAGACGTGCCCGGAACCGGCAAAACCATGTTGGCGCGGGCATTGGCGCGGTCGATCCAAGTCGACATGAAGCGCCTGCAATGCACGCCCGATTTATTGCCGTCGGACATCACCGGCGTCGCGGTATACAACCAGAAAAGCGCGGATTTCGAATTCCGTCCCGGCCCGGTATTCACCCAATTGCTCTTGGCCGACGAAATCAACCGGGCGACGCCGCGGGCCCAGTCGGCATTGCTGGAATGCATGGAAGAGTTCCACGTCAGCGTCGACGGCCAAAGTTACGAATTACCGAAATTATTCACGGTCATGGCTACGCAAAACCCGATCGACATGGCCGGCACCCATGCGCTGCCGGAGGCGCAGTTGGACCGTTTTTTCATCCGGCTGCATATGGGCTACCCCAACATCGACCAGGAAATCAAAATCCTGGCGGCACAGGCTCAGAACCATCCGATCGAGACCCTGCAACCGGTTACCACCGAAGCCCAAATCCTGGCGGCGCGCGCCGAGGTGAAAAATGTCTATATCAGCCCGGATGTGGCCGCCTACGTCGTCGGTATCGGCGCTGCCAGCCGCAAACATGCCGATCTGCGTTTGGGCGCCAGCCCCCGCGCAACCTTGGCGCTGGCGCGCGCCGCGCAAGGTTTGGCCTATTTGCGCGGCCAAGCCTTCGTCACTCCGGATTTGGTGAAGCTAATCGCGCCGGCGGTACTGGAGCACCGATTGCTGGTGCGGCCGCAGGCGGCGGTGCTGGGCCGCAGCGCCGGCGAAATACTGGCCGAGATTCTCGGCCAATTGCCGCCGCCGGTGGTGTAGGCCGATGTCGGTTCAACGCCGGTTTTGGATACTGGCCGGTTTTGCGTTGGCGGCTTATGCCGCCGCCATCGCCCGCGAACAAAGTCTGCCTTGGCTATTGGCGGCCTTGATCGGCGGCGGTTTGCTCAGTGGTTTGCTTTGGCCTTACCTGTTGTTGAAGCGGGTGGCAATCCGTCGGATCGCCCCGCAACGGGCTTTGGAAGGGGATACGGTTAAATTCGAATTCGAAGTGCATAACCGTGGCCGGCTGCCGCGCTTTATGCTGGAGTTAGCCGACCATTTGCCTTTTGTCGGCGCCGCCGAATCGCTGCCTGCCGCCGGTGCTCGCTTGCTCGGCGGGATTTCGTACATCCCCGGCGGCGCTAGCCGCCGTTTCGAGTTGACGTTGCAATGCGAAAAACGCGGCTTTTACCGGCTGGGGCCGGTCGGCCTGGCTTCGTCGTTTCCGTTAGGTTTGGCGGAAGTGCGTATCGCCGGAGAACAGACGACGCCAGAATTCACGATCTACCCCAAATTGTTTCCGATCCAGGCCTTGGCCTTGCTCGGTGCGCCCAGTCAGATTCACCGCGGCGCCTACTGTTTGCCGGAGGGCGCCGGAGCGGCCGAGTTCGCCGGCCTGCGCGAATACCGCAGCGGCGACAACCCGCGCCACGTGCACTGGCCGACCACCGCGCGGATGAACGAATTGATGGTAAAAGAATTCGAACCGCTGGCTTCGGCTTGCCTTTACATCGCACTGGATTTGGCCAAGGACGCCAATGTCGGCCGCGGCCGCCACAGCACCCTGGAGTATGCGATACGCATCGCCGCATCGGTCGCCGGATATGCCTGCCGGCAAAACATCCATAGCCGCTTGCTGGCTTACGGGGCACAAACCGTGCGCTTTGCTTCCGGTAAAGGCGACTTGCACTTTCAGCATATGTTGGACGCCTTGGCCGTGGCGGACAGCGACGGCCGCACCCCGTACGCCGAACTGTTGACCGATATTGCCTTGCATTGCCAGCGCGGCGAGACGGTGGTGTTGCTGCTCAGCGAACCGCCGCACCGGGATGCGGCTACGCTGCAAGCGCTGGCTTTGCTGCGCGCCAGAGGCGCCAATTTGCTGGCGGTAACCTTCGACCGCGACAGTTTTTTCCCGAGCGGCGCCGGCATGGCCGCCGCACCGCGGCGAAGGGATTTGACCCTGGGCCTGCTGGAGATGGGCGTGCCAAGCCTGACCGTGCGCAAAGGCGACGATTTGACCGAGGTATTCAATTCGTGAACGAAACCAAACTTGCCGGATCGCTGTATGCCGGGTTGTTCGCCGCGCAACTGTTGGCGCTGGCCTGCAATGCGTATTTGGATATCGGCTACGGCAGCTTCGGCAGGGAAATGCTGTTTTGGACGGTGGTGTGCGGCGGCAGCCTGGCTGTTGGCTGGCGCCAAGCCGGAAAAGCCGGCGGTTGGGGCGGCATTGCCCAAAAATTCGTGTTGTTTTTCGGTTTGGTGTTGTTCGTGTTCGCATTCTTGCCGCTGTGGGGCATGCCGCGCGCCGGCCTGTACCTGCTGGCGATGCTGCAAGCGGCTTACAACTGCGCGACCGCCAGCCGCCGCCAGTTGCACCTGGGGTTGTTGACCTCGCTGGCCTTGGTGCTGTTTGCCGCTTCCCACTACCGGGCGGACTGGACCATGTTGTTTTATATCCTGCCGTATCTGATGGCCGCCGTGTTTACCTTGGTTGCCAGCCAGATTGGTCAGCGTAGCGACGACCTGCGCCTGACCGGCCTGGCGCGGACATCGAGCAGCCAGGGGCAGGGCGCCGCCAGCTTGGCCGCCACGCTGAGCATCTTGTTGCTCGGCGGCGGCTTGTACCTGTTGACCCCGCAAGTCAGTTGGCTTTATCTGGAATCGCGCTTCGGCCAGGATATTCCGCACGCGCCGGGCGGCAAGCTGGAACAGGCGGAGTCCGGCGGGCAGACCGGTTCCTCCGCAACTAAAAGCCAGGGCGGGACCGCCGAAAACGGAACCGGTGGCGGCCAAGGTTTGCAATGGCCGGGCATGCACTGGCCCGGTCCGCAGGAAATGCGCGCCGCGGCCCAGCGGCCGCATATGCCGCAATGGCAAAAATCGGCGATCGAGCAACTGGCCGGATTCAGCGAAACGCTAGAGCCGGCGGTATTGCTCGTCTTCGATTGGTGGCGCTGGCTGCGGCAATGGCTGCGCGAACATTGGCTGGATTTGATGTTCGCGTTGCTGGGATTGATTCTGCTGGCCGTGATACTGGCTTTCCGCAATCTGCTGCGGGAGACGCCTTGGGCGATCTGGCTGGCAAGCCGTTGGGATTATTGGTATCTGGGCCGCTGCGGACGCCACGCCGGGGGCGAGTCCGGCGCTTGCCAATACTACCGGGCGATGGAACGTTTGTTTGCGCTCGGCGAATTGCCCAGATCGCGCTTCAGCAACACGCGCGAATATCTGGCGCAGATCAACCGGCTGCAGCGTCGGCAGGTCCAGCGTCACGCTCAGGAGCTGACGCACTTGTTCGAAGCGGCCCGCTACGGGGCCGGCGCCGCCGACCCGGCGCACTTGCAACGCATGCGGCGGATTTATCTGGAAATGTATCGCGAATCGATTTGAAACGCTCGCGTCGGGCGCGTACCCGGCGCCGACATGAGCCTATTTCTCGGCTTGCCGTTCGGGCGCGGCTCAAGGCGCGAACTGCGCCTTCAATGCCAGTATTTCCGGCATGATAGCCATGAACAGTTCCAGCAAATGCGGGTCGAAATGGCTGCCTGCGCCGCTACGCATCGTTTCCAGGACCGTTTCCTGCGGCCAGGCTGGTTTGTAAGGCCGTTTGCTGCTCAAGGCATCGAACACGTCGGCAATTGCGACGATGCGGGCCGATTCGGGGATGGCTGCACCGGCCAAGCCGGCCGGATATCCGGCGCCGTCCCAGCGTTCGTGGTGGGAATGGGCGATTTCGGCGGCCATTTTGAATACCGGATTGTCGGTCTTGCTCAGAATGTCGTAGCCGATTTGCGAATGCGTTTTCATGATGTCCCAATCGCGGCCGGCCAAACCGGATTGCGCCTTCAAGATCGCGTGCGGAATGCCAATCTTGCCGGTGTCGTGGGTCGGGGCGGCCAGCTTGATCATTTCCACTTGCGCCGGGCTCCAGCCGGCAGCACGGGCCAGCGCCGCCGAATAGGCCGCCATCCGCCAAATGTGGTCGCCGGTGTAAGGGTCGTTGTAATGGCCGGCGGCGCCCAGCATTTCGATCGCGGCGCGGGCCAAGTCATCCAGTTCCTCGACCCGGACCAGCGACAGGTGGGTTTGGACCCGACGCAGCACGATCGGGCCGGAAACCGGCTTTTGAATGTAATCCACCGCACCCACGTCGAAACCGTAGGCCTCGTTTTCGGTTTCACCCATCGCCGTGACGAAAATGACCGGAATCTTCGCGGTGCCGGCGTCCGCTTTCAAGTGGATGCAGACCTGGTAACCGTCCATGTCCGGCATCATGATGTCCAGCAGAATCAGGTCCGGCCGGTGGTCGCGCGCTGCGGCCAGCGCTTTTTCGCCGTTGATGGCGAAAATCAGCTCGTAGCGGTCTTTCAGGATTTGCTGCAACACCTTCAGATTGTTCGGTTCGTCGTCGACCAGCAGCAGTTTGTAACTGTCTTTCATGCTTGCTCTCCTTCTGCGGCACCGGCGAGTTTGGCCTGCAACCGTCCGACCGCTGCCTTGGCGCCGTCGAAATCGAAGCTGTCCAATTCGTAGCGGATGGCTTGCAATTCGGTTGCTGTCAGGTAAGGCGCCAGCTCCTGCAACACCGGCTCGACTTTTTCCGGATTCAACGTATCCAGGTTCCGCAGCAATTGTTGCAACAGATCGGCGATGTGCGCGGCGTCGAAGGCTTCCGCGCTGGCCACCGGCTGTTTTTCCGGCAATTCAAGCCGGCGGACTGCCGCGGCGGCTTGGTCGAGTGCACTGCGCAAACGGTCGATTTGGGCTGCGGCCAGCGCCGGTGTGCCGTTCTTCAGTTCGGCATCGATGTTGGCGGCCAAGGCTGCGATGTCGACCAATGCCAGATTGCCGGCCACGCCTTTCAGGGCGTGTGCGCTGCGCTTGGCGGCTTCAATGTCGCCGTTTGCCAGACTGAGCTGAATGTTGTCGGCGTCGGCAGCGTGTTGCGCAGCGAAATTAAGCAGGGCGTCGGCGTAAATCAAAGGGTCCAGCCAATTGCTCAAGCCTTTCCGGTAGTCGGCAACGTCGGCCAGCGGTGCGAAATCGACGGCGGTTTCGTTGGTGGGCGCGGGCGCTCCGCCGTTATTGGCAATGCCGAAACCGGGCGGCGTCAGATTTTCCATCTGCGCCAGCAGTTCGTCGATGTCGATCGGTTTGCCGACAATCGCGTCGATCCCGGCCGCCAGCGACTCCCGGCGTTCATGACTGAGGACGCTGGCGGTCAGCGCCAAAATCGGAATCCGGCGCAGGCTGCCTTGCTCCAGTTCGCGGATTTGACGGGTGGCCTGGATGCCGTCCAGGACCGGCATTTGCAAGTCCATCAGAATCAAGTCGAAATCGGATTCGTGGTAGGCCGCGACGGCTTCGGCGCCGTTTTTGACCCAGCGTACCCGGTGGCCTTGTTGTTCCAGGCGCAGGCTAGCCAGTTTCGCGTTGGCTTCCACATCCTCGGCCAACAGGATTTTGAAGCGGCGCGGCGAGTAATAAGCCCGTTTGCGCGGCGCAGCCGATTCGTACAGGCAGACGTCGTTGGCTGCCGCTTCCGGCAGCCGCACCGTGAAATGGAACACCGAACCGACGCCGAGTTGGCTTTCCACCCAAATCCGCCCGCCCATCATTTCCACGATTTGTTTGCTGATGGTGGTGCCCAGGCCGGTACCGCCGAAACGGCGGCTGGTGGTGGCGTCGGCTTGGGAGAACGATTCGAAGATGCGTTCGGTTTGTTCCGGGCTCATGCCGATGCCGGTGTCGGCGATGGCGAAATGCAGCAATTCCGGCTGTTCCGCCCGGCCGATGCTGACGGCAATATAGCCGGTGTCGGTGAATTTCACCGAGTTGCCGACCAGGTTTAATATGATCTGCCGCAGTCGATTCGGATCGCCGACGAAGAGGTGGGGCAGGCCGGCCTCAACCGCCAGATCGATGCGCAAACCCTTTTCCGCGGCGCGCAAACTCATGATTTGCAGCGCTTCCTGGATTGCGACCGGCAAGTTGAAACAGACCGACTCCAATTCGATTTTGCCGGCCTCGATTTTGGAGAAATCCAGGATGTCGTTGATCACGCTCAGCAAATGCCGACCCGAGCTGAGGATGGTTTTGATGTGATTGCGAGTGGCATTCGACAGGTTGGCGTCCTGCAGGGCGACCTCGGCGAAGCCGATCACCGTGTTCATCGGCGTGCGGATTTCGTGGCTCATATTGGCCAGGAAGTTGGCTTTGGCTTTGGCGGCGGCCTCGGCCGCTTCCTTGGCTTGGCGCAGCTCAAGCTCCGCCTGTTTTTGCAATGTGATATCGGAAATAAAACCGACGAAGATGTGCCGGCCCTCCGAAATGATGCCGTGGCCGACCGCCAGACTGGCCGGGAAGCGGCTGCCGTCTTTGCGTTGGGCGATGACTTCGCGTTCGGTACCGAGGATTCTCGATTGCCGCTGAGCCAAAAATCGGCGGATATAACCGTCGTGGGCCGAGGCGTCGGGTTCCGGCATCAGGAGTGAGACGTTTTTGCCGACGATTTCATCGCTGCGCCAGCCGAACAGTTTCTCCGCAGCCGGGTTGAACATGCGGATAATGCCGCTGCTGTCGATCGAAATCACCCCGTTGACGGCGGTCTGGACAATGGCCTTGACTTCCGTAGTGGCCATCGCCACCAATTCTTCCAGGTGCTCGCGATACTCCAGCAACTCCGCTTCGGCGGCCTTACGCTCGGTAATATCGGTAATCGAACCGACCATGCGCACCGGCCGGCCGTTTGCGTCGCGCAAGGCCTCGCCCCGGTCCAGGACCCAGCGGTAACTGCCGTCGCGATGGCGTAAGCGCAGTTCGGTGGAATAGCGTTCGTTCCGTTCCAGGTGCCGGGCAAAGGCGTCGCTGGCCCTGGCTTTGTCGTCGGGATGGATCAATTCGAAGAAGATCGCTTCCTCGTTCGGCAATTCGCCTGCGGCATAACCCAGAATTTTATTCCAGCGCGGCGACAGGTAGTATTCGTGGGTCAGGATATTCCAGTCCCAGATACCATCGTTGACGGCCCGCTCTGCCAGGATATAACGCTCTTCGCTGGTACGTAGCGCCAGGGTGCGTTCGGCGATCTTCGTTTCCAGATTGTGCTGGGCGTCGGCCAGGGCGTCGGTCATATGATTGAAGGAACTGGCCAGTTCGGCGATTTCGTCGTGCCCGCTCACCTCGGCGCGCAGGCTGAAGTCGCCGTCGCGAATCCGGCGCGCGGTCAAGGTCAGGCGCGCGATCGGCGCGACGATGCGTTTGGCCAAAGCCTGCGAGGTAAAACCGGTCAGCACAATAAAGGCCGTTACCACCAGCAACATGTTGTGCTTCAGGCTTTGGATTGCCGAGAAGGCTTCGTCTTGCTCGATTTGGGCCAGGATGCAGCCGCCGCCGATCTCGGCGACGTGGCGATAGCTGTAGATCACCGCTCGCCCCCGGTAATCTGGGTTTTGCCCTTGCCCGTTTTCTCCGGCCAGGCAGGCGGCCAAAGGACTGTTGGCGGTGGCCTGAGCTTGATTTGGGGGCGGCGGGAAACGGGCTGGCGTTACGAAAATGCCTTGCCGGTCGGCCAATAGGCTTTCCCCGGAGCGGCCGATGACCGCGTGGGGGCCAAAAATGGCCTGGATCGGCGCTTCCTGGTAAAACACAGCCAGTTGCCACGGTTGGCCAGGATCGCCGGCAATCGTATAAAAATAGCCGGAGCGATCGGGCAGGGATGGAATCAGGCCGGCGAGCTGGTCACGGCCAAAGTGGGCGAAATCGGCGATCGGCAGCGGCGGATTGCCGATCGCCAACGTGTCGGTCCGATCGCTGCGGAATAGCCAAGCGCCTGCGGCGCCTTCCCGATGCAGGAAATCGTTGACGCTACGCATCGCGCAGTCCCGGTTTAGCCGGTCCTGGACCATACATTCGGCCAACAAATCTGCCAAAGCGGCATTGGTGTGGCTATTGGCCCGGCGCAATACCATCACCAGTTGTTCCAGGCGGCTCTCAGCCACGCGGCTGACTGCGTCGAGACGGTTGCCAAGAATATCGTCGATCGCAAAGCGGTAGGCCATCCAGCCGGTCGCGAAGGTCGGCAACAAAATCAAGAGCAGCAACAGCGCGATTAATCGTTTTTGCAGCATCAGAGTGGGCCTCGCGGGGATGGCGTTGCCGCCGATGTTACGCCGAATGCCGGCAGCGCTGCAACGCTTGAATATGACCGGCCGTTAGTGGATTAACATGCCGCGGCGGGCGAGCTTGTCAAACCGGACCAGATTGGGGGCTGGCAAAAAGCGCGGATTCCATGGCACCGGGTTTCCGTATAATTCCGGCCAGTTCAACAACATAAGCAAAACCGTATGTCGATCGTCGATTTGACCGCCGCACCTCATCACCTGCCAACTTTGGCCGCCTGGCACCAAGCGGAATGGGCGTATTTGAATCCGGGCGAAACTTTGCCGATGCGCATCGCCAGGATGCAGGCTTATTTGCAGGCAGGTCTGATTCCATCGACCTTTGTCTACGAGCGACAAGGTTGTCTGGCCGGGTCGGCGGCCATTGTGGCCTGCGATATGGAAACCCGACCGCAGTGGACGCCTTGGTTGGCCAGCGTGTTTGTCGCGCCGCAGTTTCGTCGGCAGGGAATCGGCGGGCGCTTGGTGCGGCATGTCATGGCCCAAGCCGGTGCGGCCGGTTACGAGCAGTTGTACTTGTTTACCCCGGATCGGGTTGCGTTTTACGAAACTCTGGGGTGGCAGCCTGTTGCCGAGGAAATATACCGCGGCAGCCGGGTTAGCGTGATGCGGGCGCAATTGCACGATCTTGAAACGGCGTAGTGTTGGCGGGCGGGCAGACTAGAAAAAACCTTGATTATTAAATGCTTGACATCGGCGAGCGATAAATTCTAGGCTCAGTTGACTTTTGCCACAGCCGGAGTACGCCATGAAACGAATTGCGCTCAGTCTTGCCGGGGCCGTGTTAAGCGGTGTGTTTGTCAATCAGGCGGTGGCGGTCAGTATTACCCAACGGGCCGGCAACAATTTTCGCACCGCCGCCAACAACCAGGAAGTGCTGCTTGACAAGGATAACGTCAACCCCGACCGCTTCGGTTTGTTGCGTACCTACGATTTCAACGCCAAAGTCGAAACCCAGCCATTGGTGCTGGAAAACGCGGCCAACGGCGACGATTTGGTCGTCGTCACGACGATGAAAAACGAAGTTGTCGGCATCAACGCCCGCACCAATGCCACCGTTTATAACGTCAAATTGGGGCCGGAAATCAGTTCGCAGGACATGGATATGTGGAAGCACACGCCGACCTGGGGCATATCGGCCACACCTATCGTCGATCCGGCCAGCAATACTTTATTCGTCGCCTCCTGGCAAAAGAAAAACAACGACAACAAGCTCCGCGACTATTGGGTCTATGCCTTGAATCCCGCGGACGGCAGCCGGAAAGCGCCGCCGGTGAGGATTTTCGGCCGGTCGCAGGAAGGCAACGGCTGTTGGTTCAACGACGCCGGTGCGGTTTACCGGGAGAATAACCAGACCAAACAATATGTCTATCCCAAGTTGCGCGCCGGTCTGGCATTGACCGCGAATAACGGCTTGGTCATGGCATTTGCCGCCAACGAGGAAAAACTGCTGGGCGGGCGCAAAAATCCGCACGGTTTCGTCGTCGCCTACGATACCCGTGCGCTGCTGGGGCAGCCGGGGTTCTCCAAAGAAGCGGCGATCTTCTGCGCGACCGCGTTCAATTCGTGGGGCGCCGGCATCTGGCACGCCGGCGGCGCACCGGTCACCGAAGACGACATGATCTACGTCGCCACTTCCAACGGTACGTCCAATAACGGCGGCGTCGATCTGGCGGAAAGCATGATCAAACTGCGCTTCAAGCCCGGCCTTGGCGGCGCCCGGCCGCTGTTGGAGCAAGTGGATTATTACAAAGCCTTTCTTGACGAGCGGGTTGCGCCAAAGGATTGCCTATGGCGGGACAACGACTCGGAAGTGTCCTGCGGCCGGGCCGGTGCCGGTTCCGCTGGCGCGGATTGGGATTTCGGCGCAGCCGGGCCGATGCTGGTGCCGGGTTCGAGTTTGCTGCTGCAAGGTACCAAGGACGGCATCATTTATTCGTTGGATAAATTCAATCTGGGGAAAAACGATCGCTTCAACCAGTTGCTGTCCAAACCGCCGCTGGTGGCGACTTACTACGGCGGCGGCATCGACGAGAACTGGGACAGGGCGCAGCACCTGAACCGCAGTCTACCGTGCCCGGCGGCCGGCCACAGCGACCACGGCTGGTTCGTACCCTGCGGCGATCCGGAAAACAACAAGATGCACCATATCCATGCCTTGGCGCTGGCGCAACGCGACCAGAGCGGCGGTATCGTCTACGTCTGGGGCGAAAATTCGCGGTTGAAGGCTTACGATTTCTCGACGCTGGACGGCAAATTACCCAGCTTCCGCGCCGAAGCCGACGATCTGGCCTCGGTCGGCGTCGCCTCTCCCGGCGGCATGCCCGGCGGTTTGCTGATGGTTTCCGGCAAACCCTCGGCCGCATCGGCGTTTCCGCACGCTATCGACTTCGGTTCTGCCCTTATCTGGACGGTTTATTCCAAATTCGGCGACGCAAATAAGGAGTTCGCCGAAGGCCAGTTGATTGCTTACGACGCGACCACGGTGCTGCCGGGCAACAAGCTGAAACGCCTGTTCCGTACCGGCGACGACAATAACGGCGGCCTGGGCAAAATGTCGCGGATGATCCCGCCGGTGGTCGCCAACGGTCGGGTGTATGTGATGATCTACCGAATCGGCACCTCGGATTGCACCGCGCCGGATAACCAGTTGCCGGTTTGCAGCCAGTTGAAGGTGTACGGTCTGAAATAGCCGGTGATTGTGAGTTGTTCCGCGCTATTCGGTTGCGAGGTTGGTTGGCTGGTTTCGACCCCAAGGCGACAGTCGGTTGAGACTTCCAATGACTGCTAATGGATAATAAGCTGAATCTGCATGTGTTGAAGTAGGCTGAATGATAATGAAACCCAGCTTTAAGCCATTAAATCCGGGATCGCTGTCGCTCACCCCAGCCCGCGGCCCTAGACGCTTACGTAAGCTTTCGTACCGTTGGACTTCACCCAACTTAAATCTAGGTCAAACACCCCCGTCCTACCGGAAACATGCCTACAAATCAACTTGTTAGAGCATAAGCTGAGAGGATTGGGTTTGAAGGTGATGAAAAGGGTTCATTCACCTTCAAATTAGAATTTTTAATTTGAATAAAAATAAAGTTACATACAAACTACACCCCAAGCATAACCGCCAGCTGGGCAATAATAAGCACATGCTTGAGGTGCTGAATATCCGCTTTCACACCTTGGATCCTTTCTTTGATTGCCAGCCTCAAATCCCCAGCATCCGCATTGAGCCAAAACTGTACCTGAAGGAGCGCCGCCCTGCCTATTCCCTCTGATTCGTGATGATTGACCACCAGGGGAATTATCCGGGTTTCCATTCTCTTCCTGTTCATCATTATCATCCTTTAAAGCATCAAGAACGTCTCTTTTGCTCATTTCACAGGTTTCTGCTATGTCCGAAACACTAGCACCTTTATTGCTTAACCGCTGAACTTTAGTGGCACTACAATCTGCAACAGCAATAGTAGAAAATATAAAAAATAGAATATTTATTACAGAAAATTTGATGTAACAACTCTTGATCATGAATTACCTCCAAGTGCGTTTACACACAAATTATGTATATCGTTTAATGATTTCATAAACCCTTCTTTAGTAAACCCCATGCGCTTCAAACCGTCTAATGAGCCAGGAAAATCTATTAGTTCATCTCGGTTAATTAGTTTGTCAACCCTGCATGAAACAGGTGGGTGATTATCTCTATTATTAGTGCCATCCTCACTTTCTAAAAGACCAAAAATCCAGAATGAGGTAAATAGAGCACCTTGAGGTTGGAATCCAGCCTTTGACGCTAATTTCGCACCAAAAGCATCAGCATCATATTCTTGTTTCTGTAACAAAGAGCGAGTTAAAGAATGGCCTGATTTATGGTTTAAAACCAGATGTCCTATTTCATGAGCAACAATAAAAGCGAGAGAGTCAACGACAATATTTACTTTCATGTTATAAACATCCTGATCCTCACGAAGGGCAGACGCCTCTCGCTTAGATATTTTGCAAATTTCGGCGAAATCCTTGAAATAAACTTCGCTTTCTCCTCGAAGTTTTCTATAATAAACATCTACTAACGTATTTGGATATTTTTTGAATTTTTCAACGCACTCTGGCTTTACCCAGGCTAAAGAATAAGCATCTGCAAAATTGAAAAGAGTTACAATCAAACCAATTGGTATGATGACTTCCATTTTTTTTCTATTTGAAAACGCATTAAAATCAGAAAACCTTACCACTCGAAAACTTGTTTCATCTAGCACTTCCTTAGTCTGATTGTCCGCAACATTTCTAAATTCGGGTAACAATCGTTTTTGCCAAGTTCGCATTCCTGCATCGTGGAAAACTTGCCACGTGTCTTCTATTTCTTTTTCTGACCCTAAAGCAGGAATTGAATGGCAACACCAAAAAATAACAAATATAAAGCCAACCGAACTAAAAGAGAATGAAAATTTAATGTTACAACGACTATTCATTGTATAGCTCTCCTTGCTCAAACCAAGGGGCAATAGTAGTTAATGTATCGCGCTCATTTTTATTAAGATTTAATGGATTTTTATTAAAAGATTCTCCTTTATTTTTCCATAAGTTAACGTCTTCTTCTCCAAGTCTTTCGACTAATATATTATTGCGTAATTTTTCTAAGTTTTCTGCCGCACCCTTTAAGTCATCAAGTGCTGGCCCTAGCACTCTTTGATCATTACCATTTAACGTTGCCACTCTAATTGCAGTATTTAGGCTTCTTATTAGCCTCAAAAGCTCTTTTTCTCCTGATATATCTGCTGCACCGTTATATTCAAAAAGCTTTAAATGTCTTTGACCTGTTGAAGTAAGAATGCTATTTTGATTGTTGACTAACGCTGGCATATTAAGTAGTTTTTCTATACTTGGATTATCAGCAAAATCAATCGATGGGGATTTTATAAGCGAAACAAGTAGGACGGTTGCACCGAATAAAGCAAAAAATACACCAGGTGCAATTCTTTTAATTACAAAACTGAAGTCCTTGCGCTTAACTTCAGCCTCACCTACGTCATTAAGAGGAAATGCAAAAAGCTTCCAGCCAAGCGTGATTGATATTCCCGCAAATATAACTATAATGATTCTCTCTACAATTCTGCCGATGATTAACGTATTTAAAATATCTAGCATATGAAAATATATAATAGATTGAAGGTTAACTTGTGCTTAGGAATATAATAAATTTTTCTTGATCATAGCATATGAATAATGCGTGGACTATAGTACATATGTACTGGTACAAAATTCTAACTAAACGGAACCTCTAACAGGTTGGTGAAAAACTCATTTTTGACCCTGACTCAGCCTGTATTTAGTTGAAGTATGATATTGCAGACACTATATATTGAGTAAGCTGAACAAAATTAGCGCCTGAAATATGGTTTTTCACCAATCTGCTACCCCCCCCCAACCAGGCGAACTCTAGGATTCCCCAAGAATCAGGTCTTGCAATCAAGTATCGAAAGCTAAAGTGACTGACAGTTATACATTCAACTGCCGTCATTTGTGAAAGAAGCGCAGTCGTCAGCTTTTGGCCGCTAGTCAACACTCCCTTTGCCGGTTAGTCCAGGTGGCCCGGAACAAGCGTTAGCGTTTCCAGTAAGCTTTAAATCACCAGAAACCCCGTTCGGCATATTCCGACACAGATGATGGGATTCTTTAAATTCATTGGAGATTACGACCTGCCACGAGGGTAAGCACTGCGTAGCTTTAGGTCAAAGCATCCACAGCCAGCCGCCCAGCGCGGCGCCGGCAATGACCGGGATAATGCCGAGTTTGAACCGAAACAACGCCAACAGCGCGGCCAGACTCAGCCCGGCGGCAAACAGGTCGAACGATCCGTTCCAGCCCTGCGGCCAGAACACGTGGTAAGCAAAAAATACGGCCAGATTGACGATGACGCCGACCACGGCGGCGGTGACGCCAGTCAGCGGGGCGGTGAATTTCAGATTGCCATGGGTGGTTTCCACCAGCGGGCCGCCGGCCAGAATGAATAAAAAGCTGGGCAGGTAGGTAAAGTAGGTGACGACCACGGCTGCCAAGCTGCCCGCTAAAAACGCGGAATCCGCGCCAAACCAGGCTTGGCCCCAACCCGCCACGAAACCGACGAAGGTGTTGACCATGATAAGAGGCCCTGGCGTGGTTTCCCCCAGCGCCAGCGCGTCGATCATTTGCTGTGGCGTCAGCCAGTGGTAGTGCTCGACCGCCCCCTGATAGACGTAAGGCAATACCGCATAGGCGCCACCGAAGGTCAGCCAGGCGGCTTTGGTAAAGAACCAGCCCATTTGGGTCAAACCGCCCTGCCAGCCGTATTCTGCGCACAGCCAGCCCAGCACGCCGGCCCACAGCACCAGGCCTATAGCCAACAGGCGGTAAAACTTGCCCCACCTGAATAGGGCGTGCGCTGGCGTTGGCGTATCGTCGTCGATCACGGCCGGGCCGAAATTGGCCTTGGTGCTGCCGTGGCCGCCGCCGACCGCAAAATACTGCGGCGCCCATTTACCGCCGGCGGCGCCAATCAAGCCGGCCGCAATCACGATCAATGGAAACGGCAATTGCAACGCAAAAATGGCGATAAAGGCTGCCGCCGCCATCGCCCACAGCCAGCGGTTTTTCAAGGCCCGCGAACCGATCCGATAGGCAGCAAACAACACGATCGCCGTGACGGCGGGTTTGATGCCGTACAACAAGCCGGCCACCGTGGGCAGGTCGCCGAACCGCATGTACACCCAGCCCAGGCCGATCAAAATCAACAGCGCCGGCAGAAAAAACAGGCCACCGGCGATCAATGCGCCCGGCGTCTTGTGCAGCAACCAACCGATGTAAGTCGCCAGTTGTTGCGCTTCCGGGCCGGGCAATACCATGCAGTAATTCAAGGCGTGCAGATAGCGTGTTTCGCTGATCCAGCGTCGGCGTTCGACCAACTCCTGGTGCATGATGGCAATCTGGCCGGCCGGGCCGCCAAAGCTGATGAAGCCCAGTTTCAGCCAGAATTTGCCGGCTTCGCCGAGGCTGGGGCTGACAGGTGCTTGCTGCGGATTTTGGTTCATAGTCTGGGCCGGCGGCTGATACCGATTTTTACCATGAGTAATTGGGGTTCAGTTCGGCCATTTTCTGACCCAAAGATGGCGGCCCCAGTATAAAAACACCGGAAACAGGCCCCACCAGAAAAAATGTTCCAGCCGGCCGGTCGCTTCGTCGCCGTAGGGGACGACGAAAGCCGGTACCGCCAGCATCCAGAGTGCGGATAAGACCACCGCCAGTTTGTTTTTGCGGTTTAACCGCCGGAACCAGGTAATTGCTCTGATCATATTTGCTCGCCGTCGAGGCGGCGGACTTTTGCACCAAGGAAATTGCGTAGCAACGACACGGCGACGATGGCGGCGGCGAATCCACCGCAAGCCCACAGAAAGGGTTGCACGTAACCGATGATCACGGCGCAGCCGACCAGAAAAAAGCCCAGGAAACTGAATTCCCAGCCGATGTGGTAACCGTCCAGCATCGCCGCCAAGCCCAAAATCAGCAATATCACCAAGTCGGCGCTGACGCCGGACAATTGGCCGGACTTATTCAAAAACGCTGCGGCGATCACGACCACGATGGTATGCAGCCAATGCATTGCCTGCGCCTTCAACACCTGACCGAAATCGGCGGCGCCGTTTTTGGCCTGCAGCCAGGACACGAACACCGAAAGCGAACCGAATACGAACACCATAGCCAGCCAGTAACCGTAGCCGTCGTTCGGATTGAAATCGGTAATGTAAATTCCGGCCAGAGATAACAAAACCAGCAGAATAAACACGCTCTGTTCGACAAAAACGTAGCGCTTGCCGGGTTCGGTTTCGGGTATTGACGGTTCTTGATACATGCTTGGGCTTCCTGAAAAATGGTGCGGTTGGGACAAGGGGTTTTATTAACCCGGCTTTTAAATAGGGTCGCTCCCGCCAAAGCGGGGGCCCAGAATCAATAGTGGATTCCCGACTTCGCGGGAATGACGACTCCAGGGAATTTAAGGGCCTGGTGAATAGTTCACGTGGCCGCGGTGCATTCATTAGATGGCTCAGCATAGCGCGGCATCGGCTCGCAGGTAAAGCCGGCTGGCCGCCGTGCGGGCCAGTCGGTCAAAACAGGCTGCCGTTGATCAGAAAATGCGCGCCGACGCTGCCGAGATAGCCCAACATGATGGCCGGCGCCCATTTCAGGTGGGTCATAAAGGTGTAAACGCCCTTCGCTTGCCCCATCAGCGCGACGCCTGCAGCCGAGCCGACCGATAGCAAGCTGCCGCCGACTCCCGCGGTCAATGTCACCAGCAACCATTGGCCCTCGCTCATGTCCGGCGTCATGGCCAGTATCGCGAACATCACCGGAATGTTATCCACCACCGCCGACACGATACCGACCAGAATGTTGGCCGGCGTCGCCCCCAGTTCTCCGTACAGGAATTCGGACAGATGCTGCAAATAGCCGATGAAGTTGAGGCCGCCGACGCACAGCACCACGCCGTAAAAGAACAGCAGGGTGTCCCATTCCATCCTGGCCAGATGGTGGAACACGTCGAAACGTAGACCGTTGCCGCCATCGCCGGTCTCCGGCAGATGGTCCCCGGCCACGCCGTCGATACTTAGTTCCGGTTCGTCGCGGTGGGTGATGTGCAGGAAGTAGCCGAACAGTTGCAGGTAAGTCAGACCGGCCATCATGCCGACGGCGGCCGGCAATTGCAGGCTGTTCTGGAACCCGACCGCGGTCAGCACCGTCAGCAGAAACAGCAGGACGATGCGTTTGGCGCCGCGCAGCGTGCGAATTTGGACCTGAATCGGCGCCGGCCGGGCGTTGGGTATTGCGAAATGCATGATGGTTGCCGGTATCAGAAAATTGACGACCGACGGAATGAACAGGTTGAAAAAGGTCCAAAACTCGATCATGCCCTTTTGCCAGACCATCAAGGTGGTAATGTCGCCGAAAGGGCAGAATGCGCCGCCGGCATTGGCGGCGACGACGGTGTTGACGCAGGAAATGCCGACGAAGCGCGGATTGTCTTTCCCGACTGCCATCACCACGGCGCACATCAGCATTGCGGTCGTCATGTTATTGGAGACCGCCGAAATGAAGAATGCCAGCAGGCCGGTGACCCAGAATAGCTGACGGTAACTGAAACCGCGATTTACCAGCCAGGCACGCAAGTTGTCGAATACGCGCCTTTCGTCCATCGCATTGATGTAGGCGATGGAGACGATCAAAAACAGGAATAATTCGCTGTAATCCAGCACGTAATGCCGTATCGCCGTTTCGGCGAGGTCCGACAAGCCGTGGCTTTTGTAAATCAGTGCGATTGCCAGCCAAATCAGCGCGGCGGCCAGCATCATCGGCTTGGATTTGCGCAGTTCCAACAGTTCTTCCAGCACTACCAGCACGTAGGCGGTGGCAAACAAACCCAAGGCCAGGAAGCCGATCCAATGCCCGCTTAAATCCAAAGCCTCCGGCGTGGCGCAAAACGCGGAATTGGGCTGTAGCATTAACATGAAGCTGATGCCGGCATATCTCAGTTTGCCGGCCGAAAATTTGTTGATTGCCATACTAATAATCCTGATCAGTCTGTTGTCGGCAGCCCGGCATTTTGCCGCCCGAACGCCGGGCCGCGCAATACCGGCCGCCGGCTAGCATACCTGGAAAAACTGCAAATTCAGCCAATCACCGAGTCGATCAAGATCGCAATCCTGACTATCCGCTCAGCCCGAATCTACAACTGGCGCTGGGCCACGGTTTCGGTATCTGTGTCGGCTTTGGTTGCGCCGGTCTGCAGCAATTCGCCGCTTGGCGCCGGATCCGGCGCTGGCTGCGCGGTCGCTACGGCCGGCGTGTTGGCGTTATCCTGGCTCCGAACCAACAACAGCGGTGTCAACGCGGCGCAGACCAGGAGGGGCAGGGCGGCGGCTTGTTTCAGCCCCAAACCGAACAACGGCGGTAAACCGCTCGTTACGCGCCCGGCGTCCGCCCGGTAAGCCGCTTGCCACGGCTTGGTTTCCAGCCAGGCCAACAGTCTGGCGATACTGAGCAGGCCGGCGATGCCGGCGAGGTTGACCGCGGCCGCGGCAAGCGGCTCCCGGCCGGCCCAATCCAGCGCCATTCCGCCCAAATAGCACAGGACCATGCCGCACAAAAACAGGGGCAGGGACTGACGGCCCATTTCGGCCAGCCAACGCGCCGGAGCTCGCTCCAAACCTGCCGCGACGCGGGCCGGCAGCTGCGCGGCCAGATAGGCCAGTGCCAGCAGATGCAACCAGCGCAAAGGGCCGAGGTGGCTTTTGTCCAGCAACGGCTCCAGCTGTGCCCGCAGTTCCAGTAATGGCGCATGCCGGCTATAGAACGGTTCGTAAGCCAACGGCACGGCCAGGGCCGCCATCAGGGCGCAGGCCAAGACCAGGCCTGGCCGGTAGCCGGGTTGCGGCAACCAGCCGGTGGCAAAGGCGAAGCCGGTAAAAAACAACAGTTGCCAGCAGAACGGATTGAAAAACCAAGGCCGGCCGTCGTTCGGGTCGCCGCTCAGCTCCAGTCCGTAATGCCAGGCTGCCAGGTAAATCAGCAGCGAAGCCGCTACGGCCAGGTATTTGCCGAGCAGGGACAGGCTCCAGGCCAGCGGCACCCAGGCCAGCAACACCAGATACAAGGGCAGGATGTCGAAATAATTCGGCACGTAACTCAATGCAAATAAATCGAACACAGCTTGCTGGGTATCGTTAAAAAAATAAGCGATGTTCAATTGTTGGATGTAGTCGGTTCCGGGCAACCAGC
Source organism: Methylomonas sp. EFPC3 (assembly GCF_029643245.1). NCBI lineage: Bacteria > Pseudomonadati > Pseudomonadota > Gammaproteobacteria > Methylococcales > Methylococcaceae > Methylomonas > Methylomonas sp. EFPC3. The sequence continues at coordinate 909,507 of NZ_CP116398.1, forward strand.
GGTTGCCGACTACGCAGACGGCGGCCATTGCCAAAAACGATGCCAGATGGGCGGCGTAAATCTGAGCACAACGCAGGAACACCCTGACGCTACCCAGCGTCAGGCCGGCCTGGCGGAAGCCGCGGCCGTAGGCGACGGCCGAGACGTATCCGGATAAAAACACGAAAATCTCCGCCGAATCGCTGAAGCCGAAACGCGACGGCGTGTACCAGAACCAGGGGTTGCCCGGCATGTGGTTGACGAAAATGACCAACAGCGCCACGCCGCGGAAAAAGTCCAATTGCCGATTGCGCGGTTGCGCGGGCGCTAATGTCGATTTCATAATGAACTCTGTTGTGGTGTCGGGTAGCTTGCCGTTGCCGGTTCGAGTAGCGCGATTAGCGGTGCGGTGGCAATCCCTGCGCTTGCCACCGGTTTCAACCATGCCACTTTAGCGGGCTAACCTTTCATCAACCTTTCATTAGCGAGAATGGCACATGAGGATTTTGCTGGTCGAGGACGATCAGGCCTTGGCCGACGGACTGTCGCATAGTTTGCGCGACTGGGGATTCGACGTCACACTGGCCAAGACCGGTACCTTTGCCGTCGGGGCCTTGAGTACGCAACCCTTCGAGTTGGCGATTCTGGACCTGGGTCTGCCGGACATGGACGGGCGCGAAGTGTTGCGCGAATTGCGCGGGCGGCAGCAGTCGCCGATGCCGGTGTTGATATTGACCGCCCGCGACGGCCTGAACGACCGGGTCGGCGGCTTGCAGCTCGGCGCCGACGATTACATGACCAAGCCGTTCGAGTTGCTGGAACTGGAGGCGCGGGTCAGAGCGTTGTTGCGCCGCAGCCAGGGCGGTTTCAGTCACGATATCGTTTTCGGCGACCTGGTTTTGGATACCCGTCAGCAACAGATCAAGGTGCGCGGCGAGCCCCTGCAACTGCCGCCGCGCGAATACGGCGTTCTGGAAGCGCTGTTGTTGCAGGCCGGGCGCGTAGTCAGCAAGGACCATATCGCCCAACGCTTGGCGGCGCGTTCCGACGAGTTGGCGGACAACGCCATCGAGGTCTACATCCACCGGTTGCGCAAACGGCTGGAACCCTATGCCATCGGTATCCGCACCTTGCGCGGCCTGGGCTATCTGCTGGAGCAAGACTGATGCGCAAACCGCAGAGCCTGAGAGCGCAGTTGCTGGCGCGGCTGACGCTGCCGTTGATCGCGGTCGTCGTGCTGGATGCGGCCGTGTCTTATTTCGTGGCGCTGCACTATGCCGACCGCGCTTACGACAGTTGGCTGCTGGACTCGGCCAAATCGCTGGCGCAGGAGGTGAAGACGCAAAAGGATAAAGTGACTTTCGATTTGCCGCCGATTGCGGTCGAAGTGTTCCGTTGGGACGCAATGGACAAGACCTTTTTCAAGGTCGAGTCGGCGGCGGCCGGATTCATTGCCGGCGACAGGGCATTGCCCGGTCCGGCGTTGGCGGCGATGGCGGCCGATGCGCCGTTGTTCTCCGACGGCGAAATCCAGGGGCGTAAGGTTCGCATCGTTTCGGTGTTGACCGCGTCGGCCGGCGGCGATAGCGGCGACGTGCTGGTGTCGGTCGCGGAAACCTTGAACAAGCGGCGCGGCATGATGAACGAGATTTTGCTGGCGGTGGTCGCGCCCCAGCTATTACTGCTGCTGGTCGCCGGGCTCCACATCTGGGCCGGCATCAATCGCGGCTTGAGCCCGTTGCACGATCTGGCGACGCTGATCGGCCAGCGGTCGGCGCGGGAACTGGACCCGATTCCGGATACCAACGTGCCACTGGAAGTGCGGTCCTTGACCCACACCATCAACGCGTTGTTGCAACGCCTGGGCTCCGCGCTGGCCGCGCAGCAGCGTTTCATCGAAAACGCCGCCCACCAACTACGCACGCCGCTGGCCGGGCTGAAAGTGCATGCCGAGCGGGCGTTGGCCGCGGATAGTCCGGATGCGATGAAACCGGCACTGAGCCACATCAAACATTCGGCAGACCGGGTGGCGCATTTGAGTTCGCAGTTGCTGGTTCTGGCCGGTTCCGAATCGGTCTCGCAGGGTTCGCGCCCGTTTCGGCTCCTGGATTTGGCCGCGCTGGCCAAAGCCTGCTGTATGGACTGGGTATATAAAGCCCTGGAACAGGAAATCGAGTTGGGATTCGACGCGCCGCGCGTCCCGGTTTCGATCAAAGGCGACGAAACCCTGCTGCGGGAGTTGCTGAACAACCTGCTGGATAACAGTATTTGCTACAGCAATCCGGGCGGCCGGATCAACGTAACGGTTCTGGCCGACCCGCCCGGCTGGGTGGTCAAGGACGACGGTCCCGGTATCCGGCCGGAGGAAGCGGACCGGATATTCGAGCGGTTTTACCGGATTCCGGGCAGCCGCGGTGAGGGCTGCGGTTTGGGCCTGGCCATCGTCAAGGAAATCGCCGACCTGCACGCGGCGCGGATTGAAGTCGGCCCCGGCATCGGTGGCCACGGCAGCGGGATTAGCGTTTTGTTCGGCCGGCAATCTCGAGCCGGCTAGATGGCCGGCGTCAGCTATTGAAATCGCGGCGATCGCCCTTGTTGCCGCGTGATACCAGAATCCGAGTTTGTCTGGCTGACGTTTAACGTCAGCCAGATCAAAGCTTCTCCCACTCAGGGCAATGGTTTGTATGCCAGCAGTTGGGCCATGGTTTCCAGCAAGGCGATACGCGGATGAGTCTTGAGCCATACCAGGGCAATGGCTCGACTGGGGCGTTGCCGAATGTCGATGTACCGAATGTCTTTGTCTTCCGGCTGAATCGCCACGGACGGCATCAAGGTGACGCCGACCCCGTTCCTGACCATGAAACGCAGGGTTTCCAGGCTCGACGCCCGAAAATCGTGTTCGATGAAACGGGACGGGTCGCACAATTTCAGTGCCTGGTCGCGCAGGCAGTGGCCTTCGTCCAGCAGTAGCAGGTTTTCGTTGGCGGCTTGGTTGAGGTCGACTTCGGCCTGGTCGGCGAGCGGATGATCGGCGCTGACTGCCAGCGTGAACGGGTCCTCGAACAATACGCGGGAGTCCAGCGTGTCGGGGGCGACCGGCAAGGCCAGCAGGGCCGCGTCCAGTTTTTTGTCGAGCAGCAATGCGATCAAGGCGTGGGTTTTTTCCTCAACCAATTGCAATTTGAGTTCCGGATAATGTTGCTTGATGCGAAAAACGTACTCCGGCAATACGTAACTTGCCAGCGACGGAAACGCGCCCAGTGACAGTTGGTTGCGTTGGCGGCCGCTGGCATGGGCGGCGATTTGGCGAATGGCGCGGGCGTCGTCGAGCATTCGGCGGGCGATGGGTAAAATCTCCCGACAGGCTTCGGTTACGTCCACATTGTTTTTGTCGCGCAAGAACAGGTCCACACCCAGATAGTCCTCGAGCTTTTTGATTTGGGTGCTCAAAGTGGGTTGGCTGATTGCACAATGTTCGGCCGCTTGGCTGAAGTTTCTAAATTCCGCCACCGCTACCAGATAGCTCAATTCGCGCAATGTCATGGCTTGCTGCCCGTCGTTAGTTGGAAAGTCTGGAAACGTTGGTTTCGGCCGCAAATGATAACAACATAAAGCGAGACTTATTGATTCCGCCTATCGGCTTATCGAGGGAATCAATTTCAAATTGCGGGCTCTATTCGGTTCAATGTCGCCACCGAGCACAATCAAAGGGCGGACGGATAATTCGCTAGTACCGTTGGCAATGGCGGATCAGTTTGTCTGCCATCGCCATACAGCAAGTCGGTAGTGCCTGAGCGATGACGCCAAGTTTAAGCGGCTACGGTTTTAATTCGTAGCGGCAGTTAAACTCAGCTATCGACGGTACGTATTTTCGTTGACTAACAATAATTAACAGAGGTGCACCATGAAAACCAAACCCATTTTGCTGGCGTCTGTCTTGGCGCTAGCCATATCCTCGGCATCGAACGCCGGCCAGGTGTTCCAGGAATCGCAGCCGACCATGAATAGCTTCTGGTGGCCGGAGCAATTGGATCTGACGCCGCTACGCCAGCACGCCGCCGAGTCCAATCCGTTGGGACAAAGTTTTAATTACGCGGCTCAATTCAAAACCCTGGACTTGACGGCGGTGAAAAAGGATATCGCCGGGGTGCTGCATACGTCCCAACCCTGGTGGCCGGCGGATTACGGCAATTACGGGCCGTTCTTCATTCGCATGGCCTGGCATAGCGCCGGTGTTTACCGCATCTTCGACGGCCGCGGCGGCGCCTCCGGCGGCCAGCAACGCTTCGAACCGCTCAACAGTTGGCCGGACAACGTCAACCTGGACAAAGCCCGCCGCTTGTTGTGGCCAATCAAGCAAAAATACGGCGCCAAGTTATCCTGGGCCGATTTGATGGTGCTGGCCGGCAACGTGGCGCTGGAAGATATGGGCTTCAAGACCCTCGGTTTTGCCGGAGGCCGGGCCGACGATTGGGAAGCCGAGGTCGTGAATTGGGGTAGCGAAAAGAAATTTCTGGCCGACGAACGCCATAACGAAAAAGGCGAGCTGACGAAACCGCTGGCCGCCGTGCAAATGGGCCTGATCTACGTCAACCCGGAGGGCCCCGGCGGCAATCCCGATCCGTTGGCGGCGGCCAAACACATCCGCGAAGCCTTCGGCCGGATGGCGATGAACGACGAGGAAACCGTGGCGCTGATCGCCGGCGGCCATACCTTCGGCAAGGCCCACGGTGCACATAAGCCGGACGAATGCGTCGGTAAGGAACCGGCCGCTGCCGGCATCGAACAGCAAGGCCTGGGCTGGGCCAACCAATGCGGTGCAGGCCACGGGGTCGATACGGTCAGTAGCGGCCTGGAGGGGGCCTGGTCGACCAATCCGACCCGCTGGACCCACGATTACCTGACTTGGCTGTATACCTTCGAGTGGCAACAAACCAAGAGCCCTGCCGGTGCGACGCAATGGATTCCGAAAGACGGCAAGGGCGACAACTTCGTGCCGGACGCGCACGATTCGAGCAAACGCCATCCGCCGATCATGTTCACCACCGATTTGGCTTTGAAAATGGACCCGGAGTATCAAAAAATCTCCAAACGTTTCCTGGATGACCCTAAAGCGTTCGAAGCGGCGTTCGCCAAAGCCTGGTTCAAGCTGACCCATCGCGACATGGGGCCGAAAGCGCGTTACGTCGGCGCGGAAGTGCCGGCCGAAGACTTTGTCTGGCAGGATCCTATCCCCAAAGTCGATCATAAACTGATCGATGCCAAGGACGTTGCCAAGCTGAAATCGGCGATTCTGGCTTCGGATTTGACGATTCCGGAACTGGTCAGAACCGCCTGGGCCTCGGCAGCCACCTTCCGCGGTACCGACCTGCGCGGCGGCGCCAACGGCGCGCGGATTCGGCTGGCGCCCCAGAAAGACTGGGAAGCCAACGATCCCGCCGAATTGGCTAAAGTGCTGGGCAAACTGGAAGCCGTCCAAGCCGACTTTAACCGCACTTTGAAAGGCGGCAAGAAAGTGTCGCTGGCCGACGTGATCGTGCTGGGCGGGTCGGCGGCGGTGGAAGAAGCCGCCAAAAAGGCCGGTTACAAGGTGCAAGTAGCGTTCAAACCGGGGCGGATGGATGCCAGCCAGGAGCAAACCGATGCCAATTCAGTCGCGGTGTTGGAACCCAAAGCCGATGGTTTCCGCAATTACTTCGGCAAGGATAATGCGCATTCGCCGGCGGAAATGCTGGTCGAGCGCGCCAACTTCCTGACCTTGACCGTACCGGAAATGACCGTGCTGGTCGGCGGCATGCGGGCACTGGATGCCAACGCCGGCCATAGCAAGCACGGCGTGTTCACCGGCCGGCCGGGCACCTTGAGCAGCGACTTCTTCGTCAACCTGCTCGACATGTCGGTGAAATGGAGCAAATCGGCCGCGTCCGAAGGCATATACGAGGGCCGCGACCGGGCCACCGACCAGGTCAAATGGACGGCCACGCCGGTGGACTTGATCTTCGGCTCCAACTCCGAGTTGCGGGCGGTGGCCGAGGTGTACGCGGCGGACGATGCCAAGCAGAAGTTCGTTCAGGACTTCGCCAATGCCTGGGCCAAGGTGATGGATTTGGATCGTTTCGACTTACGTTAAACGCTCAGCGCTCGACTTGTCCCGGTTCCGGTCAAGTCGAGCGGCCGCGGTTCAAAAAAAGGCACGCTGCGGGCGCCACAACAGCTTAACTTGAGTGCCTATGCGTTTGATTGCAGAGATTACGAATTCCGGATTACAAAGGAGTTATTTATGAGAGTTTTTGGCGGCGTTGGCATTATCGCCTGTTGGCTGGGCCTGACAATAGCGCCGGCCTTGGCGCAAGAATCCGCATTGGATGTCGGTGTCGGCGAACGTTTACTGGTGTTGGCTCCCCATCCGGACGACGAGAGTCTGAGTTCCGCCGGTTTGACACAGCGGGTGTTCGCCAAAGGCGGCTCGGTGCGAGCCGTTGTCGTGACATCCGGCGATGCCTATGTCGATGCGGTAAAAATGGATACCGGCAAAAGCCGTTTGTCTGCGGCCGATTATTTGGCATTCGGCGAAAAACGGCTGGAAGAATCCCGCCGGGCGGCGCAGATTTTAGGCAACGGTTTCCTGCACTTGGATTTAATGGGATTTTCCGACGGTGCGATCTATTCCGCTCTGGTATCGCATTGGCGGCGTAACAGCCCGTTTCGGTCGCAATTCACCGGATTCGACCATGTACCGTATCGCGATAGCCTGGATTGGGGCTACGCGCAAGACGGTAAAGATCTGGTCGCAGAATTGGTGGCGATCATGCAGGAGACCAAACCGACCATCATCAGTTTTCCGGATGTGATGGAAGACGATTCCGACCATGCCGGATTGGGTATGTTTGCATTGTTGGCGGTGCACGAATGGCGGGCGCAAGCATCGGCCGAACAGGTCAACCCGAAAATGTTGGCGTATCTGGTGCATTGGCCGCATTGGCCTACGGGTTCGGATTGGGGCGTCGCGCAGGATTGGAGCAACCAACCCATGCATTTGCCGGAAAATCTGCCGCTACGCGGGCATCGCCGGGTTTGCCTGGATTTGACGCCGACCGAGATCGCCCGCAAGCACGATGCGATTGCCCAGTACGTGACGCAGCAACGCATTATGGCCGATTTTTTGGCCTCCTTCGTTCGCAGTAGCGAATGTTTTACCCAGCTGACGCCGGCGAATACCAATCGGATCGAAGCGGTCATTGAGCATTGGCAACAGGTGCGCAAGGCCTTCAACAACCATCCGCTGGACCGGCGAAAAATTTGACGGGATAGGGCTTGCGGCGGGCTCCGTGGCGATTGCCTCGCGTTGGGCGACGCCGTACCTTCAGGCGCCGGAATTCGCCCACACTCCCGATGTGGGCGATGCAGCCGCCGCTGGCGCTATCAGATTACGCCGCCGCAGAGTCCGGTGACCGGGTTGTAATGTTGTCCTGCCACCGGACAGATAATCCTGAAATTTACGCCCGGCTTGCGGTACTGGCCGATTGAATCCAGCATGAAGTAGGGAACTAACGGCACCGGGCCGTTAAACTGGTAATCCAAACCCACGCTGGAGAAAGGCGCTTTGCCGCCGATGCCGACGAAAAAACCGTTTTTGAAATCGTAGCCGCCGCCGACCTCGCCTTGCAGATAGTCGGCGCCGTTAAAGTATTTCAATCTGATTTGTCCGGGCTGCAGTCCACCCCAAACCCGAAACGAAAACGAAATATCGCCGCCATAGGTATCGCCGTTCGAGCTGATGTTGGCATGGCGGAATCCGACGACCAATTCAGGAATGAAACTTTCTCCCAAAGTCCATTTCAGGCCGGCGTAGCCGTTATCGACATTGCGGTTGCTACGCGAGCTGTTGATCAGCGGCGAGGTATTGACGAAGGAGGCCATTGCCGTACTACTGAATAGTAATGCGGCCGCCGCGATCGGCCCGAAATTGCGGGTATAGAGGAAAGTCATGGTTTTTCTCGTTATTGTTGTTATCGGTTGTCCGAGCGCCGAGCGTTCGTGCCGCACAGTATCGGAGAGATTTCCGCGATCCAACAAACGGATTAGGCAAAATAAGGCTGGGTAGTCACACTTTTGCGAACCGGTTCCGGGATGGTTGTGTTAGCGCCTGCAAATTTTTAGGGCTTGCGGTGTTTGGCTTGGAACCGTCAGAACGGCGTATTGGCCGGGCGCCGGACAGAGGTAATACGATAAAGAGAGTGTTTGTGCCGCGGCAGCTTTAGCCGCGGCACAAGATCGGAAGCTGCATACCGGGCAAACCGGTCTGTGCTTGCCCGGTTGAGCGATAACCGCTTATTCGGCTGCGCTAGCGATTACTGCGGCCGGCCGTTGTTCGCCTTTGCCGATTTCCAGTAAATCCCAGAACAGCAGGCCGCCGCCGGCCGCGGTCATCAGGCCGAACACCATGCGCCAGACCATGGCCTGCATAAACCACGGGTGGTTTTGCGCGGCGAAGTAGCCGGCCCAGGTCGAGCCTTCTACCGCGCGTTCGACGAAAGATTGTTCGTAGCCGGCGATCAACAACGCTACCGTCATGCCCAAGACGCCGACGTTCAATAAAATCGCCGCCGCTTTCCAGCGCCAGCCGTTGGCCAAGTCGCCGCCCATCCAAACGTTACCGCGCGCCTGTTGCGCCGCCAAGTAAAAGAAGGCGATGTTGATCGTGGCATAGGCGCCGAAGAAGGCCAGATGGCCGTGCGAGGCGGACCATTGGGTGCCGTGGGTGTAGAGATTGATTTGCGGCAGGGTGTGCATGAAGCCCCAGACGCCGGCGCCGAGGAAGTTGCCGAAGGTGTGGGCGATGATCCAGGCCAGGGCAGGGTGGTTACTGTTTTTAAAGCGATGGACGCCGGAATCGTAGACCGAATGCACCACCATCGCTACCAGCGGGATCGGCTCCAAGGCCGAGAAAAATCCGCCGATGCTGAACCAATATTCCGGGGTGCCGATCCAGAAATAGTGATGGCCCAAGCCCAGAATACCGGAGCCGAACATCAACGCCACTTCGATATACAACCAGGTTTGCACGATTTGGCGACGCACGCCAAGCAGTTTCATCAGACTCCAGGCCATGATGCAGCCGACCAAGACTTCCCAGGTGGCTTCCACCCAGAGATGGATCACCCACCACCACCAGTATTGGTCGACCGAAATGTTGGTCACGTAAAACATCCCGGCCAGATACAAACCGGCCAAGGCCACCAAGTCCAGCACCAGTACGCCGGCGATGCCGGACCATTGGCCTTTGGCGAAGGTGGCGGCGACGTTGTAGAAAAAGGTCAAGACCACGACGACGATGCCGATGTCGGCCCAGCGCGGCGCTTCGATGTATTCGCGACCTTCGTTGATCAGCCACAGCGAGGTATCGTTGCCGGCGCCGAACTGGATGAACAGATAGACCAGCACGACCAACGTCACCGCGCCGGTCAGCACCCAGAATGCCAGTTGGCCCCACTTCAGACCGACGATTTCGACGCCGCTTTCGTCTTCCAGAAACCAGTAGACCGAGCCGATGAAACCGTACAACATCCACACCACCATGGCGTTGATGTGCACCATGCGGTTGACGTTGAAATCCAGGATTTCGTAAAGAAAACTCGGAAACAAGAATTGCAGGCCGGCCAGCAGGCCGAACAGCAATTGCGCCATGAACAGCACCATGGCGACGGTGAAGTAGTGCACCGCCAGTTTCTGGCCGCCGCTTAAATGCGGATTTGCCATGAACTCGGCGTGACGTTGCTTGCAGCCGGACCAGCAGGCGGCCGTTTTGTCTTGGAAAGTTGTCGCTGTCATCGTCTTATTCCTCTGCGCCAAGTGCTCTGAAATTATGCGGGAAGCCGTTGGTATCGATGGCTGCCATCCATTTCAGGAAAGCGACGATGCCTTCGGCCTCTTGTTGAGTGATCTCCAGATTCGGCATCTTGCGGTTGGAACCGAAGGTGCGGGCGTTCTTTTCCGGATCGAGCAGGAAATTGAGCATCATCTGTTCGCGCGATTCCTTGGCGATCCAGCCCTGGTCCAGCCAGGCTTTGGTCAGATCCGGCGCGTAATAGGCGCCGTTGCCGAGCAGGGTGTGGCAGTTCATACAGTTTTTGGCCTGCACGGTTTTCTTGCCCAGATCGACCAGTTTTTCAGCTTCCTCTTCGCTCAGGATTTTACCGAACAAGGGCGCTTCGGAGCCGATCACGGGCTGGTAACGCTGTTTGGTTTTATCGAAACGGTAACCGACGTCTTGGTTGATCACGCTGTAAGCCGGTACCCGCGGGCCGCCGGTGGAAATTTTCGCCAACGAGTCGAAGGTTAAAATCACTAGCAGTACGAATGAGCCGCCGGTGACCCAGATTGCGGTTTTCTTCCAGAAAGTTTCCGACGCCCAGCGCGGCGGGATGTGTTCAGTCATGGTGGTCTCCTGCTTGGTGAGGGGGATGATGGTCCGGCTGGTGCGTGGCTGCGCACAACCGCCAGATAAAGCGCGGCATCCAGCCGTAACCTAGCGCCATTAGCAACGACAGTACCAGCCAATAGTCGCTGAAATGGTTGACGTAGCTAAAAACAGCGACGCAAACCATCAATGCGAAGTATGTTATCCACGCGGCAACGCCCAGCGACCGGCGGCCGCTGGCCTTGCCCCAGGCAAATAGCGCCGCGTACAGCGTGGCGAGCAAAATAATCAGCGCCGCACTGAAAAAACTCAGAAAAAAGTCGGATAACGCCACCGGTTCTATCAACATCGGTTACCACCGCCAGGTAAGTTTTTAAGGTGTTTTTTAAATGCAGCTTTACGACAAGTGTAAGCGCCATTAACATTTATTTCAAATACAGCGTTGTGAGGACTGGATATGCAACTGACTGCACACACCGATTACGCGCTGCGCGTACTGATTTATCTGAACGTCAATAACGAAAAATTGGTCACGATTACCGAGCTGGCCGAGTTCTTCGGCATTTCCAGAAATCATCTGGTCAAAGTGGTACACAAGCTGGGTGTCAAGGGTTTCATCAAAACCGTACGCGGCAAAGGCGGCGGCATCCGCCTGTCCCGGCCGGCCCAGGAAATCAGTATCGGTAATGTGGTGCGCGAAGTCGAAGGCCGGTTTCAGATGGCAGAATGCTTCAATCCGAAAAAGCAGGGGCTTTGCCCGTTGGAAAATGGGTGCGGCTTGACCGGTCTATTGGGTCACGCCATCGAACAGTTTTTGCAAACCTTGGATAAAGCCGTATTGAGCGACTTTAGCGCTCCGCAGGCTTTGACCAGACGGGCTATCGGTTGAGGTCAGTGCGCTCCGCCGTTAATTTTATTCCTGCCAAAGGCAAACGCCGCCGCTAGCCTTGCTGATTTTTGCCAAACGTTGCTGATGTGCCGACAGTTCGTCGTCACTGCAGGCAATCACCTTCAAACGCGGCCGATCCGCCGGCAACCGCACAATCGCGCGTTCGCCGCCGCCGTCCTGCTGGTCGCCCTCGTCCAGCAATGAAGATTGGCCGCCGGTCATCAACAAATAAACGTCGGCCAGAATTTCGGCGTCGAGCAGCGCGCCGTGCAACTCCCGGTGGCTGTTGTCGATGCCGTAACGTTTGCATAACGCGTCCAGGCTATTGCGGGCGCCGGGATGTTTTTTGCGGGCGTAGGCCAGCGTGTCGAATACGCTGCTGTTGCTTTCCACGGTTCGGGTCTCGCGCGGTAGCTGCGACAGCTCGTGGTTCAAAAAGCCGACGTCGAACGGCGCATTATGGATGATCAGCTCGGCGCCGGCGGTAAACGCCATGAAATCTTCCACCACGTCGGCGAAGCGCGGTTTGTCGCGCAGGAATTCGTTGGTGATGCCGTGGACTTCAATCGCGCCGGCGTCGATTTCCCGATCCGGGTTCAGATAGACGTGGAAATGGTTGCGGGTCAGCCGGCGATTAACCAACTCGACACAGCCGATTTCGATGATTTTGTGGCCTTCTTTCGGGTTGATACCGGTGGTTTCGGTATCCAGAACGACTTGGCGGTGAGTCGGTTTACTCATGCCTTGGCCTCAGGAGCAAAAGTGTTTCAACAATTCGGTTTGCACTTGGTAAAGCGGGTGTTGTTCGTCGTGTACTTGCCGGTATTGGCCGTCGGGACCGAGCAGCCAAGCCTGGGTGTTGTCCTTCAAATAGCCGTCCAGGTCGCCGAGTACGCGTTCGACGATTTTTTTGTCGGCAATCGGGAAGCAAACTTCGACCCGACGGAACAGATTGCGGTTCATCAGGTCGGCACTGGAGGCGTAGACGGCCCAGTCGCCGCCGTTGTAGAAGGCATAAACCCGGGTATGTTCCAGGAAGCGGCCGACGATGGAGCGGACTTCGATATTGTCTGAAACCCCAGGCACGCCCGGCCGCAGGCAGCAAACGCCGCGCACGATCAATTTGATCTCGACTCCGGCCTGCGAGGCGCGATAAAGGGCTTGAATCGCTTGCTCCTCGACCACGGCATTGACCTTGATTATGATCTTGGCCGTTTTACCTTTCTTGGCCTGTTCGATTTCTCTTTCCACCATTTTCAGCAGGCCGTGATGCAGTGTAAACGGCGATTGCAGCAATTTATTCAGTTTGCTGACCTTGCCCAGACTGGTCAATTGCATGAATACCCGGCGCACGTCCTCGGCCAGTTCCTTCTCGCAGGTGAACAGGCCGTAATCGGTATATAGCCTGGCCGTGCGCGGATGGTAGTTGCCGGTGCCGAGATGGACGTAATTGCGTAAGCTGTTGCCCTCCTTGCGCAGCACCATGCACATTTTGGCGTGGGTTTTATACCCGACCACGCCGTATACCACGTGCGCCGCGGCTTTCCTGTAATTTGGCGGCCAGGCCGATGTTGTCCTTTTCGTCGAACCGGGCCCGCAATTCGATCACGACCGTGACTTCCTTACCGGCGCGCGCGGCTTTGATCAGCGCGGCGACGATAGGCGAATCGACACCGGTCCGGTACAGGGTTTGTTTGATGGCCAACACGTCGGGATCGGCTGCGGCCTGCTTGATGAAATCGACCACCGGCGAAAACGATTCGTAGGGATGGTGCAGCAGGATGTCCTGTTTGCGGATGCTGGCGAAGAAGTCTTTGTTGCGGCCGAAGGCCGACGGTACGCTGGGTTTGAACGGCGGAAACTTCAAATCGGGCCGTTCGATCATGTTATAGATGGCTTGCATCCGGCTCAAATTGACCGGACCGTTGGCCAAAAACAATCGATCTTGGGTCAAGTCGAAGCGTGCCAGCAGGAATTGGGTGGTTTCTTCCGGGCAATTGGCGTCAATTTCCAGCCTAACCTCGTCGCCGTAGTTGCGCATCGCCAGTTCGCCTTCCACAGCGAGCAGCAAATCGTCGATCGCGTCGTCGTCGACGAAAAAATCGCTGTTTCGAGTGACCCGGAATTGGTAACAACCTTTTACCGTCATGCCGTTGAACAGGTCGTTGACGAAGGCGTGGATGATCGACGACAGAAACACAAAATCGTGCGGGCCGCTGTCGGTTTCGCTGACCGGCAATTGGATGATGCGCGGCAGCGCCCGCGGTGCCTGCAGCACGGCGCGGCCGCTGTTGCGGCCGAACGCGTCTTTTCCGGTCAACGAGATGATGAAGTTCAAACTCTTGTTCAGGATGCGCGGAAACGGGTGGGCCGAATCCAAACCGACCGGCGTCAGAATCGGCAGCAATTCCTCGTTGAAGTATCTTTCCAGCCAGGCTTTTTGCGACGGCGACCAACGGTCGCGGCGCAGGAAGCGGATGTTTTCGCCTTCCAGCTTCGGGATCAGAATTTCGTTCAGCACCCGGTATTGTTCGGCGACCAGCTCGTGGGCTTTTTGCGAAATTTTCTCGAACTGTTCGTTGATTGTCAGGCCGTCGGCGCTGACCAGATTCGGGTCCATTTCCGCCATCTGTAACAAGCTGGCGACGCGCACCTCGTAGAACTCGTCGAGGTTGGAACAGGATATGCATAGGTAATTCAGGCGCTCCAGCAGCGGGAGTCTTTCGTCCAATGCCTGCGCCAGCACCCGAACGTTGAATTCCAGCAGGCTGTGTTCGCGGTTCAGGTAGAGTTCGGGACTCGTCAAATCGATGGATTCCATGTCTGCTGCGGGTTGGATTGGGTTGAATCGATTATAAAGGAATTTTTTCGGCCTTGGGTTACAGCGGCGCCTCAGGCCTCGAACTTGCTATAATCGCCGCCATCACGCAAATCGGATGCCATTGATGAACTTCCCAACCATTGAGTCTTTTGTCGGAAATACGCCATTGGTGCGCCTGCAACGTCTGCCGGTGGCCGGCGGCAACACCGTTTTATTGAAGTTGGAAGGCAATAATCCGGCCGGTTCGGTCAAGGACCGGCCGGCTGTCAGCATGATCAAGCACGCCGAAGCCCGCGGCGAGATCAAACCGGGCGACCGGTTGATCGAAGCCACCAGCGGCAATACCGGTATCGCATTGGCGATGGCCGCGGCGATCAAGGGTTATAAAATGACCTTGATCATGCCCGACAACATGAGCGCGGAACGGATCGCGTCGATGAAAGCCTATGGCGCCGAGATCATTTTGACCCCGGCAAAACAGAGTATGGAAGGCGCGATCGATTTGGCGCGGGCGATGGAAGCCCGCGGCGAAGGCCGGATTTTGGACCAGTTTGCCAATCCCGATAATCCGCGGGCGCATTACGAAGGTACCGGCCCGGAAATTTGGCGCGACACCGATGGCAAAGTGACCCATTTCGTCAGCTCGATGGGGACTACCGGCACGATTATGGGGACTTCGAGGTATCTGAAGCAGCAAAATCCGGATATTCAAATCGTCGGCGTGCAGCCGGCAGGCGAATCGAAGATACCCGGCATCCGCCGCTGGCCGCAGGAGTATCTGCCGAAAATCTACGACGCCAGCCGCGTGGATCGGATCATCGAAGTCGAGCAATTGGATGCCGAAAACACCACGCGCAGTCTGGCGGCGGTGGAAGGTATTTTTGCCGGGGTCTCTTCCGGCGGTGCCGTGTTTGCCGCGTTGAAATTGGCCGAGCAAGTCGAAAATAGCTTGATCGTCACCATCGTCTGCGACCGCGGCGACCGCTATTTGTCGACCGGCGTATTTCCGACCTGAACCACCTCTTTTAAACTATCCGTCTTCGCATCCTGTCATGTCGGGTCGCGCTCTACCGAGCGGCCCCGACCTAACTTCTACTGATAATGGCCCACAAGAAAAAACTTCCGCTCGAACCCGTCACCGTAACCATCGAATCACTGTCCCACGACGGCCGCGGCGTCAGCCACGTCAACGGCAAAGTGGTATTCATCGACGAAGCCTTACCCGGCGAAACCCTGGATTTTGTCTACACCGACAGCCGCCGCGATTATGCTGAAGGCAAGGTCGTCGAATTGCACGACCGCAACCCGCATCGGGTGGAGCCGGCTTGTCCGCATTTCGGCCGCTGCGGCGGTTGCAGTTTTCAGCATGTCGACGACGCCGAGCAAATTCATTTCAAGGAAGAATTGTTACGCGACCAGTTCCGCCGGATCGGTAAGCTGGAAATCCCGCAAATCTGGGAAGCGTTGACCGGGCCGCATTGGGGTTACCGGCGTAAAGCCAGGATGGGCGTGAAATGGGTGGCGAAGAAGGGTAGGGTGTTGGTCGGCTTTCGCGAACGGCGCAATCCGTTTTTGGCGGAAATCGATAGCTGTAAAGTCATGCACCCTATCGTCGGCGAAAACTTGCTGGCCTTGGGCGAAATGATTGCCGGTCTGTCGATCAAGGACAAGATTCCGCAGATTGAAGTCGCGATCGGCGACAATGACTGCGTGCTGGCGGTGCGGGTATTGGAACCGCCTAGCGCGGCCGACCAGCAGCGCATGCGCGAATATGCCGAAAAGTTGGGGGTGACGATTTGTCTGCAACCGAAAGGCCCGGACAGCATCGTGCCGTTGGATGGGGAAGCCGAAGTCGTGCCGAGTTATGCCTTGGCCGAGCAGGGCGTCAAATTCAATTTTCGCCCGGCGATGTTCACTCAAGTGAACTATGAAATTAACCGGAAGATGGTGAGCCGCGCCATTGAGGCCTTGGAGTTGGGCAAAGACGACCGGGTGCTGGATTTGTTTTGCGGCCTGGGCAATTTCACCTTGCCATTAGCGACCCGCGCCGGCCATGTCGTCGGCGTGGAGGGCGATTTGCCGTTGGTCAACCATGCCAGGGAAAATGCGCGTCTCAACAATCTGCAGAATGTGGAGTTTCACGTCGCCGATTTGAGCAAGGACGTCAAGGATCTGCCGTGGTGCAAGCAAAAATTCGATAAAGTCCTGCTCGACCCGTCGCGGGCCGGTGCGTCTGAGGTTTTGCACAATTTCAAGCATTGGCAGCCGGAACGGATCGTCTATGTGTCCTGCAATCCGTCGACGCTGGCCCGCGACGCCGGTATTCTGGTCAACGAACTCGGCTACAAATTGGTCAAAGCCGGCGTGATGGACATGTTCCCGCAGACCGCCCACGTCGAATCGATTGCATTGTTTGTGAAATGACGGAAGCGTCGGCGGCTTGCTTGATCGATGTGTCGATCGCCGAACAGCGCTTGCGTTTGCTGCAAGCTGGCGAAGTGGCTGCCGATTATCCGGTATCGACTGCAAAAAACGGCCCCGGCGAAAGAAAGGGCAGTTACTGTACGCCGACCGGCTGGCACCGGATTCGGGCCAAGATCGGCGCCGGTTTGCCGATTAACAGCGTGTTCAAGGCTCGGCGTCCGACCGGCGAGATTTACAGTCCCGAATTGTCGATTCAACAGCCGCAACGCGACTGGATTTTGAGCCGGATTCTGTGGTTGGGCGGTTTGGAGCCCGGCAAGAACCGTTACGGCGAGGTCGATAGTGGCTGGCGGTATATTTATATCCACGGCACGCCGGACGAGTTGATGAACGGACAACCGGAGTCGCACGGTTGCGTACGGATGAACAACGCCGACGTGATTGCCTTGTTCGCTGCGGTGCCGGTTGGCTGTCGGGTGTTTATTCATGTCTGAGTCTCGTATCCAAGAGATGACGGGCAACTTAAAACACCGAATCTTGCCTGCCGATCTCGGCGTGCTGCCGGCATGAATCGCGTCGTTTTAGGCATAGAATACGACGGCAGCGCTTACGCCGGCTGGCAATGGCAGCAGAGTAAGCGCACCGTGCAAGGCGAACTGGAACGCGCCTTGAGCAAAATCGCCTGCGCGCCGATCAGTGTGTTATGCGCTGGCCGCACCGATGCCGGCGTCCATGCGCTGGAACAAGTGGTGCATTTCGATAGCCCGGTGCAGCGCGATTTGCGCGGCTGGTTGATGGGTGGCAACAGCCATTTGCCGGACGACATCCGGATTACCTGGGCGCAGCCGGCGGTTGCCGACTTTCACGCCAGATACAGCGCCATCGCCCGAGCTTACCGCTATGTGATTTTGAACCGGCCGACAAAATCGGCCCTGCTGCGCAATCAGGCGACGTGGTGCTATTGGCCGCTGGACGAGCAGCGTATGCACCGAGCCGCTCAGCATTTGCTCGGCGAACACGATTTTTCCTCGTTTCGCGCCCAAAGCTGCCAATCGGTCAGTCCGAACCGATTGATGTACTTCATCGATGTTTATCGCGACGGCGAGAAAGTGGTGATCGATTTATGCGCCAATGCCTTTTTGCATCATATGGTGCGCAATATCGCCGGCGTATTGATCGAAATCGGTAGCGGTAAACAGCCTGAGGATTGGACTGCCGAGTTATTGGTCGCCAAGGACCGTACTAGAGCTGCAATGACGGCGCCGCCCCATGGTCTGCATCTGGCCGCGGTGTATTACCCAAGCGAATATGGCGTCGCCAAACATCCGCTTTTCGATAAGTTGCCGGCTAACGCCAAGCGGTTTGATTGACGCGAACGGTTTGGCCGGCGTTTGCTGGACTGGGACAGCCTTCATTATTTAGGTAGATCGGGGTTGACATGTACGCTGGCGATCTATACAATGGCGACTTCACTTGACTCAGCCGAGGTGGTGAAATTGGTAGACGCGCTAGCTTCAGGTGCTAGTGGGGGTAACCCCGTGGAGGTTCAAGTCCTCTCCTCGGCACCATTTATTTTTTTCCGGATAAATGGCCTTTGTAATTCCCGCATTTTATTACCGATAGGTCTCAAAGACATGCATTGGTCTTTGAATCGCGTTTCATAACTCTTGCATCAAGAGCACTTCTTTGGCGAGCATCCCTTTCAGTTCCGCCGCGGTAACTTTTGTTTGAGATTATTTCAATTCCGAGAGCAGTTGCTCCAGCATACGGTTAGCCTGACTTAAGTAGCCCGAGCCGAACAAATTCAAGTGGTTGAGAATATGGTAAAGGTTGTACAAGGTTTTGCGGACTTTGTAGCCTGGATCCAAAGGGTAGTACGCTTGGTACGCCGAATAGAATTCTCGGTCGAAACCGCCGAACAATTCGGTCATGGCAATATCCGCTTCGCGGTCGCCGTAATAGCAGGCCGGATCGAACATCACCGGCTTCCCCTGGTCGTCGGCGGCAGCGTTGCCGCCCCATAAATCGCCATGCAACAGGGATGGTTGCGGTCGATAGCTGTCGAATAGGCTGTTTAGCCGTTCCTGAAGTTTTTCCCCCTGTTTTTGCAGTGTGCCGCGATGGCCGTTTTCGGCGGCAAGTTGCAATTGTTTGCCCAGGCGCTGGTCGCGCCAAAATTCCATCCAGTCATGATGCCTCGGGTTGTATTGAGGAGTTGAGCCTATGGTGTTGTCGATGGTCCAGCCAAAGTAGGCTTGCGGTTGGAGGTGTATGCGGGCCAGTTGTTCGCCGAATAGTGCGGCAGCACCGGCTGACAAGGAGCGCAGTTCGATGTATTCCAAAACCAGGTAGGCGTATTGCTGATGCTGGCCATGGCAGACCACATGCGGGATGCGAACAGCGCCGATACCGGCCAATTCGGTCAAGCCGACGGCTTCGGCAGCAAACATGTCGGCCAATTCCGCTCGGTTAAGTTTGATAAACCAGTCGATACCCTGGCTTTGTAACCGATAAGCGGAATTGATGTCGCCGCCGCCGACGCTAGTCAGGCGAGCTTCGGCCAGATTTTGTCCGGTCGATTGCGCCAGATGCCGCATCAAGGGCGGCAATCGGTCCGACATCGGCAGGCCCTTATTTTCCCCAGCTGTCGCGTAAGGTCACGGTACGATTGAATACCAATTTGCCGGCTTTGCTATCCAGGTCGTCCAGGTAGAAATATCCGGTGCGTTCGAATTGGTAGCGCGTGTCCGGTGCCGGCTTGGCTAAGCTGGCTTCCAGGCGGCAGTCGTTAAGGATTTCCAGTGAGTTGGGATTGATGCCGTCCAGGAAATTATCCAGCGTGTCAGGATTGGGGTGGCTGAACAAGCGGTCGTATAAACGCAATTCCGCCGGGATGGAATGCGCCTCGGATACCCAATGGATGACGCCTTTGACTTTGCGGCCTTCCGGGTTTTTGCCCAAGGTTGCGGGGTCGTAGCTGCAAATGAGTTCGACAACGTTGCCGGCAGCGTCTTTGATCACTTCATCGCATTTGATGACATAAGAGCCGCGCAAGCGCACTTCGCCGCCCGGCACCAGGCGTTTGAAGTCTTTGGGCGGATTTTCCATGAAGTCGTCTTGTTCGATCAATATGACTTTGCCGAACGGCACTTCGCGGCTACCCATTTCCGGTTTTTGCGGATGGTTGGCAATCTGGTAGGTTTCGGTTTTGCCGTCTTCCCAGTTGCTGATCGTCACTTTCAGTGGTCGCAACACCGCCATCGCTCGCGGTGCGCGTTCGTTCAAATCTTCGCGGATACAGTTTTCCAGCACCCCCATCTCGATCCAGGAATCGTTTTTGGTCACGCCGATCCGTTCGCAGAAATCGCGAATCGCTTCCGGGGTGAAACCGGCGCGGCGTAGGCCGGAAATGGTCGGCATCCGCGGATCGTCCCAGCCGGAAACATGCTTCTCGGTGACCAATTGCAGCAGTTTGCGCTTGCTGACGATGGTGTATTCCAATTGCAGGCGGGCGAATTCGATTTGTTGCGGATGGCAAGGTGTGTTCAATTTATCCAACACCCAGTCGTACAAAGGTCGATGGTCTTCGAATTCCAAAGTACAGATCGAGTGGGTGATACCTTCCAGCATGTCAGACAAGCAATGGGTGTAGTCGTACATCGGGTAGATGCACCATGCGTCCCCGGTGCGGTGGTGGTGTACCCGGCGGATGCGGTAGATCACCGGATCGCGCATGTTGATATTCGGTGACGCCATATCGATTTTGGCGCGCAGCACATATTGGCCGTCGCTGAACTCGCCGGCGCGCATGCGTTGGAATAAATCCAGGTTGTCATCGATGCTGCGGTTGCGATCTGGGCTTTCTTTGCCCGGTTGAGTCAAGGTGCCGCGGTCCATGCGCATTTGTTCTGAACTGGAACTGTCGACATAAGCGTCGCCTTGTTTAATCAACTGCACCGCGTAGTCGTAGAGCTGTTCAAAATAATCCGAGGCGTGGAATTTGCCGGCATATTTGAACCCAAGCCAAGCGACGTCGCGCTCGATCGACTCCATGTACTCGACGCTTTCCTTTTCCGGATTGGTGTCGTCGAAGCGCAAATTACAGGTGCCTTTGTTTTCCAGTGCCAGAGTGAAATTCAGACAGATCGATTTGGCATGGCCGATATGCAGATAGCCGTTAGGCTCTGGCGGGAAGCGGGTGGCAACCTTGCCCTGGTTTTTGTTGGAAGCCAAGTCGGCGGCAATAATATGGCGAATGAAATTAGGCGCGGCGGTGCTGTTATCGTTGGCGGACATGTTCGGTTGCGAGTTGAGGTTTTAGATTTTTTGCGAGAACGCTGATAAAAGCTAAGCGTCCAGTCATTTTAACGAGTTTGTCGTGAGCCCGTAAAGGCGAATGCAAACCGCGATAGAAGCCGGAAAATGGTTTATCACACTGATATATAAAGAAATTGTTAAATTATTAGCACTCTTGTTAAACGAGTGCTAGAATTCGGACATGTCTAATTTTTCAGAAAAATCGAGGAAGATATGAGTAACAGCTTGGCTTTACCCATCAATTTGTCGGTTGGGACTTTTGATTCATACTTGAACCTGATTGCGCAGATGCCCAAGCTCAGCGCCGAACAGGAGCAGGAACTGGCTTTACGTTACCGCGATCGTGGCGATTTGGAAGCAGCGCGCGAATTGGTGATGACGAACCTGCGGTTTGTCGCCCACGTGGCGCGCGGGTACTCCGGATATGGTCTACCGATGGCCGATATCGTGCAGGAAGGTAATATCGGCTTGATGAAGGCAGTCAAACGATTCGACCCCGACATGGGTGTACGTCTGGTGTCGTTCGCGGTCCATTGGATCAAAGCCGAAATCCACGAATATGTGATCCGGAACTGGCGTATCGTCAAAGTCGCCACAACCAAAGCGCAACGTAAATTGTTTTTCAATCTACGTAAATTCAAAAAGGAATTGAGCTATCTAACGCGGGAAGATGCCGAAGCGATTGCCGAAAATCTGGACGTAGACGTCAAAACCGTCTACGAGATGGAGCGGCGGCTGGACGGTCGCGACGTGGGGCTGGAGCCTACTGGGGACGATAGCGAAGATCAGGTGCAGGCCCCGATTGCCTACCTGGAACAACACGGCGCCGACCCGGCCTTAATGCTCGAAGCCAGCGACTGGGAAGGTCGCAAGGAAGAGCTGCTGATGGATGCCATGGCGGGGCTGGACGAAAGAAGCAGGGATATTCTGGCTAGCCGGTGGTTGGTCGAAGAAAAAGCTACATTGCACGAGCTTGCCGATCGGTATCAAGTATCTGCAGAACGGATTCGGCAGCTTGAGCAAAACGCTATGAAGAAACTCCGAGCGGCGGTGACATTAGAAGCTTGATAAAAAACATTTGTCATTTCTGAATATTTCAGTATAATGACGCTTTCTTTGCCGGGGTGGTGAAACTGGTAGACGCGCCGGATTCAAAATCCGGTTCCTTCGGGAGTGTCGGTTCGATTCCGACCCTCGGTACCACCTACCTATATAAGGTAGTCCAAAGAAATTTAAAAACCCGCGAGCCGCAAGGCTTAGCGGGTTTTTTATTGTCCATATAAGACCAGTAAAATGCAGTAACAACTTGCAAAAAATGCAGTAAGTTTTACAGTAACTCCAAAAACAGTAGCTTTTTTCCGCTTATGGTTACTGCATAGTTACTGCAGAAAGAGGTTTTTAGCATGGCAAAACAACTGCTTAAAGATATTTCTGTTCGCAATGCCAAGCCAGCAGATAAAGACCTTCGTTTAAACGATGGGTCAGGGCTGTATTTGTTGGTTAAGACCAACGGCGCTAAATGGTGGCGATTCGATTATTCAATCGACGGCCGTCGAAAGACTATTTCTGTTGGCGTTTATCCTTCAATCAGCTTAGCCGATGCCAGGCGTAGAGCGGATGAAGCTCGATCGCTTGTAGCCAACGGCATCGACCCCAGCGAAACCAGAAAAGCTGACAAAGCAGCAAAGCAAGTGGCGGTCGAACAGGAAAAGCGCCTCGATGCCGGCCTGCCGCTGATCAACAGCTTCGAATATGTCACCCGAGAATGGCTGGCGTCAACCGCTCACACCGTCCGAGATATTACTCAGCAAAAGAAACAGCGCCGCTTTGAGTTATATGTCTTCCCGGCGATCGGGCAAATGCCGATCGGAGACGTGAAGTCGCCGGATGTTTTCGCCATCGTCCGGCCGCTGATCATCAAAAACCAACTGGAGACCGCGCACCGGGTGAGGTCGGACATTAGCGGTGCATTCGCTTATGCGATTGCCCACGGCTTCACCGATTACGATCCCGCGCAAGCGGTCGGCGCGCAGATCCCCGCTCAGAAAGTCACCCACAACGCCGCGATTACCGATCCCAAAGAAGTCGGCCGATTGCTGCGGGATATAGCCCATTATCAAGGTACCTTTGTTGTGCAAACCGCGTTGCGTCTGTCGCCTTATCTGTTTCAGCGGCCCGGGGAAATCCGGCAAATGGAATGGAAAGACGTCGATCTTGCCGCTAGAGAGTGGCGTTACTTCGTCACCAAAACCGAAGTGCAACACATCGTGCCGCTGTCGCGCCAGGCGGTGGAGATATTGGAATCCATCAAACCTTTGACCGGGGTCGGTCAGTACGTTTTTCCATCCAGTCGTGGCGACGGTCGGCCCATGTCGGACGGTACCGTTCGCACCGCGTTGAAGTCGCTAGGCTACGAAAAGGATGTGATGAGCGCCCACGGTTTCAGGACCACGGCGTCGACGTTGCTGAATGAGCAGGGCTGGACGCCTGACGCGATCGAGCGGCAACTGTGCCACATGCCCAAGGATCAAGTGAGGGCGGCCTATAACCGAGCGCAATACCTGGAAGAGCGGCGGCGGATGATGCAAAGTTGGGCTGATTACTTGGATGGACTCAAGGCCGGAGCTGAGATTATTCCTTTTCGCCGAACAGCCGGAAGCTAATTTATTGCCTAAACAGCCATCGCATACAATCATCGGCATACGGCCGAGGTAGATGGGTATAGATTTAGATCGTAGTTAGGCCTAAGATTTTGCGAACGCGAAAAATCTTAAGTTTTAACAGGGTATTTTCTTGCGGATATTGAAGGGTAGATGGCTGCTTAATGGCCATTATTGAGCCATTGCTTGGGCTTTCCGTCGCTGGCTTCGTATCGCAATACTTCAGTCATCCTGAATTTTACCCGGCCATTCACAGTTACAAAGGCGACCTTACCGGCGCTTCGGTATTTCCGTATAGTCGAAATCGATTTACCCCAGCGCTTGGCAAGCTGAGCCTCATCGATCATAGAATCAAAATCTGATTTTTCTGCCATAGTTTGCTGGTGGTTTTCCAAATCTGCTGTTCTATATGTTACCGCACTGGACAATCTTGTACGTCGCTGGAATTGACAATAGCATCAAAAATGCGGTTAAATTTCCCACAATACAGAGTAACCCCGACCAGATATCTGGTCGGGGTTTTTTATGACTAAAATACAGTCGCTAGTTAGTGGTAAAGCTCTTTTTTGGACGTTGCTGCACTAACTAGGATTTGACAGCCGCCGCAAAAATACGGTGTAATTTTCCACAATAGCAACTAAGCCTGCCCAGGTAACTGAGCGGGCTTTTTTTATGCCCAAAATTTAATCGAATCCCACCCTTAAAAATCTAATTCCACCAGGCCCGGAGCCGCTTTGAAAAGCGACCGGGCCTTTTTTTTGCCCAAAATTTGAAGGAGAAACTTCAATGATAAAAATCCCTGAAACGGGTTACCTACGTTTGCCGCAAATCGTCGGCAATCCAAAAACGGAACCACCAACACCTGGGCTTATCCCCATTAGCAAATCAGCGTGGTGGGCTGGTGTTAAGGAAGGCCGCTATCCAAAAGCCATTAAATTGGGCCCGCGCACGACTGTTTGGCGAGTTGAGGACATACGCGCCCTGATCGAAAAAACCGGAGGCGAAAATGGCTAACTCACCCCGCACCAAGCCGCGCCTTATCGGCGCAACTGTCCAAATTCTCAATTGTTCCGCTTGCGGTGGCCATACCAGAGCCAACCGGCTCGATCAGTTCGGCCGCTGCCCGTCTTGCAGGGGATTGCTTTTGTTAGCCACTACCCTGGATGCCGTGCGCCGGGTTCGAATTGGGGGGCGTTGATAATGGCTACTCAATCGATATTCCCAAAAGCAGCTGATGAGTATAAATCGCGAGCGACTATCCACGCGGCCAACCTTGGGCTGGCGTTGGCGGTGGTTGATGCGTTTGCCGCTGAAAACATCGATCTATCGGCGTTCGGCTTGCAGCGCATATTGCTCGAACCTTCAATCCCGACAAACCGGGATGCGGTTCGGCTGGCTCGCCCGATCGGCCAAGCGCTTACTTTGCAACAGATCGATGCTTTGGTTGCGCGTCTCGATTCCATTCCCTTTCATTTCGGGGGTGAGTTATGAGGCGGGCTGAGCGTTATTCGTCGATAGAGGAGGCGTCTGCCGAGGCCTGTAGCGAGGTCGGTATTACCTGGAAGCGGGTCGCGCATGACGACCGGTTTCACCGGGTGCCTGTTGTCGACGCGCGGTCATCCGGCAACCGAGACGGCGCGATTCAGATCACCGCAGACGGCCAGCGTGTCCAGGCGTTCAATTTCAAAACCGGCGCCAAGGCAATGCGGTTTTTGAACGGCAAGGGGCTGGATACGGTTTCCTCGGAAGAACTGGCCAGGATCGAGGCAGATCGCCGGCAGCGGGCCGAAGAGCTGGCCGCGCAGCATGACCAGAAGGCCAAGGTCGCCGAGCGCCAATTTTGGGCTGCCAAACCCTGGCCGTTCGAGCCGACCGGCTACCTGAAGCGCAAACAATTGCCTTCCGCCTACTGTGCCAGGCTGGCCCGCTTTGACCGGCGCGTTAAATGTGTCGATGGCGAAATCCGGCGCCTGACGGTGGCCAAAACCTTGCTGGTCCCGGTCTGGAATCGGGCCGGCCAGTTGCGCAACGTCCAAACCATTTTCGACGAAGCGCCGGCGCAATTGGGCAGGAATAAAACCTTTCTGTTCGGTGCCGAGATATCCGGCTGTTTTTGCCGGATCGGCTTCGAAAGCCAGACCGTATTCCTGACCGAAGGCTTTGCCGATGCGGCGGCGGTGCATACCGACACACAGCGCCGCGTGTACTGCGCATTCTCGGCCGGCAACGTGCCGGCGGTCGCGCAAGTGATGCGGGGGTTACATCCGAAAGCTGAAATCATTGTCGTTGGCGATAACGATGCAATCGGGATCGCCAAAGCCAACGAAGCGGCGGCGCTGGTCGACGGCTCGGTGTGGTTTCCGCCCGAACCGCATAAGGATTACGCCGACTATTACCTGGCACAAAGGACGGTGATCGATGAGCGGGGATAGCAAGGTTGTAGAGATCCAGAAAGCCGCGAAAAAACCGCGGCCAACGGCCAAGAAGACCGGCGGCGGTGGCGGTGGCGGTGGCGGCAAGTCGTCCGGCAATCCCAATAAGTTCGGAAAGTACTGCATCAAGAACGGTTGCCTGTACTTGGTTAAGCTTGATCGGGACGGTAACGAAATCGAAGTGTTGTTGACCAACATCACCGCGAAAATCGTCGAATACGTCGCGCTCAAGAACGGCCTGGAAGAGTCCACCGAATGGCATATTCAAGGCTGGCGCTCCAACGGTAGCGAACTGCCGTTAGCCAAGGTTGCCGATGCGGTGTTCTCCGGCGGCAATGCCAACTGGTTAAACCCAAAATGGGGGCCGAATGTCATTGTCGAGCCGGGCGCTACAACCATCCGCCACGTGCGGGCGGCGATTCAGTATTACAGCGCGCTCGATGGCGATGTGCCGGTGCGAACCGTGTACCAGTGTTCGGGCTGGGAGAAGATTGACCGCGGCGAATGGGCGTTTTTGCATACCGGCGGCGCCATTACCGCGCAAGGTTTGGTCGAAACGGTCGAGGTTGAGTTACCCGGAAACCTGGCCAAGTACCAGCTTCCGGCACCGCTGGCCGGTGATGAGCTGAAAGCTGCTTTGGCCAGTGCCTTGCAATTGCCTGGCGTGTGTCCGAGCAAGCCGCAAGTCGGCGCCGCGTTGTTGTGTATGGCATTGCGCTCGCCGCTGAATGAATGTCTCGATACCGACTTCGTGTTGTTTCTGCATGGTTTGACCGGCAGCCGCAAAAGTTCGGTGGCCAAGTTGGCGCTGGGTTTTCACGGTCTGGGCTTTACGTCGCGCGGCGAGCGCAACCGTGGCTTTCCGGGTAACTGGTTGAGTTCGCCGAAGGCGGTGCCGATGCAGTGCTTTCTGGCGAAAGATACCGTCTTTATCGCCGACGATCTGAAGTACACCGGCGGCCGGTCTGATGATGATCTGGTTAAAACCGCTAACGATCTGATCATGGCCATCGGTAACGGCAGCGGCCGCGATACTCTGACTGCCGACCGCCGCTTGCGAAATGGCCAACGTAGTCGCTGCTCGCTGATTTGTACCGGCGAGGATACGCCGAAATCCCAATCGACCTTTGCCCGCATGCTGACGATGGAAATCACACGCCAGGATGTCGACGAGCAAGCACTCACGGCGCTGCAGATTGCCTCGGAATCCGGTCAGTTTGCCGGGCTAATGTCGGCTTATCTGCAATGGATGGCGAGTAATCTGGACCGCCTGAAAAGCGAATTTCCCGCCTTGGTCGTTCAACTGGCCGATTCCGGTACCGCAAGACAATTAGCCTCATCCCATCCCCGCGCCCCAGGCATCTACGCCAATATGGTGGCGGCCGTGGAAATCTTTGCCGAGTTTTTGCAGGACACCGGCTTGATGGGGTTGGTCGAGATCAACGCCATGCAGGGCGGGATCGAGCAAGCCTTACAGTCGGCGTTCGAGGGCCAACGCAATTACCAAGACGATCAAGATCCCTGCTTGCGGTTTATCGAGCTGATTCAATCGGCGCTGGCAGCGGGCGACGCGCACCTGCCGGACAAGAACACCCAGGAGGCGCCGAAGGTTCGGCCGCATGCCTGCGGCTGGGGGCGTTCCGGACCGGGAAGCGAAGACTACACGCCGAACGGCAAGCGGATCGGTTGGTTCGATCCACCGAAGGCGCCGCACAGCGCCAAGGTGTATTTGCTGCCCGATGCCGCTTTCGAGGTTGCGCAAGGCATCGCCGGCCGGCAGCGGCAACCGTTCTTCGGCGGCAACGCCAAGAGTTTATGGCGGCTGATGATGCACCGCGGTTTGATCGTCGCCAGTGGAGACAAGAAAAGCCCCCGCGCAACCTGGCGCAAACAGATTGGCGGGATTGAGCACACAGTCTTGGTGATAGAAGCCGGCTTGTTATTGCCGGCCGGTCATGACTCCGAAATATAGAAGATGTCTTGTTATGGCGTGTAACAGTGCAACTCTAACAAATATCAAGGAATATTCAAATAATTTCATATGGTTAGAGTTGCACGTTTTATTGCACGCCGGGATTTTTAACTGTGCGGATTGCCTGCAAATTGTGCGGTTCTTTAGTCGTTGGCTTCGCCTTCACAAAATGGTGCAACGACATCGCCGCACGAAATTTAACGTGCGACTGCACGCTAACTTACATGCCTCGTGCAACCGCAAACCCGCGTCGCAACTGGGCTGCAGAGATTCTTGCACGGTCGCACGCTTTTTCCGGGGGGGTATACATAGAAATATTTTTTATCACCGGATGATTGGATTGGTGGCGTGCAATGTTGGTTAGCGAGTGACCATAACCGGGTGGGGCGGGTCAAAACTCATGGGGTTGCCACGCCCTTTGCGTCGCCCCTTTTTCGTTCATGCGGATGCAGAATTAAATTGAAAAAGCCCATGGGTCCTGACCGGCTGCGTTCAGTCAGATGCAATCAACCTGCAATGACCGACCAAGAGGCATTGAAATTATCCACAGGAAAAAGGCTAGGCCAGGGGTGGGGCGGGTCAAAACTCAGGGGCTTGCCCTGGCCTTTGCGTCGCCCCAGGTAGATTTTTGCTGAAGTATTTTTTGGAAATCCAAAAAGCCACCGCTTGTCCTGTGGATAACTGCTTATTTGTTTTGTTCTTCTGTGCATAACTCTTGGCGTTTTGCCTTGCAATCCAACTTGGTGAAGGACCCGGCCGGGTTGTTCGAAATCAGACCACAAAAGCGGCGCCACCCGCTATGGCGTAGCCGACTGGGCGCGGGGGCGATTGGAGCTGATGTCAGTAGGTAACGATATTCACGTGATTCGATTTTTAACACTGCGACACCGATCTGGTTGCTCGGCGTCGCGGAGCAATTCAACCAACACCTGCAAAGAGGTTGTCATGAGACTACTTAAACGCGTCAAAAAAGCGCTGGGCCTGGTGCCTGATCCTGTAACTATCGACGGCGTGACGATTCGCCAGATTGAGCGCAACTTGCGCGAAATCGGCTACAGCCGTCGGCAAGCGGTCTGCTTCATAACTGATTTGCGCAAAGCGATCGAGCTAAACCGTTAGCGGAATTTTTTCAACCTGTGGTATAAATCGAGACAGTGGTTTCCGGCGTGATGCTGGTGGCCATAGCGAACCGGTGTGATGCCGGCCGCGTTAGACAAGTCCCACCTGCGGCGCGATGCTGCACTCAAGTCTGTCACTCGTACATATCACGGATTTTTTAACCGGCGACTTCCCGTCGTCACTTTCGTGCGAGACCGACATGAAAAACTGGTATCAAATTAAAAACTTAACGGCCGCGAGCGCCAGTATCTCGATTCATGACGAGATTGGTGGCTTGGGTATTTCTGCCTCACAGTTCATCAACGAACTACAGGCGCTTAACAATGTGGCAACAATCGAGCTGCATATTCATTCACCTGGCGGCAGTCTGCTGGATGGATTGGCGATTTACAACGCGCTGAAAAACCACCCGGCGCGAGTCCTTGGTCATGTTGATGGTCTGGCGGCGTCTGCTGCGAGCGTTATCCTGATGGCTGGCGATGTAATCACCATGCCGGAAGATGCTTTTCTGATGATCCACAACGCGCAGGGCGGAGCCTATGGCGATGCTGCAGAGCTACGCGATATGGCCGACCTGATGGAAAAGCTGCAATCCAGTGCGATCGATATCTATCAGCAACGCACCGGACAAGACCGCCAAACCATCATCGACATGATGGCGAAAGAAACCTGGATGAACGCGACGGAAGCCAAGGCCTTGGGTTTCTGCGACCAGGTCTTGGGCCGGGTCGGCTTGGCGGCGAAAGCACGGTCGTTTGACAATCACTTCCAATTGTCGCCGCTGGCCGGCACTGCGGATTTTTCCGAATTGAACTCGATGCGCGACTTCGAGCGGTTCTTCCGCGATTGCCATTTAAGCAAATCAGAGGCATCGGCCTTGTGCGCCAAAATGAAAGCCATATTCGCGCGACCGGCCGAACAGGTCGGCGAAGAAGACCAGGCCTTTATTGCGCGCCTGGAAGCGTTCAGCGCCAAGCTGCCGAAGTCCATTCTTAACTAATTTCAAAGGATATTCATTTATGAAAATTACTCATTTCATCGCCCTGAGCTTGGGCATCATCACCCTTATGGTTTTGGGTTTCGACGCCAGCGCCGCGTCTCACGACATGGCCGCTACATTGGGCGGTTTGCCGGCGCTTGATCCAAGCGGAGCATGGTCGGCCTTGGGATTTGCCGGTATTGTGGGCAACCAAGAGACTGTCATGAAACTGTTGGACGGCGTGGAAAAATCGTTAGCCGATTTTCAAGCCCAAGCCAAACGGGAACTGCAGGAAGCCGGCCGGGTTTCCGTCGACGTGAAAAACGCTTTGGAAGCCATTGGAGACAAACAGCGCGAATTGGCTGACGAAATCCTGCAACTCAAGCAAAAAGGCGTGGCCGATAATGTCGGTAACGGTTCTTCGCATGCTGTGGGCTGGGGCGCGCAAGTGATCAAAAACGCCGCCTTTGCGGACTTCGCTCGCGGTGATCGGCAAAAAGCCAAGTTCAACATCCAGAACAACACGGTAACCGGTTCCAGCACAACCGTAGCGCCGGATCGTCGCCCTGGTGCGGTGCCGGGGGCTTCCTCGCCATTAAATCTTGAAGCGCTGTTCAAGCATTTTCCAACCGGTTCGGACATGGTCGAGTACACCCGTGAGAGCGTGTTTACCAACAGTGCGGCCGAAACTGCCGAGGGTAGCGACGCTCCGGAGTCGAGCGTTACCTTTACGCTGGTGCAACAACCGGTGTCTACGGTCACGCACTGGGTGAAAATCTCCAAGCAATTGATGGCGGACCATCTCGCGCTGGCCGAGTACATCAATACCCGGCTGATGTGGGGTGTCCAACGTCGCGTTGATAATCAAATCGCATCGGGAAACGGCGTGGCGCCGAACATGTCCGGTCTGTTTGCATCTGGCAACTACGTTGCGCACGGATACGCCGCCGCCTTAGTCGGTACGCCTTTACCCAAGCATCGCCTGATTCGGAAAGTAATTGCCGATATGAAAGCATCCGGATATGTACCGAATGCGGTATTGCTGAACCCTGCGGATTGGCTGGCGTTCGACCTGGATTTGCTGGCATCAACTCCGGCGGCCTTGTCGGCTGCGGACATTGCCAACGGCTTCGCACCGATGTTGTTCGGGGTGCCGGTGGTCGAGTCCAACAGCATCACGGCCGACACCTTCCTGGTGATCGATAGCTTGGCGGCGGGGAGTGTTTACGATCGCCAAGAAGTTGCCGTGGAGTTTTCGGACAGCGACGACGATAACTTCACCAAGGGCTTGGTCACCGTCCGCGCGGTCCGCCGCTTGGCCATGGCGGTCGAGCAAACCGCGGCCATCCGTGGCGGCGACTTGACGCCGGCCTAACCGGTAATTCACCGGGCCATGGTTTCGGTCGTGGTCCGGTCATTTCTTGAGGGAAAGACCATGAAACTACTTGAAAAATTATTCAGCCAATCGCGGCTTGTCGACGATCTGTTGCGCAGCGATTTAACCGAACGATCTACCGAGCGTAAAGCCTGCGCCCAACAAATCGAACGCCTGACCAACGAACTGGGCGCCCTGCAAACCGATCAACTGGCCAAAGCTGAAAAGGCCGTGGCGGATGCCGCGCTAAAACTGGAAAACGCCCGTCGCGAATATGCCGACCTTACCGCCAAGCTTGAACAGCGCCGGCGGGAACTGAGTCGCCAACTTCAAACGGAAGAGCAAAAACTACAAGCCTTGAAACCCCTCATCATTCAGCAGCTTGTCGATAAACTGGACGAAAAGCGGCAAGCTGTTGCGGTTTTGACTCCGGCGAAATTCAGACTATGTAACGAAATCGTTACCGAACTTGGGGAGTTGGTACGCGTGGTCGACGATGACCTGTTGTTGAAGCGGATCGAGGAAACCGACCGCAAAATTGATAACGCCTTGAGTGCGGCCTAAATGTTGTCGATGCCGCCCTGGCGCCGAGCCGGCTTTTTGAGTTACGCGGATTATTGGGCCTCGCGACAAGCAAAAAGCCGGCGCTCAAAAAATAATTGACATTTCCTCCCGCTGGCGCGCAGAATGATTCCGCCAGTCATTACACTGGCACCGGGCGTCGAAACTCGGTCTAGCAATGGCGAAAATTCGCCGCATTTATCGCGGTTTTTTTACGCCCAAAATTTGCGCGGCCTAGCTGCGTTTACATTATGGCGGACTGTCTGGGCAGCGTTCGGCGCTGGCCGGCTCCATTGCCCGGTTTTCGACCCCATTCAGTCCGTCGCCCAATAGCGTCGAAACTATCGGCGGCGGTTCATCTATTTGCAATGGAGTAACCGCTATGAATACTCATGCCTTGGGCAAAGTCCGCCCAATCACCACTTATACCGATACGCTAAAAACGCTCGGCCAGCGCTTCGAGCTGTTAAGCAATGGCTACGCCGCGTTTTCCGCTTACCTTGGCACACCGATCCAAAGTGACGGGGAAGAGCTTTTTTCCAGCATCGTCGACGAGGTCGCCAAACTGCAATGGCTATCCTTTGGCGTCTGCGAAAGTATTAGCGACCTGTCATTGGCGTTAAGCCCAAAAACCGGCGCGACCGTTGAAGCGCCGGACGCCGAGGTTATGGAGCGATTTTTTCGGCAAGTAGCCGAACTGGATGCGGAGCGCGAAACCGTGACAGCGGCCGGGCTGCCGGCGCTGACCCGACTGGTGGCCATCGCCGACCGCGACACCGGCCAAGCCGGCACCGTCCGAGCTTTTCTCCTGGGCCTGTATAACGGCTATCGCTTCCCCTTCAATCTGACCAAGCTGAGAGGCTTGGACAAAGACTTGTTCGACGATTGCCAGGCTGTGCTGGCGCTGGATGCCAGAGCCACCGCCCAGGAGATCCACTGCTACCTGGACAACGGCGACGCCATTTTTCAGCGCTGGGCGCAAGGCGGTGCCGAATGAGTGTGAAAGCCAGTCCGACGATCATCGAACAACAGCACACCTTAACCAATCCCCTACACCCGATATTTTCCGCCCTGGCTCTAAGCTATGGCATGGTTATGCAAGATGCCAAGTATGGCGAATTGAGCCTTAACGTGTTGGATAGCTTCGTTTCCGATTGCGAAGAAATTCTGGCGATGGCGTATCAATTACGCCAACAATTCTTGGGGGTGCAAGCATGAGCGCGCAACCCCTTATCGAACTAAAGCATCGTATTCCCTACACGCTCCAAAACGGCGAGCCGACATCTAACCTGATCGATACGGTTATGCCCTCGCTAAAACGGGCGCGTGCCATTGCGGAATTGTTGGAAATTGCCGGAGCTAATGATTTTGGCACGGTATGCAACGAAGTTCTGGTCTGTGTTGGCCAGGCGATCCAATTAGAATTGGACGATACGGCGGTATTTGTTGAGTTCTACCGTAACCATTTTGACCAAAAACAGGGTGGTAATGGCCAGGGGGAAAGGGTATGAGTGATCAAGCAAACATCCGCCCGCAATTCACCCACCGCCTTGGTGAAGACTGGGCCAATCCGCTTATGCTCGCTGATGCCATCGGTTTGATGACTTTCCGTGCCAAAGGCGTTCTGGAACTGATATCGATCAACTTGGAGGCCGACGTTCAGGCCAGCGATCAGATCGTTAAGGCTGCGCTGTCTGCGACCATTGCCGAGATAGAAGATATCGACATTACCATTCAGTGTTATCACGATGCAGTGAGCGGGGGCGCACGATGAATATTGAAAATGCCCTATGTCCAACTCAGCAGGCGAAGGCGGTCATTGATTTGATTATGGCCGCGCCTGACGAATACCTGAAAGACGAAACGGCGGTTTACGCGCTTTATTCGGTGATGGACAACCTAAATCGCGCGCTCAGCGCCATTCACGAGTTGTTTGACGATGCGAGCGCTATTTATCAAGCGCTGAGCAAAAGAGGCTTGTTTGAAGAGGTGATGGCCGAACTCAACGGGAAAGACGGAGAGGAGGGGAAATCATGAGTATCGAGTATTTGAACGCCGCCTTCCAGGTGCGTCTGATGGGCACCACCAAAGCGGTGCTGATCGCTCTGGCGGATCGGGCCAACCGGGCCGGTTACTGCGTTGCTTCGCTGGACGATATCGCGCTGCGGGCCGGGTGTTCGCCGCGTAGTGCGATGCGTGCCGTCGGCGAACTGGAAGCGCTAGGCCTGGTGGTCGTGGTGCGCGATCCTGGCCGGGCGAATCGTTACCTGTTGATGGTCGAAAAGTTCTCAACAACCAGTGACACCACGTCGCCGGATTTTCCCGAGATATCAACATCCAGTGACACGGCGTCACAGCAAGAAGTTATCCACACCGGCGACAATTCTGCAAAAACCCGTGACATTTCAGCAAAAACCCATGACACCATGTCATACAAACCATATAACCAAAATAACCATAACGCGCGTGCGCGCGAGGGTGGTGATGTCCACAAGCCGCCCGTTTCGCCTTTGTCCGGACAACCGCCCGACCGGTGCCGGCCGGTGGTGTTATCCGCGGCCGGCGGTGAGCCGCCGCCGGCTTCCAGTCGGCGCCCGCCTGGCCAGGCTGTCACCCGAGAACTAACCCACATCCGAGCGTTGTTGCTCAATGCCCAACTGCCTGTCGGAGGTAAGCCATGAGCTGCGCAAAAAATCAGCAAGGACTTGGGGCGTTTAGGGTCGGTAAAGCCTTGGGCTGTCTTTACGAGGTCGCGGCCAATCATCTTTCCGTGGAAGAATTGGAACTGTTGGAACAAGCCACCGCGTCGGCACAATATCAAGCGGAAAACCTATCGGCCGTGCTGCAGTCGTTGGGATCGGTTGCGGCATTCGATAAAGGTAAGCATTGGGACCACGGAAACGCGACGCCAAGTCTGCTTTGGATGCTATCCAACCAACTCGATATGATCGCCGGGTTGATCGAGATCGGCGAAAACGCCGAATATCGACTGCGAACCAGGGTGCAGCAAAACAGAGAGGGATAAACGGCTTGGTCGTCCGGGGCATGAAGCTCTCGCCATTAATTGTTGGTGTGAATGTGGCGGCTCTGATACGCGATAGAATTTGAGTTTGCGGGCATCTGCATAAGTGTAAAAATGCGCGCTGTCCCAAGGCGGATTGAAGGTATATCCGCCAAAATTGTTTTAGGAGGTTAAGTGGCTGAAAATAAAACAGACGGTTCCAATCAAGATGGCGAATTGGAATGGTGGAAAATGTTTAACGAACACCAAAAAGATGGGCGCCAAAGAGCTGATTTTCTTGCAAAATCAATATTCTTACTAAGTGGCGGTACTTTGGCGCTGTCAATCCAGCATTTCACTGATAAAACAAAAGGTTTACGACTTACACCTGATTTAGTGTGCATGGTGAGGGTCTCGTGGGTGGCGTTAGTTCTATCGATCGTCCTGGCGTTGATTGTTCTAGTTTTGATTCTTAGGCGGGATTACAGCCTAGGTGAGCGATGGCGTCGGAAATTGCAAGGTGAGCAGGTTGATGCGAGTGGTAGCCCCACGTATTTGGAAAATTTGATTTGGGGCTTAGGAATCACAAGTCTGATTTCTTTTATTCTGGGGCTGGTAATTCAGGCATTCATCGCGTGTCATTTGGTAGCGGCATGATGGATAAAATTACAAAATGCAGTAACTATTGCAGTAACTTTTAAGGGTAAAATTATTTTATATTGATAAATAAGGGGTTTTAATATTATTCGGTTCCGACCCTCGTACCATCTACTCTTCCAGAGTAGTCCAAAGAAATTTAAAAACCCGCGAGCCTCAAGGCTTAGCGGGTTTTTTATTGTTCAACGAAATGTAGGGGCATACACCCAAAAGTGTGTCCTTCAATGTGTCCTTTTCTATAATGCCTCTTACCGAGGACACGATTGAGGACACACAATGGCGCTCTATCTCAATAAAGACACGGTTTACAGGGCGGCAAAGCCTCGCGATAAAGAATGCTTTATCAACGACGCGGAGGGCTTTATCTGGTCGTCGGAAAAAACGGCACCGAAATATGGAAGTTCATCTTTACCTTCGAAGGGAAGCGAAAAAACTTTTGTTTGGCGTGCATCCGGACACCACGTTAGAAAATGTCAGGCGCAAAGCTGAAGAAGCTCGGACAAACTTGCCGACGGCATCGATCCAAGCGAAATCAGAAAGCAATCCAGGGCTGAAATTGCCCAAGTCGCCGAAAATCAACCCGGCTCGAAGCCGGCTTGTCTATCGTCAACAGCTTCGAATACATCACCCGACAGTGGCTCGAATCGTCGGCGCATACCGTGCGCGATATTACTCACCAAGAGAAAATCCGCCGCTTCGAACTCTACGTGTTTCCGGAAATTGGTCAAAAGCCGATCGGGGAAGTTAAATCGCCCGAAGTCTTTGCCGTGGTCCGACCGCTGATAATTAAAAAACGACTGGAAACTGCGCACAGGGTACGTGCCGACATCAGCACCGTTTACGCATACGCCATCACCCATGGTTTTGCCGACTACGATCCGGCCCAAGCGGTTAGTGCTAAAATCCCGGCGCAAAAGGCGAAGCACAACGCCGCGCTTACCGAGCCAAAGGAAGTGGCCAGTTACTGCGGGACATCGCGCACTACAAAGGCACATTCGTTGTGCAATCCGCGCTAAAGCTATCGCCGTACCTTTTTCAGCGGCCGGGAGAAATTCGGCAAATGGAATGGAAAGATGTCGATCTGGCGGCAAAGGAATGGCGTTACCTCGTCACTAAACCGAAACGCTACACATTGTTCTGTTATCGCTGCAAGCGGTCGAAATTTTGGAAACCATCAAACCGTTAACCGGGGCCGGCCGATACGTTTTCCCGTCCAGCCGCGGCGACGGCCGGCCGATGTCCGACGGAACCATTCGCACCGCGCTGAAAACTCTTGGTTACGAAAGCAACCAAATGAGCGCCCACGGTTTTAGAACGACGGCGTCAACCTTACTCAACGAACAAGGCTGGTCGCCGGATGCCATCGAGCGGCAGCTTGCCACATGCCGAAAGACCAAGTCAAAGCCGCCTGTAATCGGGCGCAGTATCTGGACGAACGCCGGCGGATGATGCAGGCTTGGGCGGATTATCTGGACGCAGGGCGACGGTTATCCAATTTCAGGTTAAAGCATAATGTGTGTGACTCTTAGAGAGGGAGTTGCTTACCTGTGAAGGCAAATGGGCTGGCCTCAATTTTGGTGCTTGCAATTTATTGTTGGTGATAAACCGATTTTTCGAATAAAAAATAACAAAACTGGGTGGAGTTACGCGATAGGCGTCTAACAGGTTGGTGAAAAACTCTTTTTTGGCTTTGAATGACTCTATATTTAGTGGCGATGAAGCCACTTTCCTACTAAATGCTGGTTCGATCGAGCAAAATTAGCGTCTCAAATATGGTTTTTCACCAACCTGCTAAACGCCGGTTCTGGATTGTATTTGCTGGTTAAGACCAACGGCGCCAAATGGTGGCGATTTGATTATTCCATCAAAGTCCGCCGAAAAACTATTTCTCTTGGCGTTTATCCCTCGACCAGCTTAACCGATGCCAGGCGTAAAACCGACAAGCCCGCGCGCCTGTGGTCAACGGCAGCGATTCCAGCAAAATTCGAAAACCCATAAAGCCCCCAATCAGGGGTGTTAGAACAGGAAAGGCGCCTCGATGCCGGCCTGTGTTGATTAACAGCTTCAATATGTCACCCGAGAATGGCTGGCGTCGCCCGCTCACCCCGTTCGAGATATTGCCCAACAAAAGAAACTGCATCGTTTCGAGTTATTTGTCTTCCAGGCGATCGGTTAAATGCGGATCGTAAGACCGGAGGTGTGAGGTCTTAGGATGGTTTCGCCATCGTCCAGCCGCTGATCATCAAAAACCAATGAGACCGCGCGCCTCGAGTGACGGCGGAGAAAGTCGCTAGTTGATAAGTCGATAAAATACGGTAAAAGTGGAGTAGAGTATTTTGCGAATAAGAAACTAACGAGGGCGAAGGTCATGATAGATAAGCAAAAAATCGGCGAGATTTACCGGCTTGCGGTCGAATGGCTGAATGCGGCCTGGGCTTGGCTACAGGGGCGTTGGCGCGCTTTTAATGCCAAAAGCGCGGATGGCGCCGGCCAATCCGGCAGCGACGCGCCGAAGCAATCGCGATTCTGGTTGTATCTGCTTTTAGGCATTTTCCTGTTGTCGATTTTTGCCGGCGGCGAACGTATCCAGGGTCGAGAAATCCCGTATAGCCAGTTCATCAGCCTGGTCAACGAAGACAAAGTGGAAAATGCGGTCGTGACCCAGCGCTTCATTAACGGCACCTTGAAGCAGGAAGACCAAAAGATCGGCAAACAATTTTTCACGATACCGCTGTGGGACGAGTCGTTGGTCAAAAACCTGCAGGCGCATAAGGTCGAATATGTGGTCAGGAGTGGCGATAACTGGGCCAGCAGCTTGTTGTTCAATTGGATCATTCCGATCGCGATTTTTGCCGGCATCTGGATGTGGCTGTTACCGAAAATGGCCGGTGGAGGCGGTCGCGGTTTTCTGAATCTGGGTAACAAAATGCGCATCCAGCAGGAAACCTCGAAAACCACGTTCGACGACGTCGCCGGCGCCGACAGTGCCAAACAGGAACTAAAGGAAACCATCGAATTTTTAAAAGCGCCGGAAAAACTGCAAAAGCTGGGCGGGCGGATGCCGAAAGGCGTGCTGCTGGTCGGCTCGCCGGGTACCGGGAAAACCTTGCTGGCGCGGGCCGTTTCCGGCGAGGCCGGCGTGCCGTTCTTCAATATCAGCGCTTCCGAGTTTATCGAACTGTTTGTTGGTGTCGGCGCGGCGCGGGTGCGGGACTTGTTCGAACAGGCCCGGCAGAAAGCCCCTTGTATCATTTTCATCGACGAACTGGATGCGATCGGCCGCTCTCGCGGCGGCCCGGTGGTGATGGGGGGCAACGACGAACGCGAGCAAACCTTGAACCAGTTATTGACCGAAATGGACGGTTTCGACGCCGCTTCCGGCGTCGTGGTGATGGCCGCCACCAATCGGCCGGAAATCCTGGACAAGGCCTTGTTGCGCGCCGGCCGTTTCGACCGGCAAATCGTGGTCGACAAGCCCGATCAACTGGATCGGGTGGCAATCCTGAAATTGCACACTAAAGGCATGCAACTGGACAAAGACGTCGATCTGGCCATCGTTGCCAAGCGCACCCCGGGTTTCGTCGGCGCCGATCTATCCAATATTGCCAACGAGGCGGCGATTTTGGCGGCTCGGGCCGGCCGCGACACCGTGAACATGGCCGATTTCGAAGCGGCGATCGACCGGGTTATGGCCGGGCCGGAAAAGAAAAACCGTGTGCTCGGCCCGGAGGAAAAACGCCGGGTGGCTTACCACGAAGCCGGCCATGCCTTGGTTGCCGAGAACGTGCCGACCGGCCAGCCGGTGCACAAAATATCGATCATTCCGCGCGGCGTATCGGCGCTGGGATTTACTTTGCAACTGCCGGTCGAAGAAAAATACCTGTCCACCGAAGCGGAACTGAAAGACCAAATCGCCATACTGCTGGCCGGAAGGGTGGCCGAGCAACTGGCGTTGCAGAGCGTTTCCACCGGCGCCCAAAACGACCTGGAAAAAGCCAGCGAAATTGCCCGCAACATGGTGTGTTACCTGGGTATGAGTAAAAAACTGGGGCCGTTGATTTACGGCCAACGCCAGCAGCTGCAGTTTTTGGCCGGAGATGTTACCGAACAGCGTAACTACAGCGAAGAAACGGCGCGCGTGGTCGATGCCGAAGTTCGCGAGCTGGTCGAAGATGCCGAACGCCGGGCCCACAAAATTCTGACCAGTAAGCGTGGCCAGTTGGATCGGCTCGCCGAGTTGTTGCAAGACCGGGAAGTAATACAGCGAGAAGAGATGTTGGAGTTGATCGGCGCATAGCGGCGTAGCCGTTTGTTACGTTGGAAGGGATGCCTGGCAGTCCGGCGGCTTTCGCATGTCGCCGGATTGAACATATCTGCTGAGCGTGAACGGCGCAGGTGCCGGAATCAGGCGATATATTCAACATGAAGATTGTTAAAGCGTAGTGTCGAAAAATTTTACAAGCATTTGTTGAATAATGAGTTTTCCGGTATTTGCAGAGCGAGTTGGTGACGATTGTTTCTGCATATTTGTTTAGCTGGATAAGGCCTTATGACTAGTCGGAAATTTTTACATATTTCTGTAACAAAGACCTGTTTCGTGTGAAGATCGTCACATAAAGTAGTTATTTTTTCTTGCTTATTCAGTAATCGCACAAATTTTGCTTGGTGCCTGTGTGTAGGGAAAGTCTTTAAGAATTGTGATTTTAGCGATAGCGAGGCAAAGATTATGGACACCAAGAAAAACGACACATCAAATAAGAATCTCGGCGGCGATTGCAGCCATTCGTCTTTGGCGAAAGAACTGGTAATGGGTTTGCCGACCGGAAATTTCGTCTGCGCTCATTGCGGCAAGCCATTGTCATCGATACTTAGGGTCGATAGAAGATAGGTTGTCGCCAAAATGGACGGCAAGCTGGCATCCGAACGTTGTAGAGTCTGGCCTGTCGTCCCCAAATTGAATACGCGGCGGTATGCCGGCAACTTCAGTTGCACTGGGTTTTTCGGTTAGCGCCGCAATCGATTCAATAATTCTCTGGCGGCTTTGATGCACCAGGTTTGCATCCTTTGCAGCAGGACGGTCCAAGCGGCGTTAATCCGTCTGGCTGAGCCAGCGGTTTTACGTCTGGTTCTATCGGCCAGCGCTGCCCAGTCGACCTGGCGGTCCGCTATCCAGCCGTGCCGATGTAGCCAATGCAGTAAACCGGAAACGAACAACAAGGTTGGGGTCAGTCCGGCGCAGAACCATAGAAAACGGCCGCCAGCGCCGAAGGCTTCCCCGGTGTGCAAGGGCCAAAGCCAGACCGTGAATGTCTGACCCAACGAGAACCGGTGCGGATTGCGGACGTCTCGGATTTGTCCGCTCCAGCGGTCTACCCAGACCGTGGTAAACGGGTGATGTTGGTTGATTTCGTCGCGCTGGCGCAGATTGACGCGATACACGCCCAGTTCGCCGGCCGGCGTGGTTACCCGCCTGACCTCGGAACTGGGAAACGGTCCGCGGGCGACCAAAATCGCTTCGCCCACCGATACTGGCCTATCGTTCGGAACCGCGGTACTGCGCACGTTGGGGCCGGCGTCGCCGTGGCCCATGCCTTCCGCCGAAGTCAGGCTTTCCAGTAACGGCGGATAGGCCAAATGGAGGCCGGTGAACGCCAGCAACAGCAAAAATCCGGCCGCTGCCAAGCCCAACCAGCGGTGGAGGTCGAATATCAGCCCGATCAGACTGCCATCGCGGCGGACGCGGAAAGCGCCGGCCAGATGTTGCCAGCCCGGCCACCACAAATACAGGCCGCTAACGGTAGATAGCATCAGCAAGCTGCCCAGAATGGCCATCGCGTTACGGCCGGAGGCGTCCAGTTGCAGTTGGGCGTGCAGGTCCAGGAGCCAGGTGGCGAAGGTCTGGCCCCACAATCGGCTGTCCAACACCGCTCCAGTGTAGGGGTTGATCGAAACCATCAATGGTGCGTAAAACGCGTCGACGCTTTCCTTGGGTTTGTCGAACCAGGCGGTCAGCGGCCGGTCCGGCGCGAGCGGCATTTCCAGTGTCCAGGCGCCGTGTCGGTCGGGATGGGCGGTTCGCAATGAAACCAGGATTTTATCCAGCGGCAGCGGCGCACCATCGCGCGGAATCTCGATCCGCAGTTGCGGATTGAACAGGCTGTCCAGTTCCTCGCGGTAAACGCTAAGGCTGCCGGTCAGGCCGATCAGCGCAAATACCAATCCCAGGCCCAGCGCCAATAACAAATGGCATTGGCGCCAGAATTTTCGGGCGTTGACGATAAAGCGGGGGCGGACGATCAGTGGGTAATACGGTTCAGGCATGGTTGGGTTTGCGCTATATTGCAGGTCGTACACGGCCAGGCGAATCGGGGCCGGCTCGGCGTTTTCGCTTCGTGACGCCGACACCGCGAAAAAAATCGGCGCAGTTTAACGCGTTTCCTTGCCGCAGTTGGCCGAAAAATCGACTAGACTGGCCGGATTGTTTGGCCGCATAGATTCGATGGTAGAGTTAAAAAGCAAATCGGCACCGGCTGTTCCGGGAGAAAATCTACAATGACCGGCTACAGCTTGGCGTTTTTTGCCGGCATTGTTGCGGTTCAGCAATTCAGCCGCTTGCCGAATTCAGCGGAATGGCTCGGCTTGGCGGCGCTCGCGCTGCTGGCCTGCGTCAGGCGCCATTATGTCGTGTTGAGTTTGTCGCTTGGCCTGGCTTGGGCTTGCGCATTCGGCGCTTGGCGTTTGGCGCAACAATTGCCGGACCGTTACCAAAATACCGAAATAGAAGTCGAGGGCTACATCGCCAGTCTGCCGCAGGTTCAGGAACATCGAACCGGTTTCGATTTTGTGGTTACGAGCGCGCCGGATGCGGTTCCGGAGAAGATGCGCTTGTCCTGGTATACGCCGGAGTTCGAACTGAAGGCCGGGCAGAGTTGGCGGTTTCAGGTCAAGTTGCGAAAACCCCATGGCCGTTTCAATCCCAGCGGTTTCGATTACGAAGCCTGGCTGTTTGCCAATCACATTGGCGCCACGGGTTACGTCAAGAGCAAGCCGCCGCCGCAGCGGATCGCCGACAGCGCCAGCCTGGGCCGCTATCTTGCAGTCTGCCGCAATCTGATCGCGGACAAAATCGACGCGGCATTGCCGGGAAGTTCGCAACTTGGCGTGATAAAGGCATTGACCATCGGCACCCAGAACGCAATCAGCCAACAGCAGTGGCAAATCTTCCGCGTCACGGGTGTCGTACACTTAATCGTTATTTCCGGATCGCACATCGGCCTGATTGCCGGCTGGTTCTATCTGGCGACGCGGCGAATCTGGATTAACTTGGGTTTGCTCGGGATTTCGCCGCAATCGGCCGCCGCGCCGGTTGCTTGGCTGGCGGCGCTGTTCTATGCCGGTTTGGCCGGATTCTCGGCGCCGACGGAGCGGGCGGTAATCATGCTTGGCGTGGCGCTGGCGGCAATTGCGTGGCAACGCAATCCGGTACCGACACAGGTGCTGCTGTGGGCCTTGTTGGCTGTCGTGCTTGCCGATCCGTTGGCGGTTTTGTCAGTCGGTTTTTGGTTGTCGTTTGTGGCTGTGGCCTTATTGATGTATGTCTCGGTCGGACGGCTGGCACGTCCCGCCTATTGGCGGGATTTGGCGGTGGCACAATGGGCCAGTTTGCTTGGCCTGGCGCCGCTATTGGTCTTGTTTTTCCAACAGGTGTCCTTGATCGCGCCGCTGGCGAACTGGTTGGCG
Source organism: Methylomonas sp. EFPC3 (assembly GCF_029643245.1). Taxonomy (NCBI): domain Bacteria; kingdom Pseudomonadati; phylum Pseudomonadota; class Gammaproteobacteria; order Methylococcales; family Methylococcaceae; genus Methylomonas; species Methylomonas sp. EFPC3. The sequence goes on from NZ_CP116398.1 coordinate 952,853, forward strand.
GTGCCGCTGATCGGAATCGTGGTGGTACCGTTGGCATTGTTGGCTATCGCACTGTTGTTCGTCTGGCCGGCCGCTGCGAGCATTTTGTTGCAGGTGGCGGATTCGGTATTACAGGGCTTGTGGTGGCTATTGCAGCATCTGGCAGCACTGCCTTTGTCGCAATTGAGTTTAGCCTCGCCGCCCTGGTACGCGCTGCCACTGGCGACAATCGGCATTCTGCTGGCGTTGGCGCCGCGCGGCTTTCCGGGGCGGCAGCTGAGTCCGTTGCTGCTGATTCCATTGTTTTTTCCCGCTATCGACAAACCCAAGTCCGGTGAATTCGGCTTGACGCTGTTGGATGTCGGCCAGGGTCTGGCGACGGTGGTGCGGACCGCCGATCACGTGTTGCTGTTCGACACCGGGGCCAAATATTCCGAATTTTCCGATATGGGCGAATCGGTAGTGTTGCCCTTCCTGCGTCTGCGCGGTATTGCCAAGGTCGATGCGCTAATTGTCAGTCATGGTGATAACGACCATAGCGGCGGTGCCGAATCGGTACTGGCCGAACTGCCGGTAGAGCGCCTGCTGAGCAGCGTTCCGGAGTGGGCCGAGCGCGAGCGTGCCGGCTATTGCCGAGCCGGGCAGGAATGGCTGTGGGACGATGTGCGTTTCCGGATGTTGGCGCCGCCGCAGCCGGCATTCAATAAAGAAAACGATAATTCCTGCGTATTGCAGGTCATCGCGGCCGGACAGAGTGCACTGCTGACCGGCGACATAGAGCAGACTGCCGAAGCCTGGTTGACTGCGACTTACGGCGGCGAGTTAGCCAGTCGGGTATTGGTTGCACCGCACCATGGCAGCAAGACCTCATCGACCCAGGCATTTTTGGACGCGGTTAAGCCCGAATGGGTGTTGATCCCGGCCGGTTACGCCAACCGTTTCGGCTTTCCCCATCGCCAAGTGCTGGAACGTTATCGGCAACTCCCGGCTACTGTGATGAATACCGCTGAGCTGGGCGCCATCGATATCGTGAGCAGCGGCCAGTCTCCGGTGGCGGAGCGGCCACGGCGACGGCGCTATTGGCATTCGGACTAGCCGGAAGGTTAGCCGGGAAGGCGAGATGAATTGTGCCGGCCGGAGGTTTGTGCCTATACTCTGGCAAACCGAACACAGGAGTACCGATTCGTGCAGAACGAAAACCGCAGCAGAATACGTTTTAATCCGGCCGGATTAGTCGCCCACATTATTATCGATCCGCCGCCGCCCGGCGGGGAAATCGTCATCGACGGTCAAGTGGTGGATATGAGTTACAGCGGAATCAAAATCCGTTTGCGGGAGCCGTTGGGTCAAGCTATCGAAGAGGCCGAGTTACGTATTTCGATTGTATTGCCGGAGTCGGGAATACCGGTGTCGATTCACGGCACCATCAAGCATATTCAGGAAGAACAAGAGTGCGGTTTGCAATACGACCCCGACAGGCACCAAGAACACGAATTGGACGATCTGATGTTCGAATGCGTCAAACTGGCGCCGCAGCCGGAAGCGGTTCATGAAATTTGATGCGCAAGCGTGGTTGCAGGTCTGGCGCACTTTGAACGGCGATGCGGCCTACCAGCGCTATTTGCGCCATTGGCAGGCCGAGCATGCCGGCCAACAGGCCGAACCGCTCAGCCGCAAGGCGTTTTTCGCCGCCGAAACCCGCCGTAAATGGAGCGGTGTCAAACGCTGCTGCTGACGCCCGTCAATCGATGGTCTGTATCCAATGGCAACGTTCGTTGACGACGGGCGCGGTTTTGTCGTTGGCGATACCTTTCGCGATCATCGCCACCACCCGCTCGTCGGTATCGTAGCCGATGTGGGCATCCATCGGGTTGGCAAGCTTGCCCAAACCGAACGCATCGTAAACCCGGGCTACGTTGATATTGATGTTGGTGACATCAATGCACAGCCGCGAGTCCAGATACTTGTTGACGAAGTCGTGCGGGATCGCATAACTGAGTAGATCGTTGGGGTCGCTGAATGCAATCACCGACGTTTTCGCGAGTATCCGTTCGCCGTATTTGGCGCCATTGCTGTTGCAATAGGCCTCGGCTTGGTTGGCGACTTCCGGTAGGCTGCGCCCCAACTGCAACATCGGCAATTGGTTGGACATCATGTAGATCGGCACTTCCTTGTTTTTCAAGACATTGGTCAGCGCGGTGTAATAGCTGGCGGTATCGCCGTTGCTCAGTTTCGACGCCAGATGTTGCAGGCCGTCGATGGTGATCCGGCTGCCCAAACTATGCGAGACGAAGGCGTAACTGTCGTTGTAAAACGGTGTGACATTTTTGGTGGAACAGCTTTGTTGGACATCGTCCGGCAGGCTGTTCCAGTCGCCTTGTATCATCCAGCAAAACGATTGGGCGAAGGCCGACAGGATGTCTTCGCGTTTCTCTCCGAGGTAGATGATCGGATCCGGACCGGTATCGTTGGAGAACTTCTTCAATAAGTCGTTGACCTCGGCGCGGCGGAAAGACTGTTCCCCAGAATTGTCGTAAGACAGCACTTCCTTGTCCTTGGCGCTGATTTCGGACCAGGTCAGCTCGTAGAACAGCATCTCTTGAGTCCGGTCGGCATTCAGATAGCGGTTGATGCGCAAATTGCCCAACGGCCGCGCCGGCTCCTTGGCATCGGTCAAGCGGATGTTTTTGATGTTGCGGGAGGTGACGGTCAGGTCCAATTCTTTTGCCAGCTTTTCCATGAACTGGGTGGAATAGCCCGGCAAATGGTTGCCGACGCCGTGCACCATCAACAATTTCATTTTCCGGTTGGCGATTTCCAACTGCGGTTTGATGCCGCTGAATTTTTCGCCTTTGATCTCGCAGATGCGGGTATCTTCTTCTTCCTGTTTTTCCAGGATGGCTTCGGTGATGCCTTTGCCGATACTGGCGCAGCCGGACGACAGCAGTGCAAGCGCCAGCAGCGGCAGCTTCAGTTTGAGTATTTTCATGTGTGTTGCGTTTACGGGCAGGGTTGCTTGGTTGATGCCGACGGCAGGCGCGGTTTTCCGCAGCGGGCGTTACTTATCCAGCTTTTTCTTCGCCGCGTCGGCTTGAGCGCCGACTTTCTCGACGGTTTCCCGATATTTGGCCTGAGCCTGATTGGCGCTGTCGGCGATGGTGGCATTGTCGGTATTGGCTTCCTTGATCATGCACTCGAAATAGTCGCGCGATTTTTGTTGCCAGGTGTTGATTGCGGCAATGCTTTTATTGAAAGCATCGACATCGCTGTCATCGACGACCGGTGTTTCCGGTGGCGTACCGCAAGCGGCCGGAACCCAAGTGCCGTTGCCCAAAGTACCGGCGGTGGTGATGCTGCTGGACACCAGCAGGGCGGTCGTCGCTAAAACGGTCAGTTTCATTCGCTGTCTCCATGACGGATTTAAACGGAAATTTATCGGCCGCAAGCGGCCGCGGGGTTTGCCGGCGGGATTATTCCGCAACCCGGCGCCAATGCCAATCGCCGGTATAAAAAACGGCGGCTTAGCTGAGCATTTGCCGGATATGTTCGATCTCGTCCTTGGCCTGGTCGAGGATGTTGATGCTCAGATCGGCGTCCAGGTTCCCGGCCGCCAATTTTTTGTACGCAGGTAGTTCGTCCATCTTCGGCATTTGTTTGACGTCGACTTTGCCGATGAAGCTGTGCAATTGCGAAATCATCACGATGTCACTGTAGCTGGCCGATTCGCCACTGTCGAGCCGCCAGTTTTCGGCGTGAATGATCACGTCCTCGAAGTCGGCCGGAAAGTCCCATTTGCGCACGATCTGCACCCCGATCGGGCTGCGTAATTCCCGCACGGCTTCGGCCAGGTCGCCCGGATTATCCAGAATATCCGGCTGGCGGTCGGCGTAAGCCAGGATCGGCACCACGCCAATGTCGTGGATCAGGCCGGCCAGCATGGCCCGGTCCGGATCGAAGCCCGGCGTCTTATGCGCCAGCACCGCGCTGATCGCCGCCACGTAACTGCTGTGAGCCCACAGCTCCTGCATTCTGCGGCGGATCACCGGCGAACGGGCATTGAACACCGCTTTCAAGGCAAACGCGGTGATAATGTCCTGCGCTGCCTTCAAGCCGAGTCGGGTCAAGGCTTCCGGGCAACTTTCGATGCGGCGTCGGCCGCGGTAAAGCGGGCTGTTCGAGATCTTGACCAGGCGGGCGGTGATGCTGGGGTCGATTTGCACCACGCGGGCGATCTTGTTGCTGTTGGCGCTGGGTTCGTTGATGGCGCGGCGGATTTTTAGCGATACGTCCGGAATGGTGGGCAAGGCCAGCGAATCGGATTGCATGTATTTGAAGCAATCCTGGTACAAGCGGTTTTTCGCCAGCTTGGCGCTGAGCGGATGGGTTGCGGCCTCGGTCATGGACATTGCTTAATTCGGACAAGCGGCAAGGGTTTGGTTTAAAATCCGCCGCTGCATTTTTTACACACGGATACGCTATGACTATAACAGGCCCGGATGTTATTACAACCCTGAGCAGCATTCGAGATTACATCCGCTGGGCCGCCAGCCGCTTTGCCGAACACAAGGTATTTCTCGGCCACGGCACCGTCACGCCGCTGGACGAAGCCGCGGCTATCGTGCTGCATACCTTGCACCAGCCCTACGATCTGGCCGACAGTTACTTGGATAGCGTATTGACGATGGCCGAGCGCCAGCAAGTGGCCGAACTGATCGAGCGGCGTATCGTCGAACGCAAGCCTTCCGCTTACTTGACCCACGAAGCCCTGTTTGCCGGTTTGTCGTTCTACGTCGACGAACGGGTGCTGGTGCCGCGCTCGCCGATCGCGGAATTGATTAACGAACGCTTCGAGCCTTGGGTCGACGAAACCCAGGTATTCAATATTCTGGATTTGTGTACCGGCAGCGCTTGTATCGCCATCGCCTGCGCTTATGCCTTCCCGGAAGCGCAAGTCGATGCGGTGGAACTGTCCGACGCCGCATTGGCCGTGGCCCGCATCAATCTGGAACAGCACGAGTTGCAAGAGCAATTGCAGCTCTACCAGTCGGACTTATTCGATAATCTGCCGGCCAAACCTTACGACATCATCGTCAGCAATCCGCCCTACGTTTCCATTGCCGAGTGGGAAAGCCTGCCTCCGGAATTCCATGCCGAACCGGCGTTGGGTTTCAAAGGCGGCGAACACGGCCTGGATTTGGTGCTGCGAATTTTGGTCGACGCCGAGCGCTATTTGGCGGAGCAGGGTATCCTGGTGGTCGAAGTCGGCAGCAGCGCCCAGACCTTGCAGGAGATGTTCCCGGAAGTACCGTTCCACTGGCTGGAGTTCGAACATGGCGGCGACGGCGTGTTTCTGCTGACCGCCGAACAAGTTTCCACTTACCATTCACTCTTTACCAACGCGCTCTAACCATGTCCGGAAATACCATAGGCAAACTGTTCACCGTCACCACCTTCGGCGAAAGCCACGGCCCGGCGCTGGGGGCGATCGTCGACGGCTGCCCGCCGGGACTGGAATTGTGCGAAGCCGATTTGCAGATCGATTTGGATCGGCGCAAGCCGGGAACCTCGCGCCATACGACCCAGCGCCGCGAGGCCGACGAGGTCAAAATCCTTTCGGGCGTGTTCGAAGGTAAAACTACCGGCACACCGATTGGTTTATTGATCGAGAATACCGATCAGCGTTCCAAGGACTACGGCAAAATCGCCGAAAGCTTTCGCCCCGGCCACGCCGACTATACCTATCACCATAAATACGGTATCCGCGACTACCGCGGCGGCGGCCGTTCTTCGGCGCGGGAAACCGCAATGCGGGTCGCGGCCGGCGCAATCGCCAAGAAGTATCTGTTCCAGCAACACGGCATTCAGGTACGAGGTTACCTGTCGCAACTCGGTCCGATCAAGATCGAAAGTTTCGACTGGAACGAAGTCGGCAATAACCCGTTTTTTTCCCCAGACGCCGGCAAAGTTCCGGAAATGGAAAAATACATGGACGCGCTGCGCAAGGAAGGCGAATCGATCGGTGCCAAAATCGAAGTCGTCGCCAGCCAGGTGCCGCCGGGCTTGGGCGAGCCGATTTTCGACCGGCTGGATGCTGAATTGGCCTACGCCTTGATGAGCATCAACGCGGTCAAGGGCGTTGAGATCGGCGACGGTTTCGACTGCATTGCCACCAAAGGCACTCAGTTTCGCGATGAAATCACGCCGGAAGGGTTTTTGAGCAACCACGCCGGCGGCATTTTGGGCGGTATTTCCACCGGCCAGGACATCGTCGCCCGCATCGCGTTGAAGCCGACCTCCAGCCTGCGTCTGCCGGGCCGCAGCATCAACACCCAAGGGGAACCGATCGAAGTCATCACCGAAGGCCGCCACGACCCTTGCGTCGGCATCCGCGCCACGCCGATCGCCGAAGCCATGGTAGCGTTGGTATTGATGGATCACCTGCTGCGCCACCGCGCCCAAAATATGCACGTCGACTGCGGTTTGCCTGTCTTGCGTTAGATGCCAGTCCCGTATTGGCGGCTATCCGGCTTTTATTTCTTCTACTTCGCGACGCTCGGAGCGTTTCTTCCGTTCTGGAGCTTATATCTGAAGCAGGCCGGATTTGCCGCCGAAGAGATCGGCGAACTGACCGCGCTGATGGTGGCGACCAAAATCATCGCCCCGAACTATTGGGGCTGGCTGGCCGACAAAACCGGCCGTAATCTGCGTTTGATTCGGCTGACGCTGCTGCTGGCGGCGTCCAGTTTTGCCGGGTTTTTGTTCCGCAACGACTACTGGTGGTTTGCGCTGGTCACCGTCGGTTTCAGCTTTTTCTGGAATGCGACGCTGCCGCAGTTCGAAGCGGCAACTTTGTTTCATTTGCAGGCCGAGCCGCAGCGTTACAGCCAGATCCGCTTGTGGGGGTCGATCGGTTTCATTGCGGCGGTGCTTGGCATCGGCCGTTTTCTCGATTATTTCAGTATCGCCAACTTGCCGTTGATCATCGGCGGTTTGATGTTGCTGAACTGGCTGGCGGCGCTACTGACCCCGGAAGCCCGGCCCCGTATCGATCGCGGCCAAGCCGGGCCGGGTATCTGGCAGGTATTATTGCGCTGGGAGTTGCTGGCGTTTCTGCTGGTTTATCTGTTGTTGCAAGTGGCTCACGGTCCTTATTACGTGTTCTATTCGGTATATTTGCAGCAACACGGTTACAGCGCCAGCGAAACCGGCCTGCTATGGGCCGCCGGAGTTGGCGCCGAAATTCTGCTGTTTCTGGCGATGCGCCGCCTGTTGAGTTGTTGCAAGCCACGCAGCTTGCTGCTGTGGGCGATTGCACTCAGCGTGGTGCGGTGGCTGTTGATTGCCGACGGCGTCGGCTCGTTGATTTTGACCGTCGCCGCACAGCTGCTGCACGCCGCCACGTTCGGCGTCGCCCATGTCGTGGCAATGCAGCTGCTCTACCATTATTTCGGCGAACGCCACCAGAGCAAAGGTCAGGCCTTGTACAGTAGTGCCAGTTTCGGCGTCGGCGGCATGGTCGGCAGTTTGTACAGCGGTTATTTCTGGGACGTGTTGGGCGGGCGCGAAGTTTACGTGATTGCGGCCCTGGTTTGCGGCGTGGCTTGGCTTATCGCTTTCCTGGGTCTGGCGCGGGAATCGCGGCCCGGATTGGGTTAAAATTGTGACGATTTACTAACAAGGGTTATCAAGTGTTCGAGGTTATCAAAAACGGCGGCTGGATGATGGCGCCGATCATTTTGTGTTCGATTGTGGCGATGGCGATCATCGGCGAGCGATTCTGGTCGCTGCAACGCAAACGCATTCTTCCGGCCGAGCTGGTGCCGTACATTTGGCAATTGCATCGCGAGAACAAGCTCGACGAAGCCACCATCCGCCGCATCAAACTCAGTTCGCCGCTAGGGCGAATACTGGCCGCCGGCTTGCTTAACCGCAAACACGGCCGCGAGATCATGAAATCCAGTATTGAGGAAGTCGGTCGCCAAGTCGCTCACGAACTGGAACGCTATTTGAACGCCCTGGGCAGCATCGCCTCGATCACGCCACTAATGGGTTTGTTGGGTACTGTGGACGGTATCATTCGGGTGTTTTCCGATATCGCGGTCGGCGGCATGGGCGACCCGGCGGTGTTGAGCGGCGGTATCTCGGAAGCCTTGATCTGTACCGCGTCCGGGTTGACCGTGGCGATACCCAGCCTGTTTTTTCACCGTTATTTCGAACGGCTGGTCGACGACCACGTGGTGCGGATGGAAGAGGAATCGTTGCGTCTGGTCGACATCATGCAAGGCGCCAGAGAGGACGTGTAATGGAATTTCGCCGCCGTCGCCGCGCGCCAGTGGAAATCGGTTTGATTCCGATGATCGACGTATTGCTGGTTCTGCTGCTTTTCTTCATGGTGGCGACGACATTCCGCCACCATTCGGAGCTAAAGATCAATTTGCCGGAAGCGCAGGGTAGTGAAGCGGCCGAGCCGGGCAAAACCATCAATTTGTATGTCGACGCCAAGGGCGTTTATTCCTTGTCCGGTGAAGACAACCAATTTCATGAACTGGTCAATCAAAACCTGGACGGCCTGAGAGCGGCGCTGGCTAAGTTCGCCGGCGAAACCCGGCACTTGCCGTTCATCATCAGCGCCGACGGCAAGGCGCCGCACCAAGCCGTGGTCAGTGCCTTGGATGTGGCCAACCAACTCGGTTTCCATCACATTACCTTTGCCGTCAATCAGCCGGAACAGCCATGAACAAAAAACTCGTGAAATGGTTCGAAGATGCCTGGTATGGCGAGATGTATATCTCGGCCTGGTTCATGCCGCTGTCGATGCTGTATGTCGATGCGGTGCGCTTGCGCCGTTTCGCTTATCGGGTTGGTATCAAGAAAAAAACCAAACTGCCGGTGCCGGTGATCGTGGTCGGCAACATCACGGTCGGCGGGACCGGCAAGACGCCGTTGGTGGTTTGGATGGTCGAATTTTTGCGTCAGCAAGGCTATAAACCCGGCGTGGTGAGTCTCGGTTACGCCGGCCCCAAAACCGACTCCGGCCCGCAACTGGTCGCCGCGGACAGCGACCCGGCCAGCGTCGGCGACGAACCGGTGTTGTTGGCCCGCCGTTGCGGCTGCCCGGTGGCGATCGGCCGGGACCGGCCGGCAGCCGCCAAACATCTGCTGGCTAACCATCACTGTGATGTGATTATTTCCGACGACGGCTTGCAACATTACGCGCTGGAACGCGATATCGAGATAATCGTGATCGACGGCCAGCGCCGGTTCGGCAACGGCTATTGCCTGCCGGTCGGCCCGTTGCGCGAACCGCCCGAACGCGTGCGGGAAGTCGATCTGGTGGTGGTCAACAGCCCATTGGAATTGCTGGAAGGCGAGATAGCGATGCAATGCGTCGGTCAGCAATTGGTCAACTTAAAAACCGGCGAAAGCCGGCCTTTAACCGAGTTTAAAGGCTTAGCGGTCCATGCCGTGGCCGCGATCGGCAACCCCAAGCGGTTTTTTAACCAATTGGCCGAGGCCGGCCTGGTCTGCGAAGCCCATGCCTTCCCGGATCATCACCCATTTAGCGCTGCCGACTTGCAGTTCAAAGACCAGCGGGCGCTGGTCATGACCGAGAAAGACGCCGTCAAATGCGCCGCCTTTGCCGCCGATAATTTCTGGTATTTACCCATCGATGCCGAATTGCCCGAGGCATTTTCTCAACAGCTCTTAACACTATTGAAAACCAAAACCCATGGATAAAAAATTGCTCGATATTCTGGCTTGCCCGCTGTGCAAAAGCTCGCTGATTTACGATAAAGACCAGCAAGAGTTGATCTGCAAGGCCGACAAACTGGCGTTTCCGATCCGCGACGGTATTCCGGTGATGCTGGAAGACGAAGCCCGCGAACTGAGTTTCGAAGAAGCCGAAGCCCTGAAAAAATGAGCGCCGGCTTCAAGGTCGTGATTCCGGCCCGCTACGGCTCCACCCGCTTGCCGGGCAAGCCACTGCTGGACATCGCCGGCAAGCCGATGATCGTCCACGTTTGCGAGCGGGCGCTGGTAGCTGACGCCGAGCAAGTGGTCGTCGCCACCGACGATCAGCGCATTTTCGCTGCGGTCGGCAATCTGGGCCTGCAGGCGGTAATGACCGATCCCAATCACCAATCCGGCACCGAACGTATCGCCGAAGTGGCGCGCATCATGGGCTGGGATGATGATCAGATCGTGGTTAACCTGCAAGGCGACGAGCCGCTGATTCCGCCGGCCTACATCCGCGACGCGGCCTTGGCGTTGGCCGGACAAGACCAGGCCGGCATTGCTACCTTGGCGGCCAAGATTTTGGCCGCCGACGAAATCTTCAATCCCAACGCCGTGAAAGTGGTGTTGGATAAGAACGGCTATGCGCTGTATTTCAGCCGGGCGCCGATTCCTTGGAACCGGGCCACGTTTCCCGACCAGCATGATATTCAGTCCGCGGCGTTACCGCATTTGCGGCATATCGGCATGTATGCCTATACCGTGGGTTTTTTGAACCGTTATTGCAGTTGGTCCGCCTCGCCGCTGGAGAGTGTCGAATCGCTGGAGCAATTGCGGATTCTGTGGCACGGCGAAAAGGTATTGGTAAAGATCGTCGACAAGACGCCGGAGGCGGGGGTGGATACGGAGGAGGATTTGGTGAGGGTTTCTGGGAGATTAAATTCAAAACTTATCTGGGCTTAATGTTGTCATTTTTTGCTATATGACAAGCGAAGAAATTCAGCTCTTGAACGACGTTGTTAAAGTTAGTTTCCCAGTAATGGGAACACTGATAGGCGGGGTTGTAGGTGGCGTTACTACATACTTTCTGACAAGGATGAATCCACAAAAATGAAAGGGGCCGCGAGATAATTAAAAAACGGCATGAACTTATATTTTATCGTCATCGGGCGGCAGTGGAATTAGGCGATGTTGAAACCCTATTCGACAAAAGTCGTCGCCAACCCAATCTGAAAAATCGAGTCGACGACGCTACGGAGCAAGCAGAAGTGAGCTATGCGCTGGATTTTTCGGCTTAATCACTTTTTAACCCGTTCCCGCCTGGCTTCCATCGGATTTTTCCTTAGCGGCCGGTAGATTTCGACCCGGTCGCCGTCGGCCAGAACTTTATCTGCGGTACAGACCGCACCGAAGATGCCGATGGTTTGCTGCGCCAGATCGATGTCTGGGAGTTGGCTGGCGATGTTCGACGCCGATATGGCCTCGACCGCAGTAGTACCGGCCGCCAGCGTCAGCGGAATCAGGATTTGCCGTTCCGGCAGGGCGTAGGCCACTTCGACCTGAATCGGATCAACCGCCATACAGGGCTTTGGCGCGTTGGGTGAAGGAACCGACCATGGTGTTGCAGATTTGGTTGAATACCGGGCCGAAGGCCAGGCTAGCGAAAGCGCTGGAAATTTCGAACTCGAGATCCAGCGAGATTTTGCTGGCGTCCTCGCGCAATGGCATAAAGCTCCAAAAACCTTCCAATGATTTGAACGGCCCGTCGAGCAGGCTGATCTGAATTCGGCCGCCGCGGTCGATTTTGTTGCGGGTGGTGAACGACTTGTGAAAACCGGCTTTGGCGATGTCGATCTGGCCTTCGACGATATCGCCCTCGCGGCGCAACACCCGGCTGCCGGAACACCAGGGCAGAAATTTGGGATAGGATTCGATGTCGTCGACCAGATCGAACATCTGCTGCGCGGAAAATTTCACCAGCGCGCTTTTTTGGACCACCGTAATCATTTACAGCACTCCGAGTACGTGCAGGAATACCAGAAAGACCGAGGCCGGCGCCACGTATTTGATCAAAAATTGCCAGACCTGAAAGCCTTGTGCCGGCAATTCCAATTCCTGTTCGGTATCGGTCTGGCGCATGCTCCAGCCGGCAAACAGGGCGATGCATAAACCGCCGATCGGCAACATCAGGTTGGCGGTCAGGTAGTCCAGCAATTCAAACAGATTTTTGTCGAACCATTTGTGGCCGGACCAGATGTTGAACGAAAACACCACGGCGACGCCCAGAGCCCAACAGGCGCTACCGGCCCAGACGCAGGCGCGGTTGCGTTCGAGATCTTTATTTTCCACCAGCCAGGCCACAGCCGGTTCGATCAACGAAATTGAGGAAGTCAGCGCCGCAAAAAACAGCAAAACGAAAAACAGCACGCCGAACAACCAACCGCCGCCCATGTGGCCGAAAGCCAGCGGCAGGGTTTGAAAGATCAGTCCCGGTCCGGCTGCCGCTTCCAGATTGTTGGCGAACACCAGTGGGAATATGGCGATGCCGGCCAGCAATGCGACCATGGTATCGGCGCCGGCGATAAAGAATGTGGTTTTGGCGATCGAGACATGGCCGGGCAGGTAGGAGCCGTAAACCATGATGGCGCCCATGCCCAGGCTCAAAGTGAAGAAGGCGTGGCCCATCGCGGTCAATACCGCATCGGCGTCGATCTTGCTGAAATCCGGGCTGAACAAAAATTCGATGCCTTGCTCGTAGGCACCCGACGACATCGCATAAGCCACCAATATCATCAGAATCACGAACAAGGCCGGCATCAAAAATCGCACGGCTTTTTCCAAGCCGCCTTGCACGCCGCGCATCACCACCTGCATCGTGATGATCATGAACAGCGTATGCCAGAACAATTGCTGGATCGGGCTGGACATCAGGCCGTCGAACATGGCTTTGACCTCGCCGGCGTCGGTGCCGAAGAAGCCGCCGAAGAAGGCTTTGAAAATATAGGCCATGGCCCAGCCGGCAATTACGCTGTAGTAAGAGAGGATCAGAAAGCCGGCGATCATGCCCAGCCAGCCCAGATAATGCCAGCGCGGGTCGGCGCCGGCTTCCGCGCTCAGGTTTTGCATGGTGTTGATCGGGCTTTGCCGGCCGCGCCGGCCGAGCATGATCTCCGCGATCATGATCGGCACGCCGATTGCGGCAACGCAGGCCAAGTACACCATCACGAAGGCACCGCCGCCGTTTTCGCCGGTGATGTACGGAAATTTCCAGATATTACCCAATCCCACCGCCGATCCGGTGGCGGCCAAAATAAATGCAAAGCGGGATGACCATTCGCCGTGAATGGATCGGGTTTTATCGCTCATGTGTTGCGCCCTGTGTTTTTTAAGTCGTTATTTAACGGGTGTGTGAGTAAAATAACAAAATTCCCGTTTTCAGTCAGTCTAAAAAATCCTAGCACCAGATGGCCGCCAAAAAATCGAAAAAGGACTCCAAAGCCAACGACAACAATATTGCGGTAAACCGGCAAGCCACGCACGAGTACACGATAGACGAGCAATTCGAGGCCGGTTTGGTGTTGGAAGGGTGGGAAGTGAAGAGTCTGCGCGACGGCCGGGTGCAGTTGAAGGAAAGCTACGTCGAAATCAAACGCGGCGAAGCCTGGTTGTGCGGCGCCCACGTTTCACCGTTGCTGTCGGCCTCGACCCACGTCAATCCTGACGCGGTGCGGCGCAAGAAGCTGCTGTTGCACCGGCGCGAACTGAACAGGTTGATCGGCTCGGTGGAACGCAAAGGCTACACTCTGATCCCGCTGTCCATGTATTGGATTAAAGGCCGGGCCAAACTGAAAATCGGCTTGGCTAAAGGTAAAAAACTGCACGATAAGCGCGCGGCGGCCAAGGACAAGGATTGGCAACGCGACAAGGCGCGCATCATGAAACACGGCTAAGCCATGTCTTCTCATCCCAATTTACTCGACGCAAATAACAGCGTCCTGCTGCTGGTGGATATCCAAACCCGCCTCAGTGCGGCGATGGCGGCAGCCGAATCGCAACAGATGTCGCAGCACTGCGAGCGCCTGCTGCAAGCGGCGGCTTTGTTGGATGTGCCGGTCATCGTGACCGAACAGTACCCGCAAGGGCTGGGGCCGACTCAAGCCAATTTGTTGGAGCGATTGCCGGCCGCGGCGCACGTGTTCGCCAAAACCGGGTTTTCCTGCTGCGCGGCGGAAGGCTTTGACGGCACGTTGGCGGCACTGGGACGCAAGCAGATAGTGCTGGCCGGCCAAGAAACCCATGTGTGCGTGCTGCAAACTGCATTGGAGTTGGATTGTCTTGGTTATCTGGTGCACGTGGTTACCGACGCGGTCTGCTCGCGGCACGCCGAACATAAGGCCTTCGCTTTGCAGCGCATGCAGCAGCAGGGTGTGACGCTGAGCTGCCACGAATCGGTATTGTTCGAATGGTTGCGCGATGCCAGGCATGAACGGTTTAAGGCTATTTCCGGTTTATTGCGTTAAAAACACCATCGTGGGGGATAAATGATACGGACGACATGGATCGGACCGATACTGGGAGCATTATTGCTGGTGGCTTGCGGCGGTGAACCGCCGGTGCCGGTGCAGAAATTCGAGGGCTTCGCCCAAGGCACCACCTACCATGTCAGCTATTGGTCGGATCAGGTTGTGGATGGCAAGCAAGTGCAGGCCGAAGTCGACAGGACGCTGGCCGAGCTGGATAAATTGTTGTCGAACTACCGGCCCGATTCCGCAATCGAGCAATTCAATGTGTCTGCCGCGACGGTCGGCCAGACGGTGGACGCGCAAATCGTTGCCCTGGTCAAAGTAGCGCAAACGGTCAGTCAGCTCAGTTCCGGTTGTTACGATCTGACCGTCAAGCCTATATTCGAACTTTGGGGTTTTCAAAACGACGAATTGCACGTGCCGGACCAGGCCTCTATCGATGCCGCGTTGGCTAATGTCGGCATGTCTAAACTGGAAATCGTCGACGACGTGCATTTGTTGAAGAAGTTACCAAGTCTTCGCGTCGATTTGTCCTCCATCGCCCAGGGTTACAGTGTTGGCAAAGTTGCCGAAGCCATGGAACACTTGGGGATAGAAAATTATCTGGTCGAAATCGGCGGGGAACTGAAATCGAATGGCCATAAACCCGACGGCAAAGCCTGGATCATCGCCGTCGAAAAACCCTTGCCCGGCGAAAGAATGATGCATAAGACGGTGACTTTGCCGAAGGATGCGCCGATGGCGGTGATGACCAGCGGCACTTATCGCCACTATTTCGATCTGAAAGGCCAGCGCTACAGTCACATTCTGGATGCGCGCAACGGCAGGCCGGTGGGGCACGATTTGGTGGCTGTGACGGTTTTCCACGAAAATCCGACGGTGGCCGACGCGTGGTCGACCGCGTTGCTTTGTCTGGGTCAGGAAGAGGGTATGAAGTTGGCGGATAACGAGAAACTGCAGGCTTTATTCATTCAGCAGCGCGGTAGCGAATTCGTTGAAAGCAAGACTCGGGCGCTGACGACCTCGACCGCAGTCACAATCAATTAAGCCAAGGCCGGAGCGCCGAAACCAGGGGGATTCATGTTGGGACTAGACAGTCAAATCCGATTTTCGATACATGGCGGTGCCGACAGCGGCGGCGTGGCCGGCGGCGTCGATAGTCTGCTGGCGTTTTTGGAGACCGCAGTCCGGCAATCGCCGGCCGAAACCTTCAACGATTTAATGCCGGGAATCGCGGCATTGCAGAATTTGCACCCGTTATTCGTGCATTTTCCGATCGCCTTGTTGAGTCTGTTTTTTGCAGTGGATCTGGCCGGCACCCTGGCCGGTCGCGCCGATTGGCGCCGGGTCGCCGGCTGGCTGTTGTATCTTGGCGTTGCCTTTGCCGGGATTACCGCGACCTTCGGTTTTATTGCGGCGGATACGGTCGCCCACGGCGGCGATGTCCACGAGATCATGGAGAGCCACGAGCATTTGGCGATATCCGTATTCGGTCTGGCCGCATTTCTGTCGGTATGGCGCGGAATCGGCAAAACCCATCCGGCCGGTCCGGCCAACGCGTTTTACTTGCTGCTGGCCGGAGTGCTGGCCGGCTTGCTGATGTTTACAGCCGATTTGGGTGGCCTGATGGTTTACAAATACGGCGTCGCGGTCGAGGCGGCTGCCGATGCGAATCGGGCTGCGGCGCAGGAACATGAACACGGCACTCCCGATTT
This sequence comes from Methylomonas sp. EFPC3, assembly GCF_029643245.1. NCBI lineage: Bacteria > Pseudomonadati > Pseudomonadota > Gammaproteobacteria > Methylococcales > Methylococcaceae > Methylomonas > Methylomonas sp. EFPC3. The sequence continues at coordinate 968,805 of NZ_CP116398.1, forward strand.
CGACCAACCGGTCGATCACGACGAGCCGGTGGTGAAGCAGCAATTGGGCTTAGGCAGCGCCATCCATCAGGACGGCGCGCAGCATTCGCAAGGCGATCCTGCCCCGGCAGCTGCAAGCCACCCGCACCAGCATAACCACAAACATGCGCACTGAGCTGTCGCTGAAGGCGCGGCAAAGGCTGGTTCGTCCGGCCTTTTTTGTTGGGTGCGGGCATGATTTCCGGTTTAGCTGTGGTATCCTACGCCGCCATTTTTTATGAGCTTGGCTATGCGTACCCGCGTTAAAATATGCGGCTTTACCAATGTCGACGATGCGGTGCAGGCCGGTCGACTGGGTGCCGATGCGATTGGGTTGGTGTTTTACCCGCCCAGTCCGCGTCATGTCGAAATCGAACAAGCCGCGGCGATCAGCGAAGCCTTGCCGGCGTTCGTCAGCGTGGTAGCCTTGTTCGTCGATGCCGAGCCGGGCATGATTCGGGAAGTATTGGACAAAGTGCGGGTGGATTGCCTGCAATTCCACGGCGAAGAGCCGGCGGAAGCCTGTCGGATCTATCGCAAATCGTATATCAAGGCCGTCCGGATGCGGCCTGGCATTGACGTAGCGCAGTTGGAACGCCGATATGCCGATGCCGCCGGATTGTTACTGGATGCCTACCATCCGGGCCTGCCGGGGGAAGCGGTAGCGGTTTTGACTGGGATTTGATTCCGCAAAGACGATCGCTGCCGTTGATATTGGCGGGTGGTTTGACAGCGGAGAACGCCGGTGCGGCGGTGATTGCGGTAAAGCCGTATGCGTTGGATGTCAGCAGCGGTGTTGAGGCCGGGAAGGGCATCAAGGATGCGGCGAAAATGGCCGAATTCATAGGAATAACTAATCAAGCGACTTGAGAATTATGACTGACACATACCCTTTGGGTGACAAGTACGATATGCCGGACGCCAGGGGGCATTTTGGTCCTTATGGCGGCATCTTTGTAGCCGAGACGCTGATGCCGGCGATTACCGAACTCAACGCAGCCTACCAGCGTTATATCGACGATCCGGATTTCATTGCCGAACTGGACGCGGATCTGCGCGATTATGTCGGCCGGCCGTCGCCGTTGTACCACGCTCAACGCTGGAGCGATCACCTGGGCGGCGCGCAAATTTATCTGAAGCGGGAAGACCTGAATCACACCGGCGCCCATAAAGTGAACAACACCGTCGGTCAGGCCTTGTTGGCCAAACGGATGGGCAAGACCCGCATCATCGCCGAAACCGGCGCCGGCCAGCACGGCGTTGCCACCGCAACCGTCGCGGCGCGGCTGGGATTGGAATGCGTGGTTTACATGGGTGCGGTCGATGTCGCCCGCCAGGCGTTAAATGTCTACCGGATGAAACTGTTGGGCGCCACCGTGGTGCCGGTCGAATCCGGCTCCAAAACCCTGAAGGACGCGTTGAACGAAGCGCTACGCGATTGGGTGACCAATATCGACAACACCTTTTATATCATCGGCACCGTAGCCGGTCCGCATCCTTATCCGGCGATGGTGCGCGATTTCCAAGCGGTGATCGGCCGCGAAGCCCGCCAACAATGCTTGGACCAAGCCGGCAAATTGCCGGATGCGTTGGTCGCCTGCGTCGGTGGCGGTTCCAATGCCATTGGCCTGTTTTATCCGTTCATCAACGATGCCGGCGTCAAAATGTACGGTGTCGAAGCGGCCGGCGACGGCATCGCCAGCGGCCGCCATTCCGCGCCGCTGTCCGCCGGCCGCCCCGGTGTACTCCACGGCAACCGCACCTATCTGATGGCGGACGACGACGGCGAAATCATCGAAACCCATTCCATTTCCGCCGGTCTGGATTATCCCGGCGTCGGTCCGGAACATGCCTGGCTGAAAGACATCGGCCGGGCCGAGTACCCCAATATCACCGACGACGAGGCCTTGCAGGGCTTCCACGCGCTGACCAAGATGGAAGGCATCATTCCGGCGCTGGAATCCAGCCATGCTATGGCCTACACGATGAAATTGGCGCCGACGATGCGCAAAGATCAAGTCATTGTCGTTAACCTGTCCGGCCGCGGCGACAAGGACATGCACACCATCATGCAACGCGAGGGGATCAGCCTATGAGCCGTCTAGCCGCCAAATTCGCCGAATTGAAAGCTTCCGGGCGCAAGGCTTTGATTCCGTTCATTACCGCCGGCGACCCGTATCCGGAATTCACCGTGCCGATGCTGCACGAAATGGTCAAGGCCGGTGCCGACGTGATCGAACTGGGCGTGCCGTTTTCCGATCCGATGGCCGACGGTCCGGTGATTCAACGCGCCAGCGAGCGCGCCTTGGCCCACCATGTCGGGCTGCGCAAAGTGCTGACGATGGCGATGGAATTTCGCAAAACCGATCAAACTACGCCGCTGGTGTTGATGGGTTACCTGAACCCGATCGAAATCATGGGCTACGAAGGTTTTGCCAATGCGGTACAGCGTGCCGACGTCGACGGGGTGTTGACGGTCGATTTACCGCCGGAAGAATCGGAGGATTGCGTCAAATTGCTGCGCGAGCGCGGCATCGACCAGATCTTTCTGTTGGCGCCGAATACCACGCCGGATCGGATCCGCAAAATGCACGAGGTCGGCAGTGGTTACCTTTATTATGTGTCTTTGAAAGGCGTCACCGGTGCCGGTCATTTGGATACGGCCGACGTCGAAGACAAGTTGCAAATGATCAAGGCCAATACCGATTTGCCGGTCGGCGTCGGTTTCGGCGTCAAGGATGCCGATACGGCGCGGACGATTGCCGCTATTGCCGACGGCGTCGTGGTAGGCAGCGCGCTGATTAGTAAGGTTGAAGCCAATCTCGACGATCCCGAGCAGGCCAAACGCGAAATTATCGAATTGTTAAAGTCCATGCGCCAAGCAATGGACCACTGAGCTACATAGCGGAGAACACCCCGAATGAGTTGGTTTGAGAAATTGGTTCCCTCTGCAATACGAACCGAATCGTCGCAAAAACGCACCACGGTCCCGGAAGGCTTGTGGAACAAGTGTCCGCGTTGCGACGCGATACTGTTCAATGCCGAACTGGAAAAAAACTTCAGCGTGTGCCCCAAGTGCGAACACCATTTGCGGATTTCCGCACGCAAGCGGCTGAATATGTTTCTGGACGAAGACAATCGCCAGGAAATCGGTGCCGGTCTGAAACCGGCCGATCCGCTGAAATTCAAGGACAGCAAGCGGTACAAGGACCGGATCAGTCAGGCGCAAAAACAAAGCAACGAAAACGACGCCCTGGTGGTGATGAAGGGCACTTTGAAAGGCTATCCGATTGTGGCGGCGGCCTTCGATTTCGGCTTTATGGGCGGCTCGATGGGCTCGGTAGTGGGCGAGCGTTTCGTGCGCGGCGTCAACGAAAGCCTGCGTAGCGGCGCCCCGTTCATTGTCTTCACCGCCAGCGGCGGCGCCAGGATGCAGGAGTCATTGTTTTCGTTGTTTCAGATGACCAAAACCAGCGCAGCCCTAACCAAACTGGCTGAGGCCGGCATTCCTTATATCTCCTTTATGACGGACCCGACAATGGGCGGGGTATCGGCCAGTTTGGCGATGTTGGGCGACATCAATGTGGCCGAGCCCGACGCGTTGATCGGATTCGCCGGGCCGCGCGTGATCGAACAGACGGTGCGGGAAAAGTTGCCGGAAGGTTTTCAGCGTAGCGAGTTTTTGCAGGAGCACGGCGCGATCGATATGATCATTGATCGCCGGGAGATGCGCGATAAAATAGCCAGCATTCTGGCGATTTTACGCGAAGCCGCAACCGCCGCTGCGGCAACGAGCGAAACGGCCGATTCGAATCCAGGCTTAGTCAGCGAAACCTTGCCGATAACAGACTAAAACCGGTCGAAATGGCGCGTTTCGATTCACTGCAAGCTTGGCTGGCCTGGCAGGAACAATTACATCCGCGCTCGATCGATTTAGGCTTGGCACGAGTTGCCGGCGTATACCGGCAGCTCAATCCGACCCGGCGTAAACCCTTGACCGTCACGGTCGGCGGCACCAACGGCAAGGGCTCCTGCGTGGCATATCTGGAAGCAATCTACCGAGCGCAGGGCTATAAAGTCGGTGCCTACACATCGCCCCACATCCTGCGCTACAACGAACGGATCCGTATAGACGGCCGTGCAGTTGACGATGCCGACATCTGCCGGGTATTTTCCCGAATCGATATGGCCCGCGGCGAAACCAGTCTGAGCTATTTCGAATTTGGCACACTGGCGGCCTTGTGTTTGTTCGCCGAAGCCGATCTGGATGTACAGTTATTGGAAGTGGGTTTGGGCGGCAGGCTGGATGCGGTTAACATCGTCGATCCGGATGTTGCTCTGGTGACCACCATCGCCTTGGACCATGTCGATTGGTTGGGCAATACCGTCGAAGCGATAGGCCGGGAAAAAGCCGGCATTTTTCGGCAATCGGTGCCAGCCGTGATTGGCGATGCCGCGGCACCGGCTTCGTTACGGCAGGTGGCCGAGCAGATCGGTGCCGAGGTTTACCAATTGGACGAAGCCTTTGCTTACCAAAAATACGGTGAAACCTGGGCTTGGCGTGCAGGCGATCGAGTCTACGCCGGTTTGTCGGCTCCGGCTTTTAAAGGTGAACACCAATACCGGAATGCGGCGGCGGTGCTGATGGCGGTTTCGGCGTTGCAGGAGAACTTGCCGGTGGACGAGGCGGCGATCCGTGCCGGTTTGAACGCGGCCAAACTGCAGGGTCGGTTTCAGTTGATTCCGGGGACGCCGCAGGTGTTGCTGGATGTCGGCCACAATCCGCAAGCGGTCGGTACCTTGATCGATTACCTGAGCGACTATTTTCCCGAAACCAGAATTCATGCCGTATTTGCCATGATGCGCGATAAAGACATCGGCAGCGTGTTGAAAATGATGCGGGCTAGGGTGGCCAAGTGGTATCTGGCTCCGCTCGACAATCCGCGCGCCGCCACGCCCGAATTGATCGAATCCCATTTCCGCCAGTTGCAGATGGCGAACTTCGAAAACGGCTTCGCCGATTTTTCGGCCGCATTTGAAGCGGCGCGGGCCGCGGCCGGACCGGACGAGCTGGTTCTGGTGTTCGGCTCGTTTTTTCTGGTATCCGAATATTTGGCTAAATTTTCCTAGAGGGGATCGTAATGGATCAAGAATTGAAACAGCGATTGATTGGGGCGGCGGTGATCACTGCATTGGCCGCGATTTTCGTACCGATGTTGTTCGACGACCCGATCGACGAAACCGGCAAAAATATCAGCGAACTGAAAATTCCCGAGCTGCCTGCCAAGACCCAGGATGTGGAAATCATGCCGCTTCCGGAAAAAACGGAAGATGTCGCTGAAGTGCCGGCTCCGGCCAGTACCGGAAAGCCCGTACCCAAGTTCGTTGAGGAAGGCGAAGCCGAGGCCGAATTCGAGGCGCCGAAACCGCAACTGAAACTAGGCGCGCGGGATACCGCGCCGATAACGCCGGCCGCGCCGCCGCCGCGGGCATTAGCGCCTGTCGAAGAAGAACCGGCTGAGGCTGAAGATTTGCCGATAGCGCCAAAAACCACAAAACCTGTCGCCCCGGTTCAACCGTTGCCAGGGGTTGCACCGGTGCCGAAACCTTTGAAGCCTCTGGCAAAACCAGCCGAAGCGAAACCGGAACTGCAAACGCAGGCGACGGTAGCGCCGCCAGCGATCAAGCCCGCCGCTCCGGCCGAGGAAACCAATCGCTGGTATTTGCAGGTCGGTACCTTCAGTCAAAGAGCCAACGCCGCCAGTTTGCAAGAGAGTTTGAAGCAGCAGGGTTTTGCCGCGACGGTCAAAGAAGCCGCCGGCGATAAAGGCACGGTATTTAAAGTTCGGATCGGGCCCATCGTCGACAAAGCCAAAGCCCAGGCCGTCAAAGCCAAGTTGGCGCAGATCAACGTCAACAGCTTTGTCTCCGCCGACGAGTAAATTTTGCGGACGGATCGATAGATTTCTGAACGATGCCGGACTTGGTTGCTTGGGACAAGCTGCTGTGGGTTGATTACACCATTATCGCCATCATATCGATGTCGGCGGTGATGGGTTTGGTGCGCGGTTTTATCAAGGAAGCTTTCGCGTTGGTGCTGTGGATTGCGGCGGTGTGGGTGGCGACCCATTACAGCCGGGAGCTTGCGGTGTTGCTGCAAACCACGATCAGCTATCCGTCGGCCCGCATCGCCGCGAGTTTCGGCTTGCTGTTTTTTGCGACTTTAATATTGGGCAGCCTGATCAGTTTTCTGTTGAGCCAATTGATCGAAAAAACCGGCTTGAGCGGCAGCGACCGCCTGCTCGGCATGTTGTTCGGCATTGCCCGCGGGGCCGTGCTGGTTTCCATTCTGGTGATTCTGGCCGGGGTCACACCATTGCCGGAAGATCCGTGGTGGAAACAATCCGTTCTCATTCCTCCGTTTCAAGCCTTGGCGGTCTGGTTGAAAACCCAGATGCCGGCGGGCTTGGCGGATTACATTCATTATCGATAATCCGGATCAGCTATGTGTGGTATTGCCGCTATTGTTTCCAATCAAAGTGTTAACCAGGACCTGTACGATGCGCTGACGGTGTTGCAGCACCGCGGCCAGGATGCTGCCGGTATAGTCACCTGCGAAGGCGGCCGTTTGCATCTGCGCAAAGACAACGGTTTGGCCAGAGACGTGTTTTCAACCGAACAAATGATGAAGTTGAAAGGCAACATGGGCATTGCGCACGTGCGTTATCCGACCGCCGGTTGCACCAGTTCGGCCGAGGCGCAACCGTTTTACGTCAATTCGCCGTTCGGCCTGACCCTGGCCCACAACGGCAATCTGACCAATACCGAAGAACTGAAGCGCCAAGTGTTCGTCGACGACCAGCGCCATATCAATACCGATTCCGATTCGGAAGTGTTACTGAATGTGTTCGCTCACGAATTGCAGCAGTTCGGCAAATTGCGCTTGACGGTAGAGGATGTGTTTCAAGCCGTTAGCGCCGTGCATAAACGTTGCCGCGGCGCTTATGCGGTGGTGGTGATGATTGCCGGCTTCGGCGTATTGGGTTTTCGCGATCCGCACGGCATCAGACCGATCGTGTTCGGCGAACGCAAAACCGAGGATGGCGTCGATTACATGATTGCCTCGGAGAGCGTCGCACTGGATGTGTTGGATTTTCGTCTGATCCGCGATTTGGCACCGGGCGAAGCCGTGTTCATCGAGGCTTCCGGCACATTGCATACCCGCCAGTGCGCCGAGGTCACCGATCATTGCCCGTGTATCTTCGAATATGTCTATTTCGCTCGGCCGGATTCGATCATCGACAACATTTCGGTTTATAAGGCAAGGATGCGGATGGGCAAAAAATTGGCGTTAAAAATTCTGCGCGAATGGCCGGACCACGATATCGACGTGGTGATTCCGATTCCGGACACCAGTCGTACCGCCGCTTCGCAAATCGCCCATGACTTGGGTGTGAAGTTTCGCGAAGGCTTTATGAAAAATCGTTACATCGGCCGCACCTTCATCATGCCCGGCCAGAAGCTGCGCAAAAAGTCGGTAAAACAAAAGCTGAACGCGATTTCGTTGGAATTCGACGGTAAAAACGTGTTGTTGGTGGACGACTCCATTGTGCGCGGCACCACCTCGGAGCAGATTATTCAGATGGCGCGGGACGCCGGTGCCAAAAAGGTGTATTTTGCCTCCGCGGCGCCGCCGGTGCGTTATCCGAACGTCTACGGCATCGATATGCCGGCCGCGCATGAGTTGATTGCCCACGACCGAAGTGAAGCCGAGGTGTGCAAAGCTCTGGGTGCCGATAAACTGATTTACCAGGATCTCGACGATTTGATCGAAGCGGTAGGTCGCGGTAATCCTAGGATCAAACATTTCGATACCTCTTGCTTCAGCCACGATTATGTCACTGGCGACATAGACGACGCCTACTTGGCGAGAATCGAAGCCTTGCGCAACGACCACGCCCAGGAGCAACGCAACAGCAGCAGTTTTATCATCGAAATGCAGGTGGCGAAATAATATGAGTCAACCGGATTGGCAGGATTTTGCCGCAGAAACCCAAGCCATACGCGCCGGCCAGCATCGGACTCACGAGGCTGAGCACAGCATGCCGATTTTTGCGACCTCCAGCTATGTGTTCGGCTCGGCCGAGGAAGCGTCGCTCAAATTCACCGGCCAGTTGCCCGGCAACATTTATTCGCGCTTTACCAACCCGACAGTCGCGGCCTTCCAGGAGCGTCTGGCGCTAATGGAAAAAGGCGAGCGCTGTCTGGCGTTTGCGTCAGGAATGGCGGCGATCATGGCGGTAGGGATGGCTTTATTGAAGGCCGGCGACCATGTGGTGTGTTCGCGTAGCGTATTCGGTAACACGGTTCTGGCTTTTCAAAATTATTTCGGCAAATTCGGGGTCGAGACCGATTTCGTCAGTTTGACCGATCCTGCCGCTTGGGAAGCGGCCATCAAGCCCAATACCCGGTTTCTGTTTCTGGAAACGCCGTCGAATCCGCTGATCGAAATTGCCGATATCCGGGCTTTGGCCGATATCGCCCATCGCCACGGTTGTCTGTTGGTGGTGGACAACGTGTTTTGCACGCCGATTTTGCAGCAGCCGCTGGCGTTGGGCGCAGATATCGTGGTGCATTCGACGACCAAGTATATTGACGGTCAGGGACGCTGCGTTGGCGGCGCGGTGGTCGCCAACAACGAGATCATCGAAAAGCAGGTCTACCCCTACCTGCGTACCGGCGGCGCGACGCTGAGTCCGTTCAACGCCTGGGTGTTTTTGGGCGGTTTGGAAACGCTGGCGATTCGGATGAAAGCGCATTGCGACAGCGCCTTTGCCCTGGCCCAATGGCTGGAACAACAGGACGCCGTCGCCAAGGTGCATTATCCGGGGTTGGCGTCTCACGCCCAGCACGAACTGGCCAAGCGTCAGCAAAGCCATTTCGGCGCGGTAGTCAGTTTCGAACTAAAGGGCGGCAAGGCAGAAGCCTGGCGTTTGATCGATGCGACGCGGATGCTGTCGATAACGGCCAATCTGGGCGACGTCAAAACCACAATTACGCATCCGGCCACGACCACTCACGGCCGGCTATCGCCGGAGGCCCGCGCCGAAGCGGGAATTAAGGACAGTTTGGTGCGGATCTCGGTCGGTCTGGAAAATCTCGACGACATCAAGGCCGATTTGGCGGTCGGTTTGGGTTTGGTCTGAAACACGGGGCCGGGCGGGCGAACGTTGAGCCAAAAATAAGCTATCTTTGTCGGACATTCCCTAGAGATTTCGAGCATGTTTCAGGATAGAAAAGAATACCGAAAAAACTTTAATGCCGAAGGTAGGCTGTACGTGGGCGGCGAGACGCTGCAGATCAATTGCTACGATGTTTCGCTGAACGGCGCGATGCTTGAGGTTGCTCCTGGCGATTTGTTGACGACTATTCGGGATTTCGAAGTTCTGTTGGAACAAAGCCGGCGGGCGGAAATTTTTGTCGCCGAGTTGCAGTTGGCCGGTGAGGTTGACATTGTCTGGGTCAAGCGCGATCGCAACCGGATCATGATGGGTCTGGAGTTTCGCGACGTAGTACACAACGCCCAAAAACTGTGGCGCAAGCGCCGCGGATACCGCAAGGCCGAACATTTTAAGGCGGAGTTATTCGTCGACAAGGAACGTTTTTTGGTGGAAGGGCTAGACCGCTCGGTGGAAGGCATGTGTCTGAAACTGGCCGGCAATTCGCCAGCCATCAAAATCAACGCTCCGGTCAAAGTGCAGTGCCCAGAGTTGGGCTTGAGCGCGTTGGGCAAAATCGTCTGGTACGACAGTAACGAAATCAGCACCCGCATCGGCCTGCAGTTAGTCACTATCCGCTAAAATGCTCGGCCCGAACAGGGCTCGCTTTAGTTTCAATCCCGCAGTAGCGGATCCAGCTCCTGATTTCTGTCCAGCGCTTGCAAGTCGTCAAATCCGCCGATGTGGCGATTGCCGATGAATATCTGCGGCACCGTGCGGCGTTGGGTTTTCTCGATCATCTGCTCTCTCAAGCCCGGCTCGGCATCGACGTTGATTTCGGTGTAACCGGCTCCTTTACGCTCCAGCAAGCGTTTCGCCATCGTGCAATAAGGGCAAATTTTGGTGGTGTAGATGATGATTTCCGGCATGATAAAAATTAATAAATGCTAATAAAGCTGGCATTCTAGCGGCCCGGCCGGTTTTGCTCAAGCGCTAAGGCCATGGCCAGCCGAGCAATCAATAACTCTGCTGCTTGCTGCAGGGAGCCGCCGTAGGCGACGACGCCGTCCAGGTGTCCGAGCATGGCAAATATGCCGTGGTCGACGCTCCCAGAATTCCGCAATAGGGTTGCCACGGCGTCGGCCATCTCCGCGGTACCGTAGGGTACCTGTGCGGCGGTATGCGCCAGCTGCAAATTTGCGGTATTGTGCCAAATTTCCGGGCAATGCACGTGGATGACGGCCTGCACCCGCGGCAACAGCTGGTAGATCACCGCGTGAGTCAAAGCTTCCGAAGAGGGTTGGGCCGGGCCTAAGGACTGCAGCCGATTCTGCTGTGGCGACGCCGCCATGACCCAGGCGTAATGTTCCGGGCCGAGCTGGGGCAGATCGCCGGTCTGGGTGGCGGATACCAAAAAGCCGTTCTCGCCGGGAACCCGACGGCTACTGATGTTGCCGAAACCGAGGCCATCGTATTTGCCGGCGATGCGACCTATCAAACCGAGGCGATACATGATGTTGCGCCAAGCATTGATCGCGCGCAGATCGGTGTCTGCGGGCAGTGCTTGGTATTGGTGGTCGAGACGGTATTTGATCACGCCTTCGCGATCGTTAAGCATAGGAACTCCAGCCGGCTATTTTGTTTTACGCTGATTACACTAACTCATGAACTTGAATTTTTTGCTGCATAGCCTGTTTTTTTTATTGATGTTGTTGGCGGGCGATGCCTTTTCGGCCGCAGCTGCGCCGGCTACGGCCATCAAAGCCGTGACCCGGGCCGATATTCAGCAGCGGGTGCAATCGATCAAGGACAAGCAAAATCTGGCCGAAGAGATCAAGAACCGGATTTTGGCCGCCTACCGTGAAAGCGACGACAATTTGAGCGAGGCCGAAGCTCAGGATGCCCAAGCCGATTCCTTCAAGCAGGCGTTGAGTTTGTATCCGGTCGTTGCCAAACAAATCGCCGGCCAGATTGCCGAAGCGGAAAACAACTTAAAAAATCGCAAAGCGGAAAAGTTGGCGCTATTTCCGACCGACGAACTGGAGCAGCGCTTAATTATCGAAAAGACCCGTCTCAGCGATCTGGATGCCGAAATCAGCCGGATCGAAGCGCAAATCGGCGAACTAAATAGCCGGCCGCAACTGATTCGGGAAAAAATTGCCGAAATCAAAAACAAGCAGGCATCCAGTTTACAGGAGCAACAAAGTTTGGTCGCGCGCGCCGCCGACAGTCTCTACGAGCGCGAAGCCCGCCAAATCCAACTGGATACCCGGATTCGCCTGTTGAACAGCAGTTTGAAAACGCTGGAGCTGGAAAACATCAGCAGCCCGCTCCGGTTGCAGGTCGAAAAGGACCGGATGCATCTGGCGTCGTTGCAACGGGAGTTGGAAGCTCTGACCATTGCCGATCTGGATAATTTTTTATTGGATCGGCGCCAGCAGCAAATTGACAAGGAGCAGGCCGAATTGGCGCAGGCGGAGAAAGAAGCGGAAAGCAAGCATCCGCTGATTAGAGCTGCAACCAAGCAGAACATGCAATACAACCGCAAGCTGCAGGACATTAACAAAAACATGGAGCAGTACCTGCTGCAAAAAACCGAGATCGATACCCGCGGCAAACAACTGGAAAAAGACTTTCAAAGCGCCGAGCAAAAAATCAATCTCGCCGGTTTGAGTCCGGCCTTGGGCAACCTGCTGCGCGAACAGCGTCGTAACGTGCCGCAGCGAAAGCAGTTTGCCCATTTGAACGACGATATCCAGGCGCAAATTGCGCTGGCGAGTTTGGAAATGTTCAAACTGGATGAGGCGAAGAAAGAGTTGGCCGATGTCAATCAAGTGTTACTGGATCAAATCGGCCAATTGCCGGCGGAGACGGACGACGCGGAGAAATTGCGGATTCGTACCGAATTGCGCATGTTGTTGAACGACCGCAAAGATCTGGTGATGCGGCTGGCCGCCAGTTATAACGACTACGGCCGCTTACTCGGCGACGTCGATTTCAGTTTGCAACAAATGCTGGGCGTGGCCGACAAATTCAGTGCCTATCTCGACCAGCGCTTGCTGTGGGTGCCCAGCGCGCCGGTGATCGACAAGCATTATTTGAAGGATATTATCTCGTCGTTGACCTGGTTTCTGAATCCGGGCAATTGGCTGCGGGTGGCCGCCGATTTTGCCGAGAGCATCGCGAATTATCCGATGTTAGCGCTGGTCGGTTTGGGGATAGTGGTCCTGCATTGGCGTTTTCGCTTGAATCTTAAACTCAAGCTGGGGCGCTTGCTGGTCAAAAATCCGATAGGCCATAGTTTCGGCGAGATTCTATCCGGCATGGGATATTTGATGCTGTTGTCTTTATACGGCGGATTATTAATGGCCTGGATCGGCGGCGTATTGTTATTGAACGCCCGCGCCGATTTTTTCAGCCACGCCTTCGCCGAGGGGATGGTCGTTACAGCCGTATCGTTGTTTGTCGTACAATTTTTCTTTCGCCTGTTCAAACCCGGCGGTATCGCCGAAACCCTTTTCCATTGGCCGGAGCATGCCACCAGTCTGCTTTACGGCCAAATGAAATGGGCCCGGTTTTTGTTGCTGCCAGCCGTATTCATTATGTCGATGACCGGGAGCGACTTGTTTTCCGAACACAGCTATGCCTTGGGGCGTAGCGCGCTGATTGCGATGATGCTGACCTTCAGCTACGTCTTTCACCGTTTGACGCAGCCGCAAACCGGACTGGGTCGCTATTTTTACCAACACTCGGAAGGTTGGGTCAGTCGGTTGCGTTACGTCTGGTATGCGATTGCGGTACTGACGCCGCTGGCGATTATCGGCTTCGCGGTGGCTGGCTATTTCCAAAGTGCGTTGGAGTTGGAACAAAAGCTGATCGACAGTCTGCGATTGGTGTTTTTCGTCTCCTTGTTCCAGGCCTTGGTGTTACGTTGGTTGCGAAATACCGAGCGGCGCCTGGCGCTGCAAAATGCCCGCCAAAAGCGCAAACAGACCGAACAGGCGGCAGCCGCGACCGGCGCCGAGCCGGCGATTCCGTTGGAAGATGAATTGTTGGACATCTCCAAAATCAACCAGCAGGGCCATAAATTTTTGACCACGATAACCGGCGTGTTGCTCGTGGTTGGTGCCTGGCTGATCTGGAGCGATATCCTGCCGGCATTTTCGGTATTCGACCAAATCGTGTTGTGGCAGCACGCCCAAATCGTCGAGGGCAAGGAGGCACTGCAGCCGATCACGTTGATCAATCTCCTGCTGTGTTTGCTGTATATCGGACTGGCGTTTTTGTTCGTCGGCAATTTTCCAACCTTGGTCGACTTGGCTACGGCCGGTAAATTCGCCATGACCGCCGGCGGCCGTTACGCCCTGATTCAGTTGGTGCGTTACAGTTTGGTTTCGATTGCCTTTTTGGCTGTCGCCAACGAGCTTGGCGGCAGCTGGTCGCAAGTGCAATGGTTGGTGGCGGCGCTCAGCGTGGGTTTGGGTTTCGGTTTGCAGGAGATCTTCGCCAATATGGTGTCGGGTATTATCCTGTTGTTCGAACGGCCAATTCGGGTCGGCGATACCGTTACCGTGGGCGACGTTACCGGCCGGGTCAGCCGGATTCAAATGCGGGCCACCCACATCGTCGATTGGGACCGCAAGGAGTTGGTGGTGCCGAATAAGACCTTCATTACCGACCAGCTGATCAACTGGACCTTGTCCGATACCGTAACCCGGGTGGTGGTACCGGTCAGCGTATCCTACGGCTCCGATATCGAGTTGGTGGAACAGATCCTGAGCGAAGCGGTAAAAAACACCGAACAAGTTCTGGCCGATCCGGAACCGGTGATCAGTTTCGTCGGTTTCGGCGAAAGCGCATTGGAATTCAAAGTCAATGTGTTCGTGCGCGAGCTGAGCGACCGGGCCGTCGCTACCCACAAATTGCATATTCAGATCTACGAAGCGTTACAGGCCCACCATATCGAAATCCCGTATCCGCAACGCGACGTGCATATCCGGTCGGTCGCGAAAGGCGTGTTGAACGAGGGCGGTGCCAGCTATTAGCCGATTTCAATATCACTGGGTTCTGTAATAAAATGCACCCCTTTAAACCCAGTTTCGATTTTTAACATGCGTTGTCCGTTTTGCGCTGCACAAGACACGCGGGTGATCGACACCCGTCTGGCCGACGACGGCGACCAAGTCAAGCGTCGGCGGGAGTGCGTGGCCTGCAAAGAGCGTTTTACCACGTTCGAAGTGGTCGAATTGACCCTGCCGCGGATTATCAAACGTAGCGGCGCCCGGCAAAGTTTCGACGAACAAAAACTGCGGGCGGGCATGCAACGGGCGCTGGAAAAACGGCCGGTGCAGGTCGATGCCGTCGAAGCCGCGTTGAGCCGGATCAAAAAGGCGCTGACGGCTAAGGGTGAGCGGGAAATCCCGGCGCGCGAGCTGGGCGAGATGGTGATGAACGAACTGAAAGCGCTGGATCACGTGGCTTTCGTGCGTTTCGCCTCGGTTTACCGCAGTTTCCAGGATGTGTCCGATTTCACCGCTGTGATCGAAAATCTGCAGAAGCATGACGCCTAGCCAAGACGCCGCCTTTATGGCACGGGCTTTGAAACTGGCGCAAAACGGCCTTTACACGACCGATCCCAATCCCCACGTCGGTTGCGTCTTGGTCAAACATGGCGAAATCATTGCCGAGGGTTGGACCCAGCGCGCCGGTTACGCTCATGCCGAAGTCGACGCGTTGAGTCGGGCCGGTGACGCCCGCGGCGCCACGGCCTACGTCACGCTGGAACCTTGCAGTCATCAAGGCAAGACCGGGCCCTGCACCGAGGCATTGATTGCAGCAGGTGTGACACGGGTGGTCGCCGCGATGCAAGATCCGAATCCGCTGGTATCCGGCCGTGGCTTGCAGCAGCTTGCTGCGGCCGGGGTCGAAGCGGTTTGCGGTGTGTTGCAAAGCGAAGCGGAAAATTTGAACCGCGGCTTTTTCAAACGGATGAGCCAAGGTTTGCCATGGATTCGCAGCAAGTTGGCCATGAGTCTGGACGGGCGCACAGCGATGGCCGGCGGAGAAAGCCAGTGGATCACCTCTCCGCTGTCGCGGCAGGATGTCCAACGTTGGCGAGCCGCCAGCAGCGCGGTTTTGACCGGAATCGACACGGTGTTGGCAGACGATCCTTCATTGAGCGCGCGAGTCGATTTCGATGTGGTCCAGCCTGTGAAAGTGGTGCTGGACAGCCATTTGCGCATGCCGCTCGCTGCGCGGATGTTGCAGGATTCTGCGGAAGTCTGGATCGTCACTTCCAGCAGCGATTCGGTAAAACGACAGCGTCTGCTGGATGCCGGCTACAAGGTGTTTCAGGTCGATGCGACAGCCGGAGGAACCGATTTGCACCAGGTCTGCAGATTGCTGGCAGAGCGGCAGATCAACACGGTCTGGATCGAGGCTGGCGCGACCTTGAACGGCGCTTTGTTGAATAGCGGCCTGGTCGACGAGTGGTTGATTTATATGGCGCCATGCGTTTTGGGCGACAGCGGACGCGGCCTGTTCCGGATGCCGGAGTTGCAGCGCCTGCAAGATAAGAAAAAACTTACTTTGGCGGAAGTGCGGCAAGTAGGCCCGGATTTACGGTTGCTGTACCGCCCGCAAACAATTTCCGATTAGGGCTAGGCGTTATGAGGACTGTCATCATTTTTACGTTGTCATTGTTGTTGCCGGGCTGGGCGGGCGCCGAGGACGACGAATCGAAAAGCTCGAAAACCGTTAAAATCGAAGGCGGCAAATACGTCGGTGAAGAGCGCGATATCGAAATTTACGATTATCATAGCGGCGTCTACCAATCGGTAACCGTTTACCGTAAACCGCACAAAACCGAAAAAACTCAGGACTCCGCTGCGCAGCCGGCGGAACAGCCGCAAAAACGTTGACGGTCCAACATAACCCGAATCATCGAGCGAATATCATGTTTACCGGAATTGTTTTAGCCGTCGGCCAGATCGCGGCCGTTCAACCCAGGGGCGGAGATTGCCGCTTGAGTATCGAAACCGGCAAACTGTCGCTGCAAGACTGCGCGCTCGGCGACAGCATTGCTGTCAACGGCGTCTGTCTGACCGCGGTCGAATTGGCCGAGCATCGCTTCAGTGCCGACGTATCTAACGAGACCTTGTCGCGCACGACCTTAAGCCAGGCCAAACCGGGTATGCCGGTCAATCTGGAGTTGGCGCTGACTCCAAGCAGCCGGTTGGGCGGGCATATCGTCAGTGGCCATGTCGACGGTATCGGCCAAATACTGGAAAAACGCGCCGACGGCCGTTCCTGGCGCTTCAAGTTTAAAGCGCCGGACCCACTGGCCAAATACATCGCGGAAAAAGGTTCGATTTGCATCGACGGCATCAGCCTGACGGTCAACAGCGTCGACGGCGCCACCTTTGCCGTAAATATCGTGCCGCACACTTTGCAGGAAACCACGCTCGGCCAGGCCGAAGTAGGCGACCGGGTCAATCTGGAAGTCGATCTGTTGGCCCGCTATCTGGAACGCCTGATGCAAGGCGATGCTGCGGCCCGCGGCCGGGGGACCATTACCGAGGCGCTACTTTACGATGCAGGCTTTATCAAATGAACAGCATAGAAGAAATCATCGGCGATCTGCGCCAAGGCAAGATGGTCATCATCATGGACGATGAAGATCGCGAAAACGAAGGCGATTTGTTGATGGCGGCCGAATTCGTCCGCCCGGAAGACATCAATTTCATGGCTAAGTACGGTCGCGGCCTGATTTGTTTGACCTTGACCCGCGAACGTTGCCAGCAACTGCGGCTGCCGCTGATGGTCAACGACAACCGCACCCCCTATACCACCAATTTCACCGTGTCGATCGAGGCGGCCGCGGGCGTTACCACCGGCATTTCTGCGGCGGACCGGGCGTTGACGGTGCAAGCCGCCGTTGCCAAACAGGCTCAGCCCAGCGATTTGGTCCAGCCGGGCCATATTTTTCCGCTGATGGCGCAGGCCGGCGGCGTGCTGAACCGGGCCGGGCATACCGAAGCCGGTTGCGATCTGGCCCGCTTGGCCGGTGTCGAGCCGGCCGCGGTAATCGTTGAAATTCTGAACGACGACGGCTCTATGGCCCGCCGTCCCGACTTGGAGGCGTTCGCCGAACGCCATAATCTGAAAATCGGCACGATTGCCGATTTGATCCATTACCGGATCAAGCACGAGAACACGTTGGAACGCATCAGCGAATGCGCCTATCCGACCGAGTTCGGCGATTTTCGGTTATATGCCTACCAGGATTGTAACGACGACAACGTCCATCTGGCTTTGGTCATGGGCGATGTGGCCGGCGACGAGCCGGTTTTGGTGCGAGTGCATGCGCGTAACGTGATCGACGATTTGCTGTTCTCCAAACGCAGCGATTGCAGTCTGCCGGTGCGGGAAGCGCTGAAAAATATTGCCGAGGCCGGCCGCGGCGTGCTGGTGCTGATCCGGCAGAAAGAAAATAACAAGGATCTGGTCGAATTGATCCATAGCTACCAAATGCAGGACCACGGCGTCAAACACAGTCGCGATCTCAGCGCCGACGCCGATTGGCGCACCACCGGCGCCGGCTCGCGGATTTTGTCCGATCTGGGTGTGCGCCGGCTCAAGGTGATGGGCGCGCAAAAAAAATACATCGGCTTGTCCGGTTTCGATCTGGAAGTGGTCGAACATATCGATGCCGGCAATTGACCGCAACAACCTCAATCTCTCACTCATCAGGTAAATACATGGCAACAGTCACTACCGTAGAAGGCAATTTTTCCGCGCAAGGCGGCAAGTTTTGTCTCGTCTCTTCGCGCTTCAACAGCTTTATCGTCGAACAATTGGAAGGCGGCGCGATCGATGCATTGGTCCGCCACGGTGCCGACCGCAACGATATAACGCTGGTCAAGGCGCCGGGCGCCTTCGAATTGCCCATGGTGGTGCAACGCATCGCCGCCAGTAAAAAGTACGATGCGATCATCGCCTTGGGCGCTGTGATTCGCGGTGGCACGCCGCACTTCGAATACGTGGCCGGCGAATGCGTCAAAGGCATTGCTCAAGTCGCATTGCAACACGATATTCCGGTTGCATTCGGTGTGTTGACGGTCGACAGCATCGAGCAGGCGATCGAACGCGCCGGCACCAAAGCCGGCAACAAAGGCGCCGAGGCCGCTCTGTCCGCGATCGAAATGGTCAGCCTGTTCAAGGCCCTGAACGCCAACCAGGGCAATTAATGAGCCAGGCAAAAACCAACGCCAGAAAATGTGCGGTGCAGGCCTTGTACCAATGGCAGATGTCGGGCGACAGTCTGACCCGGATCGAGACCTATTTTCTGGAAGAAGAACATTTGAAAGGCGCCCAGAAAACTTATTTCAGCGAACTGTTCCACGGCGTGCCGAAACAACTGGACGTGATCGACGCCGCATTGGCCGAATTCGTCGACCGGCCGGTGGAGAAAATCGATCCGGTGGAGCGGGCGATTCTGCGCATCGGTGCCTATGAATTGATCAACCGTCTGGAAACCCCGTACAAGGTCATCATCAACGAGGGCGTCAATCTGGCCAAGGATTTCGGCGCCGACGGCAGCCACAAATACGTCAACGGTATTCTGGATAAAGTGGCGCAGAAGCAGCGCGCAATGGAAATCGCCGCCAAACAACGCCACAAAACCGGCGACTGATGGCGCTGGGCGAATTCGACCTGATCCGGCGCTTCTTTGTTGGATCGGCGCTGCAACATCCGTTCAATCAACTCGGCATCGGCGATGATTGCGCCTTACTGAATCTGCCGGAAACCTACCAGATCGCCGTGACCGCCGACACCATGGTCGAAAACGTGCATTTTTTTGCCGATGTCGATCCGAATGCCTTGGGGCATAAAGTCTTGGCGGTAAACCTCAGCGATTTGGCGGCGATGGGCGCCGAGCCGTTCGCGGTGACGCTGGCGTTGACCTTGCCGCAAGTCGACGAATCCTGGTTGCAAGCTTTTGCCGATGGTTTTCTGGCCCTGGCTCGGCAATATCGGGTGGATCTGGTCGGTGGCGACACCACCTCCGGACCGCTGAGCTTGACGGTACAGGCCATGGGTGCAGTGCCGCGCGGCCAGGCCTTGTTGCGTTCCGGCGCCAGGCCCGGCGACTTGATTTTCGTCAGCGGCCCCATCGGCGATGCCGGCTTGGGACTCAAGATCAAACAAGGTTTGCCGGTCTTCGATAACGAACAACCTTTGCAAAGGTTCGACCGGCCGCTACCGCGAATCGAGACCGGTCTGGCGTTGCGCGGCGTCGCCAGCGCCTGCATCGATATTTCGGACGGCTTGGCTGCCGACCTGGGCCATATTCTGCAGCAAAGCGGCGTCGGTGCGGTGCTCGATTGGGACAAACTGCCGTTGTCGACTGCGGTGGGCGAGTATATCGCAACCAGTTCGGACTGGACGTTGCCGTTGAGCGCTGGTGACGACTATGAACTGTGCTTCACGGTGCCGGCGCCATTGGCGGCAAAGGTACCGGCCGGCTGCAGTTGTGTCGGCGTCGTCGAGTCCGAGCCCGGTCTGCGGATTCGTCGGGCAGGGCGCATTGAACATTTTCAGGCCAGGGGTTATGAACATTTTGTTTAGGGATCATTACGGCAATAGCCAACTCAGCACCCGGCAAATTCTGCAAGATCCTGAATTGTTTCTCGCATTCGGTTTCGGTGCCGGTCTATTCCGTTTCATGCCGGGCACATTCGGTACCGCCGCCGCCATTCCGCTGTATTGGGGCTTGGCTCAAACCGGGAATGTGGTTTATTTAGTGGCGACGCTAGCCGCGATTGCGCTGGGAGTGAGGCTTTGCGATCGTGCCGCCGCCAAGCTGCAAGTACATGATTTCGGCGGCATCGTCTGGGACGAAATCGCCGGTTTCTTGGTGACCATGCTCGGCGTTGCTTTATCCTGGCAGAGTTTGTTGGTCGGATTCGTCCTGTTCAGGCTGTTGGATATCCTGAAGCCTTGGCCGATCAAATGGTTAGATCGAAACGTCGACGGCGGTCTCGGCATCATGCTTGACGATATCGCCGCCGGCGCGATTGCCTGTCTGATTTTACATTACTGGTTTTAGTGCGTTTTCTGGTTGCCGCGCGCTGCAATAGCCGCACGCGCTAACTACCCTCCCTGCGGACGGTTGACCCTTAGCCCTTGCCAATCTAGAATCCAAAATCGCGGCCAGTCATAAGAGCGAGCCGCGGCTACCATCGGCTGTGCGAGCGAGCTATCGAACGCATGGTCAACAACAAAAATAACGAGGGGAAATTATGAATTCGAAGTTAGTACTTGCGGCGACTGTCGCCGCCCTGTTGAATACGGGTAACGCATTCGCAGATTGGGATTTTGGCGGCAAAGGTATTGGCGCAGCTTGTAAAGGCTTGCCCAGCCACGCTGCGTTAAAAGCTGCCTTGAATCAGGCCGTCAGCACCGAAAGCAGCGGTTTGAATCTGCATATGTGGGCCACTATCGTCAACCGAGACGGTGTGGTTTGTGCCGTGGCTTATTCCGGTGGCAACCGAGCCGCGCAATGGCCTGCCAGTCGGGTGATTTCGGCCCAAAAAGCCAATACTGCCAATTCCTTGAGCCTGGATTCTACCTCGGCTTCGGCCGGCTCGGGCAGACAGTTGGGGCTGGCGTTGTCGACCGCAAATTTATACTCTGCGGTGCAGCCTGGTGGTAGTCTGTTTGGACTACAGGAAAGTAATCCGGTGAATGCGGAAGTGGCTTATGGCGGTAACTCAGGCCTTTACGGCACGCCGGTCGACCCGATGGTCGGCAAAAAAATCGGCGGTGTCAATGTGTTTGGCGGCGGTCTTGGTTTATATGCGACCGGACAAGCCTTGATTGGCGGTATCGGTTTGAGCGGCGACACATCGTGTGCCGACCACAATATCGCTTGGCGAGTCAGAAACAATTTAGGTTTGGATCACCTTCAGGGCGTAAACGGCGTCAGTGGCGATGGGCAGCGCCCGGATAATATCGTTTACGACATCGGGGCCGACGGTAAGAGCGCCGGTGGCTTTGGTCATCCGACTTGTATAAACGTCTCTAACCCTTCGGAATTGCCGGCCGTCATTCCATAGGGGGATCCCAGCCAGAAATGGTTACGGGCCTATAGCGGTCAATCGCATGGGCCGTGAAGGTGCCGTGGAAAGCGGCACCTTTCTTACATCCCGGAAATGGTTTCGGTATTGGTTTGGTCTGGTTTTTTGCTTAATGCACATTCCGGTAATCCGGGTCATTTTGCTATTGAAGTAAAAACCAGCCGATTGTGGTCGCGAAAGCTGGTCGACCAAAATCCAGGGTATAAATGTTTTATTGATTGGCCTGTTTTCTAAACGCGCCAATAAAAACTAAATAAATACCGGACGGTAACCAAGCGGGAATAATATATTTCAGATCAGTAGGTTTAAACTGGCCGGATATAAAAGCTTTTCTAAATAATATTTGGGCTCCGCCCAATTCGCCGGCCCAGTATAATTCATACGCTTGATATAAAATCTGCTCATAAATCAATTTGTTGCAGTTCTGCTTGCCAATGGATTCTTCGATGCCTGGAAAGTCTTTTAAAAAGGCTTTTTGTACGCCAAGATGATTCAATATTGCGCGCAAGCGATTACGGGTAATCTGTTCGCCTTGTTTATGGTGATAGTAAGAAAGAACTTCCGGAACCCGGACAATTTTGCCGAATAACGCGATTCTCAACCACATGTCAAAATCCTCTGCGGTAAACCAGGCATCGTTAAAACCTTTGACGCGGTCTATCTCTTGTTTGCGGGTAATGACGGCGTGGATCGGCCAAGGGCAGCTTTTTAACAGAATACTCGCCTTATCGGACGTTTCGTAGTCCGGCGGAATATAGGGCTTGCAGCGGTCGGCTGCTAAGCCGATATTCTGCCAGCCGCAATAGGCAAGTTTGCAATCCGGATTTTGTTCTAGGCAGCCGAGAAGTTTTTCTAAAAATTCCGGGTGCCAAGTGTCATCTGAGTCTAGAAAAGCAATAAATTGGCCAGAGGCTGCTTGAATTCCGACGTTACGGCTTTGCGCCGGGCCGGAGTTGGATTTGAATATCGACTTAATATTGGGATAAGTAGCTTCCAATTCGTTGATGACTTGTCCGGAGTTATCTGTTGAGCCGTCGTCAACGATAATTAACTCGAAATTCTTAAAAGTTTGGTTGTAAACGGAAGCAACGGAGTTTTTGATCGTGAGAGCCGAGTTGAAACATGGCATTACTATGGAGACAAAAGTATCCCCTGTTTTTGAGTTGTTATTTACTGCCACGGCGTTTAACTCGGCAACTCTATAACTTGACTAGTTTTCGTAATGGGTGAGTTCTTCTTTGACAATATTCAGATAACTCAGGCCATGTAGTTGATCTGGCTCCAGATAATTGCCTTCAGCCCATTCATTCCAGGCTTTGACAAAAACAATGCGTTTTTCGGGGGGATTTTTGGCAATTAATCCAAACGCTTGGCGTAATAGCTTCCTGAATAGCTCGGGCGTTGATCCATGCAGTACTAAGCCGTTTTCGTTGGATCGCGGAGTGTTATCCCAGTTTGGTAATACGGTCGGATAGTCCGGAAAGCTTGGTGCCGATTTGCGAATCAGGTTATCCATCACCTCCGCATAGTCGTATACGGTCAGCGAGGATTTTTTTCCCGCAATAAACCGCAAGATTTTACGCATGATATATCGGGTGGGTAAGTGACCATCTTTTGGCGGCAAAGGCTGCCACGTCGAAGCATCGAGCCCGACGCTGGTCGGGTCCCAGTCCTGGCGCATTCGATAATTCACTCCAACCAGATACAGACCAGCCAAACCGGCGGCGGCGGCTAATTCTCGCCAGTACGCAATTACGTTTTGCAGATCGGGCACGTCCATCGGACTAAAAATCAAAAACAGAGGTTTGCCTTCGACCGTGATGTAACGTGGGTCTTTGAAGGCGTTAAGTAACCATTCAAAGTGCTGTTTATGGTCTTCCATGCCTGGGTAGGTTTGCTCGATTAAAGTTCGATCAGCGGTGCCTTGCCAGATGTTGTTCCAACTATGATTTGCCCAACACAAGCAAAATGGGAAATCGGGTTCGCCGCTGGCGAGGATCTCGTTGACCGGCCGCTCAAGGATGCGTCGGCCGTCGCCGAACCAGTAGTGGTAGTAGCAAAACCCCTCAATTCCGTATTCTTTGGCAAGTTCGGCTTGAGCGTGGCGCGCTTCGGGTAAACGTAGGTCGTAGAATCCGAGGTCGGCCGGCACATGGGGTTGGTAATGGCCGGGGTATAGCGGCTTGGCTTTAGCGACGTTGGTCCATTCTGTGAACCCTTTGCCCCACCACTCGTCGTTTTCCGGGGTAGGATGAAATTGAGGTAAATGAAAAGCGATAAGGCGTGGACTGGTCTTCATAAAATGTTAAACAGAGTTGAATTTTGCAAGTATGGCTCGCCAGGCTGACACGATTTCTTGTTCTTCAAGCGCCAATGAATAAGTCTCGCGAATAAAATTAGCCGCCAGCCGACCTTTCTGCGCCATGGTTTCGGGGGCCTGCCGGTAGGTTTGTATGACGTGTTCGACAGTTTTCGCAAAGCCTACTATATCGCCTTGCTCGATAGGATAAGAAAATTCAGGGTTGAAAAACTCCCGGCCTCCGCCGCCGTGGAAGCCGATCACGACACAACCCGATGCCATAGCCTCTGCAGCAGGTAAGCCGAAGCCTTCGGGATAACCGAAACTCAAAAAGACGGCCGAGTCGCGGTAAATTCTTGCAACTTCTGCTTGAGGCAAGTTAATAAAAGGGACGATCTCGAAGTCTTCAAGCGCACCGCGAAACTTCAGAATGTTAATCACTTGCATCGCGTCTTGCTGATTTTTGATGCGGGAAAAACACAATTGCTTTTTCTTTTTCTCTTGATAATAAAAGGTATTAGGATCGATAGAGAGTCTAAACCGATAGAGCGATAGTTCCGGAAAAGCATGACGTAAATAATCTTCGCCGTCCTTCGAGTTTACCAGCGTGGCAAGCGTATCGGGGTCGTGATATGGACTTATCAGGCGATCTTTGTTCAACGAGTAACCGTTAAAGGTCAGATAGCAATTTTGGTTTAATACGACTTTTTTTATGCCTTTGCCGTAAGCCCACGCCAAATCCGGTCCGTACAATTCCGGTATAGCAATAATGTCGTCTGAGCCGATCGTGCGACTTTTGCCGCCTTTGATGTGCAACTCAACGACCTGATCCGGCTGGAAACGGCGTTTTACCTTGCCGTGAAGACGATCGATGATCGAGCCCCGCCAATACACAATTGGCGTTTTATTTTCGAACCACGATACTCGAAATCCGGGATTGTTGTGCACGACGTAGGCCGGGATGCCGTTACGGTTCAATACGTCGACATGCTGATATATGACTCTTACCCCCCTACGGGAGTGTTATGTTCCGGACAAAGATAATAGATAGTCACGAGGTTGGCTCAATTTCGAGTGTTAGCGTGAGCAAAGCCAGCGGCTTGCTCTGGCTGTTAAGATGGTTATGCCGATCCATTTGAGTGGGTTTGCTTGAAACGCCACATTACATGTTTGTCCAACATGTCGATGCATCGTCTTTTAAAACCAGGGAGTCCGAAATAGTTAAATTGCATTTCGGCGTTTTTTAATGCCTTGGTATCGCTCAGCTTGCTGTGTTGCCGCCGTGATAAAAACGCTTTTTCTTCCAGAATTAACGCCAAATCGTTCATAAATTCGATTTGCTCCGACGCGGCGTGATAGGCCCGAGCATCAGCAGTCGCTTGGCGGCCGATTTTTTCGCGAAGTCCCGGATCGGCGGCTAATTTTTTCATCCAGTCGGCGGCCTCATCGATATGGGGTTCTGCCCATACTGCGCGTTTGCCGAGTCGGTCGGGGCCATTGGCGGCCATGCCGGTATAAGGCACCAAATCAAATCCTACCAGACACGAATTCGTGTGCCGCATGAACGACATGTTACCCGACCAGGCGGTTGCTATCACAGGCTTGCCTAACGCCATACATTCTAATGGTCCGAGTCCCAGTCCTTCCGCACGGTGCATAGAGACAAATACGTCACAGCTGGCATACAGGCTTAACACATCCGGGTAGCTCAGCGACTTGGGGATAAAATGAACACGCGGATTACCAGCACATCGTGATTTTAGTTCCTCTACCAATCGCATGGGGTTGCAACCCGGCGTAGTGACTTCCGCGTTATTTAATTTCACGACTAAATGCGGCGCGTCCGAAGCTTCGGAGTTGCCGGGAAACGCCTGCAGGAAAGCATCGACAGCACCAAATGGGTTCTTGCGGGCCGGGTCATGATGCGGATCGAAACTGGATACAAACAGAAGCTTATCGTGAGGCAGTTCAAATTTAGCGCGGTCTGCGTAAATTCCGTCAGGCAGGAAAAGCGGGTGTATGCAGTCGAGCGTCAATACATCCGATAAATTAGTATCAAATACATGTTTAACAAAGTGCGATCCGGCCAGTACCACATCAAATAAACGTAGCGCTTCCCGGAAGCGTTTAGGTAACACGGTTTCTTCGCACCAGATCAATCCTACATTGAGACGATTGGCGGCAAACAAGCCCTTCGGGGGATGCAGAAACAGGTTTGGCAATTGTCCCATCGATAGAAAGAACAAATTGATCGAGTAGGGCAGTTGTATCGGGTCGTCAACTGTAAGATCCTGGTATTCATGCACCCGGGCATTGGGAGCGCGCTTGTAATCTATATCAAAAATCGATACTGGAATTTGCCGATTTAAAAATAGTTTTACAAAATGCCTGGCAGTTATTCCCAAGCTTACGTTACTGCTGACGTAGCCGATAACGTTGATACCAAAATTACCGTTCATCTGAGTTAATTTGTTTTATTGAATCGCCATAGCACATAACGATTGAGAGTGTGATAAAACCAGCTACGAAGAATGCGGCTTTTGAGTTTTAACCATGGTACCTGGGTTTGATCGATCTGGCTGAATACCTGATTAATTTTGACTTTCACCACCGCTTCTGAAAAATTATTTTCCAGAAAATTTCTGCCGGATAAACCGATTTCGCTATGCCGCCCCGGATCGTTGAGTAAACTTAATACGTGATCGGCAAATTCTCTGGGTGTATCGCCAATCAATATTTCTTTGCCGGGAGTAAGCCCGAAGCCTTCCAGCCCAATCGAGGTCGTGACGACTGGGAGGCCGAAGGACAGCGCTTCGCCAATTTTGCCCTTTACACCGCTCCCGTAACGCAAAGGTGCTACCGAGATATAGGACTCTGTCAAATAAGGGTGCATCGACGGCACGTGGCCCAAAATCTCAATGGGCCCGCCGTGAAGATTTTTCACCGTCTCCGGGTAGCCTTCGCCGATTACTTTAAAACGAACCTGAGGGGCTTGTTCTAATATTAGCGGCAAGACCTCGTTGGCAAAATATAACACTGCGTCACTATTAGGCTCATACTGGCCCCAGCCTACAAACATCAATACGTTTTTATCTCGCGCCGCAGTAGGAATATATTCACCCATAGGATGAATATTTGGAATGATAGCGAGTTTATTGGCGGGGAGTTCTGGTGCTAATAACTGACGCTCCTGTTCAGAAACGACAATAACGAAATCAGCTTTCCTATAGGTGGCAATTTCTTCCCGCTTAACTTTATTGGCGAAATCTATATCGCTCTGTTGTTTAGTCAATCGGGCACGTGACATATATCGGCCGAACTGAACGTCTACAGAGTCTATAATCAATTTCGCTGTCGGCGCCCAATCTCTGACTGCTTGAATATTTTTCGGGGTCGCCAGTACATAGAGAACGAATACCACCGCATCGTAATTTTCGGCCTGTAAGGCCGGCACCAATCCGTTATCGCAAATACCGACGCCTTGAGACACCAAAGTTTGTCGATAAAGCGACACCGCGGACTCTCCTAATTCGTTGGCCATGTAAGGGACATCCAACGGGCAAAGCGATACTTGGTGAGACTCCGTCAGTATTTGAATCAAGCGAGAAAACCTGAGTTCGTATGAGGAACGGTCGAATGCTGGGTAGGAGTCTGAGACGATCAGTATTTTCATGCGCTAAATGACTCGATAAAGACTATATTTGTTGAGATATCGATCCGGCAACTAAAGTTAATGTTTTACCCATGGCGGTATGAATTCGCTCCAGTATTGATCCTCGTTTTTTGCCAATCGCTTGATAATCGGTCTGAGAAATCTAATAACAGGATTCTGGATAATTGCTTGGTAATTTTTCTCGTACCAGCAGTATTTATTGATTATATCTGTTAGTTGTTTTTCGACATGCTTTTTACCACCATGTTGAATGATAACCATCGCACAATCTAAAAGCATAAGTTTCTCAAAAGCTGTTGTTTTGGCATTAGGATGACTTAAAGCTTCAGAAAGAAGGCTGTCAGTGCTGATAAATTTAATTCCATTTTCCGCCATTCGCAGCCATAAATCCAGATCCATCGCGATGTGGATAGATTCATCAATCGGACCAACCTGCTCCCAAGCCGCGCGAGAAAATGCGCTAGACGGTTGCAAAAAATTGCCGCCATTCATCCAGCTATATAGGCTATTCAGATCGATTGTTGGATTAGGTTCAATGTAATAAATTTCGTTGCCAGACAAATCAACAATTCTTCCTGAGCCAACGACCATTCCAATTTCCGGATTGTTCTGGAATGTCTTAGAGAAATATTCAAGAGTGCCAGGCAGGTACCAATCATCCGAATTTAGCCAAGTAAGTATGTCGCCGGTGGCTTTTGCCATGCCTTTGTTTATAGCATGGCTTTGACCTCTATCAGGCTCGCTAACCCAATAAGTTAAGTATTCCTCATATTTTTTAATAATATCGATTGTATTGTCGGTGCTGCCGCCATCGATAATTATGAACTCTAAATTAGGATAATTTTGAGATAAAACAGATTGTATTGTCTTCTCGATGAACTCCCCCTGATTGAAAGTTGGAGTTACAACAGATATTCTAGGAAGCTGTTCACATTGAAGAGTCATGATCTAAAAGTAGGTTGAATTTCTGTGCTTAGTGGTCAATATTGTTTATTCGTCGGTTACAGGGAGTAAATTGAATGTTCAAACAAGATTTTTCACTGAAAGCTCCATTTGCCATTTAAAGCTAAAAATCCTTCCGTCATGCTTTGAGTGCGTGCAATGTCTGGTGCGGTTACTTGAAATGTGATAACGCCTTCTTCATAGAAGATATTACGAGTTATACGTCCTGCATCCACGCCGATACGAACTGAAAAAACGCCTGGTAGCAATGGAAAAGAAGGTATGTCGATGGCTAATGTATATTCTCCTGGAGTTAGGATTTTGTCAGCAAACAATGATTCCGTGATTTCAGTGGCAAGATAAAGAAAATCAGTGGTATGAATGCCAAATCCAAAATTGGGTTTTTCAAGTTCTTTATTAACTCTAAAATGTAACTTAAATGTTATATTTTCGTCGGTACGTATACTTTCAGTTACACTTCCATCTTTATTGTATATCTTCACCGATAGCAATTCGATATCATCCGTATGTTCTTTGCGAGCACTGCTTGACGAATGGTGGCTTTGCTCTTTTATTTTTTCGTCGTTTTGTGCGTAAAAAAGCCCACATATTTCTGCCGGGCTTCCATCCGCGACAATTTTACCGTGATCCATGAGGAGCACTCGCTTGCATATGCGTTCGATTTGTCGAATGTTGTGGCTGACAAGTAAAACCGTTTTTCCTTGATGAATTATCATGTCTTCCATCTTATTGAAGCATTTCCTTTGAAACGCTAAGTCGCCGACCGCCAAAACTTCATCGATAATTAGAATATCCGCATCCAGACTGGTAGCGATGGAAAACCCCAGCTTTACGGTCATGCCGGAGCTGTATCGTTTTACGGGGGTGTCAATAAATTTTTCCAATTCGGAAAAATTAATGATTTCGTCCAGTTTTTGTTGAATAATCTTTTTCGGTATACCCAAAATCGAACCGTTCAAAAAAATATTTTCCCTGCCGGTTAACTCTGGGTTTACGCCTGCGCCCACTTCTATAAGCGGGGCGATACTACCTCTTACCACAACATTGCCCTTTGTAGGCTTGCTAATATTGGCGAGGTGTTTGAGTAGAGTGCTTTTTCCGGCGCCGTTGTGTCCGATAATGCCAACGACTTCACCTTCATCAATAGCAAAGTTGACATTGTCGAGGGCTTTAAACCGCTCGCGGCTAATTGTAGGCTGAAAACTTAGGCGTCGTATTGCGTTGACGGCAGTTTCTTTCAAACTTGTAAGGTGTCCGAGTTGATATTCTTTGGTCAGATGATTGACTTCTATAATGGCCATATAGTGGAATTTGAGTATTTCGATTCTAGTAAGTTATCGACCTATTAGATAACGTCAGCAAACCAATTTTCAGCCCGCTTAAAAAACCAATAGCTAAAAGGAAGCACAGACAAAGTTAATATCAAACCTGGGTAAAGTGCTTGAAAATCCGGGTCAGATGCTCCAATTAGTGTGCGCTGAAAACCATCGATTATTCCAACTAATGGATTTATAGTGTAAAGGGTATACAACTTCTCCGACCACTCTCCGGCTGCCTGCTCTATAAGTAGTTTCTTTTTAACCAGGCTTAAGGGATAAATCACCGGTGAGCCGTACATCAATAACGATAGGCCGATTGGTATGGCTTGCGCGATATCGCGGTAGTAGACATTCATCGCTGCGCCGAAAAAACTGATCGTCAAAGCCACTACCATGGTATACAGCACAAAAACCGGCAGCCAGAAAGCATATATAGTAGGCAAAATTTTGTAATAGATCATCATTCCGGCCAGTATTACAAAACTAACAACTAGTTCTACTAGTTTGGTCACCATTGCTGTCAACGGAAAAATTTCCCTTGGGAAATATATTTTTTTAATTAAGGCTGCGTTCGAGGTGACGCTGTTTACACCTTCGGAAACGGATTCCTGAAAAAAGACCCAAGGTATTAATGCCGCAAAGGTAATTAAAGGGTAAGGTAATCCACCTGTCTCAATACCTACGAAACCCTTGACTAGCGTGAATACCAACATCAGCATAACTGGTTTTAGTACCGCCCATAAAATGCCAAGGTAAGCCTGTTTGTAGCGAATAACTATATTTTTGTAAGTTAGAGCGGCTATTAGCTCTCTATAGTTATAAAGGTTTTTGATTATTCTGAACATCTCGAATGGTATGAGCTATAAGGTATATTAATCAGCTTTTTGGGTTTTTTTCAGTTTAGAAAGACGTTTCAATAGAGGCTTAGAATCCGGTTTCTTTTCTAAGCCTTGTTCCAGTATATTGATCGCCTCGTTAGGTCTGTTCAATTTGATATATATATCGCCTAGCGCTGCATAAGGCATCCAGGTTTTCGGGCTACGCTCGATACTTTTGTGATAGTTGTCGATAGCCGCTTTGTAGTCCTCCAATCCTTCGTATGCTTTGCCGATGTCGTAGTACATTTTAGGGATCAATACAAAATCCGACACCATACCGTGCTTAAACGGAAAAACCATTTCATTGATGGCCTGTTTCAGATAACTCATTCTTTCCGCACGGTTGTTGGTTTTCCAGGCCAGGTTATAGGTAAACAATCCTGCACAATAATGGTGAATACCGCCGTTGCCTGCCAGCCTTTTTTCCCACATCAAGGCTCTTGGCGTGCCTTGGGCACCTTCCTGATGCATTTCTTTGCAGAAAATAGGCAGCCCCATATAATCTAAATCTGTTTGAGGAAATTCTGCTTTAGCAATGATCGGTAAAAGTCCGATACACAGCATAAATGTTTTTAATGATTTTTTGGCAAACTTTATAATTCTCATTATGTATAAGCTTTATAAGTTGTAAAAATGGCTACTGTTTCAGTAATTTAAAGTAAATTGACTCTATACTTGTTGTATGAGTTTTTATAGAGAATAATTTAAACGCCTTTTCTTGCGCGTTTTCCCCAAGCCGCTCGGCCAAGTCAGGTTTTTGGTAAAGTTCGAGTACCGCATTACGAAAGCTTTCGGAGTCACCGGCGCTAAATAACAACCCCGTTTCTCCGTTGTCCAGCATTTCCGCGCCGCCACCGTGGTTCGGGCCGATTAAAGGTCTGCCCATTGCCATGGACTCGATCACTACTGTGCCTAACGGTTCAGGCGCTGTCGATGCCGACACGACCACATTTAAACCGTTGTATACGCGTTCCATTTGCCCGATATGGCCGGTGAAAATAACAAAATTTTTTAAGTTTTCGTTATTGACTCTATTTTTCAACATTTCTTCATAATTAGAGCATTCTTCCGGTGTACCGCCAATAATTACCATTTTTAAATTTGGAATTTTATCAGATAGCTCTTTGGCGGCATCCAAAAATAATTCCTGGCCTTTCCAGGGAATCAGTAATCCTACCAGTCCGACTACAAAATCATTGGTGTCTATATCAAATTGTTTACGGAATGTGTTGCCGTCAGCCTTTAAATCGAGTTTTTGTAATTCTATCCCATCATAAACTACGGTTATTTTTTCCCGGGCAACCATTAGTTCAGAAGTCATTCTGTGAGCGACCCAGTTAGAAACAGATACAAAGTGGTCCGGAATTTTGTAAAGGTAGCCCGCCAATTTGGAATAATTAGGGTTTTCGCGCACATGGCAAACACACGGTTTATGCAAAATTTTAGCGGCCAGCAAAGCGGCGCGGTTGCAAACTGGGTCATTGTTGGCGTGAATCAGGTCTGCTTCAAACTTCCAGGCAATCCAGAGAAGTTGCAAAAAAAACGGCATAAAATTGAGCAAATCATCAGCGCGAGCGATGATTTGCGTGGCGATAAATCTTAAATATCGATTGCTTGCAAACACTGGTTTGCGTTTTACTAAAGCACGCCATGCGCTAATGTCGAAATGGCGGTCTTTTATATGTTTCCAAACGGCCTCGCTTGCTATTTCTTGGTATTGGGCAGTTGCGCGTCCAGTAACAACGATCGGATATAATTGGCTACGATCAAGACATCTCACTAAATGGCGCAGACAAATTACGGCACCACCATAGCCAATGCCATTTTCAACGAATAATATGCGTTTAGGTTTGACTGCGCCGTTCATTTAACCGGAATGTCCTATGGGCTGTTATAATTAAAATGTAATTTAGTGAGTTAATTTAATTCTTGTTTTAAACTACGTAATTTTATTATCAAGTCTTTGGGTAGGTTACTTAACGTTAAATACTTCAGAGAGCGGAGCGTGAATTTTTGTTTCATACTTATTAAAAAATTCACTCGGGCTTGGTCGTGTTCCATGTTAATAAAAGACCAATATCCTAGCGACCAATACGCGTTAGCTACCATTAAATTAGCGTCTATTCCCTGAGCGCTTAATTGCGGCCCAGCAAATTCGCGGATCGAGTTCATGACTTTGATTAGGTCTGCCAACATGGGCCGGTTTGCTTGGGTAGCATTGTTGCCGTGTTGGCGGCGTAGCATCAGTACTTCGGGCACACAGCTGATAGCATGAACGGCAGCAATTTTTGCCCACATCTCCAAGTCTTCGCCAAAACGAATTTCTTGATTGAATCGCCCGGATGAAATGATAGTTTCACGGTCAATCAGGACGGTACCTGTAGGAATGAAATTTTTTTCGACAAGTTTGGCCAATGCGTTCGGTATTGGGCAACCCGCCAAGTGATGAAAATAATCAAACAGTTGGTGCTTGGCTAGTACCGATTTGACTGTAATGTTGTCGTCTATATCGATCTCAGCCATATCGCCGGCTACTAGTTTCAATTCTGGATGTGCGATCAGAATCTGTTTTTGCAGCGCAATTTTGTTGGGGACCCATTGATCGTCGGCGTCCAAAAATGCGATCCAGTCTCCACTTGCCAGTTCAATGCCTTTGTTCCTGGCGGCGGATGGCCCCTGGTTTTTTTGTTTGTAGTAGGTAATGTTTCCGGGCAACGCTCGCACGATCGCTTCAGTTTCGTCGGTCGAACCGTCGTCGACAATGATGATTTCCGCTACGGGCTCGGTCTGGGCCTGAATACTGGCGACGGCGGCACTGATGAACTTGGCGCTGTTGTATGCCGGGATGACTGCGCTGATTTTCATTAGTTTTCTTGGTTACCCTTATTTGAGTCCAGTTTTACAGATTACCCAAGCAGGAAGGCTTAGTCCCGTGACGTATCCGATCAAGGCCAATTTTCGATGACGATAGTATAGACGATATAAGAATGCGCCCAATTTTCGGTGACCGCTCGCCATCTTCAGGCCGGGCCACAGCTTGCCGTTAAAACGGTTGGTGATTTCAGGCGAAGGATCAACTAGTGATTCCCCGAGTTCGGCCGAGGACAGAAAGCGGACTCGCGGAAACATCCCGGCAATAGCCGACATCAGCTGATCCAGCCCGGCAATCGCATCGTTGCATTCTGTTTCGGAACGAGTGAAGTTGTAACGATGAGTCGAGATACTGATCGGCGCTGCTTGCTGATAAGCGATTTCAGCCTCAGCCACAGCGCTCGCTACGGTGTTTTTACCGTCAACGGGTTCGTACATGACGTTGCGGACCAGATAAAATTGGCCGAAACGGTTTTTGTTCCCGACCCGGATAATCGGCGGATCCTGTTGATATCCGCCGGATTGGTCGCGGCCGGTGCAACGGTAGCCTGCAGTTTGAATTGCAATGATATTGCGATCGCGCCACCGTTGTTCGATAAGGTCGTTCCATAGATAGCAGGGCGCGACCGTAGTCACGCTGGGTGCACCGAACATACGCTGGAAGCTGGCGGTGGCAAGTTCTATGATGTTTTGCGCCTCGGTCGAGTCGACCGACGACGTCGGTAATGCGCTGCCGTCCACGTAATGGCCTTGTAGCGGCGAATCCAGTGATTCCCAGTCCCACCAGTCGGAGGTGGATTTGGCCGCGGTTAAGCGCGGGTCGTTTTGCTGGCATAATCTGGCAAAACCGGCTCCGTTCAGGTGTTCCAGACCGTGTAATTGCGGAGTCAATAGATCCCGAGCGATGCCATCTTTCAGTGCTTGGTAGATTGCCGGAAAATCGGCATCCAGCATTTTTCGGTGATATTCACCGTCAACGGCTATTTTTTCTATGTCGGGAACCGCCAACACCATGTCGGCAGTCAGGACAGGATTGCGTCCTACCGCGTCTTTATGCTGATCCAGCATATTTAGCAATTGGTTGAGCCGGTCGGCATGAAACTCGCCGCCTGGCCCCCAATCGTCGCTCTCAATCAATACCGGCGTGTCGGCGAAATAGGCTTCGTTCCAGGTTGCAACAAACAGATCCTTTTTCCAAACCCATAAGCAGGCGATGCAGACCGACCAGAAACCTAAAATAAACAGAATTGCCATATTTTCAATCGATAATTAAAGTGCCGCGGTAGCAAGCTATAACGGGCTACACTTTCATCCTAGCAGAGATTCATGGTCTCGCGGAACCGTGGTAGCCTCGGGAAGGATTCGGGGTGCATTGTGCGGCCAATTTTAGTGTTATGAATCGTCTATTTGTTCAGTACGGGGTGATGATGCGCAAAAACAGTGGTTTAGATCGGGTAAAAGCGGAGAATTTTTTTATGACCGATACGTCAGGTTTACCGCAACATTGGCGTAGACCGTTGGCAGGAGTGCTGGTGGTTACGCTGGTTACGCTGGGAGTGTTCGCGGATACATGGGCATCTATCGTTGCAATTTGGTCGCGTTCAGAGACCTTTACCCATGGCTATTTAGTAGCGCCGACGAGTTTATGGCTGATCTGGCTGCGGCGGCGGCAATACCGCGATTTGCGGGCGGAATTCAGTTGGTTTGGCCTGATTTTGTCCATCGCGGGTGGTTTTATGTGGTTGGTGGCAGACTTGGTCCACGTCTTGGTAGTACAGCAATGGGCGGTGGTTGGAATCCTGATCAGCAGTCTGTGGGCGGTGTTGGGAACCGGCGTGATATCGAGTATGCTTTTTCCCATTCTGTTCTTGTTTCTGATGGTACCTTTCGGCGAAGCCTTTATTCCGCCGCTGATGGACTACACCGCGACCTTTGTCGTCACGTTACTGCGTTTGACCGGGATTAGCGTTTACCGGGAAGGCTTGTTCTTTACGCTAACCTCCGGGAATTGGTCTGTGGTTGAGGGCTGTAGCGGTTTACGCTATCTGATATCGTCTTTTACTCTGGGAACCGTTTACGCCTATCTGAATTACACCAGTTATAAAAAACGCGCAGTGTTTATCGCGGTTTCTTTTCTGGCACCTATCATCGCAAACGGATTCCGCGCTTATATGATCGTCATGATCGGCCATTTAAGCAGCATGAAACTCGCGACCGGCGTGGATCACATCGTTTATGGCTGGGTATTTTTCGGAATCGTCATGTTCGCGCTGTTTTACATTGGTTCGTTTTGGCACGACCCCCCAAACAGCTCCGAAATCAGCGTGAAAGAAGAAGGGGCGTTCGATGCCGAAGTGGCTTCAGAGCCCCGTTATCAGTGGTTCGGTTTCGCGGCAATCTTGGTGTGTCTGATAATTTGGCCGCCGATTTCTCATGGTCTGTCCGGCTTGCAAAATAGCAATGTAGTAGTGCTGGAGAGGTTCAGCCACCCCGCGCTCGATACTTGGTTACCGGCTGATCCGCCGGATTGGGGTTGGGAGCCGAACTTCAAAGGTGTGGTCGCCGAATCCAGAACATTTTTAAAAGACGAGCAAGCCGTCGTCGGCCTCTATTTCGCCAACTTCGGCGACGAAAGCCAAGGCGGCGAATTGGTAAACTCGCAGAACTATTTGGTCCCGCAAAAACATAAGATTTGGCGGATGCTGCGCGACAATGGCTATCCGGTCGATTGGGGCTCCGGCTACTCAATCGTTGTCGAAGAAGCGGTCTTGAGCAGTAGCCAGCGCGATTTATTGGTATGGCGCTGGTATCGCATCGGCGATAAAAATACCGACAATGCCTATTTGGCAAAGTGGTGGCAACTGCTCAAGCGCTTAACCGGCGATTCGGCGCCGGAATTGCTGGTTGTGGTCTACACAGAACTAGCTAATCAAGAATTGGATACGGCGCGTGACAAGTTAAAACAAATAGCCGTGGCGTGCTGCAGCTGATTAGGGCGAACGGGATCGACACAGTCGACCCGCGTCAGTACTCCGCTTGACGCTGCAGGCCGCGCGGATGTTAGACTAGCAACACCCTTATTTAAAACTTTGTGAAGGAAAACTTATGATACCGGTAATATTGTCAGGCGGTTCTGGAACCCGGCTTTGGCCATTGTCGCGCGGCCAATATCCCAAACAATTTTTGCCTTTGGTTTCCGGTGCAACCATGATCCAGGAAACCATGCTCAGGCTGGATGGGTTGGCCGGTTTGCAGCCGCCGATCGCGGTGTGTAACGAAGATCACCGCTTTATGATGGCCGAGCAAATGCGGGAGATCGGTATCAAGCCGGTGGCGATTATATTGGAGCCGGTAGGCAAGAATACCGCGCCGGCGGTAGCCATGGCGGCCTTGAGTGCTGGTTCCGAGGACGACATCTTGCTGATCTTGCCGGCGGATCACGTCGTGGCCGATCGGCAGTCGTTCCATCGTGCGGTGGTGCAGGCTGAGCAACTGGCGAAGCAGGACTTGTTGGTCACCTTCGGTATTGTCGCCAGCGAACCTGAGACCGGTTACGGTTATATCAAGCGCGGTGAGGTGCGTTACGGCGAAGCCTATAAAGTCGATGCCTTTGTCGAGAAGCCGGATTTGCAAACCGCGCAACGCTATCTGGAAAGCGGCGAGTATTTTTGGAACAGCGGCATGTTCGCGTTCAAAGCCGGTTGTTTCTTGCGCGAACTGGAAAAATTCAATCCGCAAATGTTGGCAGTGTGCCGGGAAGCATTGAAAGCGGCCAAACCGGACCTGGACTTTGTGCGGTTGGATAAGGAAATATTTGCGACATGCCCTTCCGATTCGATCGACTATGCGGTGATGGAAAAAACCGACAAAGCCGCAGTGATTCCGTTGGACGCGGGCTGGAACGACGTCGGTTCCTGGTCGGCACTATGGGATGTCACCGCCAAGGACGAAACCGGCAATGCCATCAAAGGCGACGTCTTGACAGTCGATACCCGTAATTCCTACATCCATTCCGGCAACAAATTGGTGGCCGTGATCGGCGTCGATAATCTGATCGTGGTCGAAACCGACGACGCAGTGATGATTGCCGCCAAAGACCGGGTTCAAGACGTCAAGGATGTCGTCGACCAACTGAAAAAAGCCAAACGCAGTGAAGCCAACGTCCACCGCAAGGTTTATCGGCCTTGGGGTCACTACGACCTGGTCGACAGCGGCGACCGGCATCAAACCAAACGCATCGTGGTCAAGCCCGGCGCAAAATTGTCGGTGCAGAAACATCACCATCGCGCCGAGCATTGGGTGGTGGTGAAAGGGACCGCCTGGGTCGAGAAAAACGGCGAAAAAGTTCTGGTGTCGGAAAACGAATCGATTTACATCCCGCTCGGCGTGATTCACAGTTTGGAGAATCCGGGCGTGATTCCGCTTGAAATGGTCGAAGTCCAATCCGGCAGCTATCTGGGCGAAGACGATATTGTGCGCTACGAAGACCAGTACGGGCGGATCTAGCGCCATTCGGTAATAGTCACGCTAAACTTCCGATCAACGCCGCGCCGGCTTGGCGCGGTGACCTGCCTAACATCCGATAACGTTCGGTAATCGTTTCCCCGGAGTTGCCCTTGTCTCTGCAAACGGTCAACGACCTTTTGAAAAAACACAAGCTCGTCGAGGGCATGTTGCACAACCAGCCGATGCCGCGGCGCAAGTTGATCACTGCGCTGGTGCAAAAGCAGCACATGGTCGAATTGCGCAGCTTGTTGGCGCGACTCACGGCAATCGAAATCGGCCAGATCTTGCACGCCTTGGAGTTGGAAGATGCCCGCCTGGTCTGGGAGCAGGTGGAGGATAACCGGCAGGATGACGTGTTGTGGGAGCTTTCCGATACCTTACGCGAACAATTGGTCGGCGACCGAGAGCCGCATTGCGGCGTCGGCCAAATGAGCGCGTTCGAACTGGTCGAGGGCCGGTTATCCAAAGTGGCGATCACCTGTCGCCATGATTTGTACGAAATCAAACCGATCTGGATCGACTTATTGGCGCCGAGCAAGGCCCAGCGCCAACTGATCGGCCAGCATTTCGGCTTGGAATTGCCCGATCCGCTGGATTTGACCGATCTTGAGGCCAGCGCCCGGTTCTATGTCGAAGACCAGCATGAAATCCATATCCATTCGGATTTTTTGTTGGACCGGGAGGGCAAATCGCGCAGCGTGCCGGTAGCCTTCGTTTTGTCGGGCGACATGCTGTTCTCGGTACGCAACGAGGAGTTGCCGGTATTTCGGCTCCAGCGCTTAAGGGCGAGAACACAGCCAGGCTTCGTCTCGGATTCCAAGGATATGCTGCTGGATTTGTACGGTGCCGAGGCTGAATATTCGGCCGACGCGCTGGAAAATATTTACGAGCAACTGGAGAGCGTCAGTAAAAAAGTACTAAGCCAGGATATCAGCGACGAAGAAGCTGCCGAGATATTGACCGATATTGCCGAAGAAGAGGATTTGAATGGTCGTATCCGCCGCAATATGCTGGATACCCAACGCGCCGTGTCGTTTTTGATCCGGCGTAAATTGTTGAATCCGACCCAGTTGGAAGATGCACAGCAAATCTTGCGCGATATCGAGTCCTTGAATAGCCATACGGCATTTCTGTTCGACAAAATCAATTTCTTGATGGATGCAACCGTCGGTTTTATTAATATCAACCAAAACAAGGTTATTAAAATCTTTTCGGTCGCTTCGGTGGCAATGTTGCCGCCTACCTTGATCGCCAGCATTTACGGTATGAATTTCGAGTATATGCCAGAATTGAAATGGATGTTGGGTTACCCGTTTGCGTTGGGGTTGATGACTGTTTCTGTGCTATTGCCTTACGTATATTTCAAACGCAAAGGCTGGCTTAGATAAAAATCACGGAGTGCGTCACAGTTTGTTGGCTCAAAACCACAAACTGCGACAATATGTCACATTTAAAATCGACAATCCGCCAACTATTATTAACCTAACTTTTTCGGTTTGGTTTGACAGCTAAAAGTTGCGTTATATTTCTTCCTATTGCTCTGAGGCGATTATCCACTGGTAATCGCCTTTTTTTTGCCCGAAGAAATTAACCGACCGGTTTGAATTTAACCGACTTGATTGCATTATCGTCGCGCTTGACGATCTCAATGACGTGGCCGTGGAGCTTAATGCTGGTGCCGGGCTCGGGGATGGTTTCCATATACTCGATAATTAAGCCGTTGAGGGTTTTTGGACCTTCGGTCGGCAAATCCCATTGGGTGACGCGGTTTAGCTCACGGATGCTAACACCGGCATCGACCAAGTAACTACCGTCTTTTTGCGCTTTAATATCCGGTTCTTCTATCGCCAACTCGCCGACGATCTCCTGCAACAGATCGTCGAGCGTAACCAGTCCCAATACGTCCCCATATTCGTCGACTACCAAGCCGATCCGCAATTTTTCCGCCTTGAAAATCTGCATTTGCTTATGAATCGACGTGCTGGCCGGAATGAAAAACGGCTTGGCCAAGCTGTTGACAATGCTTTGCTTATCTAAATCGGCGTGGCTAATGCGGGATAGGGCGGTGCGAATATGCAAAAATCCGATCACCCGATCGATATTCTTTTTGTAAACCGGCAGACGGGTATGTGGACTGGCTTGGAGCTGGCGAATGATATCTTCGATCGATTCTTCCAAATCGATACCGACGATCTCGTTACGGTGGGTCATGATATCGGTCACGCTGGCGGATTCCAGATCCAGAATACTCATCAGCATATTGCGGTAGCGGGCCGGCAGTTGGTGGTTGGCTTGAGACACTAGGCTTTTCAACTCGTCCTTATTCAAAGGCTCGGCAACTTCGCCCAATTTTTTACGTTTGATCCCGAAAATACGTAACAGGCCGCTCGATATCAAATTGATGGTCCATACCACCGGATAAAACAATTTCAATAACGGGGGATAAATCCAAGCCGAAACGAATGCCAGCAATTCCGGCTTTAGTGTGCCCAGAGTTTTTGGGGTAACCTCGGAGAATACTAAAATGGCGAAGGTCAATAATCCCATCGCGGTAGGAATGGCCTGATTACCGCCAATCCGGATTGCAATCACCGTCGTCAGCGCAGCAGCCAGAATATTGACGAAATTGTTACCGATTAAAATCAGGCCCAGCACGCGTTCCGGCCGTTTTAGCAGGCGATGGGTTTTAACGGCGCTTTTATGTTTTTTTTTGACGAGGTGCTGCAACCTATAGCGGTTAAGCGTCATCAACGCTGTTTCAGAGCCCGAGAAAAATGCGGATATCAACAATAATACCGCCAGTATACCGAATAGTATACTTAGGGAAATTTCGTTCAAAACAAACGTACTCTGGGTTGTGTAACAAGAGCTTAGTTTCTATGCTGGGCAAAATTTGTCAAGCTGAAAACCGCGTGCCGATCTGAAGCATTTGCCGGAGATTGAACTAAACTACATCAACTAGACGGCGCAATCGGCTGAAATCCGGCGATTTTGACAATCCCGGACTTCGATGCTTAACTTGAAATTCGATTGTTCCCTCCCTTCGTATCCAAGTAGTTTCAGAGAACACACGCATGGCATTGCCGGAAATTTTGCTGGTTGACGATAACCTTAATCGCGCACAACAAGTCGAAACGGTGCTCCGGTTTTTGGAATACCGGGTGATTACGGTCAGCGGCAATCAATACGAATCGGTATTGGCCGGTCAAGATGCTTTCGGTGCGGTGTTTGTCGGTAGTGGCGATCGCCAAGCCAGCCTGATCAAAGCGATAGCCGACGCGACGGAGGATACGCCGATCATTCTGCTAGCGGAGCCCGGTAATGGGCAGCAGTTGCTGAGTACTATTCAACAATTGGTCAGTAAAGTCGTGGAATGGCCGACGGTCTATCCGACACTCATCGACATATTGGACGAATTGCCCAAACCAGAATCGACTGCGCACAAGCCGCAAACCAATAAAGGCTTGGCCGGAATCAGTAAAGCAGTACAGAAAACCCGCGAACTGATCGATCAAGTTGCCAAATCCGATGCGACCGTACTCATTCTCGGCGAGTCCGGGACCGGTAAGGAAGTTGTCGCCCAAGCCCTGCATCGGGCATCCGCCCGCAGGGACAAGCCGTTTGTGCCAGTCAATTGCGGAGCGATTCCGGGCGAACTGTTGGAAAGCGAATTGTTTGGCCATGAAAAAGGGGCATTTACCGGAGCCTTGACTTCGCGCCAGGGCCGATTCGAGATGGCCGAGGGCGGTACCTTATTTCTCGACGAGATCGGCGACATGCCGATGCCGATGCAGGTCAAGCTTTTGCGCGTATTGCAGGAACGGACCTTCGAAAGGGTCGGCAGCAATAAAACCATCCGCTGCGACGTCCGTATCGTCGCCGCCACCCACCGCCATCTGGAACAGGAGATTATCGAAAAACGTTTTCGGGAGGATTTGTTCTACCGGCTGAACGTATTTCCGATTGAAGTGCCGGCGTTGCGGGAGCGGGCTGAAGACATCCCGTATCTGATCAACGATTTGATTGCCCGCATGGAAGCGGCGAACCGCGGCAGCGTCAGCTTAACGCCGCGGGCGGTCGCTGTCCTGATGCAACACAGTTGGCCGGGCAATGTGCGCGAGTTGTCGAATTTGATCGAACGCTTGGCGATCATCAGCCCGGATTCACCCGTGGATGCCGGCGACTTACCGGAAAAATTCCAAGCGTACGAAGTGCCCGACACGGTTCAATTGCAGCTGCCGGAACCTGATATCCATGTGGTCCGGCCGGCCGCACGCGAAGCGTTGGCCAAGCCGATACAGGGCCAGGCTACGGTGCAATTGCCGGAGCAAGGCATCGATTTAAAGGAATACTTGACCGACTTGGAAAACGAACTGATCCGCCAAGCCTTGGAAGAGTGCAATGGCGTGGTCGCCCATGCCGCCAAATTGCTGAATATGCGCAGGACCACGTTAGTGGAAAAACTGCGCAAAGTGGATGCCGCCTAAGCGGCGGCGGTTTTTTGTCCGGCCGCCAGATTTGTGCGGTAGCAATCCAACCCCGGCCAAGTGTTAGACTAAGGCTTTGCCACTGCAGCACCCTTCGTAACCATGCCAGAATCGAATAACTCGACCCATCCAAGTAACGGAAACGGCCGATTTGGCGGTGCCGTTGCCGAAATCTTCGACTATGCCGGCGAAATCAGCGTTTGGCGGCAGCGTATCCATGCTCATCCTGAACTTTGCTTTCAGGAGTTTGGCACTGCCGATTTCGTCGCAGAAAAATTAACGGAATGGGGGATACCCATCCACCGCGGCTTGGGTAAAACCGGTGTAGTCGGCATCGTCAAGTCCGGTCTTTCGGAAAATGCGATAGGCCTGCGAGCCGATATGGACGCATTGCCGATCCAGGAACAAAACCGCTTCGCCCATGCCTCGGTTTATCCCGGCAAAATGCACGCCTGCGGCCACGACGGCCATACCGCAATGCTGCTGGCCGCCGCACGCTATTTGGCCAAGCAGCGCAATTTCGACGGCACCGTGTATCTGATTTTTCAACCGGCAGAGGAGGGCGGCGGTGGCGGCGACGCCATGATCCGTGACGGCTTGTTCGAGCGCTTCCCAATGCAGGCCGTGTTCGGCATGCACAATTGGCCTGGGTTGCCGGCTGGCAGTTTTGCGGTCAGCCCGGGGCCGGTGATGGCCTCATTAAATACCTTCCGGATCACGATAAACGGCAAAGGTTGCCACGCCGCGCTGCCGCATTTGGGCCTGGACCCGACACCGGTTGCCGCGCAAATTATTTTAGCGCTGCAAACTATTCTGACGCGTAACACCAATCCGTTGGCGGCGGGGCTGATTTCGGTGACGATGATGCACATCGGCGACGCTACCAACGTGATTGCCGAACGTTGTGAACTGGCCGGTACGGTGCGGACGTTTTCCGCCGAACTGCTGGATATGATAGAAGCGCGCATGGCCGAAATCGTCCACCATACCTGTTTGGCGCACGGCATGACCGGCGATTTCGAATTGACCCGCAGCTATCCGCCAACGGTAAATCATGCAGAGCAAGTCGTAATTTCCCGGAAAGTCATGGCTGGCATCGTTGGCGACGAACAGGTTTTCGAACAACAGCCCACCATGGGGGCCGAGGACTTTGCCTTCATGCTGCAACGCGTACCCGGCAGTTACTGCTTCATCGGTAACGGCGACGGCGGCCACCGGTTAGCGGACCACGGCGCCGGGCCGTGTACGTTGCACAATCCCAGTTACGATTTTAACGACGCCATTTTGGCGTTGGGCGCCAGTTACTGGGTCAGATTGGCCGAAACCTGCTTGGCGTTCGCCTGACAGTTGGCTGCCACAGTGTGTAAGCTGTCTGACAATTGTGGCAGGAGTCTCGAAGC
The DNA here is from genome assembly GCF_029643245.1 of Methylomonas sp. EFPC3. NCBI lineage: Bacteria > Pseudomonadati > Pseudomonadota > Gammaproteobacteria > Methylococcales > Methylococcaceae > Methylomonas > Methylomonas sp. EFPC3. The sequence continues at coordinate 1,012,577 of NZ_CP116398.1, forward strand.
ACTGCGGTCTTTTCGGCGCGTCAGACCGGATGCAAATGGTTGAAAGCCAATAAAACTTGAGCGTTTGGCCCAGCCTATGCTGCAGGGTTGGTGAGTTCCATCAACCCAACGGTGAGCGCCATGCAAGCATTGAACGAAATGACCGAACTTGGCTATGCCCGGACCATGTTCATTGAAAACCTCAGCCACCAATTTATTGCCGCCACCGGCTGCGGCGTCTACGCCTACTTGGATCCGGTCGATGTCAGCGGCTTGTTTAACAACTATGTCAACGACAATCTGCCGATAGAAGCCTTCATCAGGCAATGCGTGAAAGACGTACTGAAGTAAAAATCGCAACTTGGTGTTGGCCGCAGCTGCTCTAGCAAATCAGTTGCGGGCAAAAGACAATTGGTAACCCGCCAGAAACACCTGTTGCTCCAGCGTCTCGCTGATTGCGGGAATCGATACCTTTCGGTTGTCGGTGGCAATCAGCACCAAATGCCATTCTTCACCGTGCAGGTCTTTGCTCATCGAAATCGACCCTTCCGCCAGGCGGTAACCCATGATTTGGGCCAACTGTTCCAAATCGGTTTGCCGCGGGCGGTGGCCGGATTTGAAACGTAGCAAAACCGCAATGGCGTGCCTGGAGGGGAGTACGGTTTCGATCCAGCCACCCCAGATCATCGTCGCCGACGCGATCAAGGCCAGTACGATCGCTGCCAGATAAAAGCCGGCGCCGCATAGGATGCCGATCGCCGATGAGGCCCAAATCGACGCTGCGGTGGTCAGCCCGCTGATATTCAGGCCTTCCTTCATGATGACGCCGGCGCCGAGAAAGCCGATACCGGTGACGATGCCTTGAATCACCCGGGTCGGATCGGCCGTCGCCGTCAGCGGCAATAAGCCGCCGAACCAGAATTGCGGGTAACCGACGATGACGGTAACCGCCGCCGAGGCCATACAGACCAAGCCGTAGGTGCGCATGCCGGCAGCGCGGCCGTGATAGGAGCGTTCGTAACCGACCACCATGCCCAACAACAGGGCTCCGACGATGTTCATCAGTATCACTGCGCTGGCCTCGAGCTGGGCGGCAGACCAAAACGAGATCAAGCGGTCGGGAGAGATCGGATTCATAAAGCGATTGCCGCTATGCGGTAGCGTTATTGCTCGCTGGGTTCGACCTTCTCGACATCGACCTCGAACGGTTCTTGAAAATAGATGCCGGACAATTTGCGTTTGAACTCCTTGGTAATGTCTTGTGCGTCCTGGCGGCTTTTCATGACTCTGGGGGTCAGTAGCACTACCAGCTCGGTTTTGCCTTTATTTCGGGTGGTGCCGCCGAATAACGGGCCTATTAACGGAATTTCGTGCAATAGCGGTACCCCGTCTCGCAAATAGTCATTATTTTCTCTGATCAAGCCGCCTAGTACGATGGTTTCTCCACTTTGTACGGCGACGCTGCTTTCGATTTCCCGTTTCTGTATCGTAGGCGAGTCAATGGTATCGCTAGTGGTCGTCTTAATTGCTTGATTGACGCTTTGTAAAATGTCCATCAGTACCAAGCCGCCGGCGTTGACTCGAGGTCTGACAGATAAATTTACCCCGGTATCGATCATTTGAATCGAGCTGGTTTGAATAGGGGTGTTATTGGCTCCACCAGATGTCAAATTGGTAGAAACGGATGAACGGATAGGTACGGAATCGCCAACCTTGATGGATGCTTCCTGGTTGTTCAATACCATTAAAGATGGCGATGAAATCACGTTGACGTTATTGTTTTTTGCGCTCGCATTCAATACTGCCTGGATGTCTTTAGAGCCGCTTGAAAACGCATAGGTAAAACCGCCTGTAGAAAAGGCTTTTGCCGCTTCTTCTGCCAGATCTAGTGCATTGAGCCCTTGGTTTGAGCCGCCTGTGATCTGATTTGTCCCGCCATTGTTGTGGCTGAAATACCATTGAATACCGTATTTTAGGTCGTCGTTCAGAGTTACCTCAACGATCGTCGCATCGATTAATACCTGCAACGGCAACACGTCCAGTTGTTTCAGCACACGCTGAATCACGGCATATTCCTGCGCCGTAGCCACGATAATCAAGGCGTTATTGCCTTCGTCGGCCAGGATTTTGACGTTCGGCATATCGTTATTGTTACCGCCGCCGCTGCCGCCGCTCAAACTGCCGCCGAGCGCGCCGGAGCTGCGGTTGGCGGAACGGTCGGTGCGGTCGCTCAGGGTTCGTTCGCTGGCGGAATCCTGTTGCCGGTTGCTGCCGGTGCTGCCGCCCATGCTGCTGGCGCTTGACGAAGTGCCGCTGGAGCTTTTGTTGGTCGCTGACAGGGATTTGCGGCCCGAAGCGATCGAGGCTTTGCTGCTGCGTTGCACCCCGCTACCGAAAATGCCGCTCAAGGTGTCGGCGAGATCGCCGGCGCTGACGTGCTGGCAACGGTAGACGTTGACGCCGCCGGCCGCAGCCGGATTGATCCGGTCCAGCCGCAACACCCAGTTTTCAATGTCTTTCAGGTAATTGGCTTGATGAGTAATAGCCAATACCGCGTTCAGGCGTTCGATTTCGATGAAACGGAAGAAACTGGCTTCTTCGTCCTTGGCTTTCTTGTTATTAAAAATCTGTTCCAGTTCTTCGATAATCTTGCCGGCGCTGACATTGGCCGGGGTGAACAATGCAAAGGAGCGGCCTTTCATGATATCGATATCGAAAGTATTGACCACTTCCATCGCTCGCGCGACTTCGTTGCCGGACCCGGCCACCAATAAAATATTGCGGCTCGGGTCGACATGCAAAACCGACTTTTCCGGCATCAGCGGCTTCAGGATCTCGGACAGCTCGGTCGCGGCCACGTTTTTCACCGGGATGATGCGCACCTGGTAGCCGTTCGGCATTTTGGCGCTGGTCAACGAATTGATCGAACTGCTGTACAAGGCCTCGTTGGCCGGTTTGATCAGATACATTCCGCCTTGCTCGGTCAACGCGGCGTTATTCAAACCCAGCAGCATGTCCAGAGTCGGCAGCAGCTCGTCCTTGGTCAGCGGCTTCGAGGTTTGCAAGGTGACCTTGCCGGTGACTTGCGGGCTGATCGTGTAATTGCGGCCCATGATGTCGCTCAGGATCACCTTGGCGACTTCGCCGAGGTCGGCATCGTCGAAATTCAGGCTGTATTCACCTTTGGCGCCGGATTTGGCGGCGGTACTGGGCGTATTGTGGGCGGTAATGCTGGCTTCACCGTTCGGGAACAATTCGACTTTGGTGGTCCGGTTCTCGGCCGATTTATCCGCATTTGCCAGCTCCGGAATGGGCTGATCGTCGCCGATCCGTTGGTTGTCGGCAATCGGCAATTTTTGGTGCAACTGCGGGCCGATATACTCGCAGCCGGCCATGGACAGCGCCAACACCAACATCGGGGGAACGCCAATTTTGTTAGTTGTCATTGAGTGTCTCGGGTATTTCATTGGGTGCTTGTTCAATCGGTCTGGCATTGACGTTGGCCGGCGCCGGAGGCCGGGGCGCGGGTTTACCGGGCGGCGGTTTGATTTGTGCTCGCGGTTTGCGCAACATGACCGGCTTGTCCTGGCCGGCTTGTTGCAGGATGACCCGGTCGGCCAGAATCTGTTTCAATTGCCAGCCGGATATACTTTGTTCTTCGCCGATCTTCAGGAATTTCCGCGCTTCGTTACGCTTGCTGAACAGCGCGGTCGGTTTGCCGCCCTTATCGTAAACACCGATCAGCGACCAGTCGTCGATCTGGCTGGTGTCGCTGTTCTGCATGGGGTCGTTGGCTTTGGTTTCGACCAGCGGCCGGCGCCCCTCGATAAAAATCGGCCGCTCGACGATATCGCTGTAACTGTCGATAGGGCGCGGGGAATCAGCGATAGCGGGTAGTTGTTCGGCCTCGAACCCGATTTGGTCTCGGGCCGCCAGCTGGCTGTCGAGTTCCTGCGCCGCATAACGGCTGACCAGCCACTCGCCGCCGAGGCCGGTGCCGAGTGCGGCGCAAGTCAGCAATTGCAAGCGTAACAACTTACGATTCATGACGCCTTGGCCCGCATAAAGCTGACGACTTGAAAGCTGACATTCAATTGCGAGCTCGGCTCCAGCTTGTTATTGCTGCGGTTGCGCGCGCCGCGTACCGGCGAAATGTCCAGCTGGTCGACCAATAACAGCGGGACGTTGGTTTCCAGCGCGTACAACACGGCGCGTAAGGCCTCCATGCTGCAGCTCATGCGGACTTTGACCAGGATCCGCATGAAACCGTCTTCAGTTTTGCCGGGTAATCCCTGAGTGCTGGTCAATTGCCCGCCGGCGTCGGTTACGGCAGTTTTGATGATGTTTTGCAATTCCGCCGATGCCAGCGATTCGGTATCGCTATCGCTCAAATAGCCTTGCTGTTGAAACTGTTGATGCAGAAAATCCAGGTTTTGAGCCACGCTGTCGCGGCGGGCAGCAATGGTTTGCTGGCGTTGCAGGCGGAATAACAAGGTTTCCTTCTGCTCCCGGTAATCCAGCCAGGTGTTGAACAGCGGCAACAGGGCGGCCAACACCACAACCAGCACCACTGCAGCCAACAGGCCCAACGCCAGCCAACGCTGATAGCGGGCTTCATTCATGCTGTGCCTCCTCGGAGTTGTCGCCCTCCGCGGCAGGCGTTTCCGCATCTGCTGCCGTGTCTTCCGGCTTCGGCGCGGCGACATCCATGCTGATTTGAAACCGTTCGCGGCCGGTTGCCTTGTCTTGCGTCAACGGTGAGACAAAACTGACGTTACTGAAGTAGGGCGAGGCTTCAAGTACCCCGATCAGCGACGATGCGGCCGGCGACTGGCCTTGTATTTGTAAACGTTTTTCGGCGTATTGGTAGTGGGTTAACCACGTATCGTCTTTTAACAGGACGCTGAGTTCGTTTAAAACCGCAACGAGCGATGGCGAATCGGATTTAATGCCGATCAGACGTTGGGTCTGCTCGCGGAGCGCGTCTATTTCGCTTTGCTGGGCTTCGATCAGAGTGGTTTCTTTCTCCAATGTCTTCAGTTGGCGTTTCAAGGTATCGACGGCTTCGCCTTCCTGCCAGACCGGCCAAGCCAAGGCGGCGACCAGCAACAGCAGTAACAAGGCATTCAGGCTCCAATGTACCGTGCGCACCCAGTTATTTGGCCGGGGCCGGTATTGTTCCGGCAACAAGGTGTAACGCGGGACGTTAGCGGGATAAACCGTCGCCGCCGGACTGAAATCGACTGCGGCCGGTTGTACGCCAAGCGCCTGCAGCCGGGCCAGGCAATCGTCCAGCAGCGGTTTCGGCGTTAACACCAACAACACTTCGATTTGGCCGAATTCGGTTTTGCCTAGCACGTTGGCGGCAAAATAAACCTGCTCGGTGCTGAACGGGGTGTAGCGGTCCAGTTCGAAGCCGACGACTTGTTGCAGATTTTCTTGGGCGGCGGCAGGCAGAAACAAGCGTTTTTGCAAGGCTTGGCCGGGGTTTAACCGCAGCAGGCACTCGGCCTTGTCTAGTTCGGGATTCAGATTTTTCAGGTTCCGGTACGCGTCCTCGGCATTGGGATCGAGTTGCCAGATTACGGTGTTTTCGCTTGCAGTTTCCCGATGAAAATCGATTCGGAAATTGCTTTGGTCGGGGCTGAAGATGGCGACGCCGCTGCGGTCGCTGAGCAGCCGTTTCAGGCCGGTCGGCAGCAGAGCAGCCAGCTCTCCGCTCCACCATTGCCAAAACCGCTTCAGATCGACGTCGTTAGTTGTTAGTAAGCTCATCTTGCACAGTGATTAACTGGGGTTCCTTTTCCGGGTCGAATAGCGACGATTCTTGTCGACCCTGCTGCCAATCCAGGATGCGGTAGGGCGCTTGTCCGATATCTTGGTTTTCAAACTTCACCACGGCCGTAATTGACGCGGTTGACTGGTCCGCCAGCAGTGTTTCGCAGCTAATGGTAAAGGTTTGTTCCTGGTCCGCCAAGCCGGCCTCGGTTTGATTGCCGTCCGGCCCGTTATCGCCGGTTTGTTTGGCCAGACGTCGCTCCAAGTATACATCATGAATATTTTGTGTCTTCAGCCGGGCATCGATGATGCGCAGCAACTCGGGCGGCGCCAGGCTTTTGTTCGGCTCGGGCTGACCGGAATAGACCGTGATCCAGGGCCGGATCCGTTCGAATATGGCTTCGTCCATGCCCAGCACCATTTGCAACTCTTCCAGCGATTGAAAGGGGGCATTGCCCGGAGGGTATGATCTGCCGGCCTGGCGGTAGTGTTTCTTTTCGGCGCCGTTCGGCCGCGGTTCGTCGTCGGCGTCGCGCCAATCGATGATCGCATCCATCAGTTGTTGCCGCCGGCTATCATCTTCGACGGCATAGGACAGTACCGCCAGCAGTAATTCTTCGCCGGCTGCGTTGATATCGACCTTGCCGGATTCGGCCAAAACCCGAATTCGCAGTTCGCTATCGGCGCCAGCCAACCGGTAAATCGCGCCGTCGACCCGCCAGCGTTGTTCCGGATCGGGTTGACGCAGGCCCTGTGCGGCCAAATTCAAACCGGATTCCGCCAGCGCCGAGGCGCGGGCGTTGCCGACCATAGCCGAACTAACGCCGCTTTCCCGCCGCATGGTCAGCGTAAAACTGCCCGCCATCACGCTGAGCAGCGTCAAAATCCAAATCACGATCACCAGCGCCATTCCGGTTTGGCGTGGACTGGACGGATTACTCGGCATCGGGGGGCAGGGAGGTTTGCTGGCCGATGTTATCGCCGGCCGGGGCGGCGGCGTCGATCCGCAGCGGAAAGATCATATCCGGCCAAAAGCTGTCGTCATTGAGCGCAATATGGATTTTGACCAGGCTCGGTAAACGTTCGGCGTCCAGCCAGTCGTCCTGCCAGACCGGAGCGTCGCCAGCGTTCGGACTCTTGGCGCCGAAGTAACTGATGCGGAAGCTGCGGACGTCCTCCAGCAACACCACCGGCTCCGGCTCGGCATCCACTTGCCGCCGGTAGGGGGTCAAGGTGACGTTCAATGTAGACGTCCGGTCGCGGGCCGGTTCGATGCTGAAGATTTGCAGACCTTTGCGCGCCGAAGCGGCCGGCAGCGCGGCAACGAAGCGCAAGCTTTGCGGCAGGCCCTGAAAACTAAGTTTGGGCAATTCCGGCTCGGGGGGGCTTGAAGGTCGTCGCGCTCGGCAGCGACGAACTCAGGCAACGGCCGGGCCGCACTCAAATGGTGTTTGAAAAATTGGTAGACCACGGCTTTACGGTTGACTTGGTCGATTTTGGTTTCGCCGCTATGCCAACTCTGCGCCGCAATCCGCAAACTGCCGAACAGCAAGGTCACCATCACGCCGAGCAGCGTGATCGCGATCAGCATTTCGATCAAGGTAAAGCCGTTAGATTGGCGGGGAAACACTATCCCTGGCCTTGCTGCAATTTTAATGTTGTCAATTCCACGCTACGGCGCTGGTCGCCGTCCCCCCAACTGACACCAACCTGCACCGAGTAAAGTTGTGCGGCGGTTTCGCTGTTCGGATCGGGTTCGCGCAGACTGCGCCTGGCCGGTTGATTCGAGGCCGGCGCCACTCGGACCAGCCAGTCGTATTTGTCGCCTTCGCTGCCCTCGCTGTCGCCGACCGTGAGCGGGGTTTCCACGCCGGTCCGCGCCATCAACGATTCGGCGATCTGCACGGCTATAGTGTATTCCTCGGATATGACGGCATTGTTAACGCCGGCGCCGAATACCCGCAGTAATACGCTCAATGCAATCGCCATGATCGAAAACGCCACCAGGATTTCCAGCAGCGAAAAGCCTTTATGCCGCCGCATCCGATATCCTGACTTCGCCGGTAATCCAGTTGACGTCGATCCGGCGTAATTGGTTACCCCATTCCAGCGTGATGCGGCCGCCGGTCGACGAACCGTCGCCGAAAAAGCGGATGCTGCCGATTTGGTCGGCGCCGAATTCCTCTTCGGCGACGACCAGCGACACGTCGACCTCTTCGGCGAAGGTATAGACTTTGTCGCGGTTGCTGATTTGATAGCTGTTGTTGCGCAAGTCGATGGCGACGCTGGTTTGGCGTTGCGTGGCCAGCGCCTGGCCCTGGGCGTAGCGTAAAGCGCTGGCCAGATCTCTGGCCAGCGCTTGCAGTTGGGTGCTTTTATTGCCGGAGCCGATGCTGCCGCCCAGCGCCGCGAAGCCGAGCACGGCGACCAGCAACACTACCACCAGTTCAATCAGCGTGAATCCGGCGCATGACCGCGGCGGACGCCGGAATGCGTCGGCCGGAGCCGTTTCCGAAGCGGGCAGGGCGGTCATTTATTCCCAGCTGTTGATGTCCTGGTCCTCGCCTTCACCGCCTTCTTTTTCGTCGGCGCCCAGACTAAACAAGTCGAATTTGCCGTGCTGGCCGGGGAAAACGTAGTGGTATTCCTGGTTCCACGGATCCAGCGGAATTTTGTCTTTGCGCAGGTAAGGACCGTTCCAACGTTTGGCCTCGGCCGGTTTTTCCACCAGTGCCGTCAGGCCTTGCTGGGTGGTCGGATAACGGCCCTCATCGAGTTTGTACATGTCCAGCGCCGCGGCGAGGTCCTCGATTTGGACCTTGGCCGCCTTGGTCTTGGATGCACCCATATGTTTCATGACTTGTGGGCCGACGATGCCGGCCAGCATCGCGATAATGCCCAACACCACAAGCAGTTCCAACAAAGTAAAACCGCGGTGGCGGTGCAAGGTTAATTTCATGTTGTCGACTCCATTTTTATTTTTAAAATGCCAGATCGTTTACGCTCAGGATCGCCAGCAGTATCGAAACGATGATGCCGCCTATCATCAACCCCAGCGAAATAATCAAGGCCGGCTCCAGCAGCGCCAGCATCCGTTGTATCGTGGTTTTTAACTGTTTATCGTAAATTAGGGCAACCCGCATCAGCATTTCCTCCAGCCGGCCGGTTTCCTCCCCCATTTTAATCATTTGCACCGCCAGTTTGGGAAACAGGTTTTGCTGGGCCAAGGCTTCGGACATGGTCCGCCCCTGCTTCAATTGCGCCTCGGCCTGTTCCAGCAGGTCGGCCAGCACCGTATTGCCGACCGTTTCCCGGACGATGCCAAGCGATTTCAAAATCGATACGCCATTGCCCAACAAGGTGCCGAAGGTCCGGCTGAAATTAGCGACTTCCATGGTCAACACAATTTCGCCGAACAGCGGCATTTTTAGAAAACGGCCGTCCCAGGCCTTTTTGCCGGCCGGATCGGCCAGTTGGCTTTTCAGGGTTTGCACCGCGATCACGATCGCCAGCAGCATCACCCACCAATACCGCTGCAGAAATTCGGCCAATCCGACCACGATTTGGGTCGGCACCGGCAACGCCTGGCCGGCGCTGTCGAACATTTCCTTGAATTGCGGCACCACGAAAGTCAGCATCACGAACAGCGAGGCCAGCGACATCACCAACAGGATTGCCGGATAAATCAGCGCGGTGCTGACCGTGTCTTTCAGTTCCTGCGACCGCTCCAGATATTCGGCCAGCCGCTGCAGTACGCCGCCCAGATTGCCGCCCAACTCGCCGGCCCGGATCATGTTCAAATAAAATCGGGAAAATACCCCGCTCTGGCTTTCCAGGGCATCGGCCAGGGCTTTGCCGGCTTTGACTTTTTCCAGCACCTCGCCGACCAGTTTGTTCAGTTTCGGATTTTCCTCGGTCAGCTGCATCAAGATCGTCAACGAGCGATCCAACGGCAAGCCCGACTCCAGCAAGGTTGCCAGTTCGCCGGTCAGCATACCGATTTCCTTTTGCGACAGTCTGACCGCAGCGGATTTGAGTTTGAAACCGAGAAAAGTCTTGTCTTTTGCCGGCTCGATACGGATGGGCACCAAGCCCTGTTTTTGCAGTTCCAACAGCAACGCTCTTTCGTCGGCAGCGTCGCGCACGCCTTCTTCGGTGACGCCCAGATTGTTGACAACTTTGTAAGAAAATAAGGCCATGGCCGGGTACTCGCGAAACGAGGGTAGTCTTGGTAAGCCGATGTCGGCCGCTCATTTTGGCCTAATTGCCGGCCAATTACAAAAACCGCCGGCCGATACTCGGTTCAAGCGGGTAAATAAGAGTTGGGTTGGTCGGGCGCGAGCCGCTTGGAACCGGCGTTTGCCAAAATCCCCAAGCAAAACGGATTTACGGTTAAAATTCAGTTCAGCTACGGCGTATTGCCGGTGGCTTTAGTTTTCTCAGTCTGTTAATCGTCGCACCACCGCCAATTAAATTTTCGCCGTAGTTGATCCGGGACCCAAGATGACCGAAGCCATCAGCAAAGAACCGCAAGCCGTTGGGCATTTGCTGGTATCGGTTATGGGCTTGTTGCTGATTCAACTTGCCAGCCTGACGCTTCCCGTCGCCGAGTTGGCCCGGCAAATTCAGCCGCATTCGTTGTCGACCCACAATCTGATGGAAGGCGTTTCCATCGTAATTTCCGCGTCGGTGTTCGCGGTGGGCTGGAGCGTCTACCAAAAAGAAAATTCGGGCGGATTCGTGGTGATGGCGTGCTGTTTTCTCGGCGTCGCCTTGCTGGATTTTTTGCATACCCTGTCTTTCAAAGGCATGCCGGCGTTCGTCAGCGAGAGCGGAGCGGAAAAAGCGATTGCATTTTGGCTGATGGCCAGAGGCCTTGCCGCAGTGGGGTTAATTGCCTGCGCGGTACCGTGCAAACGTCTATTGTCCCCGGCCTTTCGCTGGTCCGTGCTGGTTTGCGTGATCGGCCTGTGCGGCGTCGGCGCTTGGCTGGTATTTTTCCATCAGGCCCGGTTGCCGGCCACCTTCGACGAAACTACCGGCCTGACGCCGTTCAAGAAAAATAGCGAGTACCTGTTGGCAGCCCTGTACGGCTTGATCGCAGTGGTATTCGTTTATCAGGCCGGTTGGCGCCGTAACTGCGATGCCGCCGGTTTGGCCGCCGCCGCCGCGGTCATGGCGATGAGCGAGTTGTTCGTCACCTTTTATACCAGCGTCGCCGATTTGTACATTTTGCTCGGCCACGTCTACAAAGTCTTTGCCTATGCCTTTATCTACCGTTCGATATTCGTGTCGAGCGTGCAACGGCCTTATCAACGTCTGTTCGCGGCTCACCAAGCCTTGTCGGCCAGCGAGACCAGGTTTCACGCCATCATTGACGAATCGCCGGTGGCTTACGTGGTTTACGATACCCAGGGGCGTATCGATTATTTGAATCCGGCCTTCGTCAAAATTTTCGGTTACGACCGCAGCGATATTCCGAGTTTGGCCGAGTGGTGGTGGTTGGCGCATCCCGATGCCGAGTACCGCCAGCAAGTGATCGGCCGCTGGCACGAATACCGCCGGCTTTACGACGAATCCGGCGAACTGTCGCCGCCGCAGGAGTTGGCGGTCCGTGCCAAGAACGGCAGCCTGCACACGGTATTGGTCAATAACGTGGTGCTGGACAACACGCCGGCCGCCACCAATTTTCTGATGTTGCACGACGTGTCCGACCGGGTGGAGGCGATGCGGCGGCTGGCGGAGTCGGTCGATATGCTGCAAACCGTGATCGATACCATTCCCAGCCGGGTATTTTGGAAAGACCTGGATTCGCGTTACTTGGGCGCCAATATCGCTTTCAGCCGCGACGCGGGCTTGTCCGGGCCGGAACAATTAATCGGCAAACTGGATAGCGAGTTGGCTTGGCGCGACTTCGGCGACAAATACCGGGCCGACGACCTGCAGGTCATCCGGAGCAATGCGCCGAAACTGGATTACGAGGAAGCTCAAATCGATCCGCACGGCAATACCGTCTGGTTGAAGACCTCGAAAGTCCCGCTACGCGACGCCCAGCGCCGGCCGATTGGGGTGCTGGGCGTTTACGATGACATCACGGCGCGCAAATTGGCCGAACAGGAAATGCAGCTCGCTTCGCTGGTCTACCTGAACAGTAGCGAAGCGATGCTGGTGACCGACGGCAGCGGGCTGATCATTACCGTGAATCCGGCCTTTACCAAAGTAACCGGTTACGCCGCCGACGAAGTCATCGGTCGTTCGTTCACCGGCCTGAGCCCGGAACAGCACGATCAGGCTTTTTTCAAAACCGTGTTGCGGGTAACCAATACTCAGGGGCATTGGGCCGGAGAGATCGGCGGCCGCCGCAAAAACGGGGAGGATTGCGTCCACTGGGTAACGGTCAATTCCATTTATAACGAAACCGGCGGCGTGCATCGGCGGGTCGCTTTGATTACCGATATTACCGAGCGCAAAAAATCCGAGCAATTGATCTGGCGCCAGGCCAATTTCGATCCGCTGACCAGTCTGCCCAACCGCAATATGTTTTTGGACCGTCTGGACCGGGAAATCAAAAAAGCTTTACGCCACAGCCAAAAAGTCGCGCTGATGTTTTTGGATCTTGACCGGTTCAAGGATGTCAACGACAGCCTGGGCCATTTCATGGGCGATGTATTGTTGAAAGAAGCCGCACACCGCCTGTGCGAAAGCGTGCGTGATTCCGACAGTATTGCCCGGCTCGGCGGCGACGAGTTCACAATCATTCTGGGCGAATTGGAACACACCGAAAGCGTCGACCGGATTGCCGACAGCATTTTGCAGCGATTGGCCCAGCCTTTCTCGTTGGGGAATGAGATCGCCTATATCTCCGCCAGCATCGGCATCGCCGTGTTTCCCGACGACGGTAATGACTCGGAAGCGCTGTTGAAGAACGCCGACCAAGCCATGTATGCCGCCAAAAACCAAGGCCGCGACCGTTACCAATATTTCACCGCGCAAATGCAACTGCAATCGCAAAAGCGTCTGCGTCTGGCCAACGATCTGCATGCGGCGTTGGCAAAAAACCAGTTGTTGTTGCATTACCAGCCCATAGTCGACTTCGGCTCGGGTCGGTTGGCAAAAGCCGAAGCACTGCTGCGCTGGCAACATCCGGATCTGGGGATGGTCAGTCCGGCCGAATTTATTCCGATTGCCGAGGATACCGGCAGTATCGTCGAAATCGGCGATTGGGTATTCGCCGACGCGGTGCGGCAGCTCAAACAATGGCGCGAGTTGTACCAACCGCAGTTTCAAATCAGCGTCAATAAATCCCCGGTACAGTTTCGAAAGCAGGCCGTAGAGAGCCAGGCCTGGGTGGCAGTGTTGCAGGAATTAGGTTTGCCGGGCGACAGCATAGTTGTGGAAATTACCGAGGGTGCGTTGTTGGAAGCCAGCGACGCCAGTCGCGAACAATTGTTAGTATTCCGCGATGCCGGGATTCAGGTGGCGCTGGACGACTTTGGTACCGGTTATTCGTCGCTGGCTTACCTGAAAAAGTTCGATATCGACTACATCAAAATCGACCAGACCTTCGTGCGCAACATGGTAGCGGAATCCAGCGATATGGCCTTGTGCGAAGCGATCGTGGTAATGGCGCACAAGTTGGGGATCAAAGTGGTCGCCGAAGGCATCGAGACCGCAGAGCAATACCAGTTGTTGCGACGGATAGGCTGCGATTACGGCCAGGGCTATCTGATTTCGAAGCCGGTGCCGGCCGAGCAGTTCGAGCGCTTGTTCGCAACCGGGATTATGGTGGCTGACGCGGCCGGATAACACCCCTAACCGGAACGGATACGCGGCGCGCATCGCAGTCAAGTCCGCCCGCCTGTTAAAATGTCGCGATGAATACGACATTGATACAGATGACCGTGCTGATGCTGTGCGGTGCCGGCTGGCGAATCACGACGCCGAACCGGCTGTCCGCCGAGCAGACCCGGTTGGTATTGACCAGCGTGGTCTACTATTTTTTCCTGCCGGCGATGGTGCTCGACGTACTCTGGCGGGCCGATATCGGTTGGCAATCGCTAAGCTTCAGCCTGTTGGGTTGCGCCAGCATCCTGGCAATCACCGGACTGAGTTGGGCGATCTGCAAGCTGTGCCGGTTCCGCAATCCGCAAACCGGCGCCGTGATCCTGGCCGCCGCATTTCCTAACGTCACCTACCTGGGCCTACCGGTATTAGAGCAGGCCTTTGGCAGTTGGTCGCGCTCGGTGGTGATTCAACTCGATCTATTCGCCGCAGCGCCCTTGGTATTTACCCTGGGCGTCGGCTTGGCCCGCCATTACGGCGAGTCTGCCGCAGATAAACCCAAGTCGCCGCTGGCGTTTTTGAATGCGCCGCCGTTTTGGGCGGCCTTTGTCGCTGTCGCACTCAACCTGAATCAAATCGCCACTCCCGACTGGCTGGCCGGCCTGTTGCACACTTGCTCCGGTGCCGTGGCGCCGCTGATGATCTTTTCGTTGGGATTGGCCTTGAGTTGGCGCGACGTGCATTTGCGCAATCTGCCTTTCGTCGGGCCGATCTTGCTGCTCAAGCTATTCCTGATGCCGTTGTTCGCCTTCTGGCTGGCCGACTATCTGGCATTGGCCGGCCAGTTCAAAGCCGCCGCGGTGCTCGACATCGCCATGCCGAGCATGGTGCTCGGTATCGTATTCTGCGACCGTTACCGGCTCGATAGTGGCCTGTATGCCATGGCGGTGACGCTGACCACGGCATGCAGTTTGTTCAGCCTACCTTTTTGGTTCCATTCCTTATGACCTTGATCGCCGAAATCTTTTCCCAGGGTGCCGAAATCATCACCGGCCAGACCGTCGATTCCAACGCCGCCTGGCTGTCGCAGCAGTTGACCGAGCTGGGTTTCAGCTTGAAGCGGCATACCGCGGTGGGCGACGATTTGCCGGATTTGGTCGATCTGTTCGGCGAAATTGCCCGCCGCGCCGATTGTTGTATCTGCACCGGCGGTTTGGGGCCGACCTGCGACGATTTGACCGCGGCGGCGGTCAGCGCGGCCAGCGGCGTGCCGCTTGAATTCGACGCCGCAGCCTTCGCCGCGATCCAGGCTTATTACGCCAGGCGGCAGCGCACGATGCCGGAGGCCAATCGCAAACAGGCGTTACTGCCGGCCGGAGCCCTGCGCATCGACAACCGCTTCGGCACCGCGCCCGGCTTCGCATTGCAATTTCAGCGTTGCTGGTTCGTGTTTTTACCCGGCGTGCCGTTCGAGATGAAGCAAATGTTCGGCGACTGGGTGCGCGCCGATTTATTGCAACGATTCTCGCTGCAGCCGGATCATTTGGTGACCTTGCGCTGCATCGGTTTGGGCGAATCGGCGATTCAGGAGAAGCTGGCGCATTTGGCTTTGCCGCCCGGTGCAGTGTTGGGATTTCGCGCCGCCCCGGACGAAGTGCAGGCCAAACTGCTGTTTCCAGCGGCGGTTCCGGAAGCGGAGCGGCGGCGGGTGGCCGCCGAAGCCGCGGCCCGCATCGGCGACTACGTGTTCGCAGTGGACGGCTTGCCGGATGTGCAGGGCGACTTGCTGGCCGTCGTCGACGCGGCGCTCAACGCCGGCCGGTATTCGCTGGCGGTACTGGAAACCGCCAGCCACGGCTTGCTGGCGGCCAAATGCCTGGGCCGGCCCTGGTTGCAGCATGCCGAGTTGCGGTTGAACAGCGCTGCTGCCGACGCGGCCGATGATTGGGAAATCCGCGCCGAAACCTTGGCGCGCGAACTGCGGGCCGAGCGGCAGACCGATTTCGGATTGGTGCAGATCTATGCAATCGAGTCCGGCAGTTTCGACGATAAGGATAGCGGCATCGTCCTTTATAATGCCCTGGCTACGCCGCAAGGCGTGGTTTCCCGGCGGTTAACCGCGCACGGTGCCGGTATCCATAAACAGAACCAGGCCGCGTTGTTGGCGCTGGACCTTCTCAGACGCTATTTTCAAAACTCATGCCTTTAATTCGGTTAAACAATGTTTCCATCGCCTTCGGCGTGCATGCACTGCTGGACAACGCCTCATTCCAACTCGATCCCGGCGAGCGGGTCGGATTGCTGGGCCGTAACGGCGAAGGCAAATCCACGCTGATGAAAATCATCGCCGGCGAGATTCCGCCCGACCACGGCGAAATCTGGAAGCAACCGGAATTGCGCTTGGCCTGGCTGGAGCAGGCGCCGACGCTGGACGGCGACGCAACCATTTACGAAGCGGTGGCCGGCGGCTTGGGCGAACTGGGGCGCCTGATCGCTCGCTACCACGAGCTATTGACGCACATGGACGGCAGCGAACAATCTTTGCAGGCGCTGGGCGAGGTGCAACATAAACTCGAAGCCGACCACGGCTGGGAATTTCAAACCCGGGTCGAAGCGATACTGAGCCGGCTGCAATTGCCGGCCGATGTCAAGGTCGGCAGCCTTTCCGGCGGCTGGAAACGGCGGGTGGCGTTGGCGCGGGCGCTGGTGATCGATCCGGAAGTGTTGCTGCTGGACGAGCCGACCAACCATCTGGATTTCGAGAGTATCGCCTGGTTGGAAGAACAGATTCTGGCATTCCCGGGCGCGGTGATGTTCGTCACCCACGACCGGGCGTTCCTGCAAAAATTGGCGACGCGGATCATCGATCTGGATCGCGGCCAGTTGACCTCCTGGGCCGGCAATTACCAGGATTACCTGGTGCGCAAGGCCGCGGCCCTGGAAGACGAAGCCAATCAAAATGCCGAATTCGACAAGAAATTGGCCAAGGAAGAAGCCTGGATCCGGCAGGGCATCAAGGCCCGCCGTACCCGTAACGAAGGCCGGGTCAGGGCCTTGAAGAAATTGCGCGCCGAGCGCGCCGAGCGCCGCACCGGCCAAGGTTCGGCCAAATTGGCGCTGCATAAAGGCGAGAGCTCCGGCAAGAAAGTGATCGAGGCGGTTAACGTCGGCTTCGGCTATCAGGATAAAACCATCATCAGGGATTTTTCCTTGCTGATCGAGCGCGGCGACAAGATCGGCCTGCTCGGCAACAACGGTGCCGGTAAATCGACCTTGCTGAAATTGCTGCTGGGCCAACTGCAACCCACCACCGGCAGCGTCGAACTGGGTACCAATCTGCAAATCGCCTATTTCGACCAGTTGCGCGAACAGCTCGATCCGGAACTGTCGGTGGCCGACAGCGTGCTGGACGGCGGCGAGTTCGTCGATACTCCGGACGGCAAGCGCCACGTCATGTCCTATCTGGCCGACTTTTTATTCGCGCCGGCCCGGGCGCGTTCGCCGGTGCGGAGTTTGTCCGGCGGCGAGAAAAACCGGTTGCTGCTGGCGCGGCTGTTCACCAAGCCGGCCAACTTGATCGTAATGGACGAACCGACCAACGATCTGGATCTGGAAACCCTGGAAATTCTGGAAGAAAAACTGGTGCAGTACCAGGGCACCTTGCTGTTGGTCAGTCACGACCGCGAGTTTTTAGATAACGTCGTCACCAGCGTGCTGGTGTTCGAAGGCGAGGGCCGGGTCGAAGAGTACATCGGCGGCTATGCCGATTGGTTCGCCTTATCGGAGCGCAACAAACAGCAGCAAGTCGAAACGGCGAAAAGCGCGGAAACGGCTGCAAAAAAAGAAAAGCCCAAACCCGCTACCGGCAAAAAACTCAGCTACAAAGAGCAGCGCGAACTGGAACAGTTGCCGGAGCGTATCGAACAACTGGAGACGCGCCAGGCCGAGTTGACCGCAACGATGAGCGGCGCCGAGTTTTACAAACAGGGCCAGGACGCCGTGGCCGGAACCATGGCGGAGTTGCAGGCAGTCGAAACCGAGCTGGCTGCGGCGTATAGTCGCTGGGACGAATTGGATGCGTTACAAGGCTAATGGCCGTTATAGCCGGTCTTGATTGGCCGGATCGTAGCCGAGTTGGCCGAGCATTCGCATTTAAACCGGTTCGATAATAGGCGCATCGCCCTTATCAAGCTAAAATCCAGTCAACGCGTTGGCGGTGTCATCGCCGGCGCAGAACGTTTTAACCAGCCGCCTGTTGCCGTTTTCAGCGCGCGTCCGGCCGGCGTTATTGAGTGTCTAAAGCCTTGAAAATAAGAAATTATCTTGCCGTTTTAATTCTGTCAGCCGTAATGGAGTCCGCTGTGAGTGCACAAGAAGCAAACCAGGCCGTCGAAGATCAAGTTCAGGCGCTGCTGGCGCAAATGACCTTGGAAGAGAAAGTCGGGCAAATGACGCAGATCGACTTTAGCGTCATTTCTGTCGCCGACGGCCAGGACGCCGAAAACCCGGTTGATCCGGCCAAACTGGAAGAAGCCTTGATGCAGTATCACGTCGGCTCGATCCTGAATGCGCCGAGTACGCCGAACAACAAGGCGCAGCCGCTCGGCAAATGGCGGCGGCTGACTCAGCAGATCCGCGACGCGGCGGCGCGCACCCGGCTGAAAATTCCGGTGATCTACGGTATCGATGCGATTCACGGCGCCACCTATACCCAAAATGCGGTGCTGTTCCCGCAAGCGATCAGCATGGCGGCGACCTTCAATCCCGACTTGTCTTACCAGGAAGGCGAAATCACTGCCCGCGAAGTCAAAGCCTCCGGTTTGGACTGGAATTTTGCCCCGGTGATGGATATCGGCCGGCAGCCGCTGTGGCCGCGGTTGTGGGAGACCTACGGCGAGGACGTGCATCTGGCCAGCGCGATGGGCAGCGCCTACATTCGCGGCCATCAGGGGCTGGACTTGGCGGCCGCCGATAAAGCGCCGACTTGCTTGAAGCACTATGTCGGTTACAGCTATCCGTTAAACGGCAAGGACCGTACGCCGGCCTGGATCGGCGAACGCGCGTTGCGCGAGTGGTTTCTACCGCCGTTCGAAGCCGGCGTTCTGGCCGGCGCGCCGACGGTGATGGTCAATTCGGCGGAAGTCGATGGCGTGCCGGGACACGCCAATCGCCATTACCTGACCGACATTCTGCGCGGCGAAATGGGCTTCGACGGTTTTACCGTATCGGATTGGGAAGACATCATCCGCTTGTACAGCCGCGACAAACTGGCCGACTCGCCGCGGGAGGCGGTGAAAATCGCGGTGATGGCCGGGGTCGATATGAGCATGGTGCCGTTCGATTTCTCGTTTTATTACCTGTTGCTGGATTTGGCCCAACAAGGCGAAGTGCCGCTGGCGCGGATCGACGAGGCGGTGGCCCGGATTCTGCGCGTCAAATTCCGCAGCGGCCTGTTCGAACGGCGCGAGCCGGCCTTGGCGGAGGACGGCCACTTTGCCACCGCCGAAGCCGCGGCGGTCAACCGCCAGGCGGCGCGCGAAGCCATCGTGCTGGCCAAGAACGACGCGCGTATGTTGCCGTTGAGTAAACATGCCAGCGTCCTGGTCACCGGCCCGACCGCAAACCTACTTAGCGTGATGAACGGCGGCTGGACCATTACCTGGCAAGGCAACAAGGAAGAACTTTATCCGCAGGACAAACTGACCCTGTTGGAGGCGATCAGGCAACAAACCGACGGCAAGGTGACTTATGTCGGCGGCAAACAATTCAGCGACGAGATCAACATCGAACATGCCGTCAGCGAAGCCCGGCACCACGACTTGGTGGTGTTGGCGCTGGGCGAAAAAACCTATACCGAAACCGAAGGCAACATCGATTCTTTGCAACTGGACCCGGTGCAATTGCAATTGGCGCGGGCCATCTTCCAGACCGGTAAACCGGTGGTACTGGTCACCTTCGGCGGCCGGCCGCGCATCATCACCGAAATCGCCAATCAGGCTCAGGCGGTCGTGCTCGGCTTTTTGCCGGGGATGGAGGGCGGTGCGGCCGTAGCCGACATCCTGTTCGGCAAGGTCAATCCCAGCGGTAAATTGCCGATTTCCTACCCGCGCGACACCAACGACATCACGCCTTACGACCATAAACCGATCGAAGCCTACGAGAGTAACCAATACCGGCCCTTATATCCGTTCGGCCACGGCCTGAGCTATACCAGCTTCGAAACCAGCGGTCTGCGGCTGGCGAAGCCGGCGATTACGGCCGGCGAAAATCTGCAGTTGAGCGTCAATGTCAAAAACACCGGCAGTGTGGCCGGCAAGGAAACCGTGATGGTCTACCTGCACGACGTCGCGGCCTCGGTTACCCGCCCGGTCAAGCAACTGAAAGCGTTCAAGAAAGTGGAATTGCAGCCGGGCGAGCAGCGCACTCTGCAGTTTGAGTTAACGCCGCGTGACCTGTCGTTCATTGGCCTGGATATGAAACGGGTGGTCGAGCCGGGCGAATTCCACGTCACGGTCGGCGCCGAAACGGCTTCGTTTCATTTAGTGAACTAGCCTGTGCCGGAGCGAAGCATGACCGATCAGCAAAACAACTATAGCGGCGCTTTGGCGGTACTGACCTCGCTGTTCTTTATCTGGGGATTTCTGACCAGCCTGAACGACATTCTGATTCCGCATTTGAAAGCCGTCTTCACGCTGAATTACACCCAGGCCATGCTGGTGCAGTTTTGCTTCTTCGCGGCTTATTTCGTGATGTCGGTGCCGTGCGGTTATCTGGTGGACAGAGTCGGTTACAAGCCCGGCATCATCGTCGGCCTGACGGTGGCCGGCGGCGGTTGTCTGCTGTTTTATCCGGCGGCCGCTTTGCATGCCTATCCTTTGTTTTTGACCGCGTTTTTTGTGTTGGCCTCCGGCATTACCTTGCTGCAGGTTGCCGCCAATCCCTACGTCACGGTGTTGGGCAATCCGGACACGGCGTCGAGCCGGCTGACCTTGACCCAGGCCTTCAATTCCTTGGGCACCACCATTGGGCCCTATTTCGGCTCCCTGCTGATTCTGGCGACGGCGGTGAAAACCTCCGCCGAGCTGGCATCATTGAACGCCGAACAATTGTCGGTGTACCAGGCGGCGGAAGCGGCGGCGGTGCAACAACCGTATTTGTGGCTGGCGGCGGTGTTGTTCGGTTTGGCGGCGGTGTTTGCCTTTCTGAAATTACCCGCCGTAACCGCAACGGCGGCTGCCGCATCAGCAGGGGCTATGGCTGAGCCGGAGGCCGCAGCCAGTGCCTGGCAGTTTCCGTTGCTGGTGTTGGGCGCGCTGGCGATTTTTGTCTACGTCGGCGGCGAAGTCGCCATCGGCAGCTTTCTGGTCAATTTTCTGGGGCAGCCTGATATTGCCGGCCTGACCGAACCAGAAGCCGGCAAACTGGTGTCGTTCTATTGGGGCGGGGCGATGGTGGGCCGCTTTATCGGCGCGGTGGCGATGCGCAAGGTTCATCCGGGCAAGGCTTTGATCTTCAACGCTTTGTGCGCGGCGGGATTGGTCGGTCTGGCGATGTTTGCCGACGGTCGCGTTGCGACGGTTGCCATTCTGGCGGTCGGTTTATGCAATTCGATCATGTTTCCGACCATTTTTTCCCTGGCCTTGACCGGCCTGGGGTCTCACACCGGCCAGGGTTCCGGTATCCTGTGCTCGGCCATCGTCGGCGGCGCGCTGATTCCGCTGCTGCAGGGCTTGTTTGCCGACCGCCTCGGCATCCAGTACGCGTTTTTCGTACCTTTGCTTTGCTATCTGTACATCGCCTATTACGGCAAGCGCTGCGCCCGCCAATTACGGTTCAAAACCGACTGACGCGAGCTTGAATGCGGGCTACGCCAATTGTAAAGCGGTTGACGTCACCAAACTCGTGACACCGCCGTTGCAAAACTCCTGTACCTATCTGCAGTTTTCGGTTGAAATGGCCTAGCGTAATACCAACAAGAAATGGCTGCGTTCGGCTGAGTTGAGAAAGCGATATCCCGCAATAAAATGGGGTATCGACTGTAAAAGCTGGGTTTCATGCCCCGCGCCCGGCCTGCCGCCTTAAGGTGAGGAGAATCAAAAATGGCCGAAAAACCTTTAGCGCAAGAAATTATCCCTCCAGCGGAAACCCAGGTCATCGAAAACCTTTCCGCGCGGCTCAAAGCCAAAATCGTAAATGACTATCCAGCCGGCATCATGCGCCGTGATGCTCACCCCAAGATGCATGGTTTGGTCAAAGCCGAGTTTACCGTCAACGCCGATTTGGCTGACGAATTGCGGGTTGGTTTGTTCAAAGAGCCCAAAACCTATCAGGCTTGGGTCCGGTTTTCCAACGCCAGCGGCTCGATCAGACCGGACCGGGACCGTGACATTCGCGGCATGGCGATCAAATTGATGGGAGTGCCGGGCGATAAAGTGCTGGAGGCCGAACGGCACGAACAGACCCACGATTTGCTTTTGATTAGCGCCAATCAGTTTGTCGCCAGGGACGTTGCCGAATTTGACGCCTTGGCCGCAGCGCTGAGCGGCAGTTTCTTCGCCAAGTTGCGGTTTTTTCTTTGCCATTGGCGAGTGGCCTGGATTTTACTCAGAACGATGCGCAGGCACGCCAACCCGTTGCAGATTACCTACTTCAGCACCACACCCTATCTGTTTGGGGCGTTGGCGGTCAAATACGCGGCAATCCCGCAACTCGTTGCTGTCGCCGAACGTCCGGCCAAACCCTCGGCCGATTTTTTGCGCGAGGCCATGGTCAAGCAATTGCAGGCCGGCGATGCGCTATTCGACTTCGCAGTACAAGTTCAAACCGACGCGGAGGCGATGCCGATCGAAGACCCTGGAATCGAATGGCCGGAGTCGGTTTCGCCATTCCGTAAGGTGGCGACGCTCAGGATATTTCGGCAGGGGTTTGATACCGAAGCGCAGAATGCGTTTGGCGAGCAGTTGTCTTTTACGCCTTGGCATGCATTACCCGAACACCGGCCTCTAGGCGGCATCAACCGGGCCCGGAAAGTTGTTTACGATACGATTTCGGCATTCCGTCACCAGGCCAACAACGTGCCGCGGACTGAGCCGAGTGGCTGGGATATTTAGGTCGCGGTAGCAAGCTCAAGGTTCGAATGGAGATACAGATGTTCCCAGTGTCCATGCCGACTGATGTCAAGATGGCACTGGGCTTAAAGCGTTGATGACACTAGTTTCAACGAGAACCGAGAGTCCGAATCCTTCCGCATCTGAATTTTCCGCACGGCTTCTGTGGCCCGAGCAAGGGCCTGGCTTTCGGTAAGGTCGAGCCGACGATGGTACGCAGCGCATACCATCTGCCGGCATTCCCAAACGGCGCGGCATTATGCAGCCGCTGCCTCTGGGATAGGGCGTTAGCTGCAATCGAACTGTTTCGGCCAGTCGCGGTAATTGAATACCTGTCCCACATTGCGCACGGTTTCCACCGCGGCCAAGTCCAGGTCGGCGTAGACCCATTGCACTTTGTTGTATTCGCCGATTGCCAAAATGCCGTTGTTCGGGAAGCCGCGATCGACCGGCGTGTAGATCGCCGCCGCGCCGCAGTTGACGTCCACGGCTTCCGACCAGTCCGCATTGCCGACCAGCGAGGCCTGCACCACGTAACATTGATTTTCCAGGGCGCGGGCCTGGCAGCCGATCCGGACCCGGTAATAGCCGGCCTCGGTATCGGTGCAGCTCGGCACCAGAATCAAAGTGGCGCCGCGTTCGGTTTGCTGGCGAGCGTAGTGGGGGAATTCGCTGTCGTAGCAGATGTTGATTGCCACCTTGCCGAATACGGTGTCGAATACCTTAATTTCCAGGCCGCGGGAAATATGCCATTGCTCGTTTTCGAAGCGGGTCATCGTCAGTTTTTCCTGAAAATCGACGTCGCCTTGCGGGGTGAAGAAATAGGCGTGGTTGCGGAATTCGCCGTTGTCGTGTTTGACCGGATAAGTGCCGGCCTGGATGTAAACCCGGTGTTGCGCAGCGAGGGATTTGAACAAGTCCAGGTACTGCGGCAACAGGCTTTGCAGGGCTTCCAACTGACCGGACAACGATTGGTAGATTTCCGGCGGGAACAGCGAGGCCAATTCCATGCAGGCGTATTCCGGGAACAGCAGAATGTCGGCCCGGTTATCGGCGGCTTCCTGGACCCAGCGGCGGGCCTTGGCTTCGAAGTTTTCCCAGGTTTCCAGGAAGCCGATATCGTATTGGGCGCTGGCGATTTTAGGCATTGCCTTCCTCCTTCAACCAGAACGTCATCGGCTTGGGCGTTTCCGCGCTATCGTCCAGATCCTTCCAGGAATAAGTGGTCTTCAGTTCCGGATGCTTGAAATAACTGCGTTTATTCCAGAATGCATCCAGCGGCACGTAGTCGGCCGGCCGGCGCGGATGGTCGATTGGGCGTTCGACGCAGCAGAAGGTGATGTGTTTGAAGCCGCCCAGGTCTGCGGCGTGGGCTTCGCGCTGTTCGAAGAACTTCACACCGATGCCCAAGCCGCGATAGGCTTTGTTCAACACCGATTCGCCGCAATAAAACACCTCGTCCGGGTTGTAACCGTGTTCGACGAACGGCTTTTTGACCTCGTCGGTTTCATATTTCAGCGGGATGGCAGTCGAGGCACCGATGATCTTGTCGTCGTCGAAAGCCAGCACGATTACGCTGTCCGGGCAGTTGATGTAGGTTTGCAGGTACTTTTTCTCGTACTCGTAGTCGCCGTCGTACAGGTAAGGAAAATCGCGGAACACTTCGATGCGCAGGCGCGCCAATTCCGGGATGTATTGAACCAAGGCTTCGCCGCTGAGGCGCTGGATGCGGATATCTTTGCTCATGTGGATATGCGGTTGGGTTGAAACGAAACAGCAACCGGCATTTCGGGCCGGTCAATCCGCTATTGTATTGCACGAGGCTTTGGTTGCCTATGCGCGGATCGAGTTCGGTGTCGTCCGGCTCGCGACGGTTACCGGTTCTTATGCGGCCCGCTGAGTTTTGCCGGTTGCAGCGGTTAACGGCCTAATACGATAGGCCCGGTGGTGGCGGCGCTCCAGTTGAATGTTGAAGTGCCTTGCCGGCGTAAAATGGTTTTATGGGCCAGGTTGGGCAGCAGAGGCCGAAGGTCGCCATTCCCACTCTAACGTTTTGAATCGATATTTCGCCGTTTTACGCTAGACTGGGCCTATGTAAAACAAGCGCGATTCAAGGTTGCCGAATTCGGCCGTCCAATAACCGATAGCATCCGATTTTATGCAGAGATTTCGCCTAGTCACTTTTAAGATTGCGCTGATTGTGGGCAATTGCCTGAACGCAAGCGTTTCTCTGGCCGGAGCCGATATCGAAGTTCTGAAAAAAATGTCGTTGGAAGACATTTTGAATGTGGAAGTGGTGTCGAAGAAAGCCGAAAGCCAATATTCGGCCGCCGGCATCGTCAGCATCGTCACCCGCGACGATATCGAGCGCTACGGCGCCAACACGCTGGCCGACGTGTTGAACCGGGTCACCAGCGTTTACATGCTCAGCACCTATATCTGGTCCAACAGCACCGCGGCGGTGCGCGGCGACGCGCTGACCCACGTCAACAACCATACCCTGGTGCTGATCAACGGCCGGCCGTTTCGCGATAGCGCATACGGCGGTTTGAACGAGACCATGTTCCGCGACTTTCCGATTCACCATATCGAACAAATCGAAGTCGTGCGCGGCTCCGGTTCGGTGTTGTACGGCAGCAATGCTTTTACCGGCGTGATCAATATCGTCACCCAGAGGAAACAGGACAACCGGCTCACCGTGCGCGGCCGCTACGGCAGCTACAATACCGGCCAAGCCGAAACCGAGTTCGGCTGGAACCGTGGCGACGCGGCGATCAGCGGCGCGGTGAGGTATCGGGCCAGCGACGGCTGGACGGCGGCGGCGGTCGACGAAACCCGGCAAAACGTCAATTTCCGCAACGACGACGGCGACGTCAGCGCCAGCATCTGGGGCGGCTGGAGAGAATTCGATTTCAATTTGTACGTGGTCAACAGCCAGAAACAGCATTGGGGCGCGGTGCCGATCGGCTTCGGCCAACAGGTCGAGAACAACCGCCTGTTTTTCGATGCCGGTTACAACCACCAAATCAACGACTTTTGGCGCAGCAAATGGAATTTGACGCTGAACAAGTTCTCGCAAAACTACAATCTGCCGGTAGCCGGCGTGCCGTACCTGACCGATTTGTGGGAAAACAACCTGTTGCTGGAGCAAAGCCATTTCCTGTCGTTTTTCGACGATAAACTGAATCTGCTGTTGGGCGGGCTGGTGGAATGGCAACAAGGGCAGGTGACTCAGGTGTCGCAAGCGAATACGTTGGCGCCCTACGAGCAATTGAAGTCCAGCATCTACGCGAACGTCGGTTACGCCATACTCGATAATCTGCAGCTCAATCTCGGCGGGCAATGGCACCGCTTCGACCATTTGAAGGCGGCTCCGAGCGGCGTCGCGGAAAACGACAACGCCATCGACGGCCTGGTCGGCCGCGCCGGCCTGGTTTACGAAATGACGGCCAATTGGGGCGCCAAGTTGTTATTCGCCCAGGCTTATCGGGCGCCGAGTGCCGGCGAATTGGGTGCCAATTCGGCGGTGGTGTTGGGCAACCGCAGCGTGGAGCCGGAAAAAGTCGAAACGGCCGACGCCCAGATTTTTTACCACGATGCTGATTACCAGATCTCCTTGACCGCGTTCGAAAGCCGGGTGACCAATTTGATCGTGCGCAGCCCGATCCCGAACACGGTGCCGACCCGGCTGCTATACGTCAACGGCGGCAGCGCAACCTTCGAGGGCCTGGAACTGGAGACCGAGGCCAAACTGTTGCCCGGTTTGTCCTGGAAAGGCTCTTACACCTTTCAAACCAATCGCGACGAAAACCAACAGAACAATAAAACCTTAATGCCCAACCACATGGCGAAACTGGGCTTAAGCTACGATTTCAGCCCCAACTTGCAAATCGGCGTGTTCGATACCTATTTCAGCGCCGCCAAAGCCGCTCCCAGTGCGTTATTGGTCAATCCGTCTGCCGGCGGTTATCACAACATCAGCGTCAACGCCAATTACAAGTTGAATAACTGGCTGGGAGCCGCCAAACACAAACACATGACTTTTACCTTGTATCTGGACAATGTGCTCGACGAAAATTTTTATTATCCGGAGTTCAACCGTAAAAACATCAACACCGTTCCGGCATCCCCCGGCCGTATGCTTTTCGGCGAAATTGCGTTGGAGTTTTGAGGCCTGGAATCGAGTGACGCTGCGCGGCCGGCCGCGGCGGCACTGTTGGCCGATAGCCCGCTCAGTTCGCCGCCGGGGTAGTCCCGCCGCTGGGTTCCGTTTCCGCCGCAGGGATGGCGTTGAGTTGTTGAATCGCCTTGATCTGCCGATCGGCGTCGACCAGGGCGGTCACGGCGCAGGTTTCGCCTTCGCGGCATAATCCTACGATCAGTTGGCCGACGTCGGAGTCGGCAGCAAAATACAGACGTTGGCCGTCCGAGCTTTCCAACATGGCCCCGGATTCGGCGTAAACGGCGCGACCGGTCATGCTGATGGATTGGTAGGCCAGCGGATTCGCGGCTTGATCCGCCAGGTCTGGTGCCGAATCGGATACGCCCGCGTCGTTTTCGGTTTGCGGGTTGATCACGTTTTCCAAGCCGGGTACCGGCATTTCGCTTTCCGGATCATTCAGAAAACGGTTGAGATGGGCGTCGGTGTCGGTCAAGGTTTGTTGGAGCCACTGGCCGTCGATGACACGGTCGTTGGTTTTCAGAATACCGGCGGCATATTCGTAGCCGGCCTGTAGGCCTTCGGCCCCGGCTGTGGCTATGCCCATTTCCACCCATTGGTTTTTCTGTTCCTCGCCGATCGCATCACCGCTAACGCTGACCTGGCCGGAGGATTGCAACACCTTAGCCAACTCAATGTCGGCGTCGGGATTGGCGTTGGGTTTCAGTTCTATCGTCAGCTGGCCGTTCAGTGCGCTATTTGCGGCGGAGTTGCTGACGGTACCGCTCAATTTAGTGATACCGGTGGAGAAGCCGCGATTAATGGCTTGTTTCAGGGCCTTGCGGTAACGTTGGTTTTCCTCCAGCGTCAGATTTTGAAACGATTTGGATTCCTTGGCGATGTCGGCCAGAGTTTTGATGCTTTCGGCATCCAGTCCGCGAATGGCAAGCTCAAGCGCCAGATCTCTCGCGGCATAACCCATCGTATCGATACTGCCCAAGGCATACTGGATGGTCGTATCGATTCGGTCGCCGTTTTGTACCGTCGCACTGGATACCCCAAGTCTTTCGCCGCTAGCGTTCGTCGACGCGATTTTGTCCACGGTCAAGCTGGAGGTGCCCAAGCCCAGTGCTCGATCCAGCAGATTAAGCTGCAGGCCCATTCCTTGTACATCCAGTGCGTTACCATTGCCGCGCAGGGTAAAACGCGGCGCTTTTAAGCTGAGATTCACCCTTTTTTCGTCGGCTTCGATATGACCGGTCAACGGCTCCAGGCGCCAGCTTTCGCTATCGGCTGCTCCTCCGGCCATTTCCGCGGAGGCAATATCGGAAAACACCGTGCCGGAAAACGCCGAATGCCCGCTGCCGCTGAACTGCAGCCCCGGCCCGTCGCGATCGGGTTCGGGCCTTTGCCGCAAGGTCCAGTTAAACCGCATGGCCGAGCCGGGCAGAATCAGGTGGCTGACGTTGTATTGCACATCGGCGACGACCCAATATTTGCCGGTTTGGTCGGGACTGCACAAATCGCCGACTTGCAGTTCCAGCGAGCCGTTGGCCGACAACAAACCGTTCTGCTGTTGTAAATTGCTTAAACGCACAGCGCAATCCGCCGAGGTCTTGTCCACCCGCTCCGCCAGTTCCCGCTCGGCATTGCGGCCAAGATAAACGCTGGCGCCCAGCCAAGCTGCCGCGAACAGGGCGATAGCGCCTGCCGCCTGAATTAGAGGTTTTTGCTCCATGATCGCCACCCAATGCTGTTTAGATAACGGCGCCAGTCTAACAAACACCGCACTGCTCTGGCTGCAGCCGGCACCGGCAAATATAAGGCCGCAAACGTGACCGGCCGCGAAAACATCGCGGTTACTAGGCCAATTCGATATCCAAACGCCGCAGCATGCCCTGGCGTAAGGCTGCCGCGGCCTCGGCGTCCAGATAAGTGCCGTCTACCGCGGTGTCGTTGCCGTCGCGGAAATATAAGCGGTACCGCTGCGGCTTGACCGGTTGCGCACCGAAACAATCACGCCGTTGCGGATTCAGGTAAACCACCAGTGTGGCGCCGAACAAGGCGCAGGCGGCACTGGCCACCGGCAAGGTTTCTTCGCCAGCAAAGGGCGCCGCGCTGCGCTCGCAGTTGGAAAACAACCTGGCCGCCAGTACCGGCTCGGGTTGGAAACGCAGCTCGCCGTCCACAACGCGGAACGGCGCATCGCCGAAAAACAGATAGGTCCACAGTTGCAGCAGTTCCACCGTCGAACCGGACAAGCGGGCGACGCAGCCGCGGCCGTGCTGGCGCGGATCGACACTGAAGCCGCTGCTGACCAGAAAGCTGGAATTCTCCAGCGGATTGCGCTTGTACTCCTCGGCATCCCGAAACGCGACCAACAAACGCTCGATGTCGGCATAAAACTCATCGACCAGACCGGCACGCAGCATTTCCAACACAAACTTGTAATGCATGTGCAGGAAGATCGAGCCGTTTTCCAGCCAGCCGTAATTGAATACGCCGATCCGGCCCAGATCCAGCGCCTGGTCGCCCAGCGCCGCATTGAGCCGGTACATGCCCAATTCGCGGTCGTACAGCTCGGAATTGCGCGCGGCCAGATACAGGCGTTTGGCCGATTCGCGATCGGCAATCCGTAGCGAGTGAACGAAACCCTCCAGAAACGGCGGCAGCGCCACCGGAAGGAAACGGGCAATCTCGACGCTGCCGTCCGCCTGCTCGTGGTAGTCGCCGGCACGGAAGGCGTAATAAGTGGTGATGCCGGCGTCGGATTCGGCTTTGGCTACCGCAGCGGTCAGATAAGCCGAGGCTTTGCCGAAGAAGCCGCGCAGCCGGTCCGAACTCAGCGCTGTTTCGGCGCCGGCGAAGCCCATGAACACTTGCCGGCGGTAAGCTTCCTTCAAGGCGCCGCTTTCCTGCCAGAACGCGTGCGGCGTCAACGCCGGCAGATCCAGCAAGCGGTCCAGCCCGGCGACGAAAGCGGCCAGCTCGGCCGGCAGCGCTATCTCGGCGGCGTTGATCGCGGCGAATAACGGCAAGCTAAAATCGATCAGCCGTTTCAGTTCGATGGTTTCGTTGACCGCCGAGCCGAGAATGCCGGGCAAGCCGTTCAACGCATCGCACCAACCGGGCCGGTCCGCTTCCATCTCGATGCCGATCCCGGCCGGGTCCAGCGTCGCCAGCTTGTTTGCCACCAAGGTGACGATTTTACCCAACAAGGTGGTGCGGACGATGGCGCCGCGGCCTTGCTCGGCGCGCACCTGGTAACGCCGGCCGCTACGCGACTCGATCAAGGCTTTTTTCTCCGCGCTGAATTGCACCGCGCCGTACTGGCGCAGGCCGTCGGCCGTAATCCGGTATTTTTGCGCGCGCGGGGCGACGTAATGGGTCGGGTCGAAAAAGCTGTAATCGGCTTCCAGCAACAGTGCAGGCAGCCGGTCGGGGAAGATCGCCCGATAGTTGACCAGCAGGTCGACCAGGTACGTCCAATGGTCGGACCAATAACCGCGGTCGAATTCGGCGTCCGCCACTTCCCGCGCTGC
Organism: Methylomonas sp. EFPC3; assembly: GCF_029643245.1. Classification (NCBI taxonomy): domain Bacteria; kingdom Pseudomonadati; phylum Pseudomonadota; class Gammaproteobacteria; order Methylococcales; family Methylococcaceae; genus Methylomonas; species Methylomonas sp. EFPC3. The sequence continues at coordinate 1,042,924 of NZ_CP116398.1, forward strand.
GGCGAGAATGGCGCCGAGCATTTCGTCAGCCGCGTCATGGCCGGCCAACAACTGCCAGAGCTCGGCGTATTTGAATTCGGTTTCGAGTAAAGCCGCCAGTCCCGGAATTTCGGCAAAATATGCCGCGAAATCCTGCGGCGCAGAGACGGCAAAACGCCAGTTGCGTAACGCGCAGGGGTTATAGCCGTCCGGCTGGATCAGATTGAAAAAATAACGGATGTTTTGCCCGCCCAAGCCCGGCTCGAAAAACAGATCGACGCGGCGGTTCTGCAATACGTCGCGAAAGTCGCCGTTGCCCTCCGAATACGGCGTGTCCTGCAACAGGAAGTCGTTATAGTCGCGTTCCAGATCGCCGTGTTTGCGGCCGAACAAATACAACAGCTTGCCGCCCGGAACCGGCGTCGGAAAGCCGCCGCGCAAACCGTTATCCAGATAGCATTGGCGGACGTGGCCATCGAACAAGGGCAGGGCGGTCGCGGTAAAGGCTTTGTGGCCGATTCGGTCGATCAACGCCCGGTTAGCTTCGCGTTTGGCGGCGAAATACTCGTCTCGATAGGCGGCCTGCGCCACGAAACGCTGATATTCCGCCACCGATTCGGCGTGGCCGTAGACCGCATAAAACACCTGGCTGGTTCCGGGCGGCAGTTCCAGCGTCAAGGTTTGAAATGCCGCCGGTGTCTGGTTGGCGGCGACCTGGTTTTCTAAATCCAGCGGCGCATCGCTAAAGAAGCGTTCCGCGCTGGAAAAATCGCCGGCCAACCCGAATACCCGTTCCGGGTCGACGATCACCGGGTTACGCCGGCCGGCGCTGCAGCCGAAAAAGAAATTACCGCCGTCGACCGGTTCCACTTGCGGTGAATCGGTCGGCCAGACTTTCAGTCGGTAAAACGGCAGAGCGTCGTCGACGCCTTCGACGCGCATGAAGGCTTCCGAGGTGCGGCTCATGAATTTCAAGATCCATTGGTTCATCGCGTACGGCAAGACTTGCGGCAAGCCGTCGACGATTTCGATGCGCAGGGTTCGGCTGGAAATATTGCCGATTTCCACCCGGCGCACCAAGCCGGCGACGTTGGCCTCCGGCAGTGTGAACATATCGGCGCGGATGCTGAAACCGAGGCCGGGATTGATCTCTTCGACCCCGACTTCGTGCGGCGTCACGCTTAAGCGCTGGACGACCTCCGCTCTGGCGCCGCGTTGGAACGGTTCGTAATGGCGGCTGGTTTGGCCGTCGGAAATTTTTAAAAAGCTGCGGAAGCCGCGGGACGGCGTCAGTTGGTAAGCCTTGTCGGCCGGAAAGAACTCCAGGAAGGCGCCGTCTTTGTTGCGGACGCCGAAACTGGCGATGGCCTGGCCGCGGTTGACGTAAAACGCCCAGGCCGGTCGGCCGGATACGCCGGCTATGCCGGGCAGAAAACTGGCAAATGCAGCGCAGTCGTTGTATTGCTCGACGACAAAGCGTTCGTCGTCGGCGAAGTAGTAGCGGGGCTGAGCCATGGTCTCTCCAAAATGGGCGGCAAACGGGCCGGTTGCGGCGGGTTAGGGTTGCAGCCGGACGATGCGGCCCTCGACCTGCTGGGTTATCGTGCGCTGCGGCAAGTTGGCGATTGCCGCTTCCACGGTTTGACGGAAGCCGACAGCCGTGCCGTCGTCCAGCCGGCGCGGACTGGTTTTGCCTGCGCCTTTGCCGAATATCGCATAGTCGTCGCTGGAACCGTGTTCCCAAATGAAATCGGTGCTGGCGACGCGATAGGTTTTCTGCAAATCCAGCGCTTGGTCTTGTTTGGCGCCGCGCGGCCTGATCCGCACGTCGCCGGCGTCTACCCGATACTTGAAGCCGCCGTCGGCTTGGGGCTCGGCGCGGTAGCCGAAGCGGATGCCGGAGACTTGCAGAAAACGGCCGTCGCCCAAATGGGTTTTGGACACCGAGTTATTCAACACCTCCAGCAGTTGCTGGCCGGTCAATTCGAAGCTGACCAGCTTGTTGTCGTAGGAAAACAAGCCTTCCATGTCGTACAGCGTCACCGGTCCGGCCGGGATGTTGTCGTTGATGCGGATGCCGCCGCCGTTGGTGAAGGCGATGTCGGTGCGCATGCGTTCCCGCATCGTGTCGGCCAGGAAGTTGCCGAGTGCGGTTTCCCGGCCGCGCACGGCCGGTTCCACCCCTTCCAGCAAATGTTCGGTGTAGCCCAACACCTGCTTCAGGTCTTTGCCTTGTTGCTGAAATACGCCGGCCAGCCGTTGCAACTGGCGGTCGACTTCGGCCGCGACCAATGGGTCTTTGGCGATGCTTTGGTCCAGATCGACTTTGCGGTGGCTACTGCTGACCTTGCCGGCGGCGAGGTAAATGTCGTGGACGATGGCGCTTTTATTGTCGGCGTCGGCCTTGGTGATCCAGGTGTTGCCGATCTGTTTTTCGATAAAAAAATGCTCGTGGCCGCCGACGATCAGGTTCACTTCCGGATATTCGCGCGCCAACCATTGGTCTTGGTCCAAATCCTGGTGGGTGAGGGCGACGATAGCCGTCGCCCCCTGGCTTTGCAAGCGGTCCAATGCGTTGCGGATGGCGGTGCGCCTGGCCGGCAGATCGTAGGCGAATTCGACATAAGCTGGGTTGCGGCTATCCAGGGTGATGCCGAAAAAGCCGACCTTGATGCCGGCGATGTCTTTGACGCAAACGTCGTGCACCTGAGGCAGGCGTTGGCTGAAGGGTTCTGCGGCCGCGCTGTCGCTGAAATTGAAGCGGGTGTTGGACGAAATCCAGCTAAAGTCCGATTGCACGATCCGCCGCAACAACAGCCCGGCGTCCGGCGTATCGAACTCGTGGTTGCCGAACACCGCCATCATGTCGTTATCGAACGCAGCCGCCGCGCCGTCCAGCAAGTTCATGACCTGGACCATCGCATCGGCCTGCAGATATTTGCTCATTACCGACGGAAACAAAAAATCGCCACCGTGTAACAGCAACACCGGGGTGGCATCGGCCTGCAACTGACGGCGCAGGGTACGCAAGCGGGCAAAACCGCCGACGTTACCGTTCTCCAGACCTTCGATTTTGTAGGAGTCGTTGACTTGCAGAATCCGGAAATGCGCGCTTGGCACCGGCTCCGCTCCGCCAGGCGTATCGGAGGTGGACACCGCGCTGCAAGCCGCAAGCGCGGCGACGACGGTCGCGAATAACAGTGATTTTGTCGGCGACATAAAACCTATCCTCCGCAGAGCAGGCTAATTTTGCCGATCAAGATAGCAGCGAATCGGAATTAACCCAAAAATTGACGGGTTTACCACCGGCGCAGAGGGGGCAAGCCGACTTTTGCTGGAAAGCTAATCCGCCGATTTTCGTGGCTTAAGTGGCAGGTATTGCTATTGCCCAAGGCAAACCGATCCTGGCCTGCGCTTTTTAAAAGTATTCGCTTACTTTCCGCATTTGATTCTTCATCTGACGATCATCACGAACCCATAATTCTGCTTGACCTTCCAATTATGTAAACCTTTAGATTCATGTCTCCGGATAGTCTCTGATGTGAGGTGGCTATCCATGATTAAAATTTGAAAATTTTCAGGAGCTTGAAATGGAATCGCACGTACTAGCCAACCAGAAAGCCGCGTCCGCCTATAACGCCGCGGCCGAACTATTCGATCATCCCGCCAACACGTTTTGGAACCGTTTCGGCCAAGGTACCATTGAGCGACTGGATTTAAGAGAAGGCGACAAAGTGTTGGATGTATGTTCCGGAACCGGTGCTTCAGCTTTGCCGGCGGCGCGTAAGGTTGGCTCGGATGGCCGTGTGGTTGCTGTCGATTTGGCGGAAAAATTATTGGCCAGGGCGGCAGAAAAAGCCAAAGCTGATGGTCTTGAGAACATGGAGTTTCGGGTCGACGATATGCTCGCGTTAGTGTATCCCGATGGTTATTTTGATGCCGTCGTTTGCGTGTTTGGGATATTTTTCGTGCCTGATATGGCTGCAGCGGTCAGGGAGTTATGGCGGCAAGTCCGGCCGGGCGGGCGGATAGCGATTACGACCTGGGGGGGCGATTTATTCGAGCCTGCCAACACCTCGCTCTGGCAAGCCATACGCGATGAACGCCCCGATCTGCACAAAGACTTCAACCCGTGGGATCGCATTTCCACGCCGGAAGGATTTTTGGCGATGTTGGCCGAAGCCGGTTTAACCGATGCGAACGTTTTCGCTGAAGACGCGACTCATAGTCTGTCCGACCCCGAGGATTGGTGGACCTTGGCGATGGGTAGCGGCTATCGGGGCACCTTGGATCAGCTCAATGAGGAACAGCTCAGGAGGGTAAAACAAAGTAATCTCCATCACTTGGCCAGTCAATCGGTTACCGAAATTTCAGCCAACGTGCTTTATGCCGTTGTTGAGAAACCACTTATTTGAAGACTTGCCTCGTCTCCAGTATCGATTTTTTTCAATAAGTGCCAGTATCCAAAAAAGCGAAAAAAACTGTTGACCTTCCCATCGTGGTAAGCCGAACACTTTGATCACAGTCAATTACATCAGGAGACTTGATCATGAAAACTTTAAATTCCCACCAGTTGGCGGACCATTCGGTTTACTTGTCGATAGAGGGTATGACCTGCGCGTCCTGCGCCGGACGTGTCGAGAAAGCGCTGAACAATATTTCCGGCGTAGAGCATGCCAGGGTAAATTTAGCTACCGAAAGTGCCGTTGTCCGCAGCGACGGCTCGGTAGCTTCCTACGCACTGATAAGCGCGGTTGCGGCCACAGGTTACCGTGCTTACCTCAAGCAGGATCGGCCGGCAAACAAACCAAGGTCGCGAGACGGACTGACGGTGGTGATGGCGGCGGTATTGTCGCTGCCATTACTGGCGCCGATGCTACTGGAGCCTTTCGGTATCCATATTGCACTACCGGCCTGGTTGCAATTGAGTTTAGCAACACCGGTCCAGTTTGGATTGGGAGCGCGTTTTTTCCGGGCAGGTTGGACAGCGCTGAAAGCCGGTGCCGGCAATATGGATTTGCTGGTGGCCCTGGGTACCAGTGCAGCGTACGGCTTGAGCGTTTACCAACTGACGGGCTCCACTGGCGGCATGGTGCCGCATCTGTATTTTGAGGCATCGGCGGTGGTGATCAGCTTGGTGTTGACCGGCAAATGGTTGGAGGCGTGGGCGAAACGGCAAACGGTTTCAGCGATTACGGCGCTGCAAGCCTTACAGCCGCAAGTCGCGCGGGTCAAACGCAACCATCGAGAGTTGGACATTGCAATTGACAGCGTCAAGGTCGGCGATCTGGTCGTGGTCCGCCCCGGGGAACGTATCGCGGTCGACGGTACCATCGCCGATGGCCGCAGCCATATCGACGAATCGATGGTTACCGGCGAAAGCATGCCTATCGCCAAACAGCCCGGCGATAAGGTGACCGGCGGCGCACTCAATGGCGAAGGCTTGTTGCTGGTACATACCGATGCGGTCGGCGCGGAGACTTCCTTGGCAAAAATGATTCGCTTGATCGAGGACGCACAATTGGCCAAGGCGCCGATTCAACATTTGGTGGATAAGGTCAGCGCATGGTTCGTGCCGGCGGTACTAGCCATTGCCTTGATGACCTGGCTGGGTTGGTGGTTGCAGGGTGCCGCCATGGAAACCGCGATTATCAATGCCGTGTCGGTATTGGTGATTGCCTGTCCGTGTGCGTTGGGCTTGGCAACGCCCGCTGCGCTGATGGCCGGTACCGGCATTGCCGCCCGCCACGGCATCCTGATCAAAAGCCCGGAAGTGCTGGAAGTTGCCCATCGCATTACCACGGTCATCTTCGACAAAACCGGAACCTTGACCCAAGGGAAAGGTTACCTGGTCGAAGCCGCGCCCTTCGGTATCGACCGCAAACGCTTGTTGCAACTGGCCGCTGCGCTACAAACCGGCAGCGAGCACCCTTTGGCAAAGCCAGTGCTTGAAGCCGCACATGAGTTACAGATCGAAACTATGCCGGCAGATGCGGTCACGGCCTTGCCTGGACGCGGGCTATCCGGGCGAGTGGATAATTTCGATTTGCGTTTGGGCAATAGCCGCTTGATGTCTGAATTGGGCATTGATCTAGGTGAGCTGGCGGAACGTGCCCAGGCCATGGAGCTTGCCGGCAATACAGTGTCCTGGCTGGCAATGGCCGCGCCGCAAAAACGCTTGCTCGGCATGATGGCCTTTGGCGACCGACTCAAATCGTCTGCTTATCCCGCCGTCAAACAATTACAGGCATTGAATATCCAAACCGTATTGTTGAGCGGTGATAATCGCGGTAGCGTCAAGGCAGTCGGTCAGGCGTTAGGCATCAGCGACATAGTTGCCGAGGTATTGCCGGCGGATAAGGTCTATCAAGTGGAATTGCTGAAACAGCAAAACCAGCATGTGGCAATGGTTGGCGACGGCATCAACGACGCGCCGGCGCTGGCGGCCGCCGACGTTGGCATTGCCATGGCGACCGGCACCGATATCGCGATGCAGTCTGCCGGCATCACGCTGATGCACGGCGACCCGATACTGGTAGGCGCTGCGCTCGATATTGCACAGCGAACCTATCGCAAAATCCGGCAAAATTTGTTTTGGGCGTTTAGTTACAACCTCGCAGCCATTCCATTGGCGGCATTGGGTTTGCTCAATCCGCAACTGGCCGGAGCGGCGATGGCCTTCAGTTCGCTGAGCGTGATCGGCAACGCCTTGTTGCTTAGGACTTGGAAACCTGCCGGCTTATTGCCATCCGTCAGGCATTAACCGAGCCTGCGTGCGGGCAGCGTACTTGTTGCCCGCAACACGTTGTCTTTCTGTGTTGGAGAATGATCGATGAATATCAGCCAAGCTGCGAAAATGGCCGGCGTATCCGCTAAAATGATTCGTCACTATGAAAGTATCGGATTGATCAAAAAAAGCGTGCGCACGGTATCGGGCTACCGGACCTACAACGACACCGATTTGCAGGTGTTGCGGATGATCAAACGAGCGCGGGGCCTGGGGTTTTCGTTGGAGCAAATCCGTGAGCTGGTCTCGCTGTGGCAAGACCCGGCACGGGCCAGCGCCGACGTCAAAGCGCTGGCCCAATCCCATGTCGACGATTTAAACCAACGCATCGACGAATTGACCGAAATGCGCGACATTCTGGCCCGGCTGGCGCAAAACTGTAGCGGGGACAATAAACCGGATTGCCCGATCATCGAGACCTTGGTGCTCGGCCAGCAGATGCTTTAATGCTATTAAACCCCAAGGATATGGGCTCGGTAAAACTACCGATTGGCCGTTATAAACTCTAAATTTGCCGTTACAGCGGAACTTCTCATTGTCTCTCAATGTGCCCGATAGTTATATTTCCTATAAGGGGTTGGGGCTTACAAACAGCACCCATCGAAGTACATCCCAAGTAACTCTCTTATCGACGAATCGTCGCTTGGCTCTTGTGTGCACTGGGTGAAAACCGCAAGGCAGGGAATCCTTTAGCTCCAACGCGGACAGCGCGTGGGAGATGCGCAAAAGCCAGCGCCATCGGAATTGCCGGGAGCGCAACGGTCTACCAAACGGCTGTCTTGAAAAAAGCCTTACTTTTCCGTTTGCCCATGTCGCCAGGCCTCGGCGGCGAATTCGGCGAGTTCTCCGGCCACTTCGGCGATAAAGCGTAGTGCCGAGTAGGCAATTGCGGCTATCATCAGCGCTAGGATTAATTTCATCTCGTCCTCCGGCATGCCGAACCGGTCACTTGGCTCCGCAACGCTAGGAGGATTGGGCGCGATTGCGAAAAGTTCCAAGGCCGATTTTCGGCGCTAGCGGCTTGGCCCACGCGCGATTGCCGGACAGAAACCCTTATCTTTCGGAGGCAGCGATGCAGCTCGGCAAAATATTGAGTGCGGCCATGATGCTGGCGGCAGCTGCACCGCTGTCGGCCGAACCGGTCAAATGCGTGGTGGCAGGCAAGACGCTGTATACCGACGACGCCAAAAAATGCGCTAAAGGCGATGTCAAACCGATCAACGGCGCCTTGGTGATTACCGAACTGCCGGCCGCCAAGTCTGCCGGCAAATCCGCGCCGATTTCGGCGCCGGCTAGCTCAGATTCGTTGCTGGATTCTTTATTACAGCGGCTGGGGATTACGCAACAGGAAGTCGCAGCCGGTTGGAAAACCGTTGACGAAGCGCGCCAACGCGGCGAGTGGCAGGCGCCGGAGATGCCGGAAGATGCGCGTTAACCGCGGGCGAAAGTCTCGGTTAGCCGCCAGCCGCAGTATGTTTGCCGGCTGTTTGGCCAAGCCTGTGCCGAATCGTATCCGCTGTATCGGCTTGGTCATGGCGCTGGCCGGACAGGCTTTAGCCGGGGAATACCATTTGACGATTGCCGAGAAGCGAGTCGATCTGATCGGCCAGCCGCAGACCGCGATTCTGGTGGACGACGGTTTGCCGGGGCCGACTTTGCACTGGCGCGAAGGCGAACAGGTGGTGTTGCATGTCGAAAACCGGCTGTCGGAACCGACTTCTATCCATTGGCACGGCCTCGAGTTGCCGTATCGGATGGATGGCGTGCCGGGTATCAGTTTCGAGGGTATCGCGCCCGGTAGCCGCTTTACTTACCAATTCCCGGTCAAGCAGAGCGGCACCTATTGGTACCACGGCCATTCCGGCATGCAGGAGCAGCAGGGCTTGTTCGGGGCATTGATCATCGATCCGGCGCAGCCGCAGCCGCCAACCGATCGCGATTACGTGGTGATACTGTCGGATTGGCCGCAGGCAGACCCTTACCGCACGCTGGCTCGGCTGAAAAAACAGAGCGATTACTACAATTTTCAGAAACGCACGCTAGCCGATTTCTTTGCCGATATCGAACGGCTCGGGTTTGGGGAAACCGTCGACGACCGTTTGGCCTGGGGAGCAATGCGGATGGATCCGACCGATCTGGCCGACGTCAACGGTTCGACTTACCGTTACCTGATTAACGGCCGCACCCCGCAAATGCAACCGCATTTTTTGTTCCATCCCGGAGAAAGAGTGCGGCTGCGTTTTATTAACGCATCGGCGATGACTTATTTCGATGTGCGGATTCCGGGTTTGGCGATGCAGGTCGCCGCCGCGGATGGCCAAAACCTGCAGCCTTTGAATGTGAACGCCTTCCGGATTGCGGTTGCCGAAACCTATGACGTCGTGGTGCAACCCAACGCCGAACAAGCCTACAGTATTTTCGCCGAGGCGATGGACCGCAGCGGTTACGCTCACGCCAGCCTGTCGCCGCGGGCGGATTGGTTGGCGCCGGTGCCGCCGTCGACGCCGCGGACCTTGTTGACGCTGGCGGATATGGGCGGCGCCCACGCCGGACACGCAGTGCAGGGCGATAATCAGCTCGAACATGCCGAGCACGTCGAACATGCCGAACATGCGCCGCAGGCTACCGACAGTCCTGAGGCCGACCGGGCAACAGAACATTCCGCCCATGTCGGCCACCATCACGCCGCCATGTCGCCGGAAATTCCGTCTTACCAGACGCTCGATTACCGCAATTTGCGCGCCCAAATCGCCACGCCGCTGCGCAAGCCGGATCGGGAAATCGAGTTGCGGCTGACTGGCGACATGCGGCGCTACATCTGGTCGTTTAACGATGTCAAATACGCCGATGCCGAACCGATTCGGGTTAAGTTAGGCGAAGTGGTCCGCTTTCGTTACGTCAATCAGACCATGATGAACCATCCGATCCATATCCACGGTTTGTGGCAATACCTGGATATCGGCGCCGGCGCATACAATCCGAAAAAGCACGTTATCAACGTCAGGCCGGGCACCACTGCGGTGGTCGACGTGCCGGCCGAGGCGGTAGGCGAATGGGCGTTTCATTGTCATTTGCTGTACCACATGGATACCGGCATGTTTCGTAAATTGATCGTCGAGCCGAATCATGATTGAGCGGCGCAGAGCGATAGCCACAATCATCGGCCTGCTGTGGCTGAACTGCCGCGCCGATGATGGCCACATGCTGTTCAACCGCTTCCTGGCCGAACGCCTGGAATACGAAAGTAACGGCGGACTGCATCTGGCGAAATGGGATATACAGAATTGGTTCGGCAACGACGACCACAAGTTTTGGCTGAAAACGGAAGGCGACTATTCGGCCGACCAGGACATTTTCGGCCGGGCCGATTTACAGGTGCTGTACAGCCGCAACGTCGATAGTTTCTGGGATCTGCAAATCGGCGCCCGCCGCGCGTTCGAGCCGGAGCGCACTTTCGATGCGGTGATCGGGTTTCAGGGCTTGGCGCCGTATTTTTTTGAAGTGGACAGCGCGCTGTTCGTCACCGAGAAGGGCAATCTGCTGGGGCGATTGACTGTCAGTTATGAGCTGTTGCTGAGCCAGCGCCTGATCCTGCAGCCGCGCATCGGTTTGAATGTGGCGGCGGAAGATTTGCAATCGCGCGGTGTCAAAGCCGGGGTGACCGAATTCGAGGCCGGTTTGCGGCTGCGCTACGAAATCGAACGCGAGTTTGCGCCTTATTGGGGCGTCGATTACGTCGAAGAGCAATCGCTGCGCGAACATCAACATAGCGTCAGAGCCGTGGCCGGTGTCCGGTTTTGGTTTTAGATAGTGCGGTGCGACGGGCTGAACCCAAGCCCACGGCGCAGAGGCGGTCCCCGGACATCAGCAACATCATGCCGCGCCGGCGCAATGATCAGGCCTCGGCGTCGATAATCTCCAGGCATACCAGCATGGTATGACGCACCACGAAAAAGGTCATCGCCATCGGATACAGCGCGTAATGCCGGGTAATCAGTAAGCTGGCGGCAACCAGGCCGAGAATCATGCTGAAGTCGAATCGGCTGATTTTTTCCAGGTAACGCAAGTGTTGTACCGAGTCCGGATCGAAGTAAGGCGCTTTATTGATCAAGGCTAGGGTCAAGGTCGCGGTCAATAACGCGTAATAGATCGGAAACAAGAAAAACATCGGCGCTTCGGCGCCGAACTGAGGTTGCCAGTAGGAATACCAGACGAACAAACCGGCAGTGGCAAAGCCATCGTGCCATAGCGAGGTAGGGAGTTTTTTCAGATAGCCGCCGGCGACGCTGGCGGCCATCACCGTGACGCCGACGGCGGTCGCCAGCGGCGACACCAGGTAATCCAGGAGCGCGGTTTGGTTTTGCACTAAAACCGCGAGGGCAATGCTACAGGCAATGAATCCGATCATAATCAGGCCGCTAAAAAAATTTAACTGGGAATTTAGCATTGCTGGCGCTGAAAAAGAAGCATTGCCGGCGCTGTTCGCCGCCACCCGTTACCGCTAAGCCGACGATGGTGTTGTGCGTAGCGGCGGCTGGGACGGCTAGGGTTCAGAAATCCAGTTTCAATTCCATCATGAAGGTGCGCGGCGCGGCAATGAAAAATAACGGTGCGTTGCCGCCGCTGCCCCATTCCACATATTGTTCGTCGGACAGATTTTTTACGCGGGCGGTAACGGTCGCGTGCGGGTTGAATTTCCAGGCCAACTGGGTATCGAATACCGCGAATGCCGGGGCCTTGATAATGTTGCTGGTATCGACGAAGCGGTCGCCGACATAACGGGAGCCGAAGTTCCATTGCCAGTCCGGGTCGAAATCCCAGGTCAGCCAGGCGTTCGCGACCCATTTGGCAACGTTGGTCGGCCGGTTGCCCTTGCGGGAAACGATGGTGGTGTTATTGACGGTTTCCAGAAACTTGTCGTATTGGGCGTCGACATAAGCCATATTGCCCTGCATGCTCCATTCCGGGGTTAATTGCACGCCGATATTCGCTTCCATACCGGCGGAGGATTGTGCCCCGATCGGCAACACCCGGTTACGGTCGGACGGGTCAGTCATCGACAGGTTTTTGCGTTCGATGTAATAACCGGCCAAGGTTGCCGAGCCTTTACCGTCCCAGAAATCGAATTTGGTACCGATTTCCGCCTGACGGCCGGTGGTCAGGTCGAAATCGCGCAAGGCCGCGAAAGTGCCGGTGGTCAGGATGCCGGAAGGCGGGTCGGCGGCAGTGCTGTATTGGGCATACACGTTGAAGGTGGAGGTGATGTCGTACATCAGCGCCGCGCGCCAAGTCACCGCGGTCCAGCGGCGGCCGAACGCGGCCGGCGTGGTCGCGGTGGGCGGTACGATTCCTGTGCGCAGGTTGACCGCATCCAGCCGGATATCGTCCACCCGCAAGCCGGTGATCAGATTCAAATCAGGTACCAGCGTCAGCCTGTTTTCGGCGTAACCGGCGACGGTATACAACTCGTTGCGAGCGTTCGGCACCGGACCCGTGGCGGCGGGATAGTCGTAATAGCTGCGTACGCTGAAATTGTAAGGATCGACGGTACTGACCGTGCCGTTCGGGCTCTCCATGCTGGGCGCCCGGGTTTGTTTGTTGTAGGCGACGTCGATACCGGCCGAGAATTTCGACGGCAAGTTAAACCAGCGGTCGCTGTGGACGATTTCGAAACGGTTGCCCACTAGGGCTTGGTCGTGGTTGACCGCAAACGAGCGGTTGCGAATGATTTGGGTGTTGCTGGCGTTCCAGTCGTAGCCTTCGACGTTCAACCATTGCCGGTCGGCCTTGTAGTAATAAAACGTGTTTTTGAACTGAGTATTTTCCGACAACTGGTAGTCGACGATGTCGCGTAGCCAGAACACCTGTTGGTCGAAGGTCGGACTGGCGGCGTTGTAATTTCTGAAACGGGTGTTCGGATCGATCTGGCCTTCGATTGGGCCCAGACCAGGGGTACCCCACGGGACGATCCGACCGCCAACCGTCGGATTCAGTACCGGCGTCCCCCAATAGGAATCGCGGTCTTCCAATTGGTGCTCGAAGGCGATGGTGTGGGACAGCTTGGAGGTGATGTCGCTCAACAACGAAAACGACATGGCACCGGAATTGGCCTCGGTCCGATCGATATAACCTTCTGAGCCGAGGTAACTGATATCGGCCTGCAACCAGTTATCGGTGTTGCCGAGCCGACCGTTAAATCCGTAAGAAGCCCGCCGGTTAAGATATTCGCCGAGCGAAACCAGTGCGCTATGGCGGTCCGGGCCGCGTTGGGCGATTTTGCTGACGTAATTGATCGAACCGCCAACGGCACCTTGCCCATAGAGAAAGGTGGACGGTCCGCCCAATACTTCTTCCCGCTCGATCAGCCAACTGTCCAACGGCCTGGCCGCAACCACATCGTACTGTACCGTGATGCCGTTGAATAACTGGGTGATTTGCGCTCCGGTGAAACCGCGCATCGATACCGAACCGGCAGAGCCGGGTTGCGACGACACGATGATGCCCGGCGCTCTCTCCAGGGCTTCCTGCGTGGTTTGCGCGCCGCGTTTTTCGAAGGTGGCGCGGTCTATGATCGTGATCGAGGCCGGCGTTTCCCGCGGCGTCAAGCCCAGACGGCTACCGGTGACCGCTTCGCTATCCAATTGCGGTTTTTGGTTGGGTGGATTTAACGGCGCAGTGCCGACCACCGTCATTGCTTCCAGGGTCTGTGTGGCGGCTTTCGGTGTCGCCGGTTTTGCTTGTTTTTCTTGTTTTGCGGGTTGCTTCTGCTCCTCTTCTGCAGCGCTGCCGTCGGCGGCGAGTGCGGCGTTGATGCCGCAAGCCAAAATGGACATGTTGATGAGTACTGCGAATTGGCGCCCGGGGGCCGGGTAGTGTTTTGTCATGGTTGCCGAATCGGTTACGTTTTGAAATGGAATAGGAGTATGCGTAATACCAGGGCTCGGAAACGCAAGTAATGGACCAGTTCCGCAGCCGGCGCCGGCTCTGGCCTCCGGAGGCACGAGTCAATTAAACTATGTTTTATAATCCGGTGTGACTAGGGGATATGCCGCAAGTTATCGATTTTCGTTACGGCCTTGGGTCTTGTTAAAATGGCGGCTTGGCCGGACATTCGGCGTTCGGAATTTCTGAAATCGGTTAAGGACTCAGCAAATGGCAGGATTTTTCTCGAAGCAGCGTATTATCGCCCGGTCAGGTTATAGCCGTTGGCTGGCGCCGCCAGCCGCACTGTCGGTACATCTATGCATTGGCCAGGCCTATGCGTTCAGCGTATTCAACGATCCGCTGACCCGTGTCATCGGCATTGGCGCTTCGGCTCCCGACGATTGGAAATTAACCGAGCTGGGTTGGATCTTCAGTTTAGCCATCGTCTTTCTGGGCTTGTCCGCCGCATTCGGCGGCAAATGGTTGGAAAAAGTCGGCCCGCGGCTGACCATGTTCGTTGCGGCCTGTTGCTTCGGCGGCGGATTTTTTATCGCCGCGCTCGGCGTCAAGCTGCATCAGATCGGGTTGCTTTATCTGGGTTACGGCGTGATCGGCGGCATTGGCCTCGGCTTGGGTTACGTGTCGCCGGTATCGACCTTGATCAAATGGTTTCCGGACCGACGCGGCATGGCTACCGGCATGGCTATCATGGGTTTCGGCGGCGGCGCGATGATCGGCGCGCCGTTATCGGTGTGGTTGATGGACCAATTCAAATCGGCAACCTCGGTCGGGGTGAGCGAAGCGTTTTTGGTGATGGGTGCCGTGTATTTTTGCTCGATGTTGATCGGGGCGTTGGCGATCCGGATTCCGCCCGCTGATTGGCTGCCCGAAGGTTGGACGCCGCCGGTCTTCGCCAACAAAATGATTACCGACAAACACGTGCATATCGATCAGGCGCTGAAAACGCCGCAGTTTTACTTGTTGTGGCTGGTGTTGTGCCTGAACGTCAGCGCCGGCATCGGCGTGCTGGGCCAGGCTTCGGTGATGATTCAGGAAATGTTCAAGGGCTCGGTGACGCCGGCCGCAGCGGCCGGCTTCGTCGGCTTGCTGAGTTTGTTCAACATGGGCGGCCGCTTTTTCTGGTCGTCGGCGTCGGATTATCTGGGCCGGAAGCATACCTACATGATTTTCTTTGCGGTCGGCGCGGTGCTGTATGCAACGATTCCGACGATGGGCATGGCCGGCAATATGGCGATGTTCGTGCTGCTGTATGCATTGATCATGAGCATGTACGGCGGTGGATTCTCCACCATCCCGGCTTATCTGGCCGATATATTCGGTACCCGTTTCGTCGGCGGCATCCACGGCCGGCTGCTGACGGCCTGGTCCACGGCCGGCGTGTTGGGTCCGGTGTTGGTCAACTATCTGCGCGAATATCAGATTGGCCAAGGCGTGGCCAAGGCCGAAGCCTATAACATGACGATGTACATCATGGCCGGGCTGTTGCTGGTTGGATTTGCCGCCAATCTGGCGATTCGGCCGGTGCATGAAAAGCACCATATGAAACACGATGATTTCGACGAACTGGACGGTATTTATCCGGCCGGCGAGACCGATCACTGAACCGAGACCAATTATGAACAATCCGCAAAATCACCAACCTACCAGTCCGCTGCTCGTGGCCTTGTTTTGGCTTTACGTATTGCTGCCGCTGGCCTGGGGCGTCTGGTCCACGGTCAAGAAAGCTTTGGCTTTATTCGGCTAAATGTGCATCCAGCCGCTGCGGCCCGGCTGATGCGGTGGCTCAACGGGAACCTGATTTTTCCGCGCCGGCCGCATGGCGCAGATATTGGTTGACCACTTCCAAATCCACTTCACTCAAACTGCCGGCCGCTTCCTTCAATTTGATGCCATTGATGAGGTAGTCGTAACGGCTTCTGGCGTAATCGCTTTTGGCTTTGTACAGATTGCGTTGCTCGGTCAACACGTCGACCATGGTCCGGGTGCCGACTTCGAAGCCGGCTTCGGCGGCTTGTACCGCCATGTCGGCCGATTTGCTGGTGGCATCTAGCGCCTTGACCCGGCTGACGCTGGAAACCACGCCGCGAAAGGCGTCCTTGACGCCGCGGTTGACGCTGCGCTTGACCTTGGTCAGGTCTTCCTTGGCCGCTTGGTACTCGTGCTCGGCTTGGCGCACCCGCGACGAGACGCCGCCGCCTTCGTACAGCGGCAGATTCAATTGCAGCCCGAAGCTTTGACTGTCGCCGCGCAGGCCGTATTGGTTGCCGGTATCCATTTCGTTGTATTGAGCGACGATATCCAGGGTCGGCATGTGCTTGGATTCCTGTAAATCGATGTTCTTTCTGATGTATTCAGTCTGGTTGATTTGAGCGACGATCGAAAAATTATTGTTCTCGGCGGAATTGGCCCAGGACGACAAATCCTCCGGCGCCGGTGGCGACAGCGGAATTTCCGGCTGCAGACCCTCCAAATCGGCAGCGTTGTCGCCGACGATCTCCCGTAGCGCTTCCTTGCTGTTGTCGAGCAGGTTTTGCGCTTCGATTTCGCTGGCCAGCGCCCGATCGTAGCCGGCTTGAGCTTCGTAAACGTCGGTGATAGCGATGATGCCGACGTCGAACCGTTGCTTGGCTTGTTCTAACTGCTTTTCGATGGCTTTTTTCTCGGCGACGGCAAATTCCAGATTGTCTTGCGCCGCCAGAATGTTGAAATAAGCTTCCGCGGTGCGTCGCATCAAGTTCTGGTATTTGGCCTGAAATTGGGCTTCGGCCTGGGCGATTTTGTTATCGGCCTGGTCCAATTGCACCCAATGTTCCCAGTGAAAGACCGGTTGTGTTAAGTTGAAGCCCAACTTGCTATCCCAATAATGCTGCAAGGTGGTACCCAGGAAGCTGGTACTTTCCAGCCGATTACGGCTGCTGTTGGCGTTGAACGAGAGCTTAGGCAACATCTGTGCAATGCTTTGCGATTTGATTTCGGCCGTCGCCAGTTTGTTGATATCCGAACTTTTGAAATCGGGATCGTTGGCTTTTGCCAATTGGAAGGTCTCCAGCAAATCCTGGCTGAAAGCCAACTTAACCGGGATTAACGCCACCAAAAGCGTGCATAACGTTCTTGTCATTGCTATATCTCGTGCGGACGGGTAAAAATAAATAATCATTATCGCCTAAAATAGCCCGGCGACAGTGTTTAATTCACTAAGAGTGCCATAAGGTTAGGCACACATCATTTATCCGTCAAAACCAAACTGAAACCTGAAAAGAGTCACTATGAGTCAGAAAATCACTAAAGTCGTTTTTCCAGCCGCCGGGCTTGGAACCCGTTCCTTGCCTGCCACCAAGGCTGTCGCCAAGGAAATGCTGCCGATCGTGGATAAACCGCTGATCCAATATGCGGTTGAGGAAGCGGTCGCGGCCGGCATCGACACCATGGTGTTCGTCATCGGCCGTAACAAGGAGTCGATCGCCAACCATTTCGACAAGTCTTACGAGTTGGAAAAAGAGCTGGAGAAAAGCGGCAAGACCGGCTTGCTGAACATGTTGCGCGACTTGCTGCCGCCGCACGTGTCCTGCGTGTTCGTGCGCCAGGCCGAAGCCTTGGGTCTGGGTCACGCCGTACATTGCGCCAAACCGGTGGTCGGTAACGAGCCGTTCGCGGTGATTTTGCCGGACGATCTGATCGAAGACGGCAGCCGCGGCTGTCTGAAGCAAATGGTGGATCTGTTCGAAAAAGAGCAAAGCAGCATCCTGGGGGTAGAGCGGGTCGATCCGACCGAAACTCATAAATACGGCATCGTGGAACACAGCGAAACCGCGCCGCGGGTGGGTAAGCTCAGCTCGATTGTCGAAAAACCGAAGCCGGAAGTAGCGCCTTCCAACATCGCCGTTGTCGGTCGCTATATTCTGACCCCGGCGATCTTCGAGAAAATCGAGAGCACCGGCCGCGGCGCCGGCGGCGAAATTCAATTGACCGACGCGATCGCAGCGTTGATGAAAGACGAACAAGTCCTGTCTTACGAATTCGAAGGTAACCGTTACGACTGCGGTTCCAAATTCGGTTTCCTGTTAGCCAACGTCGAATACGGCTTGCTGCACCAGGAAATCAACCAAGAGTTCGGCCAATACCTGAAACAGCGCGCCGCTAAAATCTGATTGTAGCGTCCGGAACGGCTAACCGCCGCCGTTCCGGGCTTGCCGTCGGTTTACGGTTTCGTAAATCAATAGCGCCAGCATAATCAGCGCCGTGCCGGCCAGCGTGGTCGGCGTGATCGGTTCTTGATTCACGCTGTAACCCAAAAACAACGACATGACCGGCGTCAGCAGATTCATCATCGCCACGTTGGTGGCCGGCATGTTGTTCAGCACGAAGTAATACAGCGCAAAACCCAGCGTGGTGGCGATGACCCCAAGGTAAATAATCGAATACAGCGCCTTCGGCTCGATGTTTTGCGGGAATGCCAAACCTTCCATGCCATACCAGGTCGCCAGGTACAGCGGAACCGCGATCGATAAGCCGCCGGTGACCAACGGCAACGCCCCAAGACCGGCATCGATTTGTTTGACCCAGACCGCGCTGGCGGCGTGGATAAAGGTGGCGATCAACACCCCGATCAGACCGGTTATTGCTTGCTCGTTCAATTCCAGCGCCGAATTGAACATGACCAGCAGGCCGCAAACGCCCAGGCTGTAAGCGAACAGCTTGCCCCAACCCAGGCTGCGTTCTTTCAAGTAGGCAGCGGCCATGAATGCGGTCATGAATGGGCTGAGGCCGAATATCACTGATATCCAGCCGGAGGGGACGAATCGAGCGGACCAATAGGTCACCAACATGCTGCCGTAGAGTTGTACCGCCACGGCGAAGTAGCTGGTCAAGGCCGGCCGGCGCAGCGGTATCCGGCGACGCGCCACCAAGCACAGCAATAACAGGCAACTCAGGCCGATGCTCATCCGCGCCGTGGCCGCGAATACGAAGCCGGCGCCTACGCTGCTCCATTGGATGGCCAGCGGCGTCGTGGTCCAGATCAACACCACGCCGATATAGGCCAGACCGAGGCGGATATTCAACTTAAGGCAGTTTCAAGCGGTTGGCGATCAATTGCTCTACCACCGACGGATCGGCCAGGGTCGAGGTGTCGCCCAAATCGTGAAATTCGTTAGCGGCAATCTTGCGCAAAATCCGGCGCATGATTTTACCGGAGCGAGTCTTCGGCAGGCTGGGCGCCCACTGAATCAGATCGGGCAGGGCGATGGCACTGATTTCCTCTCTGACCAAATCTTTCAACTCGCCTTTCAGGCTGCTGCTGCCTTCGACGCCGACGTTTAAAGTGACGTAGGCATAGATGCCCTGGCCTTTGATCGGATGCGGAAACCCGACCACGGCCGCTTCGGCCACCAGATCGTGCAGCACCAGGGCGCTTTCGATTTCGGCAGTTCCCAAGCGGTGGCCGCAGACGTTCAATACGTCGTCGATGCGACCGGTGATCCAGTAGTAGCCATCCTGGTCGCGGCGGGCGCCGTCGCCGGCAAAATAATAGCCGGGGAATTTGCTGAAGTAGGTATCGACGAAACGTTGGTGATCGCCATAGACCGTCCGCGCCTGGCCCGGCCAGGGCTGAGTCAACACCAGAATGCCTTCGGCTTCTCCTTCCAGTTCATGACCGTCCTGGTCGAGAATGGCCGGCTGTACGCCGAAAAAGGGCAAAGTGGCCGAGCCCGGCTTCAAGGTTGTGGCGCCGGGCAGCGGCGTGATCAGGATGCCGCCGGTTTCGGTTTGCCACCAAGTATCGACCAACGGACAGCGCTTGTTGCCGACTACGTGGTAATACCATTCCCAGGCTTCCGGGTTGATCGGTTCGCCGACGCTGCCCAGAATACGCAACGAAGTGCGTTGGGTACGGTTGACGAATTCGTCGCCCTGCGCCATCAGCGCCCGGATCGCGGTCGGTGCCGTGTAAAAGATATTGACCCGGTGTTTGTCGATGACTTGCCAAAACCGGTCCGGATGCGGATGGGTCGGTACGCCTTCGAACATCAACGTGGTGGCGCCGTTGCACAACGGCCCGTAAAGCACGTAGGAATGGCCGGTGATCCAGCCGATATCGGCAGTACACCAATAGACTTCGCCTTCCTGGTAATCGAACACGTATTTGTGGGTCATTGCCGCATACAGCAAGTAACCGCCGGTGCTGTGCAACACGCCCTTCGGTTGGCCGGTCGAGCCGGACGTATAGAGGATGAACAACGGGTCTTCCGCGTCCATCATTTCCGCCGGGCAAGTGGCGGCAGCGGTTGCCATCTCGGTGTAGTAACAGATATCGCGCTGATCGTGCCAGGGAATGTCGTGGCCGGTATGTTTGATGACGATGACTTTACTCAAATTCGGGCACTGATCCGCAGCTTTGTCGACATTCAGCTTGGAATGGACGATTTTGCCGCCACGGAAACTTTCGTCAGCGCAGATCAGTATCCGGCAATCGGCGTCGATCACCCGATCGCGCAAGGCATCGGCCGAAAAGCCGCCGAAGACGATGGAATGGACCGCGCCGATCCTGGCACAAGCCAGAATCACCACCGCCGCTTCCGCGATCATCGGCAAGTAGATGCAGACTCGGTCGCCCTTGCCGACGCCGTGACTTTTCAGGACATTGGCAAACTTACATACCTGTTCGTGCAGCTCTCGATAAGTCAGCGTGCGGCTGTCGGCCGGATCGTCGCCTTCCCAAATAATCGCGATCTGGTCGGCGCGGTGCGGCAGGTGGCGGTCCAGACAGTTGACGGTGACATTCAATTTGCCGCCGACGAACCATGCAATCTCGCCTTTGGGGTAGTCGTATTGCAGCACTGTGTGCCAAGGTGTTTGCCAGTCCAGAAACCGCTCGGCTTGTTCTGCCCAAAAAACTTCCGGTTGTTCGACCGATTGCCGATATAGCTGCTGGTATGCCGCTGCATCGATATGCGCGTTGGCCGCGACTTCGGGGGGTACCGGATAGGTTTTTTGATCTGACATGTTTTACTCCTTGTGCTAAGTCTGGTTACTGGGCGGCGAGTCCAGGCGGACGCTGCGGACGCCGCGTAACGGCTCCGGCGACCAGTGAGCAACGGCCCAGTCTAATATCGCCGGAATTTCGGCCTGTTTCAGCGTTGGCGGCGGATTTTGGCCGAGTAAGCTTAACAGCATGAACAAGGTTTGGCGCGGCGATGTTGCGGTCACTGCTTCGGCTCGGGTTTGTTTGCTGAGTTTTTGCCCGGCACGATCGACGATGACCGGCAC
Organism: Methylomonas sp. EFPC3; assembly: GCF_029643245.1. Classification (NCBI taxonomy): domain Bacteria; kingdom Pseudomonadati; phylum Pseudomonadota; class Gammaproteobacteria; order Methylococcales; family Methylococcaceae; genus Methylomonas; species Methylomonas sp. EFPC3. Next base: position 1,063,901 of record NZ_CP116398.1, read on the forward strand.
ATGCAGGTAGTTCGGTTCCGGGAAGCCGAGCAGTTTTTGCAAGTATATTTGTTTCGGTGTGGACTCGAGTAAGTCGCAGCCGCGGACGATGTGCGTGATAGCTTGGCGCTGGTCGTCCACCACGACAGCCAACTGGTAGGCGACGATGCCGTCCTTGCGCAGCACGACAAAGTCGCCGTGTTGCTCAGCGATATTCTCGCGGATAGCGCCTTGCAAACCGTCGCAAAATTCGACGCATACCGGCATTGCTTTGACTCGCAATGCCGCCGGATGGTCGGTTTGCTGCGGCCTTAACCGACAGTGGCCGGGGTAAATCGGCCCGGCCGCGGCTAACGAACTCCGGCTACAACTACAGGGATACACCGCATCTTGCTGCCGCAATTCGGCCAGCGCGTGTTGATATTGGCTTAAATGCCGGCTTTGATAATCGGCCTCTTTGTCCCAATGCAGCCCGAATGCCGCCAGACAATCTAAAATCCGCTCCGCCGCACCGGGCATGTTGCGCGGAGTGTCGGCGTCGTCGATACGCAGCAGCCATAAGCCGTTTTGGTGGCGGGCATCGAGATAGCTGGCCAGCGCGGTGTAAAGGGAGCCAAGATGAAGCGGGCCGGTAGGCGAGGGCGCAAACCGGCCGATATAGGAGAGAGGTGGGGCTGGTTCTAGCCTAATTGCTTTTCCCTGATTTCGTCCAATGTCTTGCAATCGATGCACAAGGTTGCGGTCGGTCTGGCTTCGAGGCGGCGGATGCCGATTTCGATACCGCAGGTTTCGCAGTAGCCGTAATTGCCGGACTCGATTTCTTTCAGCGCTTCATCGATTTTTTTGATCAATTTGCGCTCGCGGTCGCGAGTGCGCAGTTCAAGACTGAATTCGGATTCTTGCGTGGCGCGATCGTTAGGATCCGGAAAGTTTGCCGCTTCGTCCTGCATGTGGTGAACCGTCCGGTCCACCTCCATCATCAGTTCGGATTTCCATTTGTTCAAGATGGCGGAAAAGTGTTTTAACTGCGCTTCGTTCATGTACTCTTCGCCTTCTTTTTCCTCATAAGGCTTAAAAGTAAATTCCGCTGCTGCAGGGTTAGAATTGTTCATCCAATGACTCCTGGCGGTCTAAAAAATCGGGGCTTTTTATCAGAATAGCCGGGGGCAAGCAAGAAGTTTGTTATCATGCCAAAGCTTTACCTCTACCCGGATACTGGATTATGAAACAGCACGTCGCCGACAGGATGCGCGGTATCAGTTCGTTTTATGTGATGGAATTATTACAGCGCGCCAAGGAACTGGAGCGGCAGGGCCGGGATATCATTCACATGGAAATCGGCGAACCGGATTTTGCCAGCCCGCCGTTGGTGCTGGAGGCCGGTAACCGTTTTCTCAGCAAAGGCGAAGTCAAATACACCGCTGCAGCCGGCTTGCCCGAATTGCGCGCTGCAGTGGCCGATTTTTACCGTACCCAGTACGGCGTCGATCTGGACCCGCGCCGGGTATTCATAACGCCCGGAGCGTCCGGCGCTTTCCTGTTGGCATTTGCCACCAGCCTGAATCCTGGCGATAAACTGCTGATGGCCGATCCCTGTTATCCGTGCAACGATAATTTTGTCAGGCTGTTCGACGCAAGCACGCATTTCGTGCCGGTCGGAGCCGAAACCGGCTACCAGTTGAACGCTGAGCTGATTCAGCGCCACTGGCAGCCGCAATGCAAAGGTGCGCTGATCGCGTCGCCGTCCAATCCTACCGGCACCCTGATCAGTCATGCCGATTTGCAAGCTGCGGTGGCGGAAGTCAGGGCGTTGGACGGATGTTTTTATTCCGATGAGATTTATCATGGCTTGGTATACGGTGCTGCCGCTGAAACCGCCTTGCAGTTTAGCGACGAAGTCTTTGTCATCAACAGTTTTTCCAAGTTTTTCGGAATGACCGGCTGGCGGGTGGGCTGGCTGATAGTGCCGGAGGATTTCATCGACGCGGTGGAAAAGTTGGCGCAAAATATTTTCATCGCCACGCCAACTCACTCGCAATATGCGGCGCTGGCGTCCTTCAGCCCGGAAAACATGGACGAATTGCGCCGACGGCGCGACGAGTTTGCGGCGCGGCGCGACTTTCTTTACGATAACCTGCTGGGTTTGGGGTTTAAAATTGCCTGTAAACCGCAAGGGGCTTTTTACATTTACGCCGATTGCAGTGAGTTTTGCAGCGACAGTTTCGATTTTGCCAGAGGTCTATTGGAAACCGAGGGCGTAGCCGTAACCCCCGGCAAAGATTTCGGCGAACATCTGGCCAATCGCCATATTCGGTTTGCATATACCGCCTCAATCGATAGAATGGCCGCCGCTCTCACCAGACTGGAACGATTCATATGCCGATAAGCCAATATACGCCCGAACAACTTCGCCAGCGTTTGCAGGAAGAAGCGCCGCCGCTGTTGCTCGACGTGCGCGAGCCGCACGAGTTTGCCTATGCCAAAATTGCCGGTAGCGTATTGATTCCATTGCAGCAAATCCCGCAACGGCTGGACGAGATACCGACCGACCGGGATATCGTGGCAATTTGCCACCATGGCATGCGTAGCCAACAAGCGTGTAATTATCTGCAACATGCCGGCTTTGAACGTTTGATCAATTTACGCGGCGGTATCGATGCTTGGTCGCTAGTCTGCGACTCTTCGGTTCCTCGTTATTAATAAATAATAAATCTATGTTTTTAAAAGAATTCTATGCAATTCAGGATGGCTGTGTCGCGATTAGCGCTGCCCAAGCCAGTATGTTCGCCAAAGAAGTCGCGCACGACTTCAATCCGCTGCACGATGAAGATGCCAAGCGTTTTTGCGTACCGGGCGATTTGCTGTTTTCCCTGGTGTTGGAAAAATACGGTTTGAGCAGCAATATGCATTTCACGTTTTCCGGAATGGTCGGCCACGGGGTGCTGCTTAACTTTCCCGACACCGATGCGGAACAGATCGATGTTACCGACAATCAGGGTAAAACTTACCTGCAAATCCAGCGTTCCGGCAGCCTGACCCGCGATCCGGAGCTAATTGAAACTCTGATTCGGGATTATGTGGCGTTTTCCGGGCAGAACTTCCCGTACGTGTTGGTGCCGTTATTGGCCAAGGAACAGGTGATGTTCAACATAGACCGGCCGTTGGTCATATACGAGAGCATGACCTTGAATTTGAGCCGCCTGGATTTTGCCAAGCCCAAGCTGGAAATGCTGGAGCCGACAATGGAAGTCAACGGTAAGCGGGCTACCGCTTATTTGCATTTTCAAATCCAAGCGAATGGCGAAGTGGTTGGTTCCGGATTCAAGAAGTTGGCCGTCAGCGGCCTGCGCGATTACGAAGCCGAACCGATGCAAGCCTTCGTCGACGACTATCTGGCCCGCAAACACGGCTATCTAGGCGAATTGGCCACGGCGAACGCTTAAGCTGGGCTGCGGCGAGCCGGATTGCGGATATTCGCGTTCGGCTTCGCCATCACAACTCGAGCGAGAACGGTTCCACCAACACCCAGTCGCCGCGTTTAACGCCATCGCATTCGGCGGACAGCACGATAAAACAGTTGGCCACGCTGGCCACCTTAAGTTGATGCGAGTCTTGGGTGCCGGCGGCCGTCACCGCGAATTCGCCGTTGTCCAATTGCCGCAGCACGCCGCGTTGGTATTCGCTGCGGCCCGGCACTTTTCGCAGATCGCTGTCGCTACGGGCGCTTATCTGCAGCGTCTTGGCGGGGCTGGCGCCGAGAAGCCGATCAAGACCGGGTTTTACGAATTTGTTATAAGTGACCAGCACCGCTATCGGATTGCCGGGCAGACCGAAAAACCAGCAGTCGCTTATCTTGCCGAATGCCAAGGGCTTGCCGGGTTTGATCGCGAGTTTCCAAAAATGCACTTGCCCGCATTTCTCCAGAATCTGTTTGACGTAGTCGGCGTCGCCTACCGACGCGCCGCCGGTCGAAATCAGCGCGTCGTGTTGCGCCGCGGCTTGAACCAGCATGGCTTCCAAGGCGGCCGGATCGTCTTTTACCACCCCCAAATCGTTCGCCATGAAGTTTGGGTCTTCGAGCAAGGCCGCCAGCAAATAGCGGTTACTATCGTAGATTTGGCCGATAGCCAATGCAGAACCGAGCGGCGCCAGCTCGTCGCCGGTGGAAAAATAACCGATTCGCAAACGGCTTTTGACTTCGACGGTACTGATGCCAGCCGCCGCCAGCAAACTAATGTCGCGCGGACTGAGCTTTTTCGGCGCCGCGATCAGCCTCTCTTGGCGCTTAAAATCGCTGCCGGCTGATCGAATGTTTTTTTGAAACAAACACGGCGCGGCAAAGTAGACGCGGTCCGCTTCGACACGCGTTTGTTCTTGGGCAACGACGCTGTCGGCCGTTTCCGGCACCACCGCACCGGTAAATATGCGCACGCACTCGCCATGAGCCAGCGAACCGGTAAAAGGTTTGCCGGCCCAGGCAGTGCCGACTACGCGCAGGCTGAATTCGGCGTCTCCGCAGAGTCCGGCGGCGGCAAAGGCGTAGCCGTCCATCGCCGCATTCGGCTGCGGCGGCATGTCGATTGAAGCAAACACGTCCGTGGCCAGGATTCGGCCCAATGCGCTACTCAACTCGACCGACTCTATGGTGGCAATCGGGGCAAGGGTTTGTTGAATCCGCGACAGCGCTTGCTCGGCGGACAGGAGGGTGTTTTGGGGGGGGAAGCAGATATCGTTCACAGAGAGCGGCTCAAAAATTGGTACAGAATAAAGTCGGCTATGGAATCGGTGTCGTTCAGATCCAACCAAGGGCAATCCGGCGGCGTCGCTAGCGGCGAGTCGCTGGCTACGGCGATGATCCAAGGGTCGCTCGGTTGGAGTAAGGGTTTGCCCAGCGTTGGCCGGTGCAGTTCAATTTTCGGAAACGCCTCGTGTCGGAATCCCTCGACCAAAATCAGATCCAGCTCGACACCGGATAATGCGGCCAGTTGGTCAGTCAGCTTTACCTCATCTTGCGGGAGTTCCTCGACGATGGCTCGGCGGTATTTCGAAACCAGCAGCACCGGATTTGCACCGGATTTGCGCAGCTCGTAGCTATCTTTACCGGGTTTGTCGATTTCGAAATCATGGTGGCTGTGTTTGATCAGGCCGATTTGTAGCGACTTTGCCTTCAGCAACGGAATCAATTTGGTCAACAGCGTGGTTTTGCCGGTGCCGCTGTAGGCCGCAAAGCCCAAAACCGGGGGTGCAAAATGGGTCATTAGAAAAAACGTCGTTAATCCAAGCCGAGGTATTCTAAGTTATTATGCAAACCGGTGTTAAGAAAGGACCCGTCGAGAATGGTAAGGATCGGAATAGTTTTGGTGCTGATAATTGGCGTTTTAGCCTATCGCTGGTACATCACAACGCCGTCGCAGGCAGCTAGGCGTCAATTCCGTCGTATTCTTTGGGTTTCGGCGGTTTGCATAGTGGCTGCGCTGTTGTTGACTGGAAGGTTGAACGGTTTGGTGGCTCTGATAGGCGTACTGTTGGCGTTTATGCTCAGAGCAATTCCGTTCATCCTAAATTATGCGCCGCAGTTGCACAGAGTCTGGCGGCTGTTCCAGGATAGGCCGGATACCGGCCAAGACCATTCGCGGCCTAATTCCGCAACGGATATGACCCGGGAGCAGGCGTTGCAAATTCTCGGTTTGCAGCCCGGCGCCACCGAGGCCGAAATTGTCAACGCTCATCGCATTTTGATATCCCGCATGCATCCCGATCGGGGCGGATCGGATTATTTGGCCGCACAAATCAACCAGGCCAAGAAAACGCTGTTGGGCCGGTAACGGCAAGTCGACGATAGTCCGTGCGGCGTTCATTTCGAGGCAATTGCCATTGCTGTCGCGGCGTACATTTTTTACGAAAACTGCTAGTCTTAAGCGCTTGAAAATGCCGATGAGGCCGACATTGGAAGACGATATCACTACAGAACTGCGCGTACTGGAGAGTCATTTAGACGGCATGTTAAGTCGCGTGCAGCATAACAGCCTGACGTTGAAACGCCTGCAAAGCTTTGAAATGCGGCTATTGGCGATGAATACTTTGGCGGAGATGATTGAATTCATTTTGGCCGAAACCAAAATTCTGTTCGGTCTGGATGTCGTCAATTTGTGGTTGGTCGATCCGAAGAACGAAATCGCGGCCTATTTGGACAGTGACCATTACGATTACCGGCGGCGCGAGGGCTTGCTGTTACTGAATCAGGAGACGCCGCTGCATACCGGCTTTATCGGCAGCAAGCAGCCTGTGCTTGGCAGTTACCGCGATCACGACTGCGAGCGTTTCTTTCCGGCAGCGCAGCCTAAAAAGCCGGCATCGGTTGTGATCGCCCCCTTGGTGCGCCGCGATAAATACCTCGGTTCCTTGAATTTAGGTAGTTACCGTAGCGACCGTTTTGTGCAGGGCATGGCTACGGATTTCATCGAGCACATTGCGTCGGTGATCAGCATCTGCCTGGAAAACAACCTGAACGTGGAGACCATACGCCGCACCAGCCTGATCGATCCGTTAACCGGCGTCAATAACCGGCGGTTTTTGGAGCAGCGGATCGAAGAAGAACTCGACCGCAGTCAACGTACTCGTGATCCGCTATCCTGTCTGTTTATGGATATCGATTATTTTAAGCGCATCAATGACGGCTATGGCCATCAGGCCGGCGATCACGTGTTGGCTGCCGTGGCGACGGTGATCAAAAAACAATTGCGTAACAACGATGTGTTAGCCCGATACGGCGGCGAGGAGTTCGTGGCGCTGTTATCGCAAAGCGATAACAAACATACGGTCGAGATTGCTGAGCGGATTCGCGGCAGTATCGCCGATTTGCGGATCACCTTTGCCGAGCAAACCATACCGGTGACGATTTCGCTGGGTGCCGCTACTTACCAACCGGCTTTCGCCCTGAAAAAGCCGGTAGCCGAGATTGCGTTGCAATTGATCCAGACCGCCGATGCCGCGCTCTACGAGGCCAAGCGCAACGGCCGCAACCGGGTCGAAAACGGCGGTCTGGTGCTAAGGATGGATGCGGCTTAGTGGTAGCCGTTCGGATTCTGGCTTTGCCAACGCCAAGTATCGGCGATCATTTGGGTTAAATCGCGTTCGGCTGTCCAACCCAGTTTCTGTGCGGCCAGACTCGGATCGGCATAGCAGGCGGCGACGTCGCCGGCCCGGCGCGGCGCGATTTTATATGGTACGTCCTGTCCGGTGACCTGGCTAAAGGTGTTGACCATCTGCAAGACGCTGTAACCGTTACCCGTGCCCAGATTGACGGCATCGCAGACCGGGGCGTCTGCCGGCTGGCTCAGCAGGTATTGCAAGGCTTTAATGTGGCCTTGGGCCAGATCGACCACGTGGATGTAATCCCTCACGCCGGTGCCGTCCACGGTGGGATAGTCGTCGCCGAATATCGACAGCATCGGCAATTTGCCGATCGCAACCTGCGACAAGTAGGGCATCAGATTATTCGGGATGCCGTTCGGGTCCTCGCCGATCAGGCCGCTACTGTGGGCGCCAATCGGGTTGAAGTAACGCAGGATGGCGGTTTGCCAGGGGGCGGTTGTTTGGTTCAAGCCATCCGCCGCGCTGGCATCGCGCAGAATTTCCTCGATGAACAGTTTGGTGCGGCCGTAGGGATTGGTCGCTTGCAGCGGAAAACTCTCCAAAATAGGCACCGTGTGCGGGTCGCCGTAAACGGTCGCCGACGAGCTGAACACCAGCCGTTTGACGCCGGCTGCCGCCATCGTTTCCAGCAAGACCTGGGTGCCGTAAATGTTGTTGCGGTAGTAGCTGAGCGGTTGCTGACAGGATTCGCCGACCGCTTTCAAGCCGGCAAAATGGACGACGGCGTCGACACTGTGGTTGTGGAAGATGCGGCCAAGGGCCGCGGCGTCGGTAATATCGGCTTGGTAAAACACCGGCGCCTTGCCGGTGATGGTTTCGATGCGGCGGAGCGCCTCGACTTTACTGTTGCTGAGATTGTCGACGATAACGATATCGAAACCGTTATTCAGCAATTCCACACAGGTATGGCTACCGATGTAGCCGGTACCGCCCGTCACTAGGATGGTTTGAGCCATATTTCCGTTCCCTGTTTAGCGTTCGAGTATGTCCAGTCCCGGCTCGTCGGAGACGACGCGGGCCAGGGTTGAATTCGGATCGCGGCGCAAGCCGGCAAAGTCGAACAAGCCGGTATCGAGCATTTGCGACGGGGCGATGTTTTGCAGACCGGCGAAGATGGTTTCGATCCGGCCGGGGAATTGTTTGTCCCAAGCGTTCAACATCTGCTTCATCGCCTTGCGTTGCAAATTCTCCTGCGATCCGCACAGATTGCAGGGAATAATCGGAAACTGCTTGAAGGCAGCAAAGCGGTTGATGTCCTTTTCGCGGCAATAGGCCAGCGGCCGAATCACGATATTCTGTTTATCGTCGCTGAGCAGTTTCGGCGGCATTGCTTTCAGTTTGCCGGCGTAGAACAGGTTCAGAAAAAAGGTCTCGATGATGTCGTCGCGGTGGTGGCCCAACGCGATTTTGGTGATTTTGTGTTCCCTGGCAAAGCCGTACAGCGTGCCGCGCCGTAGCCGCGAGCACAGGCTGCAGGTGGTCTGGCCTTCCGGAATGATGCGTTTGACGATGCTGTAAGTATCGTGTTCGATGATGTGGAACGGTACGCCGATCGATGTCAGGTATTCCGGCAACACGTGTTCGGGAAAGCCGGGCTGTTTCTGGTCCAAATTGACGGCGATGATTTCGAAATTCACCGGCGCGGTTTTCTGCAAATTCAGCAGAATGTCCAGCATCGTATAGGAGTCTTTACCGCCGGACAGGCAGACCATGACCTTGTCGTCGGGTTCGATCATATTGTAATCGGCGATCGCCTCGCCGACGCTGCGCCTCAGGCGCTTTTGCAGTTTGTTGAACTGGGTACGGGATTTTTGGCTGGGATCGGACATGGTGGGAAGAGAGGCGGCCCACTAAAGGTGCAGGCCGCTTGGCAGTTAACCGTTGTAACGTTGGAAGATCAGCGTGGCGTTGGTGCCGCCGAAACCGAAGCTGTTTGACATCACCGTATTCAAGGTCACGTTGTCCTGATATTCGCGGACGATGGGGATGCCGGCGGCACCGGGGTCGAGTTGGCTGATGTTGGCCGACGCGCTCAAGAAGTTTTCTTCCATCATCAGCAGCGAATAAATCGCTTCGTTGACGCCGGCAGCACCGAGGGCGTGGCCGGTCAGGGATTTGGTCGAGCTGACTCTGGGCACCGCATCGGCGCCGAATACCGCGCGCATCGCTTCCAATTCGCGGGTATCGCCGACCGGCGTACTGGTGCCGTGGGCGTTGATGTAGTCGATCGGATCGTTTACGGTCGCCAGCGCCATTTGCATGCAACGTACCGCGCCTTCACCGGAGGGTTGCACCATGTCGTAACCGTCCGAGGTGGCGCCGTAGCCGACCAGCTCGGCATAGATTTTGGCGCCGCGGGCTTTGGCGTGCTCAAGCTCCTCGATCACCAAAACGCCGCCGCCACCGGAGATCACGAAACCGTCGCGGGTCTCGTCGTAAGGGCGAGACGCGGTGTCAGGGCTGTCGTTATATTTGGACGACAAGGCGCCCATGGCGTCGAACATGACCGACATGGTCCAGTGCAGTTCTTCGCCGCCGCCGGCAAATACGATATCCTGCTTGCCGAGTTGGATCAGTTCCTGGGCGTGGCCGATACAGTGGGCGCTGGTCGCGCAAGCCGAACTGATCGAATAGTTGACGCCCTTGATTTTGAACGGTGTGGCCAGGCAGGCGGTGTTGGTGCTGGACATGGCCCGCGTCACCATATACGGCCCGACTTTCTTGACGCCTTTGGAGCGCAGAATGTCGGCGGAATCGACCAGATTGGAGGTCGACGGCCCGCCGGACCCCATTACCAAGCCAGTGCGGATATTGGAAATATCGCTTTCGTCCAGGCCGGAATCGGCAATGGCCTGTTCCATTGCCAAGTAATTGAAGGCGGCACCGTCGCCCATGAAACGTTTGATCTTGCGGTCTATCGCTTCGTCCAGATCGATGTTAACCGGGCCGTGGACGTGGCTTCTGAAGCCCAGTTCCTGGTAAACCGGGGCGTGCACGATGCCGGAACGGCCGCTCCGTAGCGAAGCGACGACTTCGTTCCGGTTATTACCGATGCTGGAAACGATCCCCAAGCCTGTTACAACCGCGCGTCTCATGTTGGTTTCCTTAGAAATCCTGAGTGGAAGTAAATAAGCCGACCCGTAAATCGGTGGCTTCGTAGATTTGTTTGCCGTCTACTTCCATGACTGCATCGGCGATACCCATCACCAGTTTGCGCATGATCACGCGCTTCAAGTCGATTTTATAGGTGACTTTTTTAGCGGTCGGCAGCACCTGGCCGGTGAATTTCACCTCGCCGCAACCCAGAGCTCGGCCTTTGCCGGGACCGCCGAGCCAGCACAAGTAAAAACCGATCAATTGCCACATGGCATCCAGCCCCAGACAGCCGGGCATGACCGGATCTCCCTGAAAATGGCAGGCAAAAAACCACAAGTCGGGATTGATATCCAGTTCGGCAATAATCTCGCCCTTGCCGTATTTACCGCCTTCATCGGAAATATGGACGATGCGGTCCATCATCAGCATATTGGGAAGCGGTAACTGCGCGTTTTCCGGACCGTAAAGCTCGCCCCGGCCGGACATCAACAACTCTTCGCGCGTGAAACTGTTCTGCTTCTCCATCCAATAATTACCTGATTCGTGGGTTCAAAAACATCCACCATTATCCAATAATCGGCTTAAAAAATCAGCTCAATTTTTATCCCGGCATCACCTCGCGCAGCAAGTCGTCAAGCTTCAATGAGTCGCGTTGCAAGCGTTGCTGGTAAATCAAAGCGTACATCAGGACCGACGCGACGTAGCCGCGGGTTTCTTTGTACGGTATGTTTTCGATCCAGATATCGGCCGGTAGCGCTTGGCTTCCGGGCAGCCAACGTTTGATTTTGTTGGCGCCGGCGTTGTAGGCCGCGGCAGCTAAAGCGTAGTGGCCGCCGAATTGGTGCAACAGTTTCTTGAAATAAAATGCGCCGTACTTCAGGTTTAATTCCGGACGAAACAGACTGTCGTCGTCCCCCCAACTGTCGTGCAGATCGGCAGCGATTTGCCGGCCGGTTTGCGGCATCACTTGCATCAAACCTTTGGCGCCGGCGGGCGAATCGGCCTGACTGTCGAAGGCGCTTTCCTGACGAATCAAACCGTATATGATGGCGGGATCCAACTGCCTTTCCTGCGCGATTTGCCCGATTTCCCGACTGTATTCCAGCGGAAAGCGCAGCTCGACATCGTCCCAATGATTGGCTTTGGCGACGGTAGCGATCGCTAAAGCCGGGGCACGCCAGCGTTGTGCCAGCTTAGCCGCAACCGGCAATAGGTTCGGTTCCAATTTGGCAACGGCGAACTGCCATTGGCGCCTGGCTTCTGCCGGCCGATTCAATACCAGCAGTTCGTTTGCCGCCTGAAAATCGGCTCGGTTGCTTAGCGCTTGCAACTCGGATTCGGCAACTTGTAACGGTCGGTGCGCCAAGTCGATCGCTTGGCCGGATTTAGCGGCGGCCATAAATCCGTAAAAGCTGCGATTTTTCGCCAACTCTACGAATTGGCGGTTAGCGGCTTCGCCTTGGCCGACTGCCGCCAAAGCCCGCGCCTGCCAATAACGCCACTTGTCCCGATTTTTCTCTTCGCTGTTCAAGCGGGCGATGGCGGTGAGCACGTTCGGCCAATCCTGGCTATTCAATGCCGCCCGCACCCGCCATTCCCGGCTCGATTCGTCGTCGGTTTCCAATCGCGACAAGCGCGGATAGGCTTGGGCATCGTGCTTCAATGCCAAGGCCAGGGCCAGCTGTCTTTCGATAAAGGCGGCGCGATCCGGCGCGATGGGCTGCTGCGCTTTTTCCTGATCCCAATATCGTGCCGCCGCTCCGGGATCGCGCTCCAGCCAACGCTCGACGGCATGGCCCAGCATTTCCGGTGCATCTGCCGGTTGATTGCGCCAACCGGTTTCGGTCTGTATGGCTTCCGGTTGCCGATGTAGTTTCAACCAAAGTTCGGCCCGCGGCAGTTCATCAGCGGCCAGGAAACGGGCGAGATACTCGGCCAGCGCCGGATTATCGCGTTTCAAGGCGGCATGGAAACGTTGCCAGACTAGATCGTGATTAAAGTAAGGCGATGCTTGGTAGGCCGCGAACAGGCCGTCACAGTTGTTCGGTTGCGATTTACCGCTCAGCCAAAGTGCGCGGGCGAGAACAAACGCCTCAGGTGTTTGGCCGGTTTCGACGTAGGCCAGGCCGGCGTAACATTGCAAAGCACTGTCGTCGCTGGCTTGGTAATATCTTAAAAAGTCCGGCCAACGTTTTTGTTCGCCAAGGTAAGCCAACCATTTCGGCTTGAGCAAGCCGGCATAGCGGCTGGACCCGTTTTCTGTCAGGAACGCGCGTATCTCATCGTCGGCGGACAAACGGCTTTTCAACCATTGGTATTGCAAATACGGATACAACGGGTAAGTTTTCAAAGTGGCGGCGAGCTGACGGTAGTCGGATTCGCGGTGCGCTGCGATAGCTTGTTCCGCCTGCAGAAAACGTTGGCGCAGATCGCCGATTTCGGAATCTCCGGCCGTCGCCCACGCCGGCAATAGGCTGACGATTGCAGCGAGCATCAGATTTTGGATTAACGACATGGCACTTCCCCGATAATCGGACCATTCGGCCCGGCAAGCTGTTTTGCCGCGGCCATCGGACCATTATAATGGCTAAACTCAATAGAATTCGTTTACAGACGTTGAAAATCAATCAAGCTGCAAGCCACACTGAATACTCCTGGCGTTACATTTACGGTATTGCTCTCCAACACAAAAAGCAATTGTTGGCCGGACATATGATGGCGATCCTGGCGACAGTGGCCAGCGTGCCGGTGCCGCTGTTGATGCCTTTGCTGGTAGATGAAGTACTGTTACACCATCCCGGTGTCGTGTTGGCGACGCTTAATCCCTGGTTGCCGGCGGAATGGCGTACGCCTGTGGTCTATATCGGCGCGATTTTGTTGGCGAGCTTGTTGTTGCGACTATTCGCATTGGCCTTGAATATCAGTCAGACCCGACAGTTTTCTAACATCGCCAAGGATGTGGTGTTTCGAATCCGGGCCAGCCTGGTAGCGCATTTGCAGCGTATCTCGATGTCGGAATACGAAAGCCTGGGCAGCGGTACCGTCAGTTCGCACATGGTGACCGATCTGGATACTCTGGACAACTTCATCGGCTCCACGATCAGCAAGTTGCTGGTCGCGGTGTTGACGGTATTCGGTACTGCACTGATCTTGTTATGGATGCATTGGCAATTGGGCCTGTTCATCATCTTCCTTAACCCCTTGGTAATTTACCTGGCCAAGGCGGTCGGCTCCCGGGTCAAGGAGTTGAAAGCCAACGAAAACAAAGCTTACGCAATCTTCCAGCAGGCCTTGAGCGAAACGCTGGAAGCGATACATCAGATCCGTGCCAGTAACCGCGAGGAGCATTACTGTCGGCAACTGGTCAACAGCGCGCTGGCCGTGAAAAACCATTCCACGATCTACGCCTGGAAAAGCGATGCGACGGTACGGCTGAGTTTCCTGACCTTTTTGTTCGGTTTCGATATTTTCCGCGCCACTGCGATGCTGATGGTGCTGTATTCCAACCTCAGTATCGGCGAAATGTTGGCGGTGTTCGGTTATTTGTGGTTCATGATGGCGCCGGTCCAGGAAATCCTGAGCATTCAGCAATCGTTTTATGCTGCCAAAGCGGCTTTGACGCGGGTAAATCAGCTGGCCAGACTAGAACGCGAGCCTTACTATCCGCATTTGGCCAATCCGTTCCAGGGCAAGAAAACGGTTTCGGTCAGCGTCAAGGACTTGCATTTCAGTTACAAGGACGAGCCGGTGCTGAACGGCATCAATTTGTCGATCCGGGCCGGGGAAAAGATAGCGCTGGTCGGCGCCAGCGGCGGCGGCAAATCGACATTGGCGCAAACCCTGATCGGGCTCTATCCGCCCGGTAGCGGCATGATTTATTTCGACGGTGTGCCGCTGGACCGCATCGGGCTGGACGTGGTGCGCGAACACGTGGCGACGGTACTGCAGCATCCGGCACTGCTGAACGATACCATACGCGCCAATCTGACCTTGGGCCGAGATATCGCCGACGCGGCTTTGTGGCAGGCGCTGGAAATCGCGCAGTTAAAACACGTCGTTAAAGACTTGCCGGCCGGATTGGATACGGTGGTCGGCCGCCAAGGCATGCGTTTATCCGGCGGCCAACGCCAGCGCATGGCGATCGCGCGGATGATCGTCAGCCAACCGGCGGTCGTGATTCTGGACGAAGCCACCTCGGCATTGGACAGCGAAACCGAGTACAAGCTGCACCAGGCCTTAAACGGCTTTTTGGCAGGACGCACCACCATCATCATCGCCCATCGTTTGAGCGCGGTGAAACAGGCCGACCACGTCTACGTGTTCGAACAGGGCCAAATTTGCGAGCAAGGCAAGCACGAAGTGCTGATTCAGCAGAACGGCTTATACGCCAAACTTTACGGCGACTACCAATGAGCGATCCGATTTACGACTTACATTGCCATTCGACCGCGTCGGACGGGGCCTTGCCGCCGGCCGAACTGGTCGGCCGTGCCAAACGACAGGGCGTCGACGTCCTGGCACTGACCGACCACGATACCGTGGCCGGTTTGGCCGAAGCCCGCCAAGCGGCACAGGATTGCGGCATGCGGCTGATTCAAGGTATCGAATTGTCGGCCGGCTTTGAGAGCCATTGCCTGCATATCGTCGGTCTGAATATCGATCCGACTAACGGCCAGTTGTTGGAAGGAATTGGGCGGCAGCAGATCACGCGCGAGGAGCGGGCGCAAAAAATCGCCCAAAAGTTGGTCAAGAAAGGCATTCCGGACGCTTATCCGGAACTACGCGCCGCGGCCGGCAACGGCGAAATCACCCGGCTGCATTTCGCTGATTTCCTGCTCAAGCACGGTTATGTCGAGACTCAGCAGGACGCTTTCGACCGTTATTTGAGTAAAGGCAAACCCGGCTACGTGCCGACTGCTTGGGCGCCGCTGGCCGAATGTGTGGCTTGGATCAGGCAGGCCGGCGGGGTGGCGGTGCTGGCGCATCCCTTACGTTACAAGCTCAGCACGAAATGGTTGGACAAGGCCCTGAGCCAGTTCAAGGCCGCAGGCGGGCAGGGGATCGAGGTGGTGACCGGCAGGGCCAGTATCGACGACATTCGCTTAAGTTACGGCTTTGCGCTCAAACATCAGTTGTATGCTTCGCAAGGCTCGGATTTTCATGCGCCGGGTAACCAGTACCTGGAATTGGGCCGGTTGGCGGCGATGCCGGCTGGCGCCAATCCGGTTTGGGATTTGTTCTGAGGCTACAGCTTAGTCGGCGTCGAACAGGGCGCCGAACTCGTCCGGCGGCAACGGTTGATTCCAATAAAAACCTTGGGCTTTATGGCAACCGAGCTGGTGTAAACGTTCCGCTTGTTCTTGAGTCTCGACGCCTTCGGCCAGCGTCAACAAGCCCAACGTGTCTCCCAGTTGTACGATGGCCTCGACAATCGCCGCGTCTTCGGCCTTGCCGGAGTTTAAATCCTGGATGAAGGATTGATCGATCTTCAGTTTGTTGACCGCGAAACGCTTTAGATAGCTGAGCGAGGAATAGCCGGTGCCGAAGTCGTCGATTGCAAAGCTGACCCCCAGTGCTCTCAGGTCGGCAATATTCTGAATGACCGTCGCGGTGTCGTACATCAACACCGATTCGGTCAGTTCCAATTCCAAATATTCCGGCTCCAGGCCGGACTCGGCCAAGGCGGAGCGTACCGACTCCAATAGATTGCCGCGTTTGAATTGCAGCGCAGAAATATTCACCGTCACTAACAATTCGTAACCGGCATCGCGCCAAATCCGGTTCTGCCGGCAGGCTTCCCGCAATACCCAGTCGCCGATCGGTACGATCAGGCCATTGTCTTCCGCAATCGGAATGAACTTGGCCGGCGGAATCATCGGGCCGCTGGCCGGTTGCCAGCGCAACAAGGCTTCGGCGCCGATGATTTTGTTATCGCGAATCGAATATTGGGGCTGATAGTGCAGGCGTAATTCGTTTTGTTTCAATGCCGCACGCAGGCCGTTCTCGATATTCATGCGCTCGATAGAGGCCAGGTTCATGTCATGGGAAAAGAAACGGAAAGTATTGCGGCCTTCGTTTTTGGCCGCGTACATCGCGGTGTCGGCTTTGTTCAACAGGCCGTGGAAACTCAAACCGTCGTTGGGATAGAGGCTGATACCGATGCTGAATGAGGTGCACACGGTGATGCCCTCGATTTGAAACGGCTGGTTTAACTGATCGAGAATTTTCAGCGAGATTTGGGCGATGGTGTCCACCTCCGGAATGTCGGTCAGAATGATGATGAATTCGTCCCCGCCTTGGCGGCACACCGTATCCACTTCGCGGACGCATTGGCACAGGCGTTCGGCAATGCCCTGCAACAGACGGTCGCCGACGTCGTGACCCATCGTGTCGTTGATGTTCTTGAAATGATCCAGATCCAGAAACAGCAGGCCAACCAGCGTGTTATTGCGTAAAGCATGAGCCATGGCTTGGTCGAAACGGTCGCGCAGCAAAGTCCGGTTCGGCAGGTTGGTCAGCGGGTCGTGCCGGGCCAAATATTCAATCTGGGCTTCAGCGGCTTTGCGGGCCGTGATGTCCGAGAAAATGCCGATGTAGTGGCTGACCGCACCGTATGTATCGCCTATTGTCGAGATTCCGAGCCAGGCCGGATAGGGTTCGCCATTTTTACGGGTGTCCCATATTTCGCCTTGCCAATAGCCGTTATCCTTCAATGCTTGGCGGATACGGCGGAAATGGCCGCTGTCGTTGTGTTCGGAATCGAGCATCGCCGGCTTTTTGCC
Source organism: Methylomonas sp. EFPC3 (assembly GCF_029643245.1). Taxonomy (NCBI): domain Bacteria; kingdom Pseudomonadati; phylum Pseudomonadota; class Gammaproteobacteria; order Methylococcales; family Methylococcaceae; genus Methylomonas; species Methylomonas sp. EFPC3. The sequence continues at coordinate 1,080,913 of NZ_CP116398.1, forward strand.
GAACACTTCCTCGGCCCGGTAACCGGTAATATTGGTGTAGGCTTGGTTGCTGGAGACGATAGTGAGGTCCGGCGCGCATAAAAATATGGCTTCCCCGCTGTTTTCAAACACCTTGGCGAGCAATTTCAAGCGTTCGGCGGCGACTTTACTCTCAGTGATGTCCGCGTGGGTGCCAAGCATTCGCAGCGGTCGGCCGTCGGCGTCGCGTTCGACAATACTGCCGATCGACTGAATCCATTTCCAACTGCCGTCGGCGCAACGCACACGATATTCAAGCCGGTACTCGCCGAGAGCGCCGCCGATATAGGCTCGATAGCGCTCCAGCGTTGCCTGACGGTCGTCGGGATGCAGCCTTTCGGCCCAGGCGTCGAAGTCGGCCGAAAAAGCGGTCGCCTCGTAACCAAGCATTGTCGAATATTCGCGATTGACAACGGTTGCGCCGGTCTGCGGATTCAAGTCGAAAAAGCCGAGTTTGGCGGCCTGCATCGACAAACGCAGGCGTTCTTCGCTATCGCTGAGTGCTTGTTGGGTCCGGCGAATTTCGGTGATATCGTGGGCCAGGCCGTTGACTGCAATCACCCGGTCCAGGTCGTCGAAAATGGGGGTGGCGTTTAGGCTAAGCAACCGGCTGCCGCCGTTTCGGCAGCGCAATTCCAACTCGTAATTGGGCGGCTTGATACCGTTCAAACAGGCTTGAGTATGGGCGCGGGCGGCTTGGTTGAGGGGATTTTCCGTCGCCAAAGCAAAGCAATCGCCCAATAACCGGTCGGCCGGATAACCGAGAATCTGTTCTACCGATGGCCCCAGGTAAATGAACTCACCTTGCGGATTCAAAGAGAACAGAAAATATTCGGAACTCAGACTTTCGACCAGCTCGCGGAAGCGCTGCTCGCTGTGTCGCAACAGGTTTTGCTGCTCCAACAAGTTTTGCGTCGTGCGATGGGCGCGCAATACGTACTCGATCCGGTGCGGCAACAGAGGCCATTGCACCGGTTTGCCGATAAAATCGGTGGCGCCCAGCTCGAAGGCTTCGTTGACCGCGTGAGTGTCTTCGATAGCCGTCATCATTACGATAGGCGTGTTACAGTGCGGCAGCGACCGGATTTGCCGTAGACAGGCGAAGCCATCCAGTTCCGGCATCATCACGTCCAATAACACCAGATCCGGCTGTTCCTGGTAAAACAAGCGCAAGCCTTCGCGCCCGTTTTCGGCTTCCACGGTTTGGTATTGGTTGGCGCGTAATACTTGGCCCACCAACAATCTGACCATGGCGTCGTCGTCGACAATCAGAATTTTGGGATCGATGGTCACGGCGAAATCGGGTCAACGACGGATTGGCTATCGAACACTCTGGCAAACTCGGCGAATTCGGCAGCCGGCATCGGCCGCTGGAACAGAAACCCTTGTACGATGTCGCAGCCATTGTCCAGCAAAAAGTTAGCCTGATCCTGGTTTTCTACGCCCTCGGCAACCACTTCCAAGGACAAGGCCTCGGCCAGTGCCAAAATCGCCGAGGTAATCGCCATGTCGTCTTCGTTGTGCGGCAAGTCGCGAACGAAACTGTGGTCCACCTTCAACTCCGATATCGGCAGTTTTTTCAGGTAGGACAACGACGAATAGCCGGTGCCGAAATCGTCGATGCTGATCCTGACACCCAAAGCCTGCAACTCGCGTAGCGTAACCAATGCCTCTTCGACATTGTGCAGCAGAATGGTTTCGGTCAACTCCAGTTTCAAATAGCGCGGCTCCAGGCCGATTTGCGCCAATACCTCGCGGACATGGCCGCAGAATCCGCGTTGGCGGAATTGGTTGGCGGAGACGTTGACCGACATCACCAATTCAGGGCAAGCGCCTTGCCGTCGCCAACTCAGCACCTGACGACAGGCGTTCTCCAGAACCCAATTGCTGATCTGTGCGATCAGGCCGGAATCTTCGGCGATCGGGATGAATTGTGACGGACCGATCAAGCCCAATTCCGGGTGGCGCCAACGAATCAAGGCTTCGCAACCGACCACTCGATGGCGGCGAATGTCGATTTTTGCCTGGTAATACAGTTCCAGTTCGTCGCGTTCGATGGCCCGGCGCAGGCTGTTTTCCATCGCCAGTTTATGGAAGGCAGCGACATTCAGCGATTTGCTGAAGAACTGGTAGTTGTTGTGTCCGTATTCGCCGGCGTGGTTCATTGCAAATTCGCCGTTTTTGATGAAGCTATCTTCATCCATGCCATCGCCGGGGTATACGGCAATGCCGATATTGATGCCTAAAAACAGCTCGGTGGCCTCGACCGGAAACGATTGCTGCATGATATGAAAAATCCGCTTGGCGACTTTGACGCTGTCGCGGGCGTCTTGTACCCGGTTCAACAAAACGGTAAACGTGCTGCCGCCTAGCCGGGATACCGTCATATCCGCCAGATCGACGTCCGAATTGGCCGAGACGTAATCGCATTCCCTGACTTCGGCGACCAAGCGATCGGCAAACATTTTCAGCACGTGGTCGCCGATTTTAGGCCCCAAGGTTTCATTGATGCGCTTGAAGCGGGCGATACTGATGAACAAGGTCGAAAGCGCGGTGCCGTAACGGTCGCAAGCAGCCATGGCCTGGCCCAAAATTTCTTTGAACAGAGTGCGGTTGGGCAGCCCGGTCAATGGGTCGTAATAGGATAAAAACCGCACCCGCTCTTCGATGTGGCGTCGTTCGGTAATATCCTGAATCGCGCCGCGGATATGCTCCACCGCGTCGTGCTCGACAATCGGTTCGCCCTGAATGTGAAGTACCCGGCTGCTGCCGTCGCGATGCGTCACCGGCAATTCGATGCGGAAACTCAGCTTGTTCTTAAGGCACAAGTCTATGGCCTGCTGCAATTTGGCGGCCTCTGAAGCGTCCACGCGGTTGAGCAGATCCAGCATTTTGAAAGAATGACGCGGCGGATCGATGTCCAGAATATTGAAAATCTCATCCGAACATTGCAGTGTGTCGCTGCTAACCTGCCAATCCCAACTGCCGAGTTGGGCAATTTTTTGCGCTTTGCGTAATTCCGACTCGCTCTTGGCCAACGCCGACATGGTGGCTACAGAGCGTAGCAGATAGCGCAACCGGTGCGGCAAGGTCGGCCAATTGATCGGTTTGGCGATAAAATCGGTGGCACCCAATTCGAATGCGTGGTTCACCGATTCCAGATCGTCCACGCCGGTCAGCATCACGATCGGCAATATGGCGTTGCCCGGCATTTGGCGAATGGCTTGCAAGCAATCGAAGCCGTTCAGATCGGGCAGCATTACGTCCAGCAGCACCAGATCGGGTTTCCGGCTGGTACAAAACTCCAGCCCTTGCCGACCGCTACCGGCACAGACCACGTCGAAGCCTTCCCGCTGCAAGATATCCTGCAACATCAGACGCACCATGTCGTCATCGTCGATGGCCAGGATCAGATTGGTTGCGTGTGGTCGTTGCATCTACGAAGCGGTGGCGGGAAGTTGTTGCACGATAGTTTTATAGGCGGTTTGCAAGGATTCGGCAATACGACTATCGAACTCAAGCGTGTTATCGCGGGCGGCATGTTCTACATTGCGGGCCAATTCCGCCAGATGATTCGCCCCGATATTCGCTGCGGTCGATTTCAGACTATGCGCCGCTTGCCGTACCTCCGCACTCTGTTGATGCTCGATCGCAAACGCGATCGCGCTGATTTGCTGCGCGGCATTTTCCCGAAACAGCCTTAACACCTCAGCCACTAATTGGTCGCCGCCAATTTGGCGTAGCGAGCGCAATTCAGCAGAATCGAATTCGGCCTGTTGGCCGCGGTCGATGTCGGCAACTGCAGCGGATACCGCCGAAAACAGGTTCGGGCGGGTGTCGCCGATTAACGCGCGGATTTTGTCATGCAAGGTTTTTTGCAAAAACGGTTTACTCAAATAGTCGTCCATACCGACCCGCAGGCATTTTTCACGGTCGCCCTCCATCGCATTGGCCGTCAGAGCAATAATCGGCGTCCGCTTGATAGCCTTTGTCCGTTCCAGTTCGCGGATCTGCTGGGTCGCGGTGTAGCCGTCCATGACCGGCATCATGCAATCCATCAAGATTAAATCGGCCGGTTCGGTTTGGAACAAGTTCAACACTTCCTGGCCGTTGCTGGCGCAAATCAGGGTGTAACCCAATTGCCGCAGCATGGCGCTGCAGATTTTCTGGTTCACCGGATTATCTTCCGCCAGCAGGATACGCACGCTGGCAGCAGGCGCAGCCGGTTTGGCGTCGACCGCGACGTCCGCCGGTAGCAAGCGTAACAGGGTATCTTGCAAGGTACGGCGGTAAACCGGTTTCGGTAAATGCACGTCGCAACCGCAGTGGCGGATTTCGGCCATCTCGGTTTCGTCGGCACTGGATGAAATAATCACGATGCGTAACCCGGCAAAACGGGCGTCGCCGCGGATACGTCTGGTCAGTTCGGTACCGCTGATGCCGTCCATTCTCATATCCAGCAATGCAACATCGAAACTCTGCCCGGATTGCGCTCTTTGATCCAAAATTTCCAGGGCATGGCCGCCGTTTTTTGCAACCCGGAAATGCATGCCGAATTCGGCCAGATGATTTTCCAGGATTCTGGCGTTAGTGGCGTTGTCTTCAACGACCAGCACGTGCTTTCCGGTTAGATTGCCCTGCGCGGCAGTTTTGACCGGCAACGGCGCCAGTGCTTCGCGCAACGGCAAGTAAACGCTGAAAACCGAACCGACCTGGGGCTGGCTCTCCACCCGGATCGTGCCGCCCATCAACTCGCAAAGCTCCTTGCTAATGACCAGGCCCAAACCGGTGCCGCCGTATTTGCGGGTGGTGGAGCCGTCGGCTTGGCTGAAGGCCTGAAACAACCGGGATAAGGCCTCCGGATTCATGCCGATGCCAGTATCGCTGATCTTGAACTCCAGGCACAGGCCGCTGCCCGACGTGCACAGCGTGGATTCCCGGTTGCGAACCTGTAGTTTGACTTCGCCGGCCTCGGTGAACTTGACGGCATTCGACAACAGATTGGTCAGGATTTGCCGCAAACGGTAAGGGTCGCCGCGGACTTCTTTCGGCGTTGCCGGGTCGATTTCGCACAACAACCGAATGTTTTTGCTACTGGCCCGCTCGAAGAACAAGGCACCGAGCTGGTCGACCAAATTGCTCAAGCTGAAATCGGTTTCCTCCAGTTCCAGTTTGCCGGCCTCGATTTTGGAGAAATCCAGAATGTCGTTAATGATGGTCAGCAGCGAATCCGCAGAGCTGAACACGGTCTCTGCATACTGGCGCTGGGTCGGTTTCAATTCGGAACCTAGCAATAGTTCGGTCATGCCCAGGACGCCATTCATCGGCGTGCGGATTTCATGGCTCATCGTCGCCAGAAATTGGGATTTGGCGATACTTGCGGCCTGCGCATCGATAACGGCCTGGCGCAGGTCGGCAGTACGCAGGTCGACTTCCCGCTCCAGGCAACCGCGCTGGTTTTCCAACTCGGCGTCGCGTTGTTGAATGCGTTCGATCATTTGGTTGAAGCTTTTGACTAATTGGCCGATTTCGTCCCGGCTTTCGCCTTGAGCCCGCACCATGTAATTGTTGTCGACCGATACCTGTCTGGCCAGTTGCGACAATCGGGTCAGCGGTGCGGCGATGGATGCGGCCAGACGCCGGCCGAACCAGGCGGCAAACATAAAGGCGACGAGCATCGAGAGCAGAATTTGCCCCAAGTTGATGCCGACCGAGCGCCACAACGGACGTAAATCGATCATTATCCTCAGGTAGCCGACCACTTCCCCATTATCGTCCGGCAAGGGGTTAAGCGTTATCAGATTCAGCAACCGCATCCTTTGGCCGATCTGTTGTTCCTGGGCTTTTAACAGATTCGGCGGAAAGCTGTGCTGTAAAGCCTGTGTCGGATAGTGGGCGAAAATCTCGCCGTCGCGGCCGTAAAGTTGCGCGGACAGAATTTCCGGTTTGCCGCGTAAGGTGGCGAGTATGTCGGAACCGGTTTTGGCATCGCCGAACAATAGCGCGGCCCCGGCGCTGAATCCGATCATCTTGCCTAACGAGCGGATTTCGTTGAGCATTTCGTTTTTTTCCTGCCAAACCTGGGTAACGCTGACGATCGCCAAGGTCAATGCCAACGCCAACGCCAAGGTAACTGCCTGCAAACGCTGCAGTTTATAGGTCATCGGCAAGTCGACCAGCTTGTCCCGGATCATGACGATATCGGCTCCAGAATCATTTGTTCAGGTTCAGATTTCTAGCGAGTTTCAGCAATTGGGCGCTGATGCGGATGTTGGCGGCATTGGCATTGTCCAGGTTTACCTCGAAGTTCAGTCGGTTGCCGTCCTGAACCAGCCCAATGGTACCGTTCTGTTCTAAAAAGCCCGGTTTGTCGCTGACAGTGACCACCGGTGCGCCCCTCAAATCCCGCGCAATCTCTCCGGCGCCGGCAGCCGATTTGGCGATATATACCAGATGGCAGGCTTTCAAATCTTTGCTCGCGACATCTTGGAGGACGGCCAACGGTTTGCCGTTGACGGTTTTGCCTTCCAGTGCCAGCAGATTGTCGCCAAGGTTGTGCGGGCTTACCAAGCACAAGTTGAATTTGTTCTGGCTGGCGGCCTCCGGCCATTCGATGAATTTAAAGAAGTTGTATAGAAACGCGACTTTTACCGCGGCTTCGTTGGCGGTTTCTGCAGCAAAGGCGCTGTGGAGGAATATCAGCGGCAGCACCAGCAGCGTAGCGGCTCTGCGCGCCGACATGGCCAAATTCCGGCGCCAGCGAGCACGGCGGCATTGAACGGCCGCTTGGGGGCTGCGAGCTGATTTTTGACGGATGTGCCAATTCATCGAGTTCCGCCGTCCCGGTTAAAATTGCCAGCGCAAGGTGCCGTAGACCTCGCGTTGCACAGCGGTTGCGGTGGAAAATAGATCGGAACCGTATTCGAAATGGTAACTGTCGAGCAGATTGCGCCCGACCAGTGCCAATTCCAAGCCCGAACCCAGATCCCAAGCCAAGCGTGCGTCAAGATCCTGATAACCCCGAGTAAAGCTTTGGTTGGTGACAGTGGAACTGACGAAGCGCCAATTCAAATCCAGTTTCAGTTGCGGAGTCAGATCGTACATCGACCACAGCATAGCTTTGTGGACTGGATAGCTGCTGCCTTCGTTGACGACGACGCTGGCCGGGACGCCGTTACCCGGACGGACGCGGTCTTCCTCGTGACTGTAGTTGGCTTTTAGTTTCCACTTGTCGGAAACCTGCCAATCCAGACTGACTTCGCCGCCGTAGACTTCGGCAATGCCCAAATTGCTCAGACCGGTACTCACCAATACGTAACTTGCCGGCGGCACGATTTTGAAACTGTTACTAATCGAATAACTGGTGAAGTCGTCATAATTATAATGATATAGCGCTATGTCGGCGCTGACCTGCGGCGTTATCTGGCCGCGCCAACCCAGTTCGAAACCGAGCATTTTCTCGGCTTCAAGGTTGGGATTGCCAACCAAGCCGGTGATCATGGGTACCGGCAAACCGGGCTGCGGAGGACGCAGATTCAGGCTGTACGAGATATTTTGTTCCACCCAGTTCGGTGTTCTGACCGAACGCGATACCGAGGCCCAGAAAGAGTTGCGGTCGTCTGGCGTCCATAACAGGCGGGCATTGGGTTGAACTTCGAAATGGGTGACCGGGTTGTGTTCGACCTTACCGCCTAAGGTCAAGCGCCAGCGGTCCGGCACCAGGCTGATTTCGTCTTGGACAAAGAAGCTGTAAATCCGGTCGGTCCGTTGCGGCGCGCTCATCGAAATTTGCGGACTGTTCTCGAAGTCATTGAGGTTGAAACGCAAACCGGCACCCCACAATAACAGATGGCGATCGTCCAGTTTGTAGTTGTGCTGAAAGTCGATATCGAAACTATCGATCTGGTATTGAGAGTTCAGAAACGGCGATTTTCGGCTATGCCGGTCCCAATACATCCGCACGACGGTAGTAGAATCTGTACCCTGGTGGTGCTCCCAACGGCCTTGTAAATAATGCCCGGAAAATTGTTGGTTGGCGGGTAGCAGTTGGGAGTAGGGCGGCGCCATCACCGGTGTCAGATTGGCCGTAAGTGCCGGAAACTCAACCGGTGCGCCGTTACTGTCGCCGATGAATGCGTCTCCCTGGATACTCAGCTTATTGGCAATATCGAACGCTTTGTCGTAGCGAAAGCCGACTTTGCTCATATCGCCTTCGTCTCCGGCCTGATGAGATGATTCGCGGGTTCTGGAGTCGCCGTAATTCGAGTGCCGAGCGTAGACTTTCAAATAGGCCTCGTCGCCCAAATCGGCGCCGTAACGGACGCCGCCACCGTAGCGCTGAGTGCCGACTTGGCCGCTCAACAAAGTACCCTGAGTATTTTTTGCGGTTTTGGTGATGATATTGATTACGCCGTTTACCGCGTTGGCGCCCCATAGACTGGCGCCGGGACCGCGAATCACTTCAATGCGCTCGATGTCTTCCATCATCACGTCCTGCTGGTCCCACCAGACGCCGGAGAACAACGGGTTGTAAACACTGCGGCCGTCTACCAGCACCAACAATTTATTGGCAAACTGGGTATTGAAGCCGCGCACCGAAACAGCCCATTTGTTACCATCGACTTTGGCCACGTTCAAGCCGGGGACCACTCGCAATGCCTCCGGGATGGTAGTGGCCCCGCTGCGGCGGATGTCTTCGTTGCTCAGCACATAAATCGCGGCCGGCACATGGCTAACGTCGGTCGAAGTCTTCATCACAGACGTCACGTCCAGATTCAACAACTGTTCGACGCTAAGCGCTGTCAAATCCGGCAGATTTTCTTCTTCCGGCGATTGGTTGGCCGCTTCGGCGAGCTGCGTGGCCGTCGACCAGGCCACTACGAGGGCCAAAGTCGCCGGAGTCAAGGGGTGGTGTGCCTTACTCAACATGGTCGGGAGCTCAGAAAGTCAATTGGAATTTCAAACGAAGCTCCCTGCCGTTCATGCGGATGATGTCCACTTGGTTGCTGACGCCCGGCATCTGCGGGTGAATATCGAACAGATTATAGATGCCGAAAGAGGTGTCCAGGCCGCGGATGATTTTATCCGAACTCAGGTTGACGTTCACCAGATTGTAAGTGTCGGCAAAGCTGCCGGCATAATCCAGTTTGCGCCGGTCGATAAAGATGTTTTCGATCCCCAGCGTTAGATTGTCGTTAAAAAAGGATTCAGCGTAATGCAATTTAAAAAGGTTTTGCGGCGAATAGGTGGCCCAAGTGCCGTGCAGGTTCTCGTTAGTCAGTAGATTGTAGGTATAAGAGGCTTTTAACAACCGGCCATTGTTCCAACGTTTTTCCGCTTCCAACTCGATGCCGTAAGCGTGGTAGCGGCCGTAATTTTGCACCGAATAGTCGCCGTTGATGTCGTCTGTGACTGGTCGGCCCTGCAGCAATTGCGAGATATCGTTGTAAAACAGCGAGCTTAGCAGCCGCAACCCGCTTTTGCCGCGCCATTCGGCGATGGCTTCGTAGCTTTTGATCTGCTCCTCGCGCATGTCGGGGTTGGCAACGAACCCAAACGCATTGTAGTCGCGCTCCCAGGAGTTGGGAGCCCGAAAGGTCGAACTGTAAAGCAGTTTAAACTGGGTGTTGTCCAAAGGGCTCCAAATCAAGCCGAGCCGCGGGTTGGCCTGCATGCTGTTAAGCATATGGTGGTAGTCGAGGCGGGCGCCGGCGCTGAATACCAGATCGTCCAGGACCTGGATATCGTCCTGCAGATACGCCTCCAGCCGATGGCCGCTACGCCGGCTTTGGACGTAGGAGAAGTAGGGATCAATGTCGTAATTGATCAGCGACTGACGCTGATCGTATTGGTATTCCAAACCCATGATGACGCGGTGGCTGTCGATCGGCGAAAAAGTCAATTGCGCTTCGCCGCCCCACCAGCGTCCGCTCGCGAAATCATGGTTGATCACCCTTGCGCCGTCAACCAGATAGGCCTGATCTGCATGGTAGCCGTAGCCTTGGTAAAAGCCTTTAACGCGTAGCTTACTGGTGTCGCTGAAGTTTTTTTCGTATTTGAGATTAGTGAAAAATTGTTTGTCCTCGGTAAAGTATTGCTGGTCGTTGAAAACCGCGTCGAACGATGCGGTCGGCACCCGTTTAAAACGACTGACATAACCGCCGCTCAGCGTGAATTCTTCGAAGGCGAATTTACCGAACATGCGGTCGGCGCGTTCGTCGTCCATATTGTGGGCGACACCATAGTTGGTCTCGGGGGCATCAAATCCCGGAAAATACAAATTTTCCACGCCGGCGCTATCGAAATGCGACGCCGAAAACAGCAGGTCGGCACCGTTGTCCAGCGTCTTGCCGTAACTGACTCGGCCCTTGTAGGTGTCGAAAGTGCCGATTTCCCCGGCCACTTGAGCTCCGTTAATGGCTTGGCCTTTTTTGGTGACGATGTTGATCATGCCCAAAAATGCGTTCGCGCCGTAGATCGACGAACCCGAACCCGGTACGTACTCGATGTGGTCGACCATGTCCATATCTAGCAAAAATTCCTGCGCGATATAACCGCCATCGTAAATGTTTTCGTTCATGCGCTGGCCGTCGATCATCAGCAAAATCCGCGAATTGTAGTCGCCGCTACGCATGAAACCGCGCGCACCAAGAAAACTGTAGTTGCGGTCATTGCTGGTAAACAGCCCGCGCAGGCTGTTTAGCGCTTCCGCGAGGGTGCGCCAGCCGAACGTGCGGATGTCTTTTGCGGTCAAGATCGAAATTGACGTGGGAGCCTGACTGGTTTTTTCGCCAAGACGCGACGCACTGATGATGTCAAGTTTCAATAATTCTTCGATCGACAGATTGGTGAAATCTTCACGGGTCGCTTCATTGGCGAAGGCCGTCGAGGCGAAGAATGACGCCGCAATCAGTTTACGCATTGAGTGTAAAGATCGATTCTGGGAATTTCATTGATTCGATTACCTGCCAGCGCCGGACATTAAAAATGGATAACAGTAGACGAAATTCAATTGTTTGACGGTTAACAAATACTTAGTCGGATTAGCTTGCCATATTTCGAGTTTTTGGCGAACGGTTTCCCGCCAAACCGTGGAACCTTCCGCAGATTTTCATATTCGGTTCTGAATAGTAGTAAAAAAATTGAGTTTGGCTTGGTTGCCTGCGTTGTAAACTGAAGTCCTATCGCTTGGTCCGGAATTCGGTTTGGGTGGACTGAGGCCGCCGGTCTATTTAGGTACCGGGATTGTTGAGCGCCGCATATACCCGCTCTGCGGCAACCAAAGCACCTTCGAGATAACCGCCTTGGTCGACGGCGGTTTCGCTGCCGGAAAAGTATAACTTATCGTTCCACAGGTCTAGCTGCAACCAGCGGTTGCCGTAAATGGGATGATGGCATGGACTCCTCCCCACCCCACGCGGTGTCATACTGCGCCAGAGAATTTAAACGGAGCGACGAGGAGTCCGAAATGAATAGTAACGTGGTGGGTCTGGATACGGCAAAAAGCATTTTTCATCTGTACAGCCAGGCGGCGAACGACAGGCCGGTGAAAAAGAAACTGAGACGGGCAGAGATGCTGAGCTATTTCGCCAACTTGCCGGTTAGTCTGATTGGCCTAGAAGCTTGTGGCGGCGCTCACTACTGGGCGCGGGAGCTGACCAAACTCGGTCATGAAGTCGTGCTGCTGAATGCCAAGTTTGTGAAGGCTTTTGTAGTCGGCAACAAGAACGACTTTAACGATGCCGAAGCCATTTTCACGGCGGTCACCCGGCCCAACAAACGTAAGGTAGCGGTGAAAGACGATGCTCAACAAGATATGCAGATGCTTCACCGCTTGCGCCAAGAACGGGTAGCCGAGCGCACGGCGCTGGCCAACCAGATGCGCGGTTTTCTGGCCGAGCGCGGCATCGTGCTGGCAACAGGCCTTAACAGCGTGCGCAAAGCCTTACCGCTGATTCTGGAAGACGCCGACAATGCACTGACGTCCACGGGCCGCGAATTGTTTGCCGAACAGTATCAGCGTCTGGTAGCCATCGACGCTGACATTAAGGCCCACGAGCAACGTATCAGCCGCTTATGCGAGCAAAATGCGCTGAGTAAACGATTTCGGGACGTGCCGGGTGTTGGGCCGATCACCGCCACCATCCTGGCTTCGGACATTGGCGACGGCAAGGGCTATACCCGAGCACGTGATTACGCCGCCAGTCTGGGCGTGGTGCCCAGACAACACAGTAGTGGCGACAAACAGGTATTACTGGGGATTAGCAAACGCGGCAACCGCTACTTGCGCACCTTGTTGATCCACGGTGCGCGATCAGTGCTAAAAGTGTGCAGCGGCAAGACCGATCCGCTGAGTCGCTGGCTGCAAGGTCTGATCGAACGACGAGGCTTCAACAAAGCCGCCGTGGCGCTGGCCAACAAGAATGCCCGGATACTCTGGGCGATGGCGACGCAGGGCAAAGCATACCGAGCGGGGGCATAACCACCGTTCGATGCCGGGTTATCCACCCTTTGCCCAACGCCTCCACGCGAGGGAAGGGCTCCGGCGTCGGGCAAAGCGTGGATAACCCTCAATCCGGTGTAGGGCAAGACAAACAGAGTTCAACAGATTGCGGAGGCAAGTAACTCAAAAGTGATGACATTCAACAGGTCAGACCGGTGCTTTTAAATCCCGTTCCGCGCATAGGTTCTTAAGAAACCGTTAGGATGATAGTGGAAAAAGCGCGCGGATAGATTCATCAGGGTCCGAAGGCCTATCAAGTACCTTCATCAAGAGACCGAATATATGGCTGCAATCTTGATCTCTGTTGGAAACATCAATTTTGATAACACTTGGCTTGCAATTGGGGAGGAGTCCATATATGGGTAATCGGCGGTAGGCTGTCGGCGTCCGTTGCCGTGAAACGCTCCCCGCTCCAGTCCTGAATTTGCAGATCGGCCGGCGTCGCCGCCGATTGGCCGAATACAGTCACCAAATGGCTGGCGACCAACTCCGGCAACTGCTGGCGGTATTGTTCGCGTAGCTGCGCCGGGATGCCGAAAAAGCCGAACAAAGCGGCAGAGCCGGACTGCGGATCGCCAGCGTCGTAAATCTCCGAAAGTATCGCGCCGGGATACGCCGCCAGCGCATTACCCGACCAGCCTTGACTCTGCCAGAAGGCTTTCGGGTAGGCGATGGCCGCTTTAGCGTGTCCAGCCATCCAGGTCTGCGTCGCGTGGCAGATGTCCGCCAGTTTGGCGGGTAAGGCCGGTTCAAAACGTATCCGGGCGGCTATCAGGCGCGGCGGCATCGCCAAAACGGCTTGTTTGGCCTTGATGAGGCGCAGCGAACCGTTGACCGAGAACGCCAGTTCCACATATGTGCCGCAGTCCGCAACCCGGTCCAGACACCAGCCCAAATGCAAAGGTGTATTGTCCAGATTGCTCGCCAGCGCATCGGTTATACAGCCACAGCCACCCTGGATTCGATATGCGCCGGCGTGGGTTTGCTTGTCGACATACTCGACTGGCTCGGCAACACTAGTCGCTTTATACAGGCTCAAACCGGTATCAGCTTGGTGGAACAGCGCCAAATTCAGCCGGCGGCACAACTTGACGATCCGCGGTTGCTGCTCAGGCCAGACCCAAGTCGGCCCTAAATCCGCCGCCGAGCCGTTCGCTAACCGAACCGTCAGGATACGTCCGCCATAGCGGTCGCGCGCATCGAACAGCGCAATATTGCGCTGGCCGTCAGCCAAACGTTCGGCCAGATATAGACCGGACAAACCGGCCCCGATTATGGCGATATCCAACATAACATCCTTCTCATTCGGTCTCGCAAAGTCTGGGGGGCGTTATTTGTGGCTTAAGTTCTATCGGACCGATCTGGTCTTCACGCCGCTCAGACACCGGATCGAGAGTTACATTTAGCTGTCAGGGTGATCAATCAGACAGCTTGGCGCTCAGTATCGGAACATTCAAAATCAAGGCCAATTCCAAAAAATACGATATTTCGGCAGGTTGCCGGTATTGCGAACGGCAACTTCCAGCCGAAATTGTTACCGCATGCTGTGTCGATCAACACAAACGGACAGGCGATTGTCTGGTTTCTTCCTGCTCTCTGGCATCGACTCGCAACCAAGCGGAGTGCATCTGGAATGGTTGATGGGCTATCCCATTTGACTGAGTAGGTTGAGCAGGGCTATTGCAGGAGTCAACTTCTAGAACAAGTTGGCAGGAGCCGAGAGTACGCTGTCGCCTAAAGACGGATTGTTGCTCGTGGTACGAGGTGCGATCCTTGATCTCGTGCGCTACTGGCCGGCTTGCCGGCAGCACAGGGCCTAACCTAGCTGATTAGCTGGGCCAGCTCGGCCAGTAAGACTCCATATTGAGTGCCGATAGCCGGCAGGTCTTTGAAAATGGCCGTCAGATCTTTCAACGTGCCTATGGTTTTGCTGATTTCGGTTTTAGGCGGATTTGCTTGACCGGCCTGGGCGGCGAGTTGGTCGATTTGGGTTTCCAAGGCTTGGCGGTCGGCTTTTTTCAACGGTGCATCGTCGATTAACGCGCCTAGCCGTTGCAGCAGGGTTTTCAATTCGCCTTCGGCCAGTTGTTCGATATGCAGGCTTTGTTGGTTGTAGTCTCCAACGGCGACGTTGCCTTGATTGACGTCGCCAATTTCGGTGTAGTGGCGGTGATCTTGTTTCATGTAAGACGTTTCGATAGTTATCGGTTTGTTTATCGCATCGTGGACAAACTGGGCCAGTAAATCGGCCTTGGCTTTTTCGGTAGCCGCTATTTTTTGGTCCGCCGTTCTGAGCTCATCGGCATGGTTCAATTTCAATGCCATCAGTTGCAATTGGTGTTCCTGCCGAAGCGCCAAAATCTCCACCTGTTTTTGCTGTTCCACCTCGGCATAAATCGCCGCTTTGTCGACCGCTTCGTGATCCTCGCGTTGCACCCGCAATACCACCGAATCGGCTTTGCGTTCCATTTGCTGGATGAAGATGCCGCCGCCTTGGGCTTTAATCGCTTCTATCGCTCGTAGCAGGGCTTGCAGCTCTTCGGGGCTATGGGCGATGAAATCCACGGTGTTGGCGATTTCCTGGTATAGCTTGGCGAAGTCGCCGGGGCCGAATTCGCCTTGCGGCGGGTTGTTTTCGGATTTGTCACGTTTTAGATAAACAAAACGGGCTTGAGCGCCGTCGAAGCGGGTGGTTTTGTCGACGTTCCAGTTTTTCCAGAATCGCGCCGGTAAATTCGGCTTCGCTGAAATCGGTGGTCAAAGCCATCGCTTCGCTCAAATCGGCGTCGCGTAAAAGGCAGGCGCGCAAATCGGCCTGGCTGAGGTCGGTGTGATGAAAATTGACTCCGGTCAAGTCCAGGCCAGCCAAAACCGCACCGCGCAGATTGGCGTGGGCAAAATTGCAATCGCCGATGTCGCCTTGGCCCAATAACAGTCGTGCCGCTTTCGATTCCAGAAGCGTCCGGCGAAAATCGGCCAAATGTAGATTTTTAGCCTGCTGCCAGCGACAGCCGATCAGAGCAGTGTCGTTAAAACGCGCTTGGCGCAAATTAGCCTGACGGAAATCGGCGTTATTCAAGTTTGCACCCCGAAAATCGCTGCCGCCCCAACTTTGCCAAGCTAGGATCAACCGGCGTAACGGCAGCAGCAGGGCTTCTTCGTGTTTAAAACCGCGCCAATTCAAATACCAGCCTAGTCCTATCCACGCGAAGGCAACCGCTACTGATACCACTACATCTACATCTATCGTTCCCCGTCCCGCTACCACAACCACAAACGCTCCTGTTGCCGCTGCCACAGGCGCTGCTGCTCCCGCCACCACTCCCATTGCCACTCCCGCTACCGCTGGCGCTGGCGCTATCAATCCCGCTCCCACTGCCGCTCCCGTTCCCGCTATTGTTCCCGTCCCCAACATGATCACAAGTTGACTGATCCACAACGGCTTCCATTGTTGCCGGTTTAGAGACAGTAGCACGCCGCTGATAGTGACCAAGCTGAGAATGGCCAATATCACGACTAAATTGATTTCGGAGTTTTCCCGATGGGATGCCTTGAGAACTTCTTTGGCAAGTGTTAGCAAAATTCCCGTAGAAAACACGGATAAAAGGCAGGAAGAGGCGCCAGCGAATATACCGGGTACGAATTTACTGATGCTGTTCGTCCAAGTAACTCCGGTTTTAACGCTGACGAAAGTGGCCTCAGTCAAATCTGCTCCGCGAAAATCCGAGCCTTGCAGCTTGGCGCCGCTGAAATCGGCGCCCGCCAGATTTTTGCCGCGAAACGAGCGGCCTTTCAGGTTTTGATTGCGATAGTCGAGCGTACGGTTCTTGTCCGAATGGTTTGCTAACGGCTGAGTTTACAGGTCAAGCTACCTCCAGCCAACTCAAGGCAATGCAATTGTGGTCTGTAGATCCAGCCAGCGCTTTATAATGGCGGTTTTTTGGTATCGATTCTAGAGCATGTCCGTTCAGCCCGACCTAAGACGCCTGTCCCACCAACTAAACCAAACCATGAGCGCTGACCGCCACGCTCTGAAACGCCAGCTTGACCGGCTGCGCGGCGAATCGGGGAAGGGTAAGGATGTCTGGGGGCAAGTCCAGCAACTGGCGGAGAAAATCGAGCGTTCGGTCAGTCGCTGCAACCAGCGCCGCGCCTCGGTACCGGCGATTGTGTACCCCGATTTACCGGTCAGCGGCAAGAAGGACGAGATCGCCGAGCTGATCAGGAACAATCAGGTCACCATTGTCTGCGGCGAGACCGGCTCCGGTAAGACCACGCAGTTGCCGAAGATTTGTCTGGAGATCGGTCGCGGCATAACCGGCATGATAGGCCACACCCAGCCGAGAAGGATCGCGGCGCGCACCGTGGCCGACCGCATCGCCGAGGAACTGGGCCAGGCCATCGGCAACACGGTTGGCTACAAGGTGCGCTTTCACGACCAGACCGCGCCGAATTCGCTGATCAAGTTGATGACCGACGGTATTTTGCTGGCCGAGACCCAGAACGACCGCTATCTGAACCAGTACGACACGCTGATCATCGACGAGGCGCACGAGCGCAGTCTGAATATCGACTTTTTGCTGGGTTATCTGCGCTGGCTGTTGCCGAAGCGGTCGGATTTGAAGGTGGTGATTACTTCCGCGACCATCGACCCGGAGCGCTTTGCCAAGCATTTCAACGGCGCGCCTATCGTCAACGTCTCCGGCCGCACTTATCCGGTGGACATTCGCTACCGACCGATTGAGTTGATCGAGGAAGACGACGAAACCGACGCCGACTTGCAACAAGCGATTCTGGATGCGGTGGACGAGCTGTACCGGGATTTGCGCGGCGACATTCTGATCTTTCTCAGCGGCGAGCACGAGATTCGTGAAACCACAGAATCCTTGCGCAAGTCGCATAACAATGGCCGCTACGAGGTGTTGCCGCTGTATTCCAAACTCAGCGTGGCCGAGCAGGAGCGGGTGTTCAAACCGTCCGGCAACAAGCCGCGCATCGTGCTGGCCACCAACGTTGCCGAGACTTCATTGACCGTGCCGGGCATTCGTTGCGTGATCGATTCCGGCCATGCTCGCATCAGCCGCTACAGCGCTAAAAGCAAGATTCAGCGTTTGCCGATCGAGCGCATCTCGCAAGCCAGTGCCAACCAACGGGCAGGGCGTTGCGGCCGGGTCGCGGAAGGTATCTGCATCCGGCTGTATTCGAAGGAGGATTATCTGGCGCGGCCGGAATTTACCGATCCGGAGATTTTAAGAACCAATCTGTCGTCAGTGATCTTGCAGATGGCGGCCTTGAAGCTGGGCGACATCGAGGAATTCCCGTTCGTCGAGCCGCCCGACGAGAAGATGGTCCGCGACGGCAAGACCTCGTTGTTCGAAGTCGATGCGCTGGACAAGCAGGGTAATCTTACGGAAACGGGCCGGCAATTGGCGAAGATTCCCACCGACCCGAAACTGGCGCGGATGCTGCTGGCCGCGGCGCAATTGGGTTCGTTGCACGAAGTGGCGATCATCGTTTCGGCGCTCAGCATCCAGGACCCGCGCGACAAGCCGGCCGATAAATTGCCCCAGGCCGAAGCCAAGCACGCCCAATTCAAGGCCGAGGATTCCGACTTTTTGACGCTGTTGAACCTGTGGAATGCTTTCGAGGAACAGAAAAAGCATTTGACCAACAGCAAGCTGCGCAAATACTGTCAGGACAATTTTCTGTCCTACATTCGGATGCGCGAGTGGCATGACATTCACACCCAGATCATGCAGGTGGCGCGCGGCGATTTGGGCCTGAAGACCGCCGGCAACCCGGCCAACTACGAGCAAATCCACATGGCCTTGCTGCCGGGTTTGCTGTCGAATATCGGCTTCAGGCATGAGCAATATGAATACCTGGGCGCGCGCGGCCTGAAGTTTTTCATCTTCCCCGGTTCCGGCCAACACAAGGCGCGGCCGAAGTGGATCATGGCCGCCGAGCAGGTCGAGACCAGCAAGGTCTACGCCCGCACCGTCGCCAAGATCGAGCCGGAATGGATTGAGGCTTGCGCCCAGCACTTGGTCAAGCGCAATTATTACGACCCGCATTGGGAGAAAAACGCCGGCCGTTGCGGTGTGTTCGAGCGAACCTTGTTGTACGGCTTGACCCTGACGGCCAAGCGCAAGGTGCCTTACGAGAACGTTGATGCCAAGGCGGCGCGGGAGATGTTCATCCGCCATGCGCTGGTGAATCAGGACTACCATTCCAACGCGCCGTTTTTTAAAGCTAACGAAAAACTGCTGGAGGAGGTGGGTTATATCCAGCACAAGGGCCGCCGCGTCGATTTGATCGAGGATGAGGAATGGCTGTACCAGTTTTACGACAAGAAACTGCCAACCGAGATCGTCAGCGGCATCACCTTGGACCAGTGGCGCAAGCAGGTCGAGCGCGACAATCCCAAGATTCTGTTCCTGACCAAAGAAGACCTGACCCGCACCGACGACAACCAAATCAACGACTGGGATTTTCCGGACAGCAAGAAAGTTGGCGATTTGACCATCGAGTTGCATTACCGCTTCGAGCCAGGCCACGACGAGGACGGCGTTACCGCGATCGTGCCGGTACACCAGCTCAACCAGATTCGGCAAACCCCGTTCGATTGGCTGGTGCCGGGTATGCTGGAGGAAAAGGTCGTGGCATTGATCAAGGGCCTGCCCAAGCATCTGCGCAAACATTTCGTGCCGGTGCCGAACACCGCCAAGGCTTGTCTGGAAATCGAGCCGGATTTCAAAGGTTCGCTGTACGAATGGCTGAGTAACCGCTTGCGCAAGTTAACCGGCGAGGCGATTCCGCTCAACGAGTGGCAGCCGGACGCCTTGCCCGAGCATTTGAAAATGAACTTTCGGGTGGTGGACGATGCCGGCCGCGCCATTGGTTACGGCCGCAATCTGGCCAAATTGCAGGCTCAGTTCGCCACCAAGGCCGGTGACAGTTTCGACAAGCTGGCGCAGGAAGAAATGAACCACACTGGCTGTATCGCCTGGGTGTTTGACGATTTGCCGGAGACCTGGCAGTTCATGCAAAAGGGCCAGAGCTTCATCGGTTTTCCGGCGATTTTGGATGAAGGTCAGACGGTTGGCGTGAAGATTCTGGAAACCCAGCACAAGGCCGAGCTGGCCCACTTTGACGGCTTGGTCAAGCTGTATCAATTGGTCTGCAAAAAAGACGCGCAATACATTTTAAAAAATCACGGCGTATCGCCGGCCTTGCAACTGGCCTATAACCAACTTCCGGCGCATCCGCTGTTGAAAGACCGCGTCGGCGGCGATTTCAAGGAGGATGTGTTGTATGCAATCTTTGCCGCGGCGTTCGTCGAAGGCCAGACGATTCGCACGCAACAGCAATTCGAGTCTATTCTGGCGACGAAAAAGTCGACATTAATGTCGACCATGACGCAGGCCGGCAAGCAGATCGGCGAAATCCTGGCACACTATCAAACATTGAGCAGGCGCCTGCAGCAACCGGCTGTGGCGCCGGGCTTGCGCGAAGAGATCGAACAACAACTAAGCTTGCTGGTACACAAAGGCTTTTTGCGGTACACGCCGGCGGGGCAATTGCTGTCCGTCTCCCGCTATTTGAAAGCGGTGGAATGTCGTTTGGACAAGCAAAAACCGGACTCGGCCGAGGTACAGGGTTTGCAACGGTTGAACCAACGCTACTGGCAATACATAGCGAAGCAGAGCAAGACCGTCACGCCAACGCCGGAGCGGGAAACTTTTCGCTGGGCGCTGGAGGAACTGCGGGTGTCCATATTCGCCCAACAATTGAAAACGGCATTTCCGGTGTCGGTGCAGCGCCTGGAAAAGCAATGGAGCGACAGCTATTAACAGCGGCGCTGGATAAACCATAACCAAGAGGGCAAACGATGATACCGATTCGCGATTCGATACCTTGCCAGACTAAGCCTTACGTCACTTGGGGCGTGATGGCCTTGTGCGTCGCGGTGTATTTGATGATGCTGCTGATGCCCGACGAAGTCGGCCAGCACTTCGCTTACATGTACGGCATGGTGCCGATTCGTTATTCCAACCCGGATTGGGCTTATGCCTTCGGTCTGCCACCGGACCACTATTTGTCGTTTCTGACCAGCTTGTTTTTACACGGCGGCTTTTTGCACCTGTTGATGAACATGGTGTTTTTGTGGATCTTCGCCGACAACATCGAAGATTTGATGGGGCATAAACGCTTTGTGGTGTTTTACATCTTGTGCGGGCTGATCGCGACTTATACCCAATGGTATTTTTATCCGACCATGGCGGTGCCGGTGGTTGGCGCTTCCGGGGCGATTGCCG
Source organism: Methylomonas sp. EFPC3 (assembly GCF_029643245.1). Classification (NCBI taxonomy): domain Bacteria; kingdom Pseudomonadati; phylum Pseudomonadota; class Gammaproteobacteria; order Methylococcales; family Methylococcaceae; genus Methylomonas; species Methylomonas sp. EFPC3. The sequence continues at coordinate 1,101,751 of NZ_CP116398.1, forward strand.
GGGTATTGGGCGCCTATTTTGTGCGCTTCCCTTACGCGACGGTGGTGATTCTGGTGCCGATCCTATTTTATCCGCTGTTTTTTCACGTGCCGGCGATTGCCTTTCTCGGGTTTTGGGTGATCGTGCAATTGGGCGACGCTTTCACCGCGGCGGTGTTCGACAACGTCGCAGTGGACTCGGCCTGGTGGTCGCATCTGGGCGGTTTTGCGGCCGGGGCGCTGTTGCATCCGCTATTCATCGACAATAAGCCGGCACAACAGGATTTGAGCGCCGAATAGCGCCGGTTGCGGGCAAAAAGTAGAGAAAACGCTAGGGGTTTTATTTTATAATGCCGACGTTAGCAAGCGGCGGAAAATACGATAGAAATCAAGGCCGTTGCTTATAAGTGCAAAAGAATCCCCATTCAATCGAGAAATATTGATCATGAAAAACCTAAATGTTGTGCTGGTCAGGCTGCTGCAATTCGTGGTGTTTGCCTTGTTTACATTCATCGTGCTGGTTTATTTCGGCACCATGATTCTATTGCCGCTGGATATCGTGGTATTGATTACCAAAGCCTTGAGCGTGCTGGGTATCGGTACTGTGTTCGGCGCAATCATAGCGGTACCTGCGGTTGCTTACCTGGGCAAAATCGTTTACAACACGCCGGGTTTGATTCAAATGATCGTCGAAAACGGTATTGAACTGGCCAACTTGGGCAAACAACGGGTAGAGGCTTTCAATAAAATCGCCGAAGCCGCGAAATAAGTTTTCACGGATAAGAAAAAGGGGCCTTTTGGCCCCTTTTTTGTGTCTGGCGGTTTACAGTTCGCGGGTGGCGCTGAAGTGGATGTCAGGCCAGCGTTCTTCCGTCAATTGCAGATTGACCCGGCTGGTGGCCAGATACACCAAATAACCGCCGCCGTCCTCGGCCAGATTTTCGAAGACCTTGTTCCTGAACTCTTCCAGTTTGGCCGGATTGGCCGAGCTGACCCAGCGTACGGTATTGATCGGCGAGGCGTCGTAAACGCATTCGACGTTGTATTCGTGCTTCAAGCGGTGGGCGGTGACATCGAACTGCAGAATACCCACCGCGCCCAGAATCAAGTCGTTGTTTTTCAGCGGTTTGAACAACTGGGTGGCGCCTTCCTCGGTTAACTGCACCAAGCCTTTTTGCAGCGCCTTGGCGCGCAGGGGGTCTTTCAATACCACGCGGCGGAACAATTCCGGGGCGAAGTAAGGGATGCCGCCGAATTTCAGGTTCTCGCCTTGGGTGAAGGTGTCGCCGACCTGGATCGTGCCGTGGTTGTGCAGGCCGATGATGTCGCCGGGATAGGCTTCCTCGACGTTCTTGCGGCTGTCGGCCTGGAACGTAATCGCATTGGCCACCTGGATGCTCTTGCCGATGCGGACGTGGTGCATCTTCATGCCCTTATCGAATTTGCCGGAACTGATGCGCATGAAAGCGACGCGATCGCGGTGAGCCGGGTCCATGTTGGCCTGAATCTTGAATACGAAGCCGGTGAATTTGTCTTCGCTCGGTTCCACCAAGCGTTGCTCGGCTTGGCGCGGACGCGGCGGCGGCGCGAATTCGGCGAAGGCGTCGAGCAACTCGACGATGCCGAAGTTGTTGATCGCCGAACCGAAAAACACCGGAGTTTGTTCACCCCGCAGATATTTTTCCAGATCGAATTCGTGGCTGGCGCCTTTTACCAAGTCGATTTCCTCGCGCAATTCGTCAGCCTGCAAACCGAGGAGCTGATCGAGTTGCGGGTTGTTCAAGCCCTTGATTAGGGTAGATTCCGCAATTTTGCCGCCGTGCTGCGGGTTGAACAGCAAAATCTCGTCCTTGTATAACTGGTAGACGCCTTTGAAGCGCTTGCCCATACCGATCGGCCAAGTCATCGGCGCACATTCGATTTTCAGCACGCTTTCCACTTCGTCGAGCAGCTCGATAGGCTCGCGGCCTTCGCGGTCCAGTTTGTTGATGAAGGTCAGGATCGGCGTGTCACGCAAGCGGCAGACTTCCATCAATTTGATGGTCCTGTCCTCAACGCCCTTGGCAACGTCGATCACCATCAATGCGGAGTCGACCGCGGTCAGCGTGCGGTAGGTGTCTTCCGAAAAATCTTCGTGGCCCGGTGTGTCAAGCAGGTTCACAATCGCGCCGTTGTGCTCGAACTGCATCACCGAGGTGGTGACCGAAATCCCGCGTTCCTTTTCCATTTCCATCCAGTCGGAGGTGGCGTGGCGCGCCGCCTTGCGGCCCTTGACCGAGCCGGCCAACTGAATCGCGCCGCCGAACAGCAGCAGTTTTTCGGTGATGGTGGTTTTACCGGCGTCGGGATGCGAGATGATGGCAAAGGTTCTGCGGCGCTTATATTCTGGGACTTCCATGGAGATTCTGATAGGTTTCGCGGTAAATGTTGCGTCCGAACTGAAATGACGCAATTAAAGATCAAACCGGCATTATAACGTAAGCGGCCGCGGCGCTGGACGCTTGCCAGGTAAAGCAAAGATGTGTTGGTCGGCTAGGTCCGCAGACTCGTGGAATCAGCCTGGCGAACGCCGCCGGGTGTGACGCTGAACGTACCAATAGCAGGACAGGCTGCCGCACAAGCCGCCCAAAGAATCGGCCAACCAATCCAGTGCGCTCGATTCACGGCCGACGACAAAGGATTGGTGCCATTCGTCGGATAGGCCGTATAAGCTGCAAAATATCGTGCCGATGACGAAGTGCCAGTGGCGCGGCACCGAGAAATGGGCGAAGTAGCGCCAAGCAAACACCGCCATCGCGAAATAGGCCAGGAAATGGTCGAGCTTGTCCTGGTTCTCGACCAGCGCGTGGTCGGGCAGTTTGGTTTGGTCGGAAAGCCAGAAAATCAATGCGCAATAAAGCAGCAGGGCGGATAGATCCAGAATTTTGGACATGATGGCGGCTCAGGTTTCCGGTGGCGGTTGCAGCGGTTTGCGGTAACTGTCGAACAAATAGCTGATTTCCTCCAGGCCGTCTTCTATCGACCAGGAAACCGTTTTGGACAGCAAATCCAGCAAAATCACGCCGTTGACAGCGGCGTCTTCGCTAATTCCGGCTTTCAGACGCTGCGTCAGGTGCTGGTTGACGACTTGTAGGTTTCGATAGATTTTCAGTAATTCGTCGAGCTCCAGCGAATAGGGCAAACCGTCCTGGCGGCGAAAATATTGTGCTAACAAAAAGGTGGCAGTCACTCGATAAATGGTTTCGTCCTGATCGGCCAAAGGCAGATGAAAGCGCGCCATCGGCTTCAGATATTCGGTGTGCGGGCAGGGGCTGGTGGCCATGATCAAACCCAGAATCGAACTGGCAATGTGTTGCGCCGTGGTTTTGCAGTGAATCGTGCGTCTGTCGGTGATGACTTCGACGCTCATCGGTTTATGCGACACCAAATGGCCGCACAACTCCAATAGCGGCGCCAGATTGACGGCTACCGGGCAATGCGGCGTTTGGGCGGCGTGCAGCGGGCAGTTTTGGCATTGGTGGTAGCTCAATTCGGTCCAATACGGGTAGGGTGCCTCAGCCGCCGGAACTAAGGTCATGGTCGGTTTGTGGATTTCGACGAGAAATTCCGCGCAAGTGTAATCTTCGGCGGTAAGCCTGTAGACAAAACGTAACAGGTCTTGCGGCGGGTATGCGTTGGACATGGGAGATGTAGCTTCAACCTAAATTCTGATGATTGTAGCGCTGCCCGTAAGCGTTTGCTTGGGCTTGTTTGGCATTCGTTTTTGCGATGTCACAAACCCGCATTGAAGCGCTAACGCCGCTTTTCAGAGCGCTTCGGCGCACCCTGGCCGCTTTGATTGCTGCGCGGAGTATGCTTTCGGCGCTGCTCGTGTTTGTTATTCGCGTTATCGAAGCCGGTGTGCTTGGTCTTAAAGGTCTGTGCTTTGGCCGGTTTGTTCACCGGTTCGGCGTCGGTTTTCGGTTGAAAACTCGGCACCAAATGCTGCTTGCCATTGCCGATCAAGTCCGCCCGGCCCATTTCCTTCAACGCTTCCCGTAATAGCGGCCAGTTTTTCGGGTCGTGGTAGCGTAGAAAGGCCTTGTGCAGCTTGCGCTGTTTCGTGCTGCGCGGAATCGGAATGTCCGGGACGTTACGGCCGATTTTGTGCAGGGTATCCTTGCCGGAATGGTACATGGCAGTGGCAATCGACATCGGCGACGGCAAGAATGCCTGCACCTGATCGGCGCGGAAGCCGTTGCGTTTCAACCATAGCGCCAGATTCAACATGTCCTTGTCTTCGGTGCCGGGGTGGGCGGCGATGAAGTACGGGATCAGGTACTGTTCCTTGCCGGCTTCTTTCGAGTACTTATCGAACATCTGCTTGAAGCGGTCGTAAGTGCCCATGCCGGGTTTCATCATCTTCGACAACGGGCCATGTTCGGTGTGTTCCGGGGCGATTTTCAGGTAGCCGCCGACGTGGTGGCTGACCAGTTCTTTCACATATTCCGGCGTCTCGACGGCAATGTCGTAACGCAGGCCGGAGGCGATGAAGATTTTTTTGATGCCGGGTAAGGCGCGGGCGCGGCGGTAGAGTTTGACCAGCGGGGTCTGATCGGTGTTCAGGTTTTGGCAGATGCCGGGATAAACGCAAGACGGCTTGCGGCAGGATGCCTCGATTTTCGGGTCCTTGCAGGCCAAGCGCCACATGTTGGCGGTGGGCCCGCCCAGGTCGGAAATATTGCCGGTGAAGTTGGGCGAGGTATCGCGGATGGCTTCGATCTCGCGGATAATCGAATCTTCCGAACGGTTTTGAATGATGCGGCCTTCGTGCTCGGTAATCGAACAAAAGCTGCAGCCGCCGAAACAGCCACGCATGATCAGCACCGAATGTTGGATCATTTCGAAGGCCGGAATATTGGCCTTGCCGTAGCCGGTATGCGGTAGCCGCGAATAGGGCAGGTCGAACACGCCGTCCATTTCCGGCGTGGTCAGCGGCAGCGGCGGCGGATTGATCCAAACCTCGCGGTTATCGTGGCGCTGGATCAGGGCGCGGGCGTTGCCGGGGTTGGTTTCGCCGTGCATCACCCGCGAAGCGTGGGCGTACAAAATCGGATCGTCCTTGACCGCGTCGTAATCCGGTAGCCGAATCACGGTTTGGGCGCGGTTTTTATTGGCGATGGGTTTGAATTGGATGACTTTTTCGTTATCCGCCAGCCCAGTGTCGGCCGATGTCGGCGCCGATTCGCAACTGGGCATTTCCTGATACGGATTCTGGTGCACGATGGCTGCGCCGGGCTGATCGAAATGGGTCGAATCCTTTTCGATCCAGCCTTGCGGCACTTGTTTGACGAAGTGGACGGTGCCGCGGATGCCTTTCAAATCGTGAATGCTCTCGCCCTTCGCTAGTCGATGCGCAATCTCGACGACTTGGCGCTCGGCGTTGCCGTACACCAGCAAATCCGCCTTCGAATCCAGCAAGATCGACTTGCGTACCTTGTCCGACCAGTAGTCGTAATGGGCGATGCGGCGCAGGCTGGCCTCAATGCCGCCGATGACGATCGGCACGTTTTTAAAGGCTTCCCGGCAGCGGTGCGAGTAGACGTTGACCGCACGGTCCGGGCGCTTGCCGGCTTCGCCGTTGGCGGTGTAAGCGTCGTTGGAGCGGATTTTCTTGTCCGAGGTATAGCGGTTGACCATCGAATCCATATTGCCGCCGGTAACGCCGAAGAACAGCTTGGGCTGGCCTAGTTTTCTAAAATCGTCGGCGCTTTGCCAATCGGGTTGGGAAATGATGCCGACTCGAAAACCCTGCGCCTCCAGCACCCGGCCGATCACCGCCATGCCAAAACTCGGATGGTCGACGTAGGCGTCGCCGGTTACCAGGATGATGTCGCAGGCGTCCCAACCCAGCGCGTCCATCTCCGCGCGGCTCATCGGCAATTCCGGCGCCGGACCGAAGCGGTGGGCCCAGTATTTTTTGTAGCCGAAGATGTAGGGGGCGTTGTGGATCATGGTTTCAGAACTCGATGCAGGAGGCTGGGATTGTTACGTTTAAAGTCTTGCATGAACACCGGAAATTCCAGTTGGTATTGCAGCTCCAGATCTTTGGCTTTGGCTATCAGCGCTTTGAACTGCAGTTTCGGAAAATTTTCGCCGAAAGCGAAGCCGATGATATTGCCACGGTTACGCACCGGCAGAAACAGCATGCGCCAATTGTAAATCCTGCCCAAATGCCAGGAAACTTGCTGAAACATCGCCTTATCGGTACCCCATAAATTGATCACCAATACCCCGTCAGGTTTCAGCAGACTGCGGCAATTGTCGAAAAAACTTTGGCTGCCGACTTCAGGTGCCATGCCGCTCTCGCTGTAAGCATCGATCATAATCACGTCGTGAATCTCCGATAGCTCCTGACTTTGATGGCGAACATGCTCTGCACCGCAACCGATTTTGACTTTCAGACGCGAATTGAACGGCAGGCCGAAGTGGCTGCGGGCCACTTTTAGCACACTGCTGCGGAATTCGACGACTTTCAGCCGGCATTCCGGGAACTGGTGCAGCATGAATTTGGCGATAGTGCCGCCACCGAGGCCTATCATCAGCACATCACGCGGGTCGTCGTTGAACAGCAGCAGCGCCATCATCGCCCGGGCGTAGAAGGAATGCAGCCGATTCGGATCGGCCATCAACATACTGCTTTGCCGGGCAGGCGAACCGAAATGCAGAGCGCGTTCGCCGTTGTTATCGACGACTTCGATCACACCCTCGTCGTCATGGCTTTGGTGGACGACTAGGCCTTCGTATTTGTACATGCAGTGCGGCAAACGGAAAAGACGGCGCTATTTTCCTTGAAAATCCGCTGCTTGTCTTCTGATTCCTGATAAAACCGGAGCTGGCGGCGGCAGTGCGGGTAGACGGATTGCCGTTTGTGCGCTCGACACTTGCGGTCTTGGGGTTATCGCCCTACAGTGGAGGCCCCAAAAACCACTATTCCGAGGCTTTGTTATGAACAGACTATTGCCGATCCTGGTATTGATGGCGCCGGCGCTTGCGGCAGCCAATGCCGCCGATAGCCGGAGTGTCTCCCAGCCCGCTGCGAACCCGAAAATACAGCAGATGTTGGAAAAGATTCAAGCGATGCAAAACTGCATGAAAGACGTCGACAAAGCCGAGCTGCAAGCTTTGGAATCGCAGGCCAAACAATTGAGTAGCGACGTTAAGCAGTTGTGCGCCGCGGGCAAGCGCGACGAAGCTCAACAACGGGCGATCGGGTTCGGTCAGGAAATCTCCGCTAACAAAGCCATGCAATTGACCAAAAAGTGTAGCGAAGGCTTGGCCGGGTTGACACCGGATCTGGTCGCGGCAGAATCCTACTCGGAAAGCGGCAAAGCTCGCCATATTTGCGATAACTCGATACATCCTTAGTCCGGCGAAGCAGACGGTGCCGGCGGCCGCAGGCAGGCGATTCGCCCATGTCGTTGTTCAACTCCGCCGGCATCGCGTAAAATCGCTTTTCGCCATCATGTCCGTATTGGAGAAGAAATCATGAAATACCGTTTGTTTGCTTTGCTGATGCTCGCCGCCGGCTTGGCCCATGCCGAAGAGGCCAAAGAAGACTGGAACGAAACCAGCTTAAGCAATGAATCCATCGAAAAAATTCAAAAAGCGCAATTCAATTATAAAAAGTGCGTAGTCGACACGATGCAAAAACCGGATTTTGCCAAGCTGGAAAGCCGCAACGCGACCGATGCCATCATCAAATTGTGCGAACCGACGCTAGCCGAAATGCGTCAGGTTTATGTCGACGCGCAGGTGCCGGGCGTCATCGCCGACCGCCACTTGAAAACCATGCGCATCAAAGTTACCCGCAATTTGTTGCAGGAACTGATGTACGCCGAGGCCGCAAAAAAATCCGGCATGCCTCAGTGATTTAGCCGAGCCGACCGGCAATCCGGTCGCCGGCTCGGCCGTTCTGCGCTTGCCGCTTTGTATTCCCCCAATATCCATTTTTCATGAACACTTACACCATAGACTTATCGTTACGTCCGACTACATTCGATTTGTGGCACGTTTGCTTAGCCGGAACCGCGGCTGTGTTGGCTTTCATTTTGATCGCGGTGCTGGTATCGGTATTGCTGGGCTTGCGCCGCTGTAAATCGCCCCGGCAACCGGACATGCCGATCGCGGCACCCGAACCCCAAATCAAAGTGGTGGAAAAGATCGTCGAAGTCGAAAAAATCGTTCAGGCGCCGGCCCCGGAACCGGTGGTGCTCAAAGAAGCCACGCCGGATGCGGCTTTACAGTTATTAAGTTTGTTGCAGAAGGAAGCCCGTTTCCTCGATTTCGTCAAAGAAGACGTCAGTGCGTTTGCCGATGCTGAAATAGGCGCCGCGGCGCGCGTCGTGCATCAAGGCTGCAGTAAAGTGATCAACGAGCACTTCAAGTTGGCGCCGGTCAGTCAGGATGCCGAAGGTAGCCGCGTGACCCTGAACAAAGGCTTCGACGCCGCCGCATTTCGTTTGACCGGCAATATCGTCGGCGAAGCCCCGTTCTCCGGCGTGTTGGTGCATAAAGGCTGGCAGGTCACCGAATTGCATTTGCCGAAACTGACCGAGGGCCACAATGCCAAAATCATTACTGCGGCCGAGGTTGAATTATGACGGCCCGCTATTCGGTCGGTATCGATTTGGGTACCACGCATTGTGTAATGTCTTATGTCGATTTGGCGGCGGGCGACGATAGTCCGGCACTGGAAGTGTTTTATACGCCGCAACTGGTTTCGCCGGGCGTGATTGAAGATAAAGCCCAACTGGCCTCGTTCGCCTACATCGCTCATCCGGCGGAAATTGCCGAGGGAGCCTCGGCTTTGCCGTGGACCGCCAAACCCGAGCATCTGGTCGGCGAAATCGCCCGTAGCCTGGGCGGCAAGACGCCGATTCGGCTGGTTTCCAGCGCCAAGAGTTGGCTGTGCCATGCCGGCGTCGACTGCAAGCAGGCGATTCTGCCGGTCGACGCGCCGGAAGACGTGGCCAAGATTTCACCGTTCGCCGCCAGCAAAGCCTATTTGCAGCATTTGCGCGACGCCTGGAATCATCGCTTCCCGGAACAGCCGTTGCAACAGCAGGACTTGACCATCACGGTGCCGGCGTCGTTCGATCCGGCCGCTCGGGAATTGACCGTGGAAGCCGCGCGCGAAGTAGGTCTTGGCCAAGCCGTGTTGCTCGAGGAACCGCAGGCGGCTTTGTACAGTTGGATCGAAAAAAGCGCCGGCGACTGGCGCAATCAGGTCAAAGTCGGCGACGTGATTTTGGTCGTCGATATCGGCGGCGGCACCACCGACTTGTCGTTGATTGCCGTAACCGAACAAGACGGCAATTTGCAATTGACCCGGGTGGCAGTCGGCGATCATATTCTGCTCGGCGGCGATAACATGGATTTGGCGCTGGCGTATACGGTTAAGGCCAAGCTGGAAACCGACGGCGGCAAAAAATTGGAGCCCTGGCAATTGCAGGCCTTGACCCATGCCTGCCGCGAAGCCAAAGAAAAACTGTTTAACCAACCCGATTTGGCTGCTATGCCGCTTGCGGTTGCCGGGCGCGGGTCGTCGCTGATCGGCGGCACTTTGCGCAGCGAACTGACTCGGGACGAATTGAACCGGATCCTGGTGGACGGCTTTTTGCCGCATGCTCAAGCCAGCGATAAACCGGTATCGCGGCCGCGCAGCGGTCTGCGTAGCGTCGGCCTGCCGTATGCGCAGGATGCCGGCATTACCCGGCATCTGGCGGCCTTTCTGTCCAGACAACGTCAGGCGACCGACGAGTTCAGTTCCATCGCGCTGCCCGAACACGCCAGCTTCCTGCACCCGACCGCGCTGTTGTTCAACGGCGGTGTATTGAAGGCCGGCGTGTTGGCCGAACGGCTGATGGCGGTATTGAACAATTGGTTGCAGACCGAACAGGCCGCTCCAGCCCGCTTGCTGCATGGGGCCGATCTGGATTTGGCGGTCGCCCGCGGTGCGGCATATTACGGTTTCGTGCGCCAAGGTAAAGGCGTGCGGATCAAAGGCGGTACTGCCGCCGCTTATTACGTCGGCATCGAGAGTGCGATGCCGGCGGTACCCGGTTTGCCGCCGGCGATAGAGGCGTTGTGTATCGCACCCTTCGGCATGGAAGAGGGCAGCGAACAGGAATTGCCGCACGACGAATTCGGCTTGGTCATCGGCGAGCCGGTACGCTTCCGTTTCTTCGGTTCCAAAACCCGGCGCGAAGACAAGGTTGGCGATCGTCTCGACGAATGGAGCGACGACGAATTGGAAGAGTTGGACGAAATCGAAATTACCTTGCCGGTGGAAGATGGCCGTCAAGCCGGTGAAATCGTGCCGGTACACTTATCGGCCGCGGTAACGGAAGTCGGGACGCTGGAATTGCGCGCCGTCTCGCGACGCGACCAGCAGCGCTGGAAAATCGAATTCGATGTTCGTGCCGGCGAAGTCTAATCGATAACTTTTCTGCCCTAAATAAAAAATAAGGCCGGAATTCCGGCCTTATTCGTATCTACGCTCCAGCGTGGCGGAATTATTGCCGGTAGTAAGGCTGCTGGTATTGCTGCTGTTGCGGATAGCCTTGCTGGTACGGTTGTTGCGGGTAGCCCTGCTGCGGGTATTGTTGCTGGTAGGGTTGGTTTTGCTGCGGATACTGTTGGTACGGCTGATTTTGTTGCGGATAACCCTGTTGCTGCTGCGGATAGCCTTGCTGTTGGTAAGGCTGGTTCTGCTGCGGATATTGTTGGTTTTGCTGGGCGGCGCCAGCGTTCTGGTTGGCGTTGATCGACAACTCCACCCGGCGGTTGATGGCCCGGTTGGCGTCGCTGGTGTTCGGCACTTTCGGCGAACTTTCGCCCATGCCCTGTTGCGAGATGCGCATCCGGTTCACGCCGCGTGACGATAGAAAATTGGCGACGCTGGTGGCGCGGGCTTCGGACAGACGCTGGTTGTCGGCATCCGAGCCGACATCGTCGGTGTGGCCGGTGACCGAAAGCGTCGAATCGGGATAGTTGTTCAGTACCCGGGCGACCGGATCCAGAGCATGTTGCGCCTCCGGCGTCAAATCCGATTTACCGAAGGCGAAGGTGACGTCGCTGGTGCTGGGCATGTTCAATACCAATTGGTTTTCGGCCGTACGCTGCACTTCGATACCGGTGCCTTGCAGCGATTGCTGCATCTCTTCCTGCTGTTTATCCATGTAATAACCGATACCGGCACCGACTGCGGCACCGGCCAAAGCGCCCAAGCCGGCGTTTTTCCAATCGTTGCCGCCGAACAGGGTACCGGCACCGGCGCCGACCGCGGCGCCGATGCCGGCGCCTTTGCCCAGATTGCTCATGCCGGACTGGCCGGTATACGGGTTGGTGGCACAAGCGCTCAGCAGCGCGGCGCTGATGGAAATGGCAAGTAATTTCTTATACATAGTCTTGGTCCTGGTTGTGATGCAAAAATCGTCGACGCCAATTTGGCATGCCGTCGGTTGCCGGAAATTTAAACGTCGTTTTCTTAAATCGTTCTTAAAATCGGCGGCGACCATTGCCGGGTGAGTTACCGGTTAAGGCAAAGGCGGCTGAGGCTCCCCAATTTCGTCGATCTGTACGCTCTGTCCCACGGCTAGGCTGCCCGATTTGTCATGCAACGCATTTTGCCCGAAATACACTTTGTTCTGCCATTTGCGTAGCCGGCTTAAGGTCGCCAACGGTTCTTTGCCGGAAATCGCGGTTTCCGGATCGATTGTCGGCACCGGGCAGCGCGAACAGGGTTTGGGCAGCCGGAAACCGATACCGTTGATGCTGACCCGCCGCCATCGGTCTTCGGCATAACTGTCGCAGCCGGAAACCACCAGATTGGGCCGGAAACGGACCATGTCGTAGTCCAATTGCATGGCTTGGTTCAAGGCCGTCAACGAACCCTCGGATACCAGCAAAAACGGAAAGCCGTCGGAGAACGCCGTTTGGTCGGCGACCGTCGCATAGTTGAGGTCGACTTGGCGGCGGTCCCCGGCGGCTTGGTATACCAGGCGACAATCGGTTTGCAAAAACTCGCTGAGCCAAGCGTCGGCTTCGGCACCGCAGGTTTCCGCTCCGCATTGGTCATGCCAGACAGTAACCTCGATGGTTTCGCTGCTGCTGGCGGTTAACGGCAATATCAGATCCTTTCTGCCGGGCGCCGACAGAATCAAGCGGTCGGCATCGATCCGGGTTTTTACCAGGGCCATTTGCGGTAAACGCCGTTGGCTGAGAAATTGACGGTCGCGGTCGATGAGCATCCATTTGCGGTCGTACAGCAGACCTTTTTCATCGACCGGCCATTGCGTAACCTGGAATCCGGACAAGGATTTGACCGGGTAGACATAGATTCGGCTGAGTGTCGGCATGGATTTTTGCTTTAGCTGAAATTCAAGTCGGTTTGGGTATGAAGTAGATGTTCGGCCAATTCGCTATTCAGACTGTCGAATTTGATGCCGTAGCGGTTTTGGTCGGCGTCATGGTGGACGACGGTGGCTTCGACCTTGAACCGTCTGCCGTCGCCGAATAGCAGAAACAGGCTAACCCGGCTTTTTTTTTTAATTTTTTTGCTGGTGATGACCGCGGCGCCGCGGCTGCTGATGTCGCGCAACAATACCGGAAACAGACGCGGAAACCAAAGGCTGTGTATTTTTACGGCCGCTTTGATGTCGTTGCGCAGATAGCGCACGGCAGTGCGTTTGTTGGACCATTCGCTATCAAGATCGATTTCTTGATCGAGAAAATCCATGGAAAAATCCGAATCAGACATAGCGAATGCCACAAGCAAGGAGTGGTTAAGTATTGAACCTAAACCGGTAAAATTCAATAGAAGCCACACGATTATCGGTTAGGCTTGCTGGCAATTTATCGATAAAATGCCGGGATCTTTACGGATAGCCGCAAAACATGAAAAAACTCCAACGCTTAGCCGCCGGCCTATTGATTCCATTCTGTTGCAGTGTGCCGCTACCGGTCGCGGCCAAGGCCAAACCGACTACGGCCGCCGCCAAGCCTCAAACCAAACCAGCCCCCGCGCCGGCCCAGCAAACGCCGAAGCAAATCGTCAAGATCGTGTACTTCGCGCAGGAACAGGTCGCGCCGCCGGCTTTGTCCAACTTGGACCCGTTCATTCCAAACAAAGGCGAGCTCGGCGCCGAGTTGGCGATTAGCGACAACAATACCACCGGCCAATTTACCGGCCAGCAATACGAACTGAAAAAAATCCTGGTCCCGGCCGGCGCCGATCCGCAATCCCTGTTCGATGGCATCGACGCCGACCTGGTGTTGCTTAATGTCGCGGCCGATCAATTGAATAAACTGGCCGATCGGCCGACCGCCAAAACCAAACTGCTGTTCGATGTCGCCAATAGCAGCGACGAGTTGCGCAACGCGGATTGCCGGCATAACGTCTTGCACATCTTGCCGAACCGGGCGATGCGCGCCGACGCCTTGGCACAATACATGTTAAAAAAGCGCTGGCAGAATTGGTTTTTAGTCGTAGGCCCGGCGCCGGAAGACAAACTCTACGCGGCCGCGATCAAACGCGCGGCCAAGCGCTTCGGTATGAAGCTCGTCGCCGAGAAAGAATGGAACCAGGATTACGACGCCCGCCGCACGGCCCAAGCCGACGTGCCGACCTTCACCCAGGTCGACGATTACGATGTGCTGGTAATTGCCGACGAGCAGGGCCTGTTCGGCGAATATCTGGATTACCGCACCTGGAAACCGCGGCCGGTGATCGGCACCCAGGGCCTAACCGCGACGGCCTGGCACCGGAGCCACGAACAGTGGGGTGCGGTGCAGTTGCAGAACCGTTTCAAGATTGCATCGGGGCGTTGGATGGAAGAGCAGGACTACGCCGCTTACCTGGCGGTCAGAGCCATCGGCGAGGCTAGTATCCGGACCAAATCCAACCAGATGCCGGCGTTGAAGGATTATCTTTTGTCCGATGCCTTTGCCTTGCAAGGTTATAAAGGCATGCCGCTGTCGTTCCGCAAATGGGACGGCCAGTTACGGCAACCCATCCTGTTGGCCGCGCCGCGCTCGCTGGTGGCAGTGGCGCCGATCGAGGGTTTTTTGCATCCGAAAACCGAACTCGATACGCTGGGCTTCGACCACCCGGAAACGGGTTGTAAATAATCATGGTTTCGACAAATCGGATCAATTCGGCAAGGAAGTCGGCATGAGTGACAAGCGGCGGATGGAGATCAGCCAGTCGGCGATATCCGGCGTACTGGCAGTGGAAGAGCCGTCAGTCAAGGGCAAAGGCTTCCAGCCAAAGCCGTTCAAAATTCAAAGCCGTTACCAACCGGCCGGCGACCAGCCCACAGCGATTCGACAATTAGTGGAAGGCATTAACGACGGCGAAGTTCACCAAACCCTGCTTGGGGTAACCGGTTCCGGCAAAACCTTCACCATCGCCAACGTGATACAGCAGACGCAACGGCCGGCGATGATCATGGCGCCGAACAAAACCCTGGCAGCCCAGCTTTACGGCGAGATGAAGGAGTTTTTTCCGGAAAACAGCGTCGAGTACTTCGTCTCCTATTACGATTACTACCAGCCGGAAGCCTACATTCCGGCTTCCGATACCTTCATCGACAAAGACGCTTCGCTGAACGAACACATCGAGCAAATGCGCTTGTCGGCGACCAAAGCCTTGCTGGAACGGCGCGATACCATCGTCGTTGCGACGGTGTCGGCGATCTATGGCTTGGGCGAGCCGGAATCCTATTTCCAGATGGTGTTGCATCTGGTGCGCGGCGATATGATCAAGCAGCGCGACATTCTGCGCCGGTTGGCGGAAATGCAATACACCCGCAACGATATCGAACTGCGCCGCGCGACTTACCGGGTGCGCGGCGACGTGATCGACGTGTTTCCGGCCGAATCGGAAGAACAGGCGCTACGGATCGAACTGTTCGACGACGAGATCGAACGTCTGTCGATGTTCGACCCGTTGACCGGCGAGGTCACCCAGCGTCTGGCCCGGTTCACGCTGTATCCGAAAAGCCATTACGTCACGCCGCGCGACCAGTTGCTCAGTGCGGTCGAAAAAATCAAGTTGGAATTGGTCGAACGGCTGGCGCAGTTGCGCGAAGACCATAAGTTAGTCGAAGCCCAGCGGCTGGAGCAGCGCACGCTGTTCGACATCGAAATGATTATGGAAGTCGGCTACTGCTCCGGCATCGAAAACTACTCGCGTCATTTGTCCAATCGCACTGAAGGCGAGTCGCCGCCGACTATGTTCGACTATCTACCGAAAGATGCGTTGGTCATTATCGACGAAAGCCACGTCACGGTGCCGCAGATCGGCGCGATGTATAAAGGCGACCGTTCGCGTAAGGAAACCTTGGTCGAATACGGTTTCAGACTGCCGTCGGCGCTGGATAACCGGCCGCTACGTTTCGAAGAGTTCGAGCGCATTTGCGGGCAGCGGATTTACGTGTCGGCCACGCCGGGCGGTTACGAGAAGGAACACGCCGGCGCCGTGGTCGAGCAAGTGGTGCGTCCGACCGGCTTGGTCGATCCGATCGTGGAAGTGCGGCCGGCCACCAGCCAGGTCGACGATTTGCTGTCGGAGATCAACAAGCGGATTGCGGTGCAGGAACGGGTGTTGGTGACGACATTGACCAAGCGCATGTCGGAAGATTTGACCGATTACCTGATGGAACACGGTATTAAGGTCAGGTATCTGCATTCCGATATCGAGACGGTGGAACGGGTGGAAATCATCCGCGATTTGCGGCTGGGGGTGTTCGACGTATTGGTCGGCATCAACCTGTTGCGTGAGGGTCTGGATATCCCGGAAGTCTCGCTGGTGGCGATTCTGGATGCCGATAAGGAAGGCTTTTTACGCTCGTTGACCTCGTTGATCCAGACCATCGGCCGCGCGGCGCGCAACGCCAACGGTAAAGTGATTCTGTACGGCGACAAAATCACCGGCTCGATGCAGCAGGCGATCGACGAAACCGAACGGCGGCGGGCGAAGCAGATCGAATTCAACAAGCAGCATAATATCCAGCCCCGCACCGTGTTCAAATCGGTCACCGACATCCTGGAGTTGGCGATTCCCGGTTCCGGCGGTTCGATCAGTACCGCCCGCGCCAAAGTGGCGGAACCGGCCGGCAATTACAAAGCGTTGACGCCGAAGCAGGCCGCCAAGACCCTCAAGCAATTGGAAGAAAAGATGTATCAGCATGCCAAGAATCTGGAATTCGAGGACGCCGCCCGGGTCAGGGATCAAATCAAACTGTTGCAGGCAGAGATGGCGGTTTGAGCGGATACCGGCGGTGGCAGACAAATGATTACCATCGTCTAAACTTTGAACTGAGTTGAAACAAAGCGACCGCGTCTGGGGTAAAACGTCCTTACATCTCGCTCCGCGTCAAGGTGACATGGCTAGCGCGACGCCGAAACATTGCTAGGAACGGTTCGAATTTTAAGTCCAAAAACATGATTGCCGCCAAACACTTGCTTACCGATAACGTCAGAATCCTGAAAAGCGAGGTCTCCAAAACCACCTACCAAGGCGTGGCCATCGCCCTGCTGGCGATCGTCTGTGCACTGTTGGCTTTGAGTTTTTATTACACCGGCGAGATCTCGTTCGCGGGCATCATAGTAGGGAGGGGGTGGAAACGGGACAGGTTAACTAACCCCATTTCGCCCGGAAACCCGCGAAAACACTGGATTCTCGCCGTAACGTCAAGAATCTTGAATTCCGGACAAAATCGGGCTCAATTGTAGGAAATATCCCGAGAATATCGGCATAAATTAGCCGCGTAATAAGGGTAATTTCCCCCGGTTTTCGCTTGAAAACCTGCCGCAACAGAGCGTCAATACCGTCAACACAACCTACCGACGGAGAGAAACAATGACGCAAATCATCCCGCAAACACAAAATATCGAATGGGGCTTTTGGGGCACTTTAGATGGGCATGCCGACCCGGCTGCCGCATGGCCCATAGCGGTTAAAAAAATTGCCGATGCCACCCACCAGCCGTTCGAAACCATCCAACCCTTTTTAGACAGCCGGTACGGCCGACAATTTGGCGATACCGTCCTAAACCACCTTTTAATAAAGCCCGACCTAACCGATGCGATCGCCGCCGCCGTTGACCAATGGATGAGTTGGACGATCAGCAACATGACCGCGAAAGAATACGGCATACCGAAAAACCTGCCATATCTAACCGGCTTCGTGATCCACTGTGAAGTCGTCGAATACGCCGATTAAATTCCCTTCAAACGATCATCGAACCCGGTTTAAAACCCGCGTGAGATGATCGATCGTGACATGCTCCACCAAATTCTTGTCGCTATCCGGAAAGCCCAGCAACTCCCGCTTGGGTAAGCCTGGATGATTCACCCGCCGCCGCACAATCCCCCCAAACGCCAACGCTTTCTTATTTCGCGGCCGAATCACATAGGGATCGGTACCGCCGTGGTGAATCGCCGCCAGCCTGGCATCCCTCGCACCGTCAAAACCCACAACCAACGTGTCGCCATCTATCTGATAAAGCAAACTGGCCAACATCCGCCCGGTTTTTTTCAGCGGCCCGCCCTTGCGCTTACCCTCAGACAACGTCATCGCAGACAGCGGCTTCCACTCCTTACCCTCCGGATCCACGCCTTTTTCATGCCGCTTCCGGTTAACCCGTAACAACGACTCGCCGATACTGCCCAGCATCTCCGCCGGTGTTGCAATCTCTCGCCTGGCCGCTTCCAAAATATGATCCAAGTGACTGGTATCAAACTCGATCTCAAATTGCATAATCGTTCATCGCCTATATAATAAGTATCATGGTGACGGAGCTGCGGTTCTGCATGGCCCTCAAACCCGATCCTGTTGCCAAGTTTGTGCAGAAACTTGGCTCAATCACCCTTCTTGAACACCAAGCGGCCATTGCGCTGCTTATCGAAATATTCCTCCCGCAAATCTTCGCTCGGCTGATTTGTCATAAACGTTGTTGAACCCGTCCAGCCATTGCTGCCCCACTCAAATACCGTCACGGCATAGGTTTTCTCGCCATCGATTGTAAATGCGCGCAGATAACGCCGCTTTAGCCGCCACTTACCTTTTTCGTGATGATCTTTAACCCACAGCCACCAGATTTCATCCGGCTCAATCAAGGCCATCGCCATCAAATTGATATAGCGCAACCGTTCGGCTTTGCGTTCGCTGGCCAGCCATTTGAAATCGCCTTTGCCGTCTTGAAATAGCGCCTTGGTAATCGCCAAGGTACTACCAGCCGCATCGGTAAATGCCACGCCTTGATCTATTGTTGCGCCAAAAATATCCAGATATTCCGCCACCGCATCTTCTGGCACAGCGCCCGGTGGATTAATGATTTTTGACGAAACATTCGTCGGTTTCGACTTACCTGGCTTTACAAAATCAGTAGGCCAGGGTTTATGGCGTTGTTGTAACGCCGCATCGGCCCCCGTCAACGGCGGAACCGTCAGCGGTTCCAGGTACGCCTTGCCGGGGTTATACGCAAACCCCGGATCAATCCCCTTCGGCACTCGAACAGTGCGCGGCGACGCACCTTTGCTGCCGACCGTCTTTTCCTCCCATTCGATCGGCGGCGCGGTGTCCGGGCCGGTCATGCCTTTGGCCTGCCAGGCCTGTTCCGCTTCGTAATTGGACAGCGAATTGACCCGGCACCGGCAACCCCAGCCATTCTGCGGCATGTGCGTATCCCACCAGACATCATCGGCGGATAAAATCAAACCATCCCAGGCCTTATGCTCCAACCGAGGATGCTCGATCGACGTATGGTCATACTCCCAATACGGTCGCAGATGCTTGACCGCCACCATTTGCTGATAGCGCCCAGCGTTGTACGACTGATTGATATTGGTGTCGTAGATCACCTTGCTCCGCCAGCCGGCGGAACCGTTATAACTCCAGCCGTGCTTGGCCACGATCTCGTCAAACCGCCCGCGAAAATCCTCATAACCGCCGCCGTTCTGCTTGGCATCGAAAATCGCGTTATAGAAGTCTTCGACCAGCGCATCGTGTGCCGCACCGGCTACGACAAAGGCGTGGCTGTGCTGCTCCTGCCAAATATCCGTCCAACTGGCGGTCGGCAGCCGGATCTTAGCCTTATAAAAATCAATCGCCTCTTTAAACGGCAGTTTGGCCGGCGAATCCGTCACAACGGTATCTCCCACAGCGCCAATTGGCCCTTGGTGCGGATCACTCTGCCGCCGTAAGGCACTTTGCGGCCGATCTTGCGCCAGCAATGCACCAACTCAAACCCGGCCGCGGCTAATTCGGCTTTCAAATCGGCGATATCGCCGCGATTGAGTTTACGTTGCGACAAATCCGCCGACAGCAGTACCGTATCCGGCCCGATTTTGTCCAATTTCACGACGGATACGAACGGCGCCGCATCTTCGAAACGCTTGCCGGGATCGAACGTCCGCGCCACGCCCTGCGTCCATTCGATATGCACACTCATTTTGCACCGCCGATATCGCCGCGCCCGGCCAAATGCGCCGCCGCCATGCCCAGCTGCAACGACCCGGCCCAGGCGTTACTATCCAAATTCAGCGCCTCGATGCCGGCAATCGCATCGTCAAACGAACCTGCCGCCGCCACCACCGCTGCAATCTGCTGAATCGCTGCCTCTTCGTGCGGCATGCACAGCGCAGCCAATTGTTGGCTGTAATTGCCGACGATATCGCCGTCTTGTTGTTTCCTGGCCAGCGCCGCCAGGCGGGACAGCGCAGCCCCGGCCGGACTCGACGCCGCAGCACGGCCGGCCGTCGTCAAAATCTTTGCCTGATCGCCTGCGCGCGGAATCTGCAACGCCCGGTGCGCCCAATCGACATCGATCTCCATGCCCAACGCTGCGCCTTTCTCCAGCACGTCGACCATCGCCTTTTGGTCCACTTCGTCGGACGTGTCGTAGCAAAATTCCGGCATGCGGTCTTCAGCAAACATCCCGTTCAACAGCACAATCGGCCGGACGATATCGCGGTTTACTGTCGGCTGGATCTGCTGCACGTCGTGCAGCATGATTTCGCGCCGCACCTTGTCGTGGATCGCTCCCAACGCATTGGTGCTGGTCTTGCCGTCCGCCTGGCTCGTCAACGTCCCGCCCAGGATGGCCATCGATTGCTTGCGCTCCCAATACTGGATCGCGTTCAAAAAATCGGTGACGTTGCCGGTCGAGCTTTGGGTGACAAAATCGATGGTCATGGTGCTGGGCACGATGCCGGCACCGTCGTTGCCAATATTGCGCACCGCGCGCAATAACTGGTCGCGTTCGGTCTTGCCAATGCCGGCCGGATACTTACCCAAGCGCAGCGGCATGCCATACACTTCCAGGAAGCGTTGCATGTCGCGCACGTTGTAGGCCTTGTACGCGTAGGTCCAAGCCAGAACCCGGAACAGCGCCGCCTGCTCGATGTAGCCCGACTTGGCCCGGTGCTCGTGAATCACCCAGCCCCACTCGCGTAGCGACTCCGGCATGCCGTTTTTGCGGTACATCAACTCACCGCTTTTGATATCAATCTGAAATTCCCGCTGCGGCACCCAATGTAAGGCCGCCGGCACCCATTCCGCGCCGGTGCGCCACTGAATCTCTTGTGCCGCCAAACCTTTACCGATCGCATCCGTTAAATCGAACAGCACGTCGGAAAAGCTTTGGTATTTTCGCTGCCCTGAATCGTCAACGCCTTTGATCTGGCACAGCATGTCTTTCAGCTCTTTGGCCCTGTCGATCTCGGCCTGGGTCGCGTCGTCCTTCGGATGCAGGTCCCAATTCAGCCCGGTCACCGCGCGGCGGCGCTTGGCCAGCTCCGAAAAAATATGCGCGTCCTGCTCTTCGACCAACTCGAACAGCGTCGCCTGATCGGTGATGAAACCCTGATCAGCCTGGGCAAACGCATTCGCCAGCCGGGTCGGGTCGAGGGTGTTGACGCTGTTGTAATTCATCGGCGTGCTTTGCGTTGAGCGGGCGCCGGCTTGCAGCACTTGCAGACCTTTTTTACTGACACCCGCCAGCGCGGCCAGGGCGGCTTTGGCTTGTTTAATCATGGTTATGACCCCAGCAATTTTCGACAAGCAACAATAAATTCAGGATCAAATAGATCTTCGTTGTATAGATTAAGCGTCCTTAGCAGTCGTTTTGCCTCATGTAACTCCTGCTCGATTTTTTTCAGAACAGGGTCAATCTCTGCACCATCCGAAATCAGTAAACCAAATGGATCGGAGCCAATATCTTTAGGATCGCGATTAGTTCCTGTCCATGGGTTAACTAGCCACGCGACTTTTCCGTGATACTTACGGTAATGATCTGCATTTGATGGAAACGGATTAGATGTCCCATAAGCGGGGCAGCAAATCATCAATTTATTTTGGTTAATCATCATCCCAATCCTCGTCATAATCGCTATTGCCCCGGCTGGTGGAGCGCCGCTGTCCGCGACTGCTGCCTGCCGACGTGTAATCCCACTCGCCGCCAAACTGTTTGGCGATCTGCCACAGCATTTCCAGCGCGTCCGGGCCGTCGTCGTGGTCCGCTTCCGGCCAAAACTTCAGCTGCTCGATCAGCGTGGACTGGCTGCGGTGCAGCCGAATCAGCCCGTTGTTGATGTGCGGTTGCAGGCTGATAATCCGCAGCGCTTTGTCAGTATCCGGTTGCACCGGAACGCCAGGAAACGCAATAGAACGGCGCGCCGCCTCTTTTATTAACTGTGTATGCAGAAAAAATTGAAACTGCACAGTTTCAACTGCCCACGCCAGGCAGTGATACTCAATCTGATAGTCAATCGCTCTGGTAATGATTAACTCAGGAACCCGCTTGCAGATGTCAGCCTCCACCACGTCCAGCACCATCTTTTTACGATCCAAACCGCCCACCAAAATCGCTGACGGGTCGCCTTTGACCGTGCCTTTTTTCCCAAGCGACGGGTCTATCGAGCCGAAAAACACCCAGTCAGACAGCCGGTTGACCCAAAACTGAATGTCCTTAAACGGCGCGTTCTCGTCGTTGCCGGCCTCGTTTTGCTGTTCCTGATTAAACGCATCGTGATCGGTCGCCCGCATGCACATCAGCCGGTACAGCGGCCGCACCTCCGGCCAACTGACCACCGCGCCGGCATCCATCAGGGCTTTGTTGGCTTCGTAAAACGCCAGCGCTTCGGCTTCGAACTGTTCCTTTTCCTCGTCTTCGCCGCTACGGGTGTACAGGGCTTCCCACTCATCCCACAGATCCATGCGGTCCGGCATTTTTACGATCGACTTAAATACCTTCTTGCGCCAACCCGGCTTGCGGCCCACACGATTAATAGCGGCGTCGTAATGTAGCGACGTGCCCACGTAAAATACGTCCATGCCGCCGCCCGGTCCGGCCAAGCCGATCACCGCCTTCAACACCACGTCTTCGATCTTGTCGCGTTGGCTTTTGACTTTAACGTTCTCGTCGTTTTCCAAATCGTCCAGAAAGATGGCATCAGGCCGGTGCGGGCCGTGCTTCATGCCCCGGATTTTCTTGCCGGTACCGCCGATGCGGACTTTGATATTGTTGTTGGTGATGGCCGTGGTGGACTGCCACTTTTTGCCGGCCCCTGTGCATTCCGGATAATCCATCAGCAAGCGGGGATTGGTGTCCAGCTCCGCTTTGATGGCTTCCAGCATCTCCGCCGCTTGCTCCTCCGTGTTCATGACGATGCCCATCATGTGCTTTCTAGCCTTCGCGGGTAATCCCAACGCCTGGACACCGCCTTTTTCGTCGATCAACACGGCCCGGCAGATGCACCACAACAAACCCAGCTGCGTTTCGTAGGTCGATTTAGCCTCGCCGCGCGGCGCCAGATGAACTTCGCGCGCATCCCGAGTGGCATCGATACATTCCGGCAGCCGCTTGAAAATAAACCGATGGAACTCGCTGAAATACGCCGTGGGCACGTAGTGCGGGAAATACGTATGGCAGAAAAATTGATAATCGAACAGGCAGCGCTCGCGGCGCTCCTTCGTCGCTTCCGGATCGGTGGCAAACGCCTCGCACTCCAGCTCGATCTGCTGGCGGATTTGCTCGCCGAGAACGGTCAGCTCTTTTTCGAACTCGCGCCAGTTGCGGACTTCTTGGATGTCGATGGATTCAGACATTTTTGCAGTCATGCGTTAACTTGGCAGCATCCAGCGCACCCATTAAGAACATATCCGCTTCCGCTTTTTTGAGAGTGATAGGCTCGGACCGTTTAGATTCATAACCGCACGGGCACACAAGCTTAAAACTGACTAACAATCGGTTTCGTTTGGCCGGCGATATCGCCTCAATCAATCGCAAATCAGCCATACCTTTTCCCCAACACCGCCCCAATCTCCTCAATGTGCGGCTGCAAGGCTCGCAGCGCTTGCGGATCGCGCTTTTGCAACAAATCGACCACGGTTTTCAGCGTATCCAGCGCCACCGATAAACCACTAAATTGCGGATTGATGCGCGAAAAGGCCTTGGCAAACTTGGCATGGGCGTCAGCCAGCTGCGACAGCACGCCGGCTTTCTCGTGGGCGGGAATGGTCGAGTTGTCCAGCTCGCGCGTCGTGGTCAACACCAACCGGGCAAAATCTTCGATCATGTTCTTGTTCAGCTCGTCGATGCCTTGCTCGCTGACGCGGTAGGCGGCCCGCGCGGTGTCCCAATCGTCGCCCCGTTCCTTGCCCAGACGCTTCCACTCGCGCGCCGTGTCGTAGCTGACATTGCAGCAAGCGGCAGCGGCCGTCAGCGCCATGCCTTCCACGTACATGCGGCGGACGTTGGCCCGCGTTTCCGGCGTGTGGGCCATGTGCTAGACCACTCGCTTCAAAATCTCGACCAGCCCGGCTACCAGCGCGCCGCTGGCACCGCCACCCAAGGCGCCCAGCTTGGCCACCTTCTCGATGATGCGTTTGTCCTCGCTTTGCAGCTCGCCGATCTTGGTTTCCACCGCATCCAACCGACCGGACAACCGATCTTCCAGACGCTCGATGCGCTTGTTGCTGGTGTCTTCCAACCGGCGCATGTCCTCGCGCAAATGCTCAATGCTGGCTAGTACTGCCGCATGCATGGCGCGGATTTCGCCGGTCAAGTGGCCAATCTGTTGGGCCAGCGCGGCTTCGTTATTGTTCTGTTCGGTCATCGGGACGTCCTTCTTCGTAATCGATCAATGCGCCGAGCCGGGCTCGGCAGGTTTCGTATTGGCCTTGGGCGTTGCCGATCCAGCCGGCGACGTCGGTATCGGTGGCAATGGCGGCACTCTCTGCAACAGATGCGCCGGCGGCTTGGGGCACGGTACGCGGGGCGCCGTTGAGCAGGCGGACAGCAGCATCGCCAAGACAAGCGCGACCAGTAGTAACTTTAGAAACGGCACGGGTCACCTCCAGGGTGCGTAGGATTAAATCGGATTCGGTGTGCGCCAACCGATTGGACAGCGCATCGCCGCGGGCTTTCTCGTCGACAAACCGGCGGTGGTAAATTTGCGCAGATGCGGCCACAGCCTTGGCCTGGCTGGCTTCCATGATTGCAATCCGTTCGCCCATTACCGCTTCGGTCACATAGACGCCGCCGCCCAGGCCGCAGATCAGGCCGGCCAAGCCGGCTATCGCTAATGGATTCATGCGTCCTCCGCAAGAAGATCGCCCACCATACGGATAGGCATGGATAATTGCGTCGCCACTTCATGCTCCAGCTGGGCGCCGCGCGATTGCTCCCAATTCGGTAAAAACACGGCCATGTCGCAGGTCAACATCTGCCGAATGGATAGCCGCATATACTCACGCCAACTGTTGCCCTCGGGTACCGGATTCTCGGCCGGGTTTTCCACGTGGTAACCCTTGGCGCGCAGCTTTTCGGCAGTTGCGTTGAACAGCGGGTAATTGAAGTCGGCAATGCCGGACATCGGGCCGGCGAGATAAATGCGAGTCATGGCGTAACCTCCCCGCCCCAAGCGGAGTAGAGAGGTTGCAGAGTAAATAGAATGCGCCGGGGATAACCCAGGTTTTCGGCGCAATGCACGGCCGCGCGGCTGGCCGATCCGCAAGCGCGGTCCACCTCCGCGCGCTGATAGCTGCCGGCGTTTTTAGCCTCGTTCAACCAATGTCCCAGGCCGCCGTTGTAACTGCGCAATGCTGCCCAATGCCGGTCGAAATCAGAATCACCCGATACCCGTTGATACAGCCAGCGGTCATACCCCACCAAGGCACGCATCGACCAAACCGGATTAGTCGGTTGGCAATCCTCGGCTGGTAGGCGCTGCACCTGGCACCACCACACCGCCGTGGCCGGCATGAACTGTGCCATGCCCCTGGCGCCGACGCGGGACACCGCCTCCGGCCGCCAGCCGCTCTCTTGATGGATTTGCGCGGCAAACGCCGCCACCGGCGCAGCCAATCCCCATTCAGCATGGGCGATGCGAGTAAGCTCGGACCGATAAGCGATAGCGGCGCGCGGTACGATAGGTGCGGCCTGGGCCGGACCGGACAGCAAATGCACGCCCATCAATATCACCAGAATGCCGCCGAACAACGCCAGCAATTCGCGGGCGATGTCGGCCAAATGTAAGCTGCGGCGTGCCATTACGCCCCCAAGCTCACGGCCAGCATCGCGGCGGCCACAATCAGAGCCCGGCGCAGCATCGCCAGGGCAAACACCACGTGATAGTGTTTATTGACGCGAAAATCCGCATCCTCAGCCGAACACTCGGCGTGATACCGCCTGTCCGGATGATGTCGTAAATACCCATCCGGCCGCGCATACGGAAACAACGCCCGGTCCAGGTAATAACCCACCACGCCGGCCGTCGTCACCAGCGCGACCTTAAATAGCGCTACGCCGATCTGCTGCGGATACAGCAGCGCAATCACGGCCAACAGCAGCAGGCTTATGCCCGCCCACACAGACAATCTCGGTAATTTCATCTCAGTCTCCTGCGTTAATGACGATTCAAAAACGAATCAAATGCAGGGTGAAATTTACGCGCGCGCGCGAAGGCCGGTCAGGCTGGAAACGTTTCCAGGGTAAGCAACGGCAGGCCGGCGGCGTATCGTTCGCCGCGTCTTAACCCAACAGGAAACTCCGATGACACTAACACTCAGAATCGTGCAATGGCTGCTGTACCTGCCGCTGCATTTGCTGGTCGCCGTTGCCCGCTACCCGCTGGCGCCCGTTGCCGTGGCGTCCTTTACCACAAACGACAAACGCTTTTTGCTGTTTCCATTCACCTGGCTGGAAACCATCGACAACGATCTGTCCGGCGACGACGGCTGGCGCACCGAGCATATCCGCCCCGGCAGCGACCCGCTTAGCCTCTGGAACCGCATCCGTTGGCTGTGGCGCAACGGCGGCAACCGAGTTAACTACATGGTGCTGGGATGTCCGGACGATCCGAACTTTCGCGCTGATTGGGGCGACACGCAGGACCGCGACGCTCTCTGGATACGCGACGACGGCTATTGGATGATCAGAGGCCATATCCCGATCGGCCGCAAATACCTGTATCTTTTTGTCGGCTGGTCCTTATTCGGACCGCTCTGCGCGCGCTGTAAATTCACCTGCACCATCCGGATCAAAACCAATTAGCCGGGGTAATGTGTGATGACGCCTGACGACTTGAAAAAAATCGCAAACAAAATCGCCAAATGTCTGGCCCTGGCGAGTAGCGACAACCCGGCGGAAGCCGAAGCCGCCAAACGCCAGGCCGATGCTTTGATGCAGAAGTACAACCTCACCAGTGGTGACGTGGCCGCGGCCAATGTCCATGACGAAACGGTCGATACCGGTGCCGCCTTTAAGTTGCCGCCCTATCTGGGCGATCTGTCCGTCATTATTGCCAAGGCCTTTGGCTGCGGCGTGGTCTGCGAGCTGGGTTTCATCAATATCCATACCCAGGTGCGTTTTTTTGGGCTGGGTATCAAGCCGGAGCTGGCCGCGTACACCTACGATGTGTTGCGCCGCCATGTGCAGCGCGACCGCGCGGCATTCAACGCCGGCCAGAGCAGCCGCCTGAAACGCGCAACGAAAATCAGGCGCGCCGACTTGTTCTGCCAGGCCTGGGTTCAACGCATCGCCAAGCAGGTCAACGAATTCGCCGGCAATGAAGCCGAGCGACAAGCCATTGCCGCCTTCAAGCAGCAAAAGTACGGAGACATGTTAAGCGACGATACACGGCCCGGCGCATCCACCAAGCACGGCAACGACTGGCAAGCCAGCGCCGCCGGCTACCAAGCGGCGGCGGACGTGTCATTGCATAAACCGGTGCAGGCTAAGCGCGGCGCGTTGTTGGGGGTATCGCCATGAAAGCCGGCGTACTGATTCGCTGGGGTAGCGTGTGGATCGGCGCGCATTGGTCGCCGTACAACAAGCGCCTGTGCATCAACGTCCTGCCGTGCGTGACTGTTTGGATTGTGTTTCCGGGAGGGAATAAACCGTGAAAAACCTGTTTTTACAACTGACGCTAAAGAATGCTCTGGTATGGCTATTCAGCTGGTGTATCTGGGGTTTGGCTCATCACGAGGTTGCTACCGAATGTAGACTTCTCGGCCGGTTTTACGTCGGCAGCCAGGTGTTCTAATGCCATCCGAATGACCTAAACCTGGGCAGCGATGAAGAATGATTGAGTTTATAGCGGCCTGGTTGATTTTCGGTGGGCTGGCAATCAATACCGGCAGCCCTTTGGCATCTTTCTTTTTTGGGGTTGTCACTGGCGTGCTCTGGGCCGTTTATGCAATGGTCGTCAAATGACCTGGCAAGCGCGAGCCGACCGCAACTACCAGCGCATCAAGGCGTTTTACGAGAGCAATGGCGGCACGAAATGGAAAGAAGTGTCCGCCGATCCGAGATTTTTTAACCGCGTATGGCGGGCGATGTTGAGATTGCCTACTGGCTATAATCCGCCATCAATCGATAGGAGATAAAGTATGTTTGCGAAATTGTTCGGCCCAGATGACGACCAAGTTTTGGTGAAATTGGATGAGGGTGAAAATGGACCAGAAGTTAGGTTTTTTTGCGAACCGCCAGGATTGGGCGTTTGCTCGATCGCGGTTCAATTTACAGAATCCGACAGTGCATGGAATAAAGCAAAGGCTTATTTCAACGATATAGATGAGACCAAAGCTATTGGCACAGCCCGTCGGTTTAAAAGGGAGTTAATAGGGCAATTTAATGAATTTAAAGAAGCGTCTATATCTACTGGAGATTAGTTTTGAATATACCGACACCAGGCACACAAGTGACGAAACAAGGTGTAACACTCACCGTTGATTTTGTTCATAACGGCGAGGTGTATTACATGAAGCATCGCCGAAAACCAGACGGAGAACCAGATTCAGTATCGAGTGATTGGTCTCGGTTTTTAGGGTTATTCAGGGTGCCTATCTCAGTATGGGTCACGCAAGCGGGTTAAAAACGAGAGCCTAGAGCTCCATGCAGAGCGCCGCGAGCGCCTACACTCAGAGCGCCTCTGAGCGCCTTTTTATGGGTTAGTTTATGGAATTTCAGATGGAATAGGACGCCGAATACCAGGTATAAAACGGTTTCCTTTTGCAACATCCAGTCCGGAGTCATTTAATTGCGCTACGTAAATGCCCCCTGTAACTCTGACAACTATCGTGTTAGCTGTTTGCTCAAGCCAAGACAGTTCTATATAAAGTTGGTCATGACTAATCGCATTCCCAAACTCATTCAACGCAAACAGCAATAATTCTTGATTAGCCATGTAGGTTGTCTGTTGACTGAGAATTTGTAGAATCAAAAACCTAATATCAGACTGTTTAAATTCCCGGATTTTTTTCTCAGAGTCAGCGTTCATTTCGAATTATAAAATTTAACGACAAATAGACTCGCAAGGAATCCCGTCATGGTCGCGATCCAGCCGAGAAAGGCCGCAGTCGTTCAGGTAATGCTTCGCCTCGGCGCAACTGTTCATCTGCCCGCAGGTACGTTTCGCCCCACAATTACCACCGTCCCCAAAACCGGGTAAATCATCATCGGCTTTCGCCGTTGGCGCGGCTTTCTTGGGTTTACCTCCATGCCTGAACTCCCAGGGTGGAGTCGGTTCAGCATCCGCCCATAAGCCCACGCCAGCGGCCTTCGCAGATTCTTCCAGGGCGGCAATATTTTGATCGGTCAGATATTGCCTATAGGCCCAGGCAAAGCCACGTTTTACCTGTTCGGCATTGGCATCGACACCATTGCACTTAATGCGTCCAATCGTCCGTTTATATTTATCCGTGCCTTTGTCCTCTACGACGGCGGACTTTTTAAAACAAAGCTCGGACAATGATTGCTTGGCCTGAGTGCCAAACGCTTGCTTGGATTCAGGCGCATCAATTTCAGCCAAGCGGATTTTGATCTGCTTTTTCTGAGCATTCAAAACCGTCAATGTGTCGCCGTCGGATATGCCGACGACGGTCCCGGTCCATTCGTTTGCGAACGCCAGCAAAGGGGTCAGGATTAACAAGGGGAATAGTTTTTTCATTTTGATTGTTCAATAGTCGCTTTTGTAATAAGAGCAATCCATAAGCCATCATTCATGCCGCATGAAACAGTAAAATTTTTGACTGTTTTTTTCAGTGCGCCTGGATGACCTGTGGCGTATATGTCCACACATAATTTTTCAAGTTCACCGGCTTCAGAACTCGGGCCGAATATAGTCGTTCCTACTAATGATCTGACGTTGAATAAATCTAATTCTTCACTTTTATTGTCTGATTTTGATATCACCCCTATCGCATAAGGATGACCATTTTTCTTGTCGATATTGATAGTAACTATCGCATTGGGTAGTACGTAATGCTGTAAGGTTACGAACTGCTCGTTTTCCGCCGCTTTCTCCATCTTTGACTTCGCAGGCAGCTTTTTCATGCCGTCCACTTTTGAAGCTAGAGAGTTATAGGTTTCTATTAACTGATCGGCAGATATTTTGAATGTTGGTGGATTAGCGCTTTGGCTATCCATCGAAAAGGTAAGAATAGCGGCAGACAATGTTTTTTTGATCATGCTTTTTATCCTTCTATGGCCGGCTCTAATTTCTGTTCGGGCCATTCAATACCATTTGAAATCCTCAAGAAGTTAAGACCGTCTAGGCCTTGTTGTGCCAATCCTTTGGTAGCCAGTGCGCGGCATTGGCGTAAGTACGCCAGTTCAATAGGTGAGCCAGCGACGTTTTCGAAGCGTTCGCCACTAATCACATACCCGACATCAACCCCTAGCATTGCCACTTTGGCCAGATAGCTTCCTTTGGGTGTAGTCCGGTTTGATTCGTATGCGTGCTGCGTTTGCTTTGTCGTACCGCCAGCCTCCGCAAATACAGGCTGCGTAAGCTTTAGACGCTCGCGCTCCTCTCTCAATCTTTCCCCGATAGTCATAATAATCTTTCTCTTTTTGTTATTGACAGGGAAAGTTTTCTTTCCCATAATAAGCCATCATCAATTATCACGATGGAGCTTAGAGCATGACACTTGAACAAGTCAAAACCGAGTTCGCCAATCGGGGCGAAACCTTCAGCGATTGGGCCAAGACCCATCAATTCAAATATTCAACCGTACTGGCCGTTATCAACGGCACGAATAAAGGTCGTCGGGGAGAGGCGCACCGCGTGGCGGTGGCACTCGGTCTGAAACAAGGAGAAGCCGCATGATTACCGATGGAATTGTTAGAAATAGCCGGATAGGTATTGGTGTCGAAATTGGCTTGTCAACACCTCGTGATACCAAAACTGTGAATGCCGTACGGTCTCTTTCAACTGCCGTTCAGTCATCAATTGGAAGTCGGTTAAGAGAAGAAAGAAAAAGATTAGGATTTTCTCAGGCTGCTTTTGGCGGCAAGGTAGGGGTTGGCAAGCAGGCAGTAGTTAAATGGGAAGATGATCGTCGTTCTCCATGCGCTAGATACCTAGCACTTGCTGGTGATTTGGGTATGGACATTGGCTATATCGTGACAGGGGGGCGTCATGGCCAATGATCAATTTATAGATTTGGGTATCGGTGCTGCACCAGTTGGTGAGCTAGATATGGACTTGCCGCCAGCGCGCACCTTTGTTGACGGCGAGTTGATCAATATCGATACCGATGCGCAGTCATTAACGCCAGTAGCCAGTCAGGAACAAACTCAGCTACAGGTATGTTTACGCGATTTTGGCTTGTCCGATTTGGGCGTAAGCGAACTGATGACGATTGGTATCGAAGAGCTGAATACCAGTATGCTCAAGGCCTGCCGGGCCGGAGCGGCCTTTTGGGCGGCTCAGGAAGCGGTTAAAAATGCCGACTACGCCGGCGGCGTAGTCGGTGATTTTAAAGCATGGATTGAGAAATCCGGTTTAGTTGAAGCGCGAGTTTACGAGTGCATACGTCTCGCCAAATACTACGCTCGCCTGCCTGAAAGCCAACGCGGCAAGATGTTGAGCATCGGCAAAAAACAAGCGTTATTGCTGGCTAAGCTGCCACAAGAGGTCATAGACCGCGTTGCCGAAAACGGCACCGATGTGCTCGACGAAGCCGAAACCATGACCTACGACCAACTGCGCGATCTGCTGAAAACCGCCGAGCGGCGCAATCAGCAGCTGAACGCCGAGGTCGAGCACCGCGACGCCCTGATCAACAAGTTCAAGCAGCGCGACAACCGCGACTACGAGTTCCATTGGAAAACCCACACCGTCCGCGAAGAGTGCTTGGCGTACCAAGCCGAATGCGAAGTGGCGTTAAACAGCCTGCAAGCGGTGTTTAACGAGCAGTTGAACGATATGGAAGTAGCCGAGAAAGAGCTGCGGATCGAGCAATTGTGGGTGACCGCCAACGTAATTGCTGCCCGCGCCGCCACGGTTATGGAGCATATCCGCCTAAATAGTTTGGTCGATCTGCCCAACACTATCACCAGCAAGCACATGCTGACCGACGACGAGGCGCAGCGCTGGCTGCTGGATTACCCGTTGATTGAGCGCAAGCACGAAGCGGCCAAAGCCAAGCGCGAAGACGCCCGGCCAAATCGCCCAGGCCGCCCCAAAAAGGACAAATAGAGGGCATGAGCCATGCGCCGCAACGCCAATCCACTCGTACAACAGATGGCCGATAACAGCCCCGCCGTGCGCCCCACTGCCCAGGTCATCGCGCTACGCCAGCGCGACCCTTGGAAAGAGGCCAACGACAGCCAGCGCGCGGTCGCCACGGCACGGTTCGATATCGTCAATTCCATCCTGGACATGGAGCGCAACGGGTTTAGCGCCAACAAAGCCATCGAAACCTTGCTGGCCCGCGCGGAAACCGGCGCGCTGCATCCGTACCTGCAAAACGCGATGAAGACCGCCGCCAAAGCTAACCGCGCCGCGCCGACCCGCAGCGTGTTGTTCGAATGGTTGAAGGTGGTCAAGGCCGGCGGCGGTAGAGTCGATCTGTTGGAACAACACAAGGGCCGCGTCGTCACCGAGCAACCGGCCTGGTGGGGGCCGGCGCTGGAGTATTACAACCAGCCCAGCCAACCGGAAATGTCGGTGGTCTGGCGGCAACTGGCCGAGGTGGAAGGCTTTGCCTGCACCTACGACCAGGTGCGCGGCTATCTCAACAGCGTCCCAGCCATGCTCGGCCGCCACAGCCCGGCTCGCATCGGCCGCAAGCTGTACCGCCTGACCGAGAAGGCTTACATCCGCCGCTGCACCGAGCGCGCTTTGCCGGGCGACGTGTACGTTGCCGACGGTTACATGGCCGACATTTACCTGGTCAACCCCATCGACGGCAAGTTTCCTTGGCGGCCCGAGTTGACCGTGGCGATGGATCTGCGCAGCCGCTTTATCGTCGGCTGGCGGGCCGACGAGCACGAGGGCACCACGGCCGTGCAGAACTTGTGGGCGGAAACTTTCGCCCGCTGGAACCACGTGCCCCTGTTTCTCTATGTGGATAACGGTTCCGGCCATAAAAACAAGCTGATGAGCGACGACATGACCGGCTTTTACGCCCGCCATAACATCGAGGTGATTCACGCCATCCCCGGCAACCCGCACGGAAAGGGCTGGATCGAGCGCTTCTTCGTCGAGGTCAAGCGCGACTTTCTGAAAGCCTGGCGCCCGGCGTTTTACTGCGGCGACGACATGTGCGACGAGGCCCGCGCCGAAACCATCAAAGCCGTCAAAAGTGGCAAGTTGCAACCTCCCACCTTGATGGAGTTTGCCGAGGCATTTAACGCCTGGATCGCCCGCTACGTGCAACGTCAGCACCCGGAGAACAAGCACGTCAGCCGCGCCCAGGTGTGGGGCGAGTTGTCGCCGCTGCCGCCGCATGCCGACCTGCTGGAAATGAAGCGGCAGGCGGTGGTGCTGACCGTGCGCCGGGCCAGTATCACCCATAACAAGCGCCAATACGGCCATCCGGACCTGCATGCTTACAACCACCTGCAAGTGGTGCTGGAGTACGACCTGATGGACAACCGCGTCGCCGTCATTCGCACCCAGGACGGCCGCTGGATCTGCGATGCGCATTTGATCAACAGCGTCGATGCCGTGGACAAGAGCCGGTTGGAAGAGCGCCGCGACAAGCGGGTGGAAGACCAGCGCAAACGCTTGCAACGCAAGGTGGACGAACTCAACGCCCGCGCCGGCCTGGTGATCGATGCCGACGCCGTCGCCAGCAATGCGCAAACCCTGTTGGACCAAACCCCGGCGCTGCCGGAAACCATTGAGATTGATCTTTTTAGCTTTGAGTGAGGCAAACCCTATGAGCACATTTACCGATGCATTTTTAGTCAACCGACGGCTAGCCATTCAGTTGGGCGAATCGATGGTATGGGCGGTTGTCAGAATGGACATTGATAGCCGAGAGTTGCTATCGCTGGATTATCAGAGTGAGTTTCACGAGCAGCAGCGCACGGCGTACCAGCCGGTCAGCAAGCCACACGTTAAAGGCGCTATTGAATTGTTTTTGGGGAAATTAGATCGCGCGGTGCTGATGAAAACCGAGGCCAAGAACCTGGACCAGTTGCGGTATGACACCCGCGAATTCCTGGACATTCTGCGCAACGCGGACGGCAAGGTGGTTTTATGAGCAACTACCCCCAACACTACACGCCGGACGATATCGCCCTGATCGAACAGATCAAGGCTTGGCTGGCCGAGCGCGATTACAAACAAGCCGCGCTGGCTAGGCTGGCCCGCGTCTCGGCCAGCACGCTGAGCCAAATCCTGGGCGGCAGTTATGCCACCAGCCCCAGCAAGATGCTGGTCAACGTCGCCAACGCCATGAAACACGCCGACGACACCGCCAGCGATACCGTGGCGCCGGTGGAAACCAGCGTGTTCCGCCTGGCGTTGACCGCCTGCCAAATGGCCCGTCGCTACCGTAACTTCGCGGTGCTGAGCGCCTTTGTCGGCACCGGCAAGACCTTTGCCGTCAAGCATTACCAGCGCACCACACCCAACACTTACTTAATCGAGGCCACGCCGACCATGACCGTGCAAAGCCTGATCAAGCTGCTGGCCCGCACCGTGGCCGGCTACGAGGGCAAAGGCAGCATCGACGACAAATTCCAGTCGGTCATCAACAGCCTGCAGAACACCGACAGCCTGTTGATCGTCGACGAGGCCGACACGCTGACGCCGCACGTCCTCCACACGCTGCGCCGCCTGCGTGACCTGGCCAACATCGGCATCGTACTGGCCGGCACCGAACACCTGACCGGCCTGATCAGACCAGCCCACGGCCAGTTCGACCAAATCCGCAGCCGCACCGGCTTCTGGCCGGAAACCGTCAAGGGCATCACCGCCGACGATGCCGCCGCATTGACCCAGGCCGCGTTCGGCGACGAGGACGTCAGCGACGACGTGGTCAAGCGCCTGTATGCCTACAGCAAGGGCAGCGCTCGGATGCTGATCGAGGGCTTGGTAGCCGCCATCCAGCAATTCCGCGGCAACCGCGAGTTGAACGTGGCCCTGGTGGATGCGGTGGCCAAACAGGCTTTGTGCCTGCAATCGGTAGCGTAGGAGGCTCCGTGGCTATTTACCTAATCAAAATCCGCGACACCGAACGCGGCGTGGAAATCGAAGGCACCGAAGTCGCCAACCCCGGCGAGCGCAACGCGCCGTCGGCGGTACTGGGCGAAGCAATGGTCGCCAACGCCACCCGCTACCTGGAACAACACGGTCGGCATATCACGCTGGCCGAGACGGTTACCCGCCATTGAGGCCGCCATGAACAACTATCTCGTCAATCGATTTCTGCGCGGCGACTACGCCGGCAAAACCCAGCGCCAGGCCAACCAGCTCAAGCGGTTGGTGGCCCGGCAATGCCACAAACCGCACAACCGGCTGCGCGTGCGCGTGCAATCGGACTGGGCTTTCTACTAGGAGAGACGCCATGCCTTTGGTTAACCAAATGATCGAACAACGCCGTCGCCGCCAGCAAATTGAACGCGACCAACGCCTGTCCGGGCACGACCGGATCATCGACGACCTGCTCGGCAAAGAGGGCCGTTTGCGCCACAAGCTCACCGATACCCGCTGGATCGCTGCCATCGGCTGGGCCGCGTTTGCCTACCTGGCGTATTGCCATTGGGCCGCGCCGATCATGGTGGTCGCCGGCCTGGAGTGCCGCCTGTGAGCAACGCCTGCGCCATCCCGTGCCCGTACTGCGGCAAGGACGTCGATATCGTCCAGGCGCTGGAAGTGGCGGCCGGCAACGAATGGACCGGATTGCTCAACGGCTTACCGATCAGCCTGGTCGGCGCGCTGTTGCGCTACCTGGAGCTGTTCAAGCCGCTGAAGCAGGAGCTGCGCTGGTCCAGGCGTTTGGCGCTGACCAAAGAACTGGTGCCGCTGATCAAGGACGCGCAGATCAAGCGCAACGGCATCGCCTATTCGGCGCCGGCGGCGATTTGGGAAGCGGAGATGATGAAACTGGTCGTCAACCGTCCCGAATCGTTAGTGCTGCCCCTCAAATCCAACGGCTATCTGCTGAGCATGATCGCCGGCCGCGGCGAGCGGGCGGCCGCCAAGCTGGAGCAGGACAAAATCGAGCAACAGCGCAACCGCAGCAACGTTGGCGGTGCGCCGGTGTCGGTGGCCAGTCTCGCCGCCCAGGCACAAACCAAAACCAGGAGCAAGCCGCCGGCCAACTGGAAAGGCGGGGTGGCGCCGCCGGACACATCGTAGGGTGGGTAGAGCAAAGCGAAACCCAGCAAAACGCAATCAACGCTGGGTTGCACGTTGTTTAACCCAGCCTACGTATCATGAAACATAGGAGCCACACATGGCCAAACGTATTAAAGCCCCCGCAGCAACTTATGCCTGCCAAACCAAAGAACAAACCCAGGCCGCCATCTGTGAGCTGGGTTTGGCACAGCGCGAATTGACTCGCATCGAAACCGAGATCAACGACGAAATCGCCAAAATTACTGACAGCCGCAAAGTGCATATCGAGGCGTTAAAAACCAAGATCGACGCCCTGTTAAATGGTATTCAAACCTGGTGTGAAGCCAACCGCGCTGAATTGTGTAAGGACGGCGGCAAGACCGCCAACCTGATCACCGGCGAAGTCAGCTGGCGGCAGCGTCCGCCCAGCGTCAGCGTGCGGGCTGTCGACAAGGTGCTGGAAACCTTACGCAATCTTGGCCTGTCGCGCTTTATTCGCACCAAGGACGAGCTTAACAAAGAAGCGGTGTTGGCCGAACCGAAGGCCGTACAAGGTATTGCCGGGATCACCATCAATACCGGTGTTGAAGATTTTGCCGTCGTGCCGTTCGAACAGGACATTGCGTAATGGACGCCCGTATCCGCCAACTCCGCGATCGCGCCCGGCATCTGGCCGATGCCGCGCGCAACGCGGACAGCATGTTCGATTACAACCGGTTGATGTCCGAATCGGCCAAAGCCGAAGACGAGGCCGACGAGCTGGAAGCTCAGCGCTACGATCGGGAGGCCGTTCATGGCTGATTTGCTGGCGCACTACATCAAGCTGGTCGGCATCGCCAAAAGCTGGGCCGAGAAAAGCTTGCCCGGTTGGGGCGACGACATGCACCGCACCTTACTCGCCCGTCACGGTGCGACCGAGCATGGCGGCCATATCAGCGCCAAAACGCTGAACGTGCCGCAACTGGCTAACGTGCTTGACGACTACGCCGCCCGCGGCTGGCCGCGGCGGAACACCTACGGTGCTGGCAATAGCACTAAAGCCGTATCGCCGCAGATCGGTCTGATCGTTAAGCTATGGGGCAAGCTGGGCAAGGCGGGCAAAATCGCCAACGCCTCTCGCCCGGCGCTGCTGGCCTTTTGCGCTAGACAAACCGCCCACAACGTACCCGACCTGGACAGCCTGACCGACATGGAGCGGCAGGCCATTATCGAAGCACTCAAAGCCTGGATGGCCCGCTAA
Source organism: Methylomonas sp. EFPC3 (assembly GCF_029643245.1). Taxonomy (NCBI): domain Bacteria; kingdom Pseudomonadati; phylum Pseudomonadota; class Gammaproteobacteria; order Methylococcales; family Methylococcaceae; genus Methylomonas; species Methylomonas sp. EFPC3. The sequence continues at coordinate 1,139,098 of NZ_CP116398.1, forward strand.
TCTCATGGACGATTTCGACCTCTCCCCGGAACTGTTAGCCACACTGCCGCCCGTGCTGCGGGCGGTGGTGCGTGCGCTCGGCTACGGCCGCGCGCAGGAATGGCTGCGGCAATGGGGCGGGCTCTTGATCAATTTGCCCAAACACCACACCCGCGCGTTGGGCCTGACCGACGACGAGTTACAGCGCTTGCGGGCGGAACTGGCGCCGCATCTGGACAGCAACGACCGCTTCAGCGTGCCGAAAATCGACAAGCTGTGGATCAAGCACCGCAATTCCCTGATCAACGCGAACAAAGACTGGCAGAGCGCCTCGCACCAAGCCCGCGCCTACCACCTGACCGTGCGCCAGATTACCAACATTCGCCGCGAAGGCGAGTGCGACGATCGGCAGATGAGTTTATTCGACTGACCGATCATTTTCGTGGTGTCACGAAAATGGTCCTGAACAAGCCCCACGGGGGCACGGCTCCAGCGGGCGGTGAGCCAGCTACAAAAAACACCCGCAGCGGTCCCGGTGACTACCTCCCATCGGCGCAACCGTCGGCATGGCCCCACGAGACGGGGCCGGTTTTTCATAAATCGATATACAGGCCGCACACGGCGCTTAACGGTATTGATCGCCCCCGTTGCATAGCCCAAAAACGTTTAAACGCGCCTGCGAGGTTTTAAACGGGGTTTTGCCGCCAATGCAATCGGGTTATTATCGATAACTCGTTCGGATACTAACAACCCACACCTGGAAACATTTCCAGTCTCTTTTTACACCCCTCAAACCCGGATACTGGCCTCAACTGATTTACCGAGGCCGTCATGTCCAAACCCGCTGTCAAAGTCGCATCCCTCGCATTCGAGATCGCCGCCGGCGCCAATGTGCCGACCGAGGCGCATTTGTTGCCGGTCGGTCCGTTCCGCGCCGACGATGGTCGGCCTTGGGATTGCGAAGCCTGGCAACTCGACGCGACGATTGCTGCGAATGTGATCCAGCGCCTGCGCGACCGCAAAAACGACACCCTGATCGACTACGAACACCAATCCCTGCGTTCCGAATACAACGGCCAACCCGTTATCGCCGCCGGCTGGTTTCACGATATGCAATGGCGCGACGGCAAAGGCCTGTATGCCATTGGCGTGGACTGGACCAGTACCGCCAAACAACGCATCGCCGACAAAGAGTACCGCTACATCAGCGCCGTTTTTTACTACTACAGCGCCACCGGCGAAGTGCTGGACGTGATTTCCGTCGCACTCACCAACACCCCCGCCATCGACGGCCTGGACGGCCTGGACGATGACGACGGCATTGCCACCCTTTCCAAACGCTTTTCCTTACCCGATCTCAATCCGGAGACCACCGACATGCCAAGACCCGAAGAAGAACTCGCGGCGCTGCGCGTCACGCACGCCCAAACCGAAACCGCCCTGGCGGCACTCACCGCCGAACGCGACACGCTGAAAACCCAAGTCGCCGCGTTGACCACTGAGCGCGATACCGCGCTGGGCGAATTGGCCGCGCTGAACAAGCAAATCAACGACGACAGAGCCGCGGCCGAAGCTCAGCAAAAAACCGACCTGATCGCCGCCGCGTTGACCGATGGCCGCATGGCGCCGGCATTGACACCCTGGGCGGAAAAGCAAAGCCTGGCCGCGTTGACCGAATTTCTGGAGACCACCGCGCCGCTGCCTGTCACCCAGCGCCAAACTGGTGATGACCGCACTACCGGTACCGCCGCGCTGACCGCCGAGCAAAAGAAAATTGCCGAGCAAATGGGCGTGACGGAAGAGGAATACCTGGCCACGCAGAAAAAGTACGCGGGCAAGTAACGGCCTCTCGGATTTCATTTTTAGTTGAATAGGAGCCAGACATGGCACTCACACAAGCGCAACTCGACGCACTGAAAACTACGCTCCAGGCCAATTTTGACAAAGGTCTGGTCAATACCCCGAGCAATTGGCGGATGATTGCCCGGTTGATGAAGTCCACCAGCAAAAGCAGCACGTATGCCTGGTTGACGCAATGGCCATCCTTCCGCAAGTGGGTGGGTTCGCGGCTGCATAAAGCCATCGCCGAAAAGGCCTACACCGTCACCAACGACAAATACGAAGCCACCATCGACGTGCAACGTACCGACGTCGAAGACGACGATTTCGGCCATTACGCCACGGTAGCCTACGGCCACGGCGAAGCAGCGGCGCGGTTGATGGATGAAATCATGTTTTCCGCATTGTCGGCCGGCTGGTCGACCAACTGCTACGACGACCAATTCTTTTTCGACACCGATCACCCGGTATATGCCAATACCGACGGTACCGGTGCTGTGACCGCAACCTTAAACATCCAGGCCGGTGCCGGTTCACCGTGGTACCTGTTTGCATCTAACGCCCCGGCACTGATTCTGCAGGAGCGGGTGCCGGCGCAATTGGAAAGCCAGACCAACCCCAACCAATCGACCAACGTGTTCGAAAACGATGTGTATTCGTTCGGCGGCCGTTGGCGCGGTGCGGCGGCGTATGGCTTCTGGCAGTGTTGCTACGGTTCCAAAGCCACGTTGAACGCCACCAACTTCGATGAGCTTTACAACCGCATGCTGTCGCAAAAAGGCGATGGCGGCATCATTTTGGGCACCGTGCCCAGCTTGCTGGTTTGTGGCCCGGCTAATCGGGTAGCGGCGGAAGCGTTGTTGGCAAAAGAAATGATCGGCAACGGCGAAAGCAATACCAACTATAAGCGCGTGGATCTGCTGGTAAGCCCTTGGGTGCAGTAACCCCGCCCCGCTAATCGTTTAGGAGACTGACATGCCAAAACTGTATTGCCGCGTGAATCCACGCACCGACATCGAAAAGCGCGACCGCGCCGGCCAACGTTTTACCCGCAACTGGCGCGAGCTGGACGGTATGGACGATGCCACCGTGGCCGCACTGCAAGAAGACCCGTATCTGGAAGTAACCGACAAACCGACTGTGTTGGTCGAGGTGGCCGCGACCAGCCAGGCCGGCGCCATCGAAACCGAACAAGGCCCGAACAACCCTGTGAAGAGCGAAGCAACTGATGAGGGATCGACTGGGGAGACTGCGGCGGAAGGAACCGATACCGGTACCGCCTCCCCGGTGGCCAATACGGCCGATGCTGACCTGGGCAACGAAAACCCGGTCGAAACAGGTCCGGAGGCCGACGGGTCCGAAGGCCTCGCTACCACCGACGAAATTAAAACGGGCGACGACGCCCCGGCCGCGGATGCCGCTGACGCTGGAGCGGATGGCACCGCTGCAACGGATGGCGAACAACCGGCGAACACCGCTGAAAAAACCGCAGCCGAGCTCAGAATTGAGCAAATCAAAGGTGCAATCGAGGTGTTGAATCCGAACGTTGCCGAAAACTGGCTGGGGGACGGTCGCCCGGCAACGAAAGCCATTGAGCTGATTCTCGGTGCGCCGTTGTCTCCGGTCTCGGCCGCAGAACGGGACGCCATTTGGGCTGAAATCCAATCCGCCCGGAGCGCCGGCTAATGCCCTTCGCCACCCGCGCCGATCTGCTGGCCCGCACCAACGCCCGCCGTCTGGCACAGCTGGCGGTACCGGCAGACATGGTCATGCCGCCGGAGGCCGCGCTACGCGTCGCCATCGACGGCGGCAGTCTGACCGGCTACAGCGCGGACGAGCAAACCGCGCTGGCCGGCGCGCTGGATGCGATCGACAAATGCCTGGCCGATGCCGACGCGTTGATCCTCAGCTACGGCATTCCGGATACGGTGCAAACCACGTTAATCGCTCGTCTCGCCTCGACGGTGGCGCTGTATTACCTCCACGGCGCCGAGCGGATGACCGACGACGCGGCCAAAGCTTACCAAGGCGTGATCGACACGCTGAAGGCCCATGCCCGCGGCGAGTTGAATTTGATCCCGCCCGAGCCGCCGTTACCGACTGATCCGGTCGTATCCGACGACCTGGTTCAGTTCGAAAGCTCGGCCCGCCGCTACGGCGGCACGTCCACCGTAGTCGAGGATTGGTAACGTGATTTCGCTGACGCCTGTGCTCGAACACCTGCGCACCAAACCGGCTGCATTTCCGCGCGCCTGGTTCCGCGATTACGGGCTGGCGGCGGAATACGCCAGGATCGATCCGGACCGGCTGCCGCTGCCGGCGTTGTGGCTGGTACGCGCCGCCGACAAGTCCGACGAGCTGGACGCCGAGGCTCGCGCCGCGAATATCACCCTCGGCTTCGATGCCGTGATTGCGATCGAGAACATTCGCGCCGAGCGTGCCGGCGAAACCGATGATGTGCTGCTGGCCTATCGCGACGCCGTCCGCACCAAATTGCAAGGCTGGGAGATCGAAGCCGGCGTGAGGCCGATCCGATTCAAGGGCGGCAAGGTGCTGGAGTACACCGCGCAGGACATCTACTGGGCTGATCGATACGAATTCTCGGCCCTGATCACCAACTATTTACCCGACCCAGGCGCCTACGACAGCCTGGTCTACACTGGAGCCCCCGCGCTATGACTATCTCATTTGACAATATCCCGCAGGCGCTACGCTATCCGGGCGTCTATATCGAAATCGACGGCAGCCAGGCCGGCCTGGGCGACGACATTCCGGCGGTGTTGCTGGTCGGCCAAAAACTGGCGGCCGGTAGCGCCGTGGCCGGTGAGATTACCCGGATTAGTTCGGTCTATGACGCAGTGCAAAAAGCCGGCGCCGGCTCGATGTTGGCGCAGATGGCGGCGCGTTACCGGGCCATCGATGCGACGCTGGATCTGTACATGCTGCCGTACAGCGACAACGGCGCCGGCGTGGCCGCGACCGGTACCATTACCGTGACCAACGCTGCCACGGCCGACGGCACACTCTCATTATATATAGGCGGCCGCTTGGTCTCGGTAGGCGTGACCAGCACCATGACCACTGCACAAATCGCCACGGCCATTGCCGCCGCGTTTACCGATGCCGATTTACCGGTGACGGCCGCCGCCGTGGCCAGCGTCGTCACGTTGACCGCAAAGCACAAAGGCACCTGCGGCAATAACATCGATATGCGGCTGAATCTGTACGGCGAACTCAAGCCGACCGGTTTGGCGTTGACCCTGGCTGCGATGGCCGGCGGATCCGGCGACCCGGCGCCGGGCAACCTGGCGACATTGCTGGGCGCAAACCGCTGGTACCGTTACATCGCGCTGGGCATCAACGACGCCGCCACGCTAGCCGCCTGGCACACCGAGAGCGGGCGCCGGTATCAACCGCCGGTGCAGGCCGGCTTTAGGTGCTTCACCGCCCATCGCGGCGATTACGCCGCAGCGGCAGCGTTTGGCGAAACCAAAAACTACGAGCACATCTGCGACCTGTCGCTGGAGATCAACCCGACCCCGACTTGGGAAGCGGCGGCGATATTGTGCGCGGCGGCCGCGCCCAAGCTCTACAACAGCCCGGTGCAATCACTGGAAGGTGTGGCGCTGACCGGCATGGTTGGCGTGACCTATCACGACTGGACCAACGCCAACAGCTTGCTGTTTAAAGGCATGAGCGTGATGCAAATCGCCCAGGACGGCAGTTGCTACATCAAGCGGCTGATTACCCTGCACCAGCGCCGGCCGGACGGTTCGCCGGACGACGCCTACCTGGACGTCAATACGCCGGAGACATTGGAGCGCGTGCGCTACGAGCAACGCATCGGCGCTATCAAAGCGTTCGTCGGCACCGCCGCGGCCAAAACCAACGAAGGCTACCGTCCAGGCCTGCGCATCACCACCGAGGACAGCGTGCGGGCATTTCTGTTGAGCCTGTATCAAAACGTGCTGATGCGCGAATACGGCTGGGTGCAGAACTACGACCATTACAAAACCACGCTAGTCGTCGAACAAGACGCCGACAATCCGAGCCGGTTCAACTATCTGGATACGCCGATCATATTATCGCCGTTCCAAATCCTGGCCGGCCGCGCGCAGTTTGCGAAGCGGGTTTAATCGATTGACCGTCATTCCGGCAGGGATTGCCGGAATCCAGTCTTCAAGGATGCTTTAAAGCGAATTTACAGAGGATTCGAATATGGCCGAATTAAACAACATCCGCACCGTCTCGGTGCCGTCCATCGGCAAATTGCCGTTGGCAACGCCGGCCGGGTCCTTCACCCCGGCCGGCGAATCGCGCGAACACAAACCCGGCCGCCTGCCGGAAGACGGCGGCTTTTTGACCGGCTACAAACCGGCCGTGCTGGAGCTGAACATCAATCTGCAAGCCGGCGTCGATTTGGATGCGATCAACGCCATCAAAAATGAGACAGTCACGATCCGGCTGGAAAGCGGCCAAGTCTACATGATGGCGCAAGCATTTAGGTCCGGCGATCCGGCCGGCTGGGGTGATGGTGAGAGCAAAATAACCCTCATGAGTAATACGTCTGAGAGGATTTCGTAAATGGTTGCCCGCGTAGCTCGTGAGGAATGGGACTTCGATTCCATTGAGGATTTTTTTGCTGAGGGTGGCGCCGATTACGGCGAGGGGGCCGTGGTAATCGGTGGCACCCGCCACGTTTCGGGATTGATTCCCAATTCGACAAAACAAGCCCATGCTCTATTCAATACCGCGTTGTTGCAAAAATGGTTGAATTCAGGAACCAAGCGCGTGGATATCACCCTGCCGGGCACATATGCGTTTGCCGGCGGATCCGACCCCCAGGCTATCTGCACCGTTCCTAGCGACACAACGGTATATATCGGCCCAGGTGTAATCATCGATAACATCGCCGCCAGTTTTGGTCTAAGTAAGACCATGTTCATCAACGAAAACGCGCTGAGCAATGCGATCGCTGTCACCGAATTAACTCACGTAATAGATAACCCTGCATGGACCAGCACGGTAACGCTGAATATCGGTGCGGCAATAAACCCATTCGCAGTAGGTGACTACGTCTACATCCGTCCGGCGTATACTGGCGGAGACACCACAGGTTTTTTCAACTATATCTACAAAGTCATTGGCATCGATAACAGCGACGCCAACAATAAAAAAGTGCGCTACCGAATGGCGAACGGTTCGTCTAGCTATGTCCCGTCACCGAATGGGGCATTGATCTGCTATCAAGCCGATGCGAATATTCGGATATTCGGCGAAGGAAAAGTTCGGCAAAGTGTCCAAAACCGGGGATCAAACATCCGCGGTAATATTAGCTATCAACAAACCATACTGAACAAAATCCTGAATGGCTATATCGGATTAGGGCTAACAGAGTCTCCAGGATCGTGTTTTGCCGCCCTCGCTAACTCATTCGGCAGCACCATCGAAAACGGCATGTCCGACAATTCGACGGGGTTTTGGCTGCATGGAAACTGCTACGGCACCAGAGTGCTGAACGTGGCCGGCGAATCCAAAGACGATCTCGGCGCCATCTTCACTGATGGGGCCAACACACCATTGTATGACGCGGATGGCGTCACAGTTAATTCCGCTGGCGATATAGTTGGGATCTACATCGATTTTGGCAAAAAGCATCACAGAAAGGCCTCGTCTCAGGGCATTTCTATGATTTCCGAGAACAATCACCTGATCGATGACGTAACTATCGTCAACTATCACGGTGAGGACATCATGGGCCAACCATTCCATTTTGGTTGCGGCTACGGCGTCAACGGCACGGGCAGATACGGCAAGATTACGTTCAAGGACGGCTACTACGTGCCCAGAAGGGGGCGCGGTCTCGCATATATCAGCAACGGTGCAGGTGGTGGATCGGTAACGATAGACGAAGTCGTGTTCGACAATTTCCGCGTTCCAGCCCTGCCATCCGCAGATGGCAACGCTGGCTTTCAAAACGCGGGGGCCGGCATTTTCAACGCAGCCAATACTACAGGCTCGCACTGGATCAAGAAAATCGAAATCACAGGCGGTTCCGAATTCAACTTCGACATGGGCGCTAGCGGATCGTCAGATGTTAATGCCATGTATTTTGCCGAGCGTGTGCTGGTAGACGAGATCGTGCTAAAAGGCAGCAAAATCAAGGCCAGCGGTTCAGCCAGAGTATTGAACCCGATCAGGTCTGTTGGTGAATCCAGCTCGTACGGTATCAAGCGCATCACGATTGATGACTGCGTCACCGACTGCCCCGGCGCCGGATTTATCCAGATCGCCAACACTGCAGTTGCGCCAGAGATTCACATCTCAAAATCGCGGCCATCTGTCGCTGCTGTGTCGCTCGCATTTCAGGCTGGCGCTATTCCACACAACACCCGATTTTACTTTGCCGACAACGATGTCAGTGGGTTTGTGCGCGGATTGATCTATCCGAGCGGCACTACTGCAAAAACCATCAACCTCACGTATGGCGGCACAAAAGTGGCTGGATGGTGCTTCAATCCGTCGAATGCGCAAAATATCACATACAACATCCGGTCGACTGGTGGCAATGAAGGCACCGGAGCGCAAGGCGTCGGCACGTCAAATACGTTCAACCTATATGGTAACTGTGCTGATTTGCAATGGGATGTAACACAGATTGCTAGGGTCAATGGTGCGATTCTTTACAACACCAACGCCGCTGCCGGAACGCTGGGACAAGCCGGTTTAGTTGCGGGGGGCGGCACGGGTGCAAATAGCTGGAAATTATTAACTGATACGACAAAGGCATATTGATGAAATTACTAACCCCGTTGCGTCTTTTAAAAACGGAAATTACTGAACTCAACTTCCGCGCCCACACCACCGCCGAAGATTACCTATGCTTCGACCAGCGCGGCGGCGTTGCGCAGCGGATTGCGTTGATCGCCTCGCTGACGGGTACCGACGAGGCATTGATCCGGCAGTTGCGCGGGCCGGATTACATCCGCGCCGAGCAGCTGGCCAGCGACATGTTGGAGGCCGATGCCACGGCGGCAAGCGAGGCCAACGCCGATCGGATCAAGCTGTTGTCCCGGTTGACCGGTGCGACCGAAAGTGAGGTGGCGAAGATCCTCGGCGTGCTGACCGAACAGGCTAAGACGGCAGCAACCAACGACGAGGGCGCCGCCGAAAAAAGTTGTCAGAATCATCACCGCAGTCGGTTTAGTCGCCAAAGTGATGAACCAGCCGCTGCCGATCGTCAAGCGCATGCCCTTGGCCGAGTTGTTCATGTGGGCCAAGATGGCGGCGGCGATGGATGGGCGGCAGTTTGATTAATCCAATGTAGGGAGGGTTTACCCCGGAAACATTTCCAGCCTAAGCGCGCATCCCATAACTCAATAAACTCCAGTTACATCCCGTAACCGGAGTTTTTTTATGTCCAACGCTGCCGACGTCGAGTTGCGCGTCAAGTTTGTCGATCAGACCGGCAACGGCTTCGACAAATACGTCAAGCACGTCGAGCAAACCACCCGGCGCACGGAAGCCACCGTTACCCAATCCAATGCGCGCCAGCGCACCTCATTCGAGAGAACGTCGCTCGCCCGCGAGACGTTGGGCGTTCGCTCCGAGCAGCGCATCCAGCGCGAAATTCAACAGACCGAGGCCGCTTACAAGCGGCTAGCCGCGTCCGGTAAGCTCAGCCAGGACGAGCTGACCCGCGCCGCCGAAAAGACCCGGCAAAAGATCACCGGCCTGACCAATGAGATGGGTAAGCTGACCAAAGAGCAGCAACGCGCCGCCAAGGCCGCGAAGGACTTCGAAACCGCACAAGGGCGGATGCGTACCGGTGTAGCTGTCGGCGCCGGCGTAGCGGCGGCGGGCTATGCATTGAAAGCGCCGGTGATGAATGCGATGAGCATGGATGAGAGGCTTGCCAGTCTGGCCAACACGGCGTATCGAGAGCGAGACGTTACCGGTCGTTTGGCAGGCGCGAAGGATTTAGAGTCTGCGATCAATAAGTCGGTCGATCTTAGGCAAGGTGGAGGTGGCACGCGCGAACAGGCACTTGATGCGCTTGAGGCGTTGGCGTCTAAGGACGCGCTGAATAGTACAGATAAGGCAATGGCCTTTTTGCCGACGGTGATGCGTACCGCATACGGTTCTGGCTCTAACCCATTAGACATAGCCAATCTGGTCAGCGCTTTGGTTGGTCAGAACATTGTCGGCAACGGGCGCGACCTGAAACGCGCGTTGAATATGATCACTGCCTCCGGCCAGGCTGGAGGCTTTGAAATCAAAGATATGGCGCGGGCACTCCCGGGCCAGTTGGCGATCGGAAAAACTGCAGGCTTGGTGGGTCTGCCAGGATTGCAAAAAATCCTGACCATGAACCAAGCAGCGGTGCTGACCGCCGGCGATACCGCGACGGCCGGCAACAATGTCAGCAATTTGCTGAGTAAGCTCGCGTCGAACGATACCGCCAAGGATTTTGAAAAAGCGGGACCGAAAGGCGCCGATCTGACGAAGTTTTTGATGGATCAACGCATCAAAGGTATAGACGCGGTCGACGCCTGGATGAATCTTATCGATAAACTGTCGCTACGCGATCCGCAAATGAAAGCGGCGCTGACCAAGTTGGAAAAGTCCGGCAATAAGGCCGATCAGCAGGCGGCTATCGAGTCGATATCGCAGTTGGCAGAAGGTGGCGTGATCGGTAAATTCTTTCAGGATATGCAGGCGCGCGGCGCATTGTTTGGCATGCGCAATAAAAGCCTGACGAATCGCGTCGGCTCATTCATCAGTCAGAACAATACAGAATTCGGCGCCAACGACCTCAACTACCAAACCATGGCCGGCACCGGCGCCGCCGCGATCCGCAACGCCGAACAGGAAGCGGCGATCAAGCAAAAAGCCGCTATGGAGCAGTTAATTCCGACAATTACCAGAGCGGCGGAAATGTTTGTCGACCTGTCGCAAAAGTATCCGGACTTGAGTGCTGCGGTCGTAGGCGCCACGCCGCCGATTATCGCACTAGGCACAGCGGCTGGAGTTACTGCAATGACGATGGGTGGCGCAAAAGGCGTCGGCGTGATTGGTGCTGGCGCCAGTTATTTAGCACGTGGCGCTGGGGCGTTTAGCGCGGGATATTTGGCAGGTGATTATGTTGCCAACCCGATCCTCAATTGGTCGGCGCAAAAATTAACCGGTAACGATAACGCCACACTCGGCACCGCGTTATTCGATTATTTCAACAAAGGCCAGCCCAATAAGTCCGAAGTGCATCTGACTGTGGAGTCGACCACACCCGGCTTTATGGTCAAGCAAAAATCCAAATCCGACGGTGTCAGTGTGACGACTCGCGGCAGCACCGGCAACATCTTCAGCGGAGCCCCTGAATAATGGCCGAGCAATCCTATCTGGACCGCTGGGCGCCGGCAAAATGGCGCGATATCGAGTTTTTGACTGATCGCCACGAAGCCAAGGCCGGTCGGCGCCTGGTGGTGCATGAATTCCCAGGTGCCGAAGCGCCCTTGGTCGAAGACCTGGGCGGCAAGGCCTGGGACTACCAATTAAACGCTTATTTTCTGAGCAAGGATTACGACCTCGAGGTCGACGCGCTGATTGCGGAATTGAACAAGCCGGGCGCGGATTGGTTGGTGCATCCCTGGCTGGGCCGGTTATGGCTGCGGCCGCAAACCTGGTCGCGGCAAGAAAGCAACGATGCCAACGGTTATTGCACGCTGAACATCGGCTGGGCGCCGGGCGGCGAGCCACCACTGGTGCCGCGTCCGGATGCGGCCGATCTGGCCATGGCCTCATTGGCGGAATGGGCCAACAGCGCGGAGGACGATTTCGATTTGTTGGCGATGGGCGAAGACGCCCTGGCCGCGTTCAGTTCCGTCACGCAATCCGGCATGGAAATGGTGCGCCAGGCGATATCGCTGTCGGCGTTGCCGTTGTCGTTTGCGCAGAAGATCATGACCGGCGCGCTCGGCTTTCAACACGATATCGCTACGCTGGCGGCAGTACGGCGCAGCTATTCCAACGCCTTGCGCGGCCTGTTGGGCGGTATCGGCCTCGGCGCCGACGATGTCGGCCTGGCATCCGGTAGCCGGGTACGGTTGGTGTCTCGGTTGGCAGGCTTGGCCGTGGCCAGTGCCACCCCGACATTCATCACCCCGGCCGGCGTGTCGCTGATCGATGCGACGGCGCGAACCAATATCGTCGCGGCCGCCGAGTTGCAAAGCCGGCTACTGTTCTATGCCGCGATGCAAACGGCGCTGGCCGACTTTACTACCGAGTTCGACCGCGACATGGCGGTGCTGGCGATCGACACGGCCTACGATGCGTTGCTGCCGGCGCTGCCCGATACCTTGTTCCAAGCCGCGGTATCCGCCCGTGCCGCGGTCGTAAAAGCGCTGCTGGCACAGGATCTTAAGCCGCAGCAGATCCGCGATATCGTCTCGCCACTGCCGTCCACGGTGTTGGCGCATCGGATGCAGATCGATGAGGCCGTGTTTTTAGAGCGCAATGCGGTGCGGCATCCGCTGTTCGTCCAGGGCCGGGTGTATGGTTGAGTTGCGGTTTAACGGCCAGCGCTACGCCTATTGGCAAAAGGTGTACATCAAAAGCTCGGTGGACGATTTGGTTGCCGATATGAACTTTGCGGTAACCCGCGACGGCCTGGGCAAACTGTCGGCGCTTGATGAAAACACGGTGGTGCAGGTGTTGATCGACGATCATTTGGTGTCGACGATTCGCCCCGATATCGTCAACGAAACGGTGCGCGCGCAAAGCCACAGTATCGAGATCGACGGCCGGTCGCTGGGCCGCGAGTTTGTCGACTGTAAATATTCGAAAAGCCTGTCCGGATTGAAGCTCGACGAGATTGTAAAGCAGCTTTGCAGCACGTTTAACGTGCCGGTACAGATCGATGCCGAAACCGCCGTGGTCGCCGATTTTGCGATGCAATGCGAGACGCCGGCCAATGCGCTGATCAACGCCGCCCGCGCGGCCAACCTGTTGTTGTATCCCACCCCGGACGGCGGCCTGAAACTGACCAAGCCGACCGCGGCAGCGCCGGTGGCCACGCTGGTCTACGGCGACCATATCGAAAGCTATAGCGTGGTCGATGAATACCGGCTGCGCTACTCAGATTATCTCGTTAAAGGCTACGACTACGCCGCCAATCAGGCCTTGAAAGGTGCGGTAAAGGATGGCGGTCTGACCTATTTCCGGCCGCTGCATATCATGGCGGACAAGCTGGGCAAAAGCCTGGGCGGCTGTGACCGGCGCGCCGAGCTCGAACGCAACCGGCGCTTGGCCCGCGCCCATCGCATCGATCTGGACGTGTACGGCTGGACCCACTCCGGCGGAGTATGGGAGATCAATACCCAGGTGCGGGTGGTAATCCCCGCTCGCAACATCGACGGCGTGTATTTGATCGGCGACCGGATTTTTACGTTGGACGATCAGAGCGGCAGCATGACGCGATTGACGGTGATGCAGCGCGATGCCTTTATCGGCGAAGACAAACCCGCCGCTCACGGTAAACGCAGCGCGGCCAAGAAGCCGGCCAAACAGAAGACGATTTATGCAGCAGATTTGGAATAGATTGCAGTTGCTGTTCTCGCAGGGCGTGGCGACTTTAGTCGGAGCCGATAAGGTGCAGGCGCGGGTGCTGGATAACGAGATACTGGATAACCTGGCGCGGGTCGAGCCGTATGGCTTCAGTTATCGGCCAAAGCCGGGCGCGCAGGTCTATCTGGCGTTCCCGGCCGGCGACCGCAGCTATGGCGTGGCGTTGGTGGTGGGCGACAGACGGTATCAAGTGGAATTACAAGCGGGCGAAGTGGCGCTGCATGACGATATCGGCCACGTCATAAAACTGGGGCGCGATGGAATTTCGATCGATGGCGGCGGCCATGACTTGAACATTGTCAATACACCACGCGTGTTGATTCCGGACGGCGATATCGTCGTCAATGACATTTCGTTTTTAGATCATGCCCACGGCAACGTGCAAAACGGTGGCGGCAATACCAGTCCGCCGGTGGGAGGCTAAATGTTGAAACTGGTCCAAGTCGATCACGGCGTATTCGATCTGCAATTCGACGATCCGGCATTGAACGATGCCGATGCCGCGATCCGCACTGTCGTTTACGCGGCGTTATTTACCGATGCCGAAGCGCCGGCGCGCCGCGTGCCGGATCGATACGAGCGCCGCGGCTGGTGGGCCGATCCGGAAGCCGGCAGCGGATTGTGGCATGTGCGCTGGCAAGGGCTAAGCGACGCGGCCCGGCGCGAAGCCGTGTTTATGGTGCGGCAGGCTTTGTTGGACCATGGCGTCTCCGATGTTGCCGTGGTTGAGCAGGCTGTCCCCGGAAATGTTTCCAGCCTCTTTATGCGCATCTCCGGTGCTCATAATGGCCGCAACTTCGATCTGAGCATTGAGCTGTGACCAACTACGTCCGCCCGTCGTATTCCGAATTAAAGGCCCGCATCCAAAACGACCTGGCAGCGCTGCCGGCTGTGTTGGCCGGACCGTTGGCGGCCGCCTGGGCGCGAGCCTGCCACGGCGTGCACGGCAATCTGGACTGGATCGATCGCCAATGCTCACCGCTGACCTGCGAGCTGGAACGGTTGTACGACTGGGCGGCGCTGTACGGTGTCGATCGATTGGCTGCGACGGCAGCAACCGGTCACGTGCTGGCCACCGGTACCGCCGGCACTGATCTACTGGCCGACACCCTGCTGCGCGGCCAAAACGGCCTTGATTACAAGGTGCTGGCTGCCGTGGAATTGGGCGCCGGCGCCACGCCAGTGGCGGTGCGCTGCCAGACGGCCGGCTCCGCCGGCAATTTGATCGCCGGCCAGAGTTTGACTCTGGTCGATCCGGTACCCGGCATTGCCGGTTCATTGGCCGTCGACAGCAATGGCCTGACCGGCGGCGAAGCGGAAGAGTCGCTGGAGAATTGGCGGATACGGGTCGCCGATGAATGGCGGGTGATGGTTACGCGTGGCGGTCGGTCAGGAAAACCCGAGGATTATCGGTTCTGGGCCAAAACTGCGCACCCATCGGTGACCGGCGCACTGGTGCAGTCGCATGCGTTGGGTATCGGTACGGTCATCGTCCGTCCCATTTGTAACGGCCTGCTGGACCGATTACCGAGCCCGGCTGTTCTGGATGCGGTAGCAGCGTATCTAGCCGCCATCGCCCCGGCGACCGCCGATTGGCGGGTGGCCGCTCCGATCGTCAAGCGCGTGTCCGTGACGATCGATCTTTTGCCCGGTTATGACAGCCAGGCCAATCGCGTTGCGATTGTCGCGGCGCTGCAAGACCTGGTGTTGTCCGAGTCGTCTGAAACGGCATTGTTGGCCATGGCGGAAATAGACGCGGCGATTGCGTCCGTGACCCAGCAATATACCCGTTTGGCGCCGCTGGCCGATTTACACGTCGCTGCCGGCGAATTGTTCGTATTGAATCCGGTGACCTGGGCATGATGCAAATTCGTCCCCACACCGCTGACGAATATGCGGCGGCCATTGGCTATCTGTTACTGCCTGGCGCCGGATGGCGATGGCCCGTTAATGGGTTCGGCCATGGGTTGTTGTTGGCTACCGGACAGGAACTGGCCCGCGTCGAAGCCGAGACCCAAAAGGTGTTGGATCGCGCGGTAGAGATTCATCGGCCGCGGGCCGCGAATTGGCATATCAGCACGTACCGGGCGGTAGCAAATAATGCCGTGGCCGACGTTGTCGAGACTATTCCGCGCAAACCAATTCGGGTTGGCGGTCGGGTGGGCGAACGGCTGTGGCGGGCGGATGCGGTGTTTCCGGTGCCATTGGTGCAAGTCGACCATCTATTTGGTCCGCTCCGCGTCGGCAGCCGCGTCGGCGATAGGGTGTGGGGTACGCGATCGAGGTATGTGCTGCGGGTGCGGTATTACCGATCCGTTGTTAACCCAAAAGTATTGTGGCGGGCGCTGAACGAGTTCAAACAGTCGCACGTTTTTCTCTGGTTCGAAGACATTACCGGCATCGGTGGTGAGGTGAGTTATGCACAAGATTGACGGCGCCGGCAATATTGGCGGGATGTTTGTTTGGGAAGATTCCGATCTGAACCGGCCGCCGACCGAGTTGACGGCAGAATGGCTCAATGCGGTTCAGCAAGAATTGATCAACGTGATTTTGTGGGCCGAGCTGGACTTAAACAAGTCGGATAACTCGCAATTGCTGCAAGCGCTGCAAGCCAGGTTTGCATCTATCGATCCGGGTGGCGATTACGCAGCCAAGGCCGCCGTCCAAGCCGACGATTATAAGATCGCGGACGCTACCGGGACTGCTAATGCAATCGTGGGTGCGTTTTTTCCGGCGATCACGTCGCTGACCTCGGCTCATGGCACGGCCGTATTTGTACGGGCCACGGCAGCGAATACGATCGCTGCGCCGACCTTCACTCCGAACACTGGCACGGTCGCAGCCAAGGCCATCGTCAAAGGCAACAATCTGCCGTTGGCGCCCGGCGATATCGCCGGCGCCGGGTATTGGATGGAGTTGCGTTACGACTCGGCCTTCGATAAATGGGTGCTGGCCAACCCGGCCCGCGGCTTGTCGAGTGCGTCGGCGGCTGTATCAGGCAGTGCGAAGAATTTGCGTGCATCGGCCACCGGCGCCAGTGCGAGCATTTCGATTTCGGCCGATGAGATCGTAGTGAAAAACGCGCTGGGAGAATCAGTGACGCTGGAGAACGTCGCGGTGGTGCTGAATACTGCGTCGGTGGGCGTTAACGGACTGGATAGCGGTATTTTGGCGGCTAACACCTGGTACGACCGCTACATCATTTATGACGGCACGACACAGGCGGCGCTAATGTGCGTGTCCGGTAATAGTCCGGTGCTGCCGGCTGGGTATTCATTTAAAGCGTATGTTGGCGCGTTCCGGACGGACAACACCGTTAATAAATTTCCTGTGGGGTTTACTCAGGCCGGCGGAATGTTTCAGCCTCGGGTAGCTGCCGGCGGAAATCTGCCGGCGTTGCCCGTGATGGCAAATGGGGTGGTTGGTTCCGGTATTGCGTCGGCTACACCGACATGGGGCGCTGTAGCCGTCCGAGGAGTTGTAGCCCCCCCCAACGCCACTGCGGTGCATTTTGTCGTTGCCTGTTTCACAAATAGCTCTGGCGCTCAATTCATTGTGGCTCCGAATAACCAATATGGTGGCCTGGGTCTGACGAATAGTCCGGCACCTATCGCTAGTAACGGTTATGGGTTTGCGAATTTTCAAGGCCGCGTGCTGTTGGAGTCGAATAACATTTATTACGTATCCGGCAGCGCATCGTTGACGATGTATTGCTTTGGATGGGAGGAGGCGTTATGAGTTTTGCGGTGCGCGTGGATGGGCTTGGATTTCGCACGGTGGGCGGTGTCGACGAATTGTTGCCGGGTGAGGTGTTTAGCCAAACCCAGCCGCAGTTGATCGGCATGGGCGACGATCTTGCTCAGCGGCGGGCGTTGATGGCGGTCGATGCCTGGCGTATTTTGCGAGCGCTAACCGTGTTGGGGTGGCGTGATGACGTGGAATCCCTTATTTCCGGAAGCAGCCAGGACGTGAAAGATATGTACACTCGGGCGCCTGTTTTTCGGCGCTTGTCGCCCTTCGTCGAGTTGGTGGCGGCCGCTATGAATAAAACGGATGCCGAAGTAGACGAGTTGTTCGAGCTGGCAGCGACGATCGAGTAAAACCGGTGCGACCTGACGCGATGTTCGAGCATCGTGCCAGGCCACCTTTCGCAGGGATGAGCTGCTTCAGGCCTAGTCACCGTGCCGTGTACACAGCGTGACAAGCCTAGTTGAAAGTGGCTATTTATGGAAATTGTGCGTTGCGGCCATTGCGGCCGAAAATTGGCCGAAGCCGAATTTGTTCGGTTGGCTATTAAGTGTCCCCGTTGCGGGACGTTGAATACCTTGAAGGCCGTCGAGCCTCTTACCCGCGCGCCACGAGCGCCCGACTGCGAGTGTTACGATGGCAAAACCAATTGTCCCGTGGGTGGGCGGCAAACGCCGCCTGGCTAAACATATCCTGCCGTTGTTTCCCGAGCATGGCTGCTACGTCGAGCCGTTCGCTGGGGGCGCAGCTTTGTTCTTTATGAAGCAGCAGGCCGAAACCGAGGTGTTGAACGATATCAACGGCGATTTGGTGAACCTTTACAGGGTCGTCAAACACCATTTGGAGGAGTTTGTACGCCAGTTTAAATGGGCGCTGATCAGCCGGCAGATATACGCCTGGTTGCGCGATACGCCGATCGAGACGTTGACCGATATCCAGCGCGCCGCCCGGTTTTACTACCTGCAAAAGCTGGCGTTCGGCGGCAAGGTGTCTGACCAGACCTTTGGCACCGCTACCACCGGTAAGCCTCGTTTGAATTTGCTGCGCATCGAAGAGGAATTGTCGGCGGCGCACTTACGCTTGTCGCGAGTATTTATCGAGCACTTGGCGTGGGACGAATGCATTAGGCGTTACGATCGACCGCACACGCTGTGCTATCTCGATCCGCCGTATTGGGGAACGGAGGGCTACGGCGTACCGTTTGGGCTAGAGCAATACGATTTGATGGCGGCGTTGGCTAGGTCCATCGAAGGCAGAATGGTGATATCGGTGAACGATATCCCGGAAATGCGCCAGGCGTTTGCTGGTTTGGAAATTGACCAGGTCGACATTAATTACACCGTCGGCGGCGGCGCAAAGCGCAAGGCGGCAAGGGAATTGATTATCCGAAATTGGTCCGATTAATTCGTTGTCCGGTTTTCAAGGCAAATCGGCGTTTATTCCCCGTCCGAAATTCAACGCCGCTTTGTCCGGAATTCAAACGCGCTTTACTATCATCCGCGCCCAAACCGAAAACTACGGCTTGTGGGTGTTGGAGGCGCTACCGTTTCTGTTCGGGTTTTGGGGCCAATATTCGAGTTCGGTGATTGCTTATCAGGCTGGCGCCATGATATTCGACCAGACTCAGGAGTTGCGCAACCGGGCCGAAACCTTGGAGAAACAAGTCAGTTACTCGTCCACCCACGATGCGGTGACCGACTTGCCCAACCGGGTTTTGTTTTACGACCGGGTAGAGCAAGCGCTACATGCGGCCAACAACCAGGGCAAAATGTTATCGGTACTGTTGGTCGAGGTCGCCAACTTCAAGGAAGTTTACGACACGCTCGGCCGTAACAGCAGCGACATGATCTTGCGCCAAATCGCCACCCGCCTGCAAAGCGTGGTGATGGGGAGCGACAGCGTGGCTCGGATCGACAGCAATATTTTCAGTTTGCTGCTGCCCGCCACCGAAAGCGAAGACGCATCGCTGAATCTGGCCAAGAACATTCAGGCGGCCTTGGATCCCGCGTTCAAAGTCGAACGTTTGAATCTGGCCATCCACACCAACATCGGCATCGTCAATTTTCCGGAACACGGCGACGACGTCGACACATTGGTGCAAAAAGCCGGCGTGGCCTTGTTCATGGCCGCCAAATCGCACGAGGGTTATACGATTTACGCGCCGTCGTACGACGACCACAGCCCGCGCCGATTGACACTGATGAGCGAGCTGCGTCAGGCCATCGAAAAAGAACAACTGATGATTTATTACCAGCCAAAAGTGTCGATTCAGACCGGAAAAATCTACGGCGTCGAAGGCTTGGTAAGGTGGGCCCATCCCAAACATGGCTTTATCGCGCCGGACGAGTTTATCCCGATGGCGGAAAGAACTCGCGTCATCAAGCACCTGACCTTGTGGATGTTGAAACGTGCGTTCAGGGATTGCGCGGAATGGCGGCGGCAAGGTCTGGAGCTGGTGGTGTCGGTCAACCTGTCGACCAAGGATTTGCACGATCCGGATTTGCCGGACGTGATGGCCGGCGTCGCCGCGGCGGCTAACATCAAGCCGGCCTGGATGATGCTGGAGATCACCGAAAGTTCGATCATGAACGATCCGGAGCGGGCCATGGAAACCATTTTGCGCCTGCATGAGATGGGGTATAAATTGTCGATCGACGACTTTGGTACCGGGTATTCCTCGCTCGCGTATTTGAAAAAGATGCCGCTCAGCGAATTAAAGATCGACAAATCCTTTGTCTACGATTTATTAAAAAGCGACAACGACGCCGTAATCGTCAAAGCCACAATCAATCTGGCGCATAACCTGGGTTTGCAGGTCGTTGCCGAGGGTGTCGAAACCGGCGAGGTACTGGACCGACTGGCCAGTTACCGTTGCGATATCGCCCAGGGCTACTGGTTTAGCAAGCCCAAGCCGTTCCACGAATTCAATACTTGGTTGCAGCAAAGCAGCCACAATCACTAAATTTGCCATTTACTCGCGAAGGAATAGAAAGACGATGTCTACAGCTTGGGCCGGCGGGGCCGATGCGATAGCGGAACGCATGGAAAAAATGACGGAACTGTTCGTCGCCGAAACCCGAAAAGCGATATACACCGGGGAATCCGCTACCCACTGCGAAGAATGCGGCGAGCCGATTCCGGAAGCGCGGCGCGCGGCAATTCCCTGCAAATACTGTTTGCCCTGCCAAACCAGCCTGGAAAAAGCCGGTAAATAACCCGCTCAGGCGTCGCTTTGCCGGAAAGGCAGATATTGTGCGACATCCAATTTGTACTCTGCGATCAGTTGCCGTTCCCGAGTGACGAAACGTGCCACCGCGGCGGCGAAACCGGGATCGCGCAGCCAATGGGCGGAATAGGTCGTGACCGGCTCGAAACCGCGGGCGATTTTATGCTCGCCTTGCGCACCGGAATCGAAACGCTGTAAACCGTGCTCGATGCAATATTCCAATCCCTGGTAATAACAGGCCTCGAAATGCAAGGCGCTGTATTCTTCGTAACATCCCCAATAGCGGCCATACAGCGTGTCGGCGCCAACAAAGCTCAGGGCTGCGGCAACCGGCTGCCGCTGTTTGAATGCGACGACCATCAATAAGCGCTCCGGGATTTCGGCGGCGAGCAGCCTGAAAAACTCCGGATTCAGGTAAGGTTGGGATTGGCGTTTTAGATACGTTAGCGCATAAAAGTCATAGAACGCTCGCCAATACTCGTCGCCGATATCGCGGCCGCTCAAGCGCAACATGCTAATGCCTTGCTCCTCCACCCGCCGCCGTTCGCGTTTGACCATCTTGCGCTTACTGGAGCTCAGCGTCGCCAGGAAATCGGCAAAGTCCCGGTAACCGCGGTTGAACCATTGAAATTGAACGCCTTCGCGGATGTTAAACCCGCGCGCCGCCATAATCTCGGCCATTTCCCGTTCCGGGAACAGGCAGTGCAGCGACGAAATACCCTGGGCAGCGGTGTTGTCAGCCAGAAAACCGCATAGGGTATCGACTACCTGGTCCGGACTCACGCCCTGCCGCAACGCAAGCCGCGGTCCGGGGCAGGGCGTGAACGGAATCGCATTCAGCCACTTCGGATAGTACGCCATACCTTGTTCGGCATAAGCCTGAGCCCAGCGCTGATCGAACACGTATTCGCCCCAAGAGTGGCTTTTCCGATACAAGGGCAGGGCGGCGACCAATTCGCCGTTATCGGTGCAGCGCAAATGCGCGGGTTGCCAGCCGTTCTCGGCGGAGACGGCTCCGCTACGCTCCAACGCGCTAAGGAAGGCATAGTCGAAAAAGGGATAACGGTCATCGGCCAAACTGCGCCATTCCTTATCTCCAAAGTCGGCGAAACCGCTAATTTGCGTGACGTCCATGGCTAAAACCATTACAGTTGAAAGCCACAAGATACCACCGATAATTGGCTTATGACGACGCAAAAACCGTTTTCCCAATCCTGCGAAAATAACAAACAGCCTATCTTGCGGGTGATCGAAACCGTATTCACCGATCCGACCACGGTCTGGGAAATCGGCAGCGGCACCGGCCAGCACGCTTGCTACTTTGCCGAACAATTGCCGCATTTGGCCTGGCAACCCACCGACCGCGCCGAAAACCTGGCCGGTATCGAGCAGTGGCGAATCGCAGCCGGCTTGCCCAACCTGCATCCGCCGCTGTGCCTGGACGTTGAGCACTCCCCCTGGCCATGTACGCGAATCCAGGCCTTGTTTAGCGCCAATACCCTGCACATCATGAGCCAAACCCAGGTCGAAGCCTGTTTTGCCGGCTTAGGCGAATACCTGAACGCCGCGGCTCCCGTTTGCTTCTACGGCCCGTTTAACTACGCCGGCAGTTACACCAGCGACAGCAATGCCCGTTTCGACGAGTGGTTAAAGCAGCGCGATCCGCTGAGCGGTATCAAACATTTCGAGAATATTGTCGAACTGGCAGCCCAAGCCGGGCTGGAATTGCGCTCGGATTATGAAATGCCGGCCAATAACCGGTTGTTGGTGTTTCGCAAAAGTGATGGCTAAACCGATTGGGTGTCGAGTTCGCCGAATCGCGGCCGGATAGCCCCGCTAAACGGCGTGGATCTCTAACTTGTCCAGGACTTGTTTCACCGCTTGCAGCGAAACCGGCTTGATCAATATGGCATCGACACCGAATTCGCTGACCCAATCCAGATACATGACGTTACTGGATACTGCAATCAATTTCGGGCATTGGCTCTTTTCTTTCAGTTCCAGTATGGTTTCGATCCCGTCTTTACCTTCCATCACGATATCGATGAAGCAGGCCGCTGGAGATTCTTCGCGGATTTGTTGATACAGGTGCAGCGCAGAATCGTTTTCGATGGCGGTAAAACCAAGTTGGGAAAGATGATGTTTCATCACGTGCCGAAACATCGCGTCGTCATCGACGACAAGGAGTTTTTTCATGGTGTTCTCTAACGGTTACTGCTTCATTCTTCAAGCCAGTCGCGGATTGCAGCTATCAAACGCCGATTGGCTGCCAGCAGTTCATGTTGACTGCCAAGGATGTGATCGCTACGTTTAGCCAACGCATTTTCCAACAGTTCGGCGCTTTCCGCCAGCTCAATTGCCGCCAGACTTGCCGCTTGCCCTCTCAACTTATGCGCAAATTTTGCTGCCTCGTCAAACCGGTTGTGCGCGAGATGGTCCGTCAATTTCGCCATCAAACTCGAATTCTCGCTAACGAATAGCGTTGCCAGTTCAGCGAATAGCGATAAGCTTCCACCCAAAAGCAACGCGGCTTGCTTGGTATCGATCCCGGCGATTGTTGGCCAAAGCGGATCGGCTGCGTTTTCGGGTTCAGCGTCGGGAGGCGGATTAACAAGCGTGGCCTGGGCCGCAGTCGGCAATAACCATTGGTTCAGCTTGGCGATCAATCCCTCGGGATCGACGGGCTTGGTCAGAAAGTCATTGAAGCCGGATTCGAGGCAGGCCTTATGTTCTGCGACGGAAATGCTGGCGCTCAAGGCAATGACCGGCAGCGACCGATGGCAGTCCTTGTTTCTGATCGCTTGGGTCGTGCTTATGCCGTCCAGCTCCGGCATTTGGATGTCCATTAAAATGGCATCGTAGAGAAACGCATCGATTTGCGCGAGCGCTTCCAGGCCATTGTTGACCGCATCCACTTCCATTCCAGCCAACTGCAAAAATTCCGCAACCACCCGCTGATTGATCCTGTTGTCTTCCACAACCAAAATGCGCTTACCCGCCAGCGCTTGAGCCGCTTGCCCGATTTGGCCGAAAACCGAAGGCGAAGCCGCGTCAGTCGCGGTGGTCTTATCCGCCGTCTGCAATACCGATGCCGCTTCTCGACACTGGTGGCAGCATTCGTCCACTAGGGCACGGGGCACTTGCCGTTGTTTCGCCGCCCGTTCCAGGATCGATGCCGCGCCGAATAAGGCTTTTGCGCCAAAATTTCCGGCCGAACCTTTGATCTCGTGGGCAAGGGCCATTATTGCGGCGCTATCGTCGGCCGCGAAATAGGCGTTCAGCCGCGCTTCCACCGTTGTCAGGCTGCGCGCAAAACCTTGCAGCAATTCGAACATATCTTCCTCGTTGCCTCCCAGCATTAAATTTAGGTTGGACAGATCGAACCCAGGCAACTTCAGGCGCGGCCTTTGGGGGGCGGTTAGCATGCCGATAGCGTCCGCATCGGTCCTGGACAATTCCGGCTTGGTCCAATTCAACAGGGTGTTTAACAAATGCACTGGCTCGATCGGTTTGGATACGAAATCGGTCATCCCCGAGGCCAGGCAATGTTCCTTTTCCTCGTAGGTTACGCCGGCCGTCAGAGCGATAATCGGCAGCCGAGCGTGTGCGGGTTGTTGCCGAATTAATTGGGTTGCCTCGATTCCGCCCATCTCCGGCATGTTCACATCCATCAATATTGCGGCAAAGCCGGGGTTTAACGCCAAGCATTCGAGCGCCTCCCGACCGTTGGTCGCAAACGTGGTCTTGATGCCGGCCAGTTGTAAAAACTCGCGCACAACCTGTCGATTTAACGGATTATCTTCCGCGATCAGTACTTCCATGCCGGTCAACACCGCGGCATAGGTTTGCATACGGTCAGTTAGACCGCCGGCGCTGCTGTGAATGGGTTGCTCCTGGCAAAGCTGCGTTTCTTGTTCGGTCGCCAATCCCAGCGACAAAGTGAAGGTAAAAGTACTGCCCCGGTTTACGGCACTCGCGACATGAAAATCGCTGCCCATCATCAGTAGCAATTTACGGCTGATGGCCAAACCGAGGCCGGTCCCGCCGAATCGACGGGATATGGAACTGTCGGCCTGGCTGAAGGGTTGAAATAACTTTTCCTGGTCGGCCGGGGCAATCCCAATCCCTTGGTCTGCAATGGCGAATGCCAAATTTACCCGTTGCTCCTCGCGGGAAACCAGCTCGATCGTCAAACGCACTCGACCTTGCGTCGTGAATTTGAGTGCATTGGAGATCAAATTGGTTAAGATCTGTTGAATCCGCAATTTGTCGCCCACAACCATCGCGGGCACATCGTTTCCGATCCGCAATTGCAGCTCCAAACCTTTTTGTTCTGCCGGAAATCGAAATAGCCCCTCAATATCCGCGACCAGGCGGGCAATGCCGAACGGATGGGCTTCTATGGTCATGCCGCCGGCTTCGATTTTCGAAAAATCGAGAATGTCATTGATGATGCTGAGTAAATGATCGGAAGAACCTTTGATTTTTTCCAGATAATCCCGAATCTGCGGCGATACATCCCGATTCATGGCAAGTTGCGACAAACCGACGATCGCGTTCATTGGGGTCCGTATTTCGTGACTCATATTGGCCAGGAATTCGCTTTTCGAACGAGCGGCAGATTCCGCTTTGCTATTGGCTTGTCTGAGATCCTGTTCCAACCGTTTCAGTTCGGTGATATCGGCGGCGCAGACGACCGTGCCGTCTTCCTTACCTTGCCGGTCGTAGATCATGGTTGCGTCCAACATGAACTGGCGATATTGGCCCAGGCTATTGCGCAAACTATGGTGCGCGGTGTAATTGCCCTCTAACCGAATCCGCTCCAACAGACAGGAATAAATCTGCCACGGGCGTGGCGGCGTTTGCTCTTTCAGCAGTCGAATGTCGTCTGCGGATAACCAATCGTCCAAATAAAAGGGGGTTGCGGCATCTAACGCCGCCAAACCCAAAAATTGCAAACCTTGTTGATTGGCCTGCACGATACGGCCATAGGGGTCAAGCCGATAGACCAGGCTGGAAACGGCATCGATCACACGTTGACTGCGATTAGCCAGATCCTGTTGCAGCCGATTGGCGGCGCTTAATTCGTTACGCTGACGCTCCACTTCCCGCAGCATCGCGTCGGCGTGTTCGGCTTCCTCCAGCAATTGTTTTTGTAATGCGGCATTTGCCAGTTTTAGCGATTCGATCTGCAGTTGCAGCGCCTCAAAATCCTGATTGTTCTGGTTCATCGCTATGTTTACCGAATACCCATGAGAAAACAGGCCGTCTAGCCTTTGCGATAATAGATGCGTACGCCGGACGGAACTTGGATTTCTGCGCCAGCGACCCCGTTCTGAAATGAGTGCAGGCTCGGTTTAAAACCGAACCTCGGTTAGGTGTTAACAGCCGCCAGGGCTAAAGGATTGGCTAAACCTAGCCGCCAAATCGATCCATCCATTTCAGAAAAAGCTGTTGCAGTGGTGGCGGGGAAGCGGGTGAAACCGGAGCATCGATCGGTCTGCAGCAATCGCGGCAAGATCCGCCGCCTTCACAGTCGGTTTCGACACCATTCTGAAGCAGCAAAAATTTTTGACACTGTGCAGCCCGCGTTAGCCGGTGTCACTGCCGATGTAGCCGGTTTGCGAGTATGTCAGCAGTTTTTTTGGCGAAAGTAGGACAAGCCAAAA
The DNA here is from genome assembly GCF_029643245.1 of Methylomonas sp. EFPC3. NCBI lineage: Bacteria > Pseudomonadati > Pseudomonadota > Gammaproteobacteria > Methylococcales > Methylococcaceae > Methylomonas > Methylomonas sp. EFPC3. The sequence goes on from NZ_CP116398.1 coordinate 1,165,180, forward strand.
CCCGCAGCGCTTCTTGCGGGTTTTGGAATCGGTTAACCCGGCCCTTAAATACCGTTCGCCCCAAGCAAAGTAAGCCCTCTTCGGGCGCATGGCGTTAACAAGAAACAGGGCAACGCTTGCTGCAACGTCTGCATTTTGCCAAAGCCCGGCATAAACGGGATCGCGAGTACCCGTTCTGAAAAGAGGGCGTGCCGATATTGATATTTCGTCCGGGCTGAGCCTGTCTCAGCCTGATGCGGTGCCAAGCCGGTTAAACGCGGTTACGTGAACTTACCGCAGCATTGGCGTTATTCCGGTGCCGCCAACTATCAAGGCTTGGCAGGGTTGGTGGAGATAGATGTTTGGTGATGGACGTTGGAGCGTCCGGGGCGGCGCTCCCACGTGGAGCGTGGGAACGATGGAAATTCAGATTAGAAGTAAACATAAGACACAGGGTGTGTAGGGTACATGTAATTTGAGTTTTAATTGATTGTGGCATAAACTTGTGCCGCTCTTTAGCGTTTTGACTATGTTCCCTATTAATAGTCTTGTCTGGCGTTTCGCCAGACACTAACTTATTGTTGACATTTAGGTTGCGTTAGAAAATTTTCTACCGCTCCTCCGTGTCCTCCGGATCGCTAGAAAATTTTCTAACGCCCCCTTAAATGTAAAGAGTATCAAAACGGGCTGTTAAAGCCCGTTTTTATTATGATTGACGGATCGTATTTTGTGAGCAAAGAATTTGAAGATAAATTAATTTTAGAATTCGAAAAGCTAGATCCGAAAAAATTATCAATTCTTTTATCGAGGCAACACATATTCTTATGTGGCGGCCTTGTTGATGCCAAGATAGCAATTCCACCAAGTTTCAGAGATAGATTTGTTAGTTACATATCAAAAAAGAATAACATCTTATCTCAGTCCATAATTCTTGCAGAAAGATTCAAAGACTACTTCAAAGAAAATAATTACTCAGACTTATTGGTATTCGAGGATGAGATTGCAAATCTATCAACCTTAGTTATTATTTTTCTTGAAAGTCCAGGCTCTCTTGTAGAGCTTGGTATGTTCTGTAGCAAACCTTATTTTTACAAAAAATTGATTATTGTTGCGCCTCAAAAAGAGGTGCAAGAAGAAGATTCATTTATTTTTCTAGGGCCACTCGAAAACATAAGGCGAAAGGATAATTCGTCTGTTGTCGTCTATCCATGGCCAGATTCTAAAGTTCTGAATTTTGATGACAATATTTTATCAGACTTGCTAAGCCATGTTGAAGGAAAGTTATTTTCGATTTCAAAGGAAAAGTCCGTAAGATTTGAAAATGAAAATAGTGGCCACAGATCGCTCTTGATACTTGAAGTGGTTAGATTATGCTTTCCAATTCTAATTAGTGAGATTGAGCTTGCGCTAGAAGCATTAAACATATCTATGCCTGAAAGCGAAATTTCAAGGCACTTGTACTTATTATCAAGATTTAATTTAATTGAAAAGCAGTTTTATAGCAAAAATAAATATTATTTTCCGAAAAATATAGATGAGCAGGTAGCAAGGTTTTCCGCTAAATCAGGTAATAATGTGGTTGATGCTAATAAAATAAGAATGAGCATAGCTCAGTCATATGTTTTATCAAGAGACTCGAGTGACATAAAGAGGGCAACCGCTCGAAAATTGATCTTGGAATCTTTGAACGGTGTTTCACAATGAATGTACTCCAATATTTGTGCAACACACTCTGCATGAGTAAGCCAGAGATTATCAAGTTTTGTCTGACATCACCGCATCGTTATAAAACATATAAAATTCCAAAAAGGAATTCGGATCAGAAAAGAACCATATCGCACCCATCAAAGGAATTAAAGTTTATTCAGAGAGTATTGAATGATTACTTACGTGAAAAACTACCAATTCATGATTGCGCCTATGCATATAAACATGGGCTTAACATAAAAGACAATGCCGAGGTTCATGCTAGCACTAAATATTTTCTTAAAATGGACTTTGAGGATTTTTTTCCCAGCATAACGCCGGATTTTTTCTTTACAATGCTTGATAAGGCAGGGCTGGAAATAAATGAAATTGATTCAATTTTGTTAAAGAACTTTATTTTTTGCAAAGCCTCCAGGAAAAGTGGCTTATTTTTAAGTATAGGGGCTCCAAGCTCGCCACTTATATCTAACTTTGTATTATTTGGGTTTGACAAAAATATCAAGAGATTTTGTGCAGAGAAAAATATAAATTATACCAGGTATGCGGATGACCTAACTTTTTCTTCTAACATTAAAAATTCTTTATTTGAGATTCCAGAAATTGTTAAATATTATTTAGATATAGAAACTAACGGTAAAATCAAAATAAATAAAAGAAAAACAGTTTTTTCCTCAAAAGCTCATAACAGACATGTGACCGGCGTTACTTTAACAAACGATGAAAAGCTATCTGTAGGCAGGGATCGAAAAAGACTGATTTCAGCAATGATACATCATTTCAAATGTGAAAAACTCGATCCAACTGAAATTGAAAAGTTAAAGGGGCTAATGTCTTTTGTAAATTATATTGAAGGAGATTTTTATAGGCGCATGATAATAAAGTATGGCTCCGAGACTATTGATAAGTTAAACAATTATAAGCAAGTAAAACGTGATGCTAAATAGGAAATCACGAAAGACAATAAAATGCAAATAGTCGCCCTTGATTCCGCTTACCCTTTATTAAGGCTGCGAGACCAACATCAGTCCACTTTTTCCAATCAATCAATACGCTTGCACCCCAAACCGCAACAACATCCTCGGCAAAATATCATCCAGATTCAGCACATCCTTATCGGTCAACTCAATCAGATTGAAATTATACTTCTGATAAATTGCGAGTTTTTCCTGTTTTCGGGCCTGGTATTTGGCGTCGTTTTCATAGCCCCAGAATTCGATATAGACCTTACCGGTGGGGATGTAAAAGCGCAGTACATTTCCTCTTCGATCGGCAGTTTGCGTTCGTAGGCGTGGACGATTTCGGCCATGTACAGCCAGTTGTCGATCAACATTTCCGCCTTGGAGCGGACGAAGTGGCCGTCGGTGGTGCGGTGGGTGGCTTCGAATTTGTGGCGGAAGCTGTCCATTTTGTCGGCGTCGGTTTTGGGTTTGTCGACGCCCTTGATGTTATCGACGTTGTCTTTCAGCGCGCGGTTGCGAACTATTTTTTCCGGCCAGCGCACGTAAGGAATGCCGGAGCGGCTGTCTTCGCCTTGTTCGGCTCCCATCGCCAAGCCTTGCTCGGTGACCAGCCAGCCTTTCAAGCCTTTTTTGATCCAGCCCAGTTCCGACAGGATGTAATTCATTTTATTGGCCGGGAGCTCGAATTGCTGCCCCAGCACGGTGGCGGTCAGCAATTTTGGCGCATCCGGTTTGCTCGGTATGTTGGGTAACTGAAAGTCTTCCGGCCAGGCCACGTATTGGCCGTATTTCCCGGTCAGATAAACGCCGCCGGCGGCAACCCCGGCGTTGGTCAGTTGCCACTTGTCGTCTTGTTTTTCGATCAAACCCAAAGTGCTCAGTTGCCCGAACATTTGTTCCTGCGTTACCCCTCGCAGCTTGGCGAATTGGGTGGTGGAAAGGTATTTCTCGTCACTCATCGCTGTAGTTCTCTAGTTAGATGAAGCGAAGTGTAGACCATCGATAATCGCTACCGCAAAGTGATTGGCAACGGTTGGTGGACCCTGGCAAGAAAAGAACTTGGGGTAACTTGTTGGGCTATACCGAGGAAATCGCGGCGCAACAAAAAACCCGCTAAGCCTTTACAGCTTGCGGGTTCTTGGATTTGGTGCCTCAGACCGGAATCGAACCGGTACGACCTTTCGGTCGCGAGATTTTAAGTCTCGTGCGTCTACCTATTTCGCCACCGAGGCTTTCCGAACATGTGTTGGAAGGCCGCGAATTCTAAAGCAATGCCGGGAATTGTCAATCGAAACTTGGCACGCCCGGCGACCGATGCGGTATCGGCTTAAATTGCTTGTTTGATCCGGGCCAGTGCGTTTTCCAGATTGGCCATGCTGGTGGCGATGGAAATCCGGATGTGGCCGGGGCAGCCAAACGCAGAGCCTGGCACGAGGGCGACGCCGGCTTTTTCGATCAAAAATTCGGCAAACTCCAGGTCGTCGTTGATGCCGTCCAGACGTGCCAACAGCTTTTCGACGTTGGGGAATACGTAAAAGGTGCCGTCGGTCGGCAAGCATTCAATGCCGTCGATGCTGTTTAATTCGGCGACGACATAATCGTGGCGTTTCTTGAATTCGACCATCATGGTATCGATGCAGCCTTGGTCGCCGTTCAAGGCTTCTTCGGCGGCGACTTGCGAAATCGAGGTCGGGTTGGAGGTGCTTTGCGACTGGATGATGCACATCGCGTCGATCAAATCGGCTGGGCCAGCGGCATAGCCGATGCGCCAGCCGGTCATGGAATAGGCTTTGGAGACGCCGTTTAAAACGATGGTGCGGTCGTAAAAGTCCGGGTGGGCGTTGAGTATGTTGACGAATTGGCCTTTGTTCCACAGGATCAACTCATACATGTCGTCGGTGGCGATCAAAATCTCGGGATAGTCGCGCAATACGTCGCCCAAGGCTTTTAATTCATCCAAGCTGTATGCCGCGCCGGTCGGGTTGGAAGGGCTGTTGATCACCAGCAAGCGGGTTTTCGGGGTGATCGCCGCGCGCAATTGTGCCGGCGTGATTTTGAAACCCTGGCTTTGGCCGGTTTCAATAATCACTGGTACGCCGTCCGCCAGTAACACCATATCCGGATACGAGACCCAATACGGCGCCGGAATGATGACTTCGTCGCCGGGATTGAGCAGGGCTTGCGCGAGGTTGAAGAAGCTCTGTTTGCCGCCGCAAGATACCAAGATTTGTTTGGCTTGGTATTCCAGGCCGTTGTCGCGTTTGAATTTGGCAATAATGGCTTTTTTCAGGCCGGCGGTACCGTCCACGGCGGTATATTTGGTAAATCCGGAGTTAATGGCCTGGATTGCGGCGTTTTTGATGTGGTCCGGCGTATCGAAATCGGGTTCGCCGGCGCCCAGGCCGATAATGTCCTTACCGGCAGCGCGCATCGCGGCGGCTCTGGCGGTGATGGCCAGGGTAGGGGAGGGTTTAACCGCTTTAACTCGGTCGGACAGTTTGATGCTCATGATTCCTCGGTCGAAATTTACTCAAATGGTCGGCATTATACGGTATAAGCCGGCATCAAACATGGTGTTTTGCGGCCAACTGGTCGGCATAATTTTCCAGAGCGTCCAGTAGCGTGTGATTCTGGCCACTATCGGCGCGCAAGGCGTTGATTTTTTCCCGGAACTGCGCCAAGCCCATGTAACCGGCGCTTTCCCGTTCCAGCCGGTCGCGGCAAAACGCCGACCATTGCCGGCGCTCTTCCTGGGTCAATTTGTCCGGGTAATTTCTGGCGCGGTAGCGAAACAGCATTTCCGGCAGACGCAAGTCTTCGAATTCGGATTCGAAATCGGCCAAGCTCGCGGGGGCGGCTTGTCGCAGCCGTTGGCACAGAGACTTGTCGCGCTGGCTGAAAAAGCCGCCGCTATAGATCATCAAATCCGGATCGCTGGGTTTCGTGTCGTCGTTGCGGCGGCCGAACACCTCGGTTAACTTGGCGTCCAGAGCCGGTGCTGCCTGAATTTGTTTTAGGTGCCGATCATGCACGGCCAAATCCAGTTGCAAGCGCTCCCGGTCGGCCGGTTTCAGCACGGAGATCGGCGCCAACACCGGACATTTGTTGATGTGGACAGTTTTCAACGGAATCCGCACCGTTCCCTCCGGCAAGTCCGTGTTAGCCACAAACAGGCGCTGTTTGATCTCTTCCGCGGATAGCGCCAATAACGGTTCCGGATCGGCGGCAAGGTCGTAAACGATGACTTCGTTGCTATTGGTCGGATGCTGCGCCAGCGGCAATACCACGGCCAGGCAGTGGTTGCGCGACGGCAAGCGGCCGGAAATATGTACCAACGGCGTAAAACTGCCGAGCCGCAGCAGAGTCGACACTTGGCTTTTATGGCGGTGGTTGATCAGGTAATCGAACAGTTTGGGCTGCTTTTGTTTGACCAGCTTTGCAATCGCGATCGTCGCGTACACGTCCGACAAGGCATCGTGCGCGGCGTCGTGCAACAAGCCGTTGGCTTGGGTCAGGTCTTCCAAACGAAAACTGGGCAGGCCGTCTTCCTTGTCCGGCCACTCGATGCCTTCCGGGCGCAAGGCTCTGGCGGCGCGGACCACGTCGATCAAATCCCAGCGCGAGTTACCGTTTTGCCACTCTCTGGAGTAGGGATCGAAGAAGTTGCGGTAAAGCAGATTGCGGGTGACTTCGTCGTCGAAGCGGATACTGTTGTAGCCGACGCCGCAGGTGCCGGGCTGAGACAGGGCGTCGTGAATCGTTTCGGCGAATGCCGCCTCGCAGACACCCTGCGCCGCCGCCAGTTGTGGCGTGATGCCGGTGATCAGGCAGGCTTCCGGATGCGGCAAATAATCGTCGGCCGGCCGACAGTAAAGCATGATCGGATCGCCGACGAGGTTGAAGTCGGTATCGGTGCGGACTCCGGCAAATTGGCACGGCCGGTCGCGTTGCGGATCGGCGCCGAAAGTTTCGTAGTCGTGCCAGAAAAATGTGGTTGAACTCATGAGTGGAACCGGGAGGAGGGCGGCCGGGAAAATTTCCGCAAACGCGCTTTTGCGGATACTGGCGGCGGAAAATTATTCTATAATCGCCCGCTCCATTTTATGTGACCTTCATAGGAAAGTGTTATGAAAAAAACCTCGCTACTCGTTTCATCCGTTTTGCTGATGTTCGCCGGCTTAGCCAATGCGCACGGCCCCGTCAGAGCGAAAATGACCGCTACCGTGACCGTCGACGCACCCGCGGCAAAAGTATGGGATTTGATCAAAAACTACGACGACATGTCCTGGCATCCGAGCATCAAAAGCGTGAAAGGTAGCGGCAGCAACGACAAAGGCGCGGTGCGCACGCTGACTTTGGCTAACGGCGGTACCATCACCGAGGAATTGAAAGCCTACGATGCCGCCAAAATGAGCTACAAATACAAAATCACCGAAATGAGCAACACCGGCACCATCAAACATGCCGGCCAGGACGAGCCGTTGCCGGTATTGCCGGTTGGTAACTATGCGGCCGAATTGCAAGTCACTGACAAAGGCGGCAAGACCGAAGTCGAGTGGGTTGCCACTTACTACCGCGCTTACGTCAACAACAACCCGCCGGCGGAATTGAACGAAGAAGCCGCAGACAAAGCGGTCAGCAACGTGTTGAAAACCGGCCTGGAAGCCTTGTCCAAAAAAGCTGGCTCCGCGGCTGCACACGTCGAAATCGATATCAAGCGTTAATCGGCTTTATCCCCGTTCCCGGCCTTGAGCCGGGAACCATTTTCCTCCCGCCCCCATTTTGTTCATGTCCAGATTCAGGTTTAAGGCTGTTTGCTTATTTGCTATCGCCGCGATGCCGGTTCACGCCAATCCGCGTGCCTTTATCACCAATCAACTGGATAATTCGGTCTCGGTGATCGATACCCAAAACCGTAGCGTCATCGAAACGATCAAAGTCGAAGGCAAACCGGCCGGCGTGGCGATAAACCCGCTATTGAAACAAATTTACGTCAGCACGCCGGAGGGCGGTGGCTTTGCCGTGCTGGACGGCGACAAACTGACCAAGTTGCGAAATGTCAAAGTCGGTGGCGCGTCGTTGGGCATCACAACTGACCGCAAGGGCCAGCAAATTTTTGTTGCCGATTGGTATGAAAATTCGGTGGCCGTGTTCGATAGCAAGGATTTCAGCCCGTTAAAAACCATTACTGTGGGTAAATCGCCGTCGGGCATGACCGTCAGCCCCGACAACCGCTGGCTGTACGTCGCCAACCGGATAGACGATTCCATTTCCCAAATCGATTTGCGCAAACTGACCATCCGCAACACCACCAAAGTCGGCGCTCATCCGTTCGGGATTGCAGTGGATAGCCAAGGCAAGCGCTTGTATTCGGCCAATGTGGAAAGCGACGATGTTACCGTGTTGGACGCACGCAGCCTGAAACGGCTGGCCACAGTTAAAGTTGGCGCCCGACCTTACGCTGTGGCGCTGGCCAATAGCGACGGTTTGTTGTTCGTGACTAATCAGGACGACAGCACCGTCTCGGTCGTCGATACCGCGACCTTGAAACAAGTTGCGGTGATTCCGGTCGGCGACAAGCCGGAAGGCATTAGCGCGCACCCGGACGACAGGCATATTTATGTCGCCAATTGGTTCGATAACAATGTCTCGGTCATCGACGCCAAAACCCTGCAAGTGGTAGATACCATCAATACGGGGGAGGGCAGTCGCGCTTTCGGCGAGTTCATTACGCATTGAGAGCCGACGGTATTTTGCAGGCGGCACCATTGCGGTGGTAGACTGCGCGCCGGCTTTAAAACTCGTTGAGAACTTTATGACTGAAAACGTCGAAGATTTAACTATTCGTTACGAAGATGGCGGCGTCGAGACCGTCAAGGAATTGGACAAGAAGATCCTGAGCAAAGGCGCCTGGGCCACTGTGATTTTCCGTTATCAGGACTGGGAACCGGCCAAAAATCAATACAGCCAGGACCGTTTCAGCATCCGCCGTTACCAAAAACGCAACGGCGAATACCAACAAAAATCCAAGTTCAATATTTCCAGCGAAAAGCAGGCTCAGGAATTAATTGAAGCTTTGCAGGGCTGGCTTGCAGAGAGCAAGTAACTGTCCGGTTAGCGGGACAATTTCCCGCTAACACCTCAATCCACCCATTCGTAAATTTCGGTCAGCAGCGGATCGCATTTGCAACAACCGCCGCTGCCGCAAGCGCTGCCGGCCGCAGTTTGCTTGACCTTACCTTTGCTGATCCATTTGCCGAGCATGCCTCTCAAGGCGTCGGCGTCCATGTGAAAATGCAGGACCAAATCGTGCAGCGTAGCCCGGCGCTTGTCCTGCAAATAGCCGCGCAAGTCAGACAATATCATGGCGTTACTCCACGGATTTGACGGGCGCCGTAAAAGCGCAACACCAGCAGCACGCCGGCAAACAACAGCGTCAAACCGAAAATCCAGCCTATTGCCGTTTGCGGGTGCTGACTGAAGGTCATGCCTTGATAGAACAGCGTCGCCGTCAGGTAAGCGACGAACGTGGTCCAACACACCACGAACAGAGCCCAGCCGCCGCTGGTTTCCTTGTAGATGGCAGCGGTGGCGGCCACGCATGGCGCGTAGAGCAGAATAAACAGCAGATAGGCAAATGCGCCGACCCGGCCGTCGAAATGTGCCTGCATCACGGCAAACGTATCCAATTTAACTTGTTGTTTTTCGGCAGCACTGGCTTGGTCAGCGACATTGGCAATGCCGATACCCAGCGGATCGAGTAATTTGTCGGCGATCGCGATCAGATTGTCCGGCACGGTTTGACAGGCTTCCGATAAGGCTGCAGCCAAATCGAAACTTTTATCCTCGACATCAGCGTCGCTGGCCGCCATCTGGCTGTAAAGCGCATCCAGCGTACCCACCACGGCCTCTTTAGCCAGTACGCCGGTAAAAACGCCTACCGTAGCCGGCCAGTTGTCCCGAGCGATGCCCATCGGTTGAAATGCCGGAGTCAATTGCCGGCCGATTTCGCTGAGCACCGATTTGTCGCTGTTTTCCTGGCCGAAGCTGCCGTCGACTCCGACCGAATTCAGCACGTTCAATACTAGCACCATCGGCACGATGACTTTGCCGGCGTTGACGATGAAGGTTTTCAGGCGCTCCCAGGTCTTGGTGTAAACCCCGCGTAGCGTCGGTAAGTGGTAGGCGGGCAATTCCATCAAAAAAGGAGTAGGGGAGCCGCGCAACAGGGTGTAACGCATGATCAGTCCGGTCAAAACCGCAACGACGATACCGAACAGATACAGACCGAACACCAGATTTTGGCCGCCAACCGGAAAGAAGGCGGCGGCGAACAAGGCGTAGACCGGGAGGCGGGCGCCGCAGGACATGAACGGATTCATCATGTTGGTCAATATCCGGTCGCGCTGGTTGTCCAGAGTGCGAGTGGCGATGATGGCGGGGACGTTGCAACCGAAACCAACGATCATGGGTACGAAGGATTTGCCCGGCAGGCCGATCATGCACATGAAGCGGTCCATTACGAAAGCGGCGCGCGACATGTATCCCGAGTCTTCCAACATGGACAGGAAGATGAATAAAAAGCCAACGATCGGAATGAAAGTGGACACGACCTGAACACCGCCGCCGATACCGCTACTGGTTAAAACTACCAGCCAATCCGGCCAGTTCATTGCCGTCAGCCATACACTAAGGCCGTCTACCAATAACGCACCCACGGCTTTGTCGAAAAAGTCCACGAATGCGCTGCCAACGTTGATCGTAAACATGAACATGGCGTACATCACCAGCAGAAATATCGGGATGCCCAAAAACCGGTTCAGCACGATGGCGTCGATTTTGTCGGTGGTATTGCGCGAGACTTCGTTTAATTTACATACCGAGGCCTGCACCAGCCGGTTAACCAGACCGTAGCGGGCGTCGGCGGCCAGGATGTCGATTTCGTCGCCTGTCTGATCTTCGATTTGGCCCCGCAGGCGCTTGACCGTTTCGGTGAGTTCCGGCCCGGCCATCTGCTTGGCCAAGGTATCGTTTTCCAGCAGCCGCAAGGCCAGCCAGCGGCTATCGCAACGGTTGCGACCGGAGATATCTGACAATAGCGGTTTCAACTCCTCGACGGCCGCTTCGATCTCCGTTTGATAAGCGACTTGAAGCTGAGGAACCGGCTTCTCGGCGCAGGCTTTGCTGATGATTTCCAGCAAGTCCTTGATGCCTTGGCCGGTCGCCGCGGTTACCGGCACCACCGGGCAACCGAGATGTTTGGCCAACAATTCGGTATCAATGCGGATGCCGCGCTTTTTTACGGCATCCATCATGTTCAGAACCAAAATCATCGGCACCCGCATCTCGAGCAATTGCGAGGTCAGGTAGAGATTGCGTTCGATGTTGGATGCATCGACGATGTTGATGATTAAATCGGCTTGGCGCGAGGCAACGTAATCGCGCGCGACTTTTTCGTCCAGCGAAATGCTGTCGTCATCGGCTTCCAGCGAATAAGTGCCAGGCAAATCGACAACGTCGATCTGCTTTCCTTTATATCTATACTCACCGGTTTTTTGTTCTACCGTGACACCGGGCCAATTGCCAACGTGTTGTTTGGAGCCGGTCAGAGCGTTGAACAACGTGGTTTTGCCGCAATTGGGGTTACCGACAACACCAACGGTATAAACGGCGTCTTTCATACTTTTTCTACGAGTAACACCGACGCTTCGTTTTTGCGGAGCGACAAGGAAAAGCCGCGAATCTTAATCTCGACCGGATCGCCCATAGGCGCGAAACGCGTCACGGTAAATTCAGTTCCCGGAGTCAAACCCATTGCCAACAGTTTTTTCCGATAAACTCCGCCGGATTGGTCAAACCCTAAGATGCGGCCAGTATCGCCAGCCGCCAGCGCTTTAAAATTTGTCTGCATGCAGGCTAATTAATAATTGTTCTCATTAATAAGCACTATAGCATATCAACAAATCAATACGGCAAATTTACATGTTCGACGAGCATTGCAGAGGCGTGCCACATCGGGATAATATTTCGCATAATGTATATTATGTAAAATAATTTGGAGTTACCAGCAAGCCTCGTAGTGAGAACTGCCGAAAGCCTATTGAGCAGCGGACTTGGTAAGCTGAATTGACCCTCGTTTGATTGTTTTGGGTTAAGAAACAAGTTATCAACAGTTCATTTAATCTCGCCACTCCGCCTTCCTGTATATAGTGGAATTTACGTAGCATCACACAGGATGTAGTTAATTCTCGTCTTTGCAAAAGCTTCTACGGTATTGTCATTCGAACAGGAGACCAATCTTTCGTTATTTACAATTGTATATAACGGTATACACTACAAAACAGTGTTCGGGAATAAGGAGATTTGACATGTTTTTTTCTGTAAATAGCAGACTTACGACGTTAGCTGCTCTATTGGTTATCAACACAACCGCACAGGCCGAAACGGCTTTAGTAGCGGTTGCGGCAAACTTCACCAAACCAATGAACGAAATTGCCCAAGTATTCGAAAAAACCAGCGGGCACACGGCGAAATTGTCATTCGGGTCGTCGGGGAAATTTGTCGCACAATTCGAGAATGGCGCACCATTTGAAGTTTTCTTGTCCGCTGACGACAAGAGCCCGCTGAAACTCGAGGAATCCGGGCTAGCCATATCCGGCAGCCGGTTCACTTATGCTGTAGGCAAGTTGGTGTTGTGGTCGGCAACGGTGGATTTTGTGGATTCCCAAGGTCAAGTTTTGAACTCGGGCAGATTTAAACATATAGCACTGGCCGACCCTAAGTTGGCACCTTACGGTGCCGCGGCGATAGACACTTTAACAAACCTCGGACTGTTAGATAAGCTGCAACCCACGTTCGTACATGGCGAGAATATTGCCCAAACATACCAATTCGTCAGTAGCGGCAATGCTGAATTGGGATTCGTTGCGCTTTCCCAAGTTATCGATAACGGCAAGATCGGCTCCGGTTCGGGCTGGATCGTTCCGACCAATCTTTACAAACCAATATTGCAAGATGCCGTTTTACTGAACAACGGCCGCGATAATCCGGCTGCAAAAGCCTTGTTGGAGTTCCTTAAAACCGCTCCCGCGCGAGCAATTATCGAAAAATATGGTTACTCGTTACCGCAGTTGCCATGACGCCCTCCCCCTCTTAGCTAACAACTTTAAACCAGGACTCATTATGAAAACCAGCGCACGTAACCAATTTAGGGGCAAAGTCGAACAAGTGTTGATCGGCGCCGTCAATGCCGAGATATACCTGAGCTCGAAAGGCGGCGCGACCATCGTCGCGTCGATTACCAAAGAGTCGGTGGCAACGCTCGGAATCGAAGTCGGGGTAGAAGCCATTGCTTTGGTGAAAGCCCCGCAGATCATCGTCGTCACTGATTTCGGCGGCTATAAAGTTTCCGCGCGTAACCAGCTGGCCGGAACCGTGGTGGCCGTCAAACCCGGCGCGGTCAATTCCGAGGTCGACATCGAACTCGGCGGCGGCGAGGTCGTCGCGGCGACGGTGACTAACGACAGCGTCGAAACGCTAGGACTAACTGTAGGTCAACCGGCCACGGCGATATTCAAGGCCGGCGCAGTTATTCTCGCCGTGCAAAGTTAATCAAGTTCCGGCACTGTTCCGGCTGAGGCGATTATGTTGTTGGACGTGAATGTAAAACTGCGGCGCGGCCATTTCGAGTTGGCTACGCAGATGTCGATAGACGATGCCAGCGTCGGTTTGCTGGGCAAGTCCGGCGCCGGCAAAAGCACACTTCTCAACCTGATCGCCGGCACCTTGCAACCGCAAAGCGGCTATATCAGCTTGAACGGCAAAATTTTGTACGACAGCAAGAAAGGCATTTTAATGCCGCGCGAGCAACGCCCGATCGGAGCGGTACTGCAAACGGATTGCGCCGACAGCACCGAAACGGTGCGCGATACCCTGCAGGCAACCTATTTTCGTACCTTAAAACAACGCCGTTTGTTCAAACTCGATTACCTGATCGACCTGTTGGAGTTGGGCGGAATTCTGGATAATCCGCTGCAACTCCTATCCGGCGGCGAGCGGCAGCGGGTGGCATTGGCCCGCTCCCTGTTTAAATCACCGAAATTGCTGCTGTTGGACGAAACTTTTGCGACGATTGGCAAGGCTTATCGGATGCAGTTGCTGCCGATACTGAAGCGATTGTTGGACGAATTCGGCCTAACGGTGTTGTACGCCAGCCAGTCGGTCGCCGAAATCATCGAACTAACCGACCAACTGGTGGTGCTCGAACACGGCCAAGTCATGCGCAGCGGTTCGCTGCGCGACATCGCCAAACAACACGGTGCGTTGCGTTATCTAGGCATCCGCCAGATCGACAATATTCTACCGATCACCGTCCGCCACCACGACTTTCAGGGCGGTAGCAGTCTGGCCGACAGTGCCGGCGCCACGTTGGTATTGCCGCTCCGCCCGAACTTGGAGGTCGGCAGCCAAACCCAGATATCTATCCGCGCTAACGATATTGCGCTTTCCCGCGCTTATATCGACGGGATTTCGATCCAGAACCAACTCAAAGGCCGCATCTGTGCCTTGATTCCGAACGGCGAAAGCTTGATCGTACAAATCGATTGTGGCGGGACCCTGTTGGCGGAGATCACGCCGGGCGCCTGCGCGACCATGGCTTTGCGCGAAGGCGACGTTGTCTATTGCTTGATCAAAACCCACGCCATCGTCTATCTGGCCGAGCTGGACCATCTGCCCTACCAGCGCGTCATCAGCCATGGCGACGGCTACTTTTACATGAGCCCGGCCGCCATCGAGCCATTAACGTTTCCCGCGAGTTAACGTAAAAGCGGCGAACGGGTTCCAACCCGCCAGCGCATCTCTTCCCGCAAACCGAGGGGAAGGCTAACGGCTATCGGTTACAATCGACGCTTTTTAGCGACAAACGGCATAGATATGAGGCAGGCTTTTCGATCGCCATGGTGGCTGCCGGTGTTATCCGGCATTTTCATCGGTACCAGCTACATCCCCTTCCCGCCTTGGGCTTCGTTGTTCTGTTTCGTCCCGCTGTGGCAATTCTGGCAAAGTCAGGACAGGCTGCGACCAGTCCTGCTAAGCGGGATATTGACCAGCTTTATCTATACGATGATCGGCTTCAACTGGGTGACATACACCCTGCACGAATTCGCCAACGTCAATTGGCTGGTGGCCGCGATCGGTATGCTGATTTTCGCGGCGTTCGGCCATTTGTTCCTGCCGATCGCCGGCTTGGCCTGGTTCTACGTTCGCCGCAGCCTGGGCGCCAGTCGCGGGATATCGTTCGCTTTGATGGCGGTTCTGACCGCCTTGGCCGAATTTTACGTGCCGATGCTATTCAAATGGAATTTCGGGTATAGCTGGTATGGCGCCGGCTTGCCGCTCTACCAATGGGCGGAAATCGTCGGTTTCGCCGGTTTGAGCATGCTGACCGTACTCGCCAATTTGGCCGTGCTGTATGCCTGGCAGCATCGCGGGCAACGCGCAGGCAAAACCGCAGCCGTCGCGATCGTGCTCGGCTTTGCCGGGCTAAACGCCGGCGGACTATGGCTGAAAAACCGGTTGCCGGCCGCCGACGATGCATTGGACGTGCTGCTGGTGCAAGCCAACATCGGCAACCTGCAAAAACAGTCCATGGAACACGGCAAAGGCTATCGCGCGGAAATTTTGACCCAATATTTTCAGGCCACCGATGCCGGTTTGGCCGACAACCCGGACATCGACTTCGTGATGTGGTCGGAAACCGCCTTCCCTGCCCTGTTGGGCGGCGAATACAACCAATCGCAGTACGCCGATCTGTTACAACAGTTTGTGCGCAACCGGCAATTGGCTTTACTGACCGGGGCGTACGCGAAGGACGAGCACAATGCCATCACCAATTCCTTGTTTGTGATCGACGAAACCGGCACGGTCACCGAGCCGCACTACAGCAAAACCATCTTATTGGCTTTGGGCGAATACATTCCGTTCGCAGACGTGTTTCCCTGGCTGAAAACCGCGTTGCCAATGGTCAGCCAATTCGGGCGCGGGCCGGGACCGACCTTGTTGCTGCGCTTGAACGGTTTCGATATGGGGCCGCAAGTCTGCTACGAAAGTCTATTCCCGGAATTTTCCAAGGGGCTGGCCGATCTGGGAGCGCAGTTCATCGTCAACGTCACCAACGATTCCTGGTACGGCAGCTGGCAAGAGCCTTACCAACATTTATATATGACGCTGGCGCGCGGCGTGGAATTCAGGCGGCCGGTGCTGCGAGCCACCAACACCGGCATATCCACAGTGTCGCTAGCCGATGGTACGGTGTTGCCGCTTTCGCCACTCGATACGAGCTGGGCCGGCAGCTATCATGTGCCGTTCTCGAAACAACCGGCCAGCACGTTTTACCAACGCCATTTCCATCTGATGCCGGGCCTGTTATGGAGCGGACTGGTTCTGTTAGTAATAGCCGGCTTGCGCGGCAGAGTCGCAAAATCCCTAAAAAACCGTACCGAAACTTAACCGGCAGGCAAAAAAAATCCGGCTCTAAGCCGGATTTGAGAGGAGGAAGTTATTGCACTGAACATCTCTGCAATAACGCGCATTTTATCAGCAACCCCTTATATTAGTAATGCGGCATATTGTCACGCGACAAGTTGCCACATTGTCCAAAAGTACAGATAAAGCCTATTGCCCAAAATAAGCCAACAGAAAATTGATGAAAGTAGTCAACTTGGCCGGGTAGAACCTGCGCTGTAGATAAGTGGCGTAAATAGCCAATTCCGGCCGCCGGTATTCACGCAGAATTTCAACCAACTCCCCGTTTTGCAAATGCGGCGCGACCGATAAGCGCGGCGCCTGGACGATACCCATCCCCATGGCCGCCGCCTGGCACAAGGCCCGGCCGTTGTTGGAAGCCAGCATCCAATCGGATTTGATCCGTTTCAGCTCGCCGTTGACGTTGAACAACCAATAATCGCCGTGCGGGGTATCGACATAATGCAAGCATTGATGGCCGCTCAGCTCATCTATGGTTTGCGGACAGCCTTTTTCAGCCAGATAGCCGGGCGAGGCATAAGTCCCCAGTTCGGTTTCGGCGATCTTCCGCGCCACCACTCCCGGGTCCAGGGTGTCGGTGACGAGTAACGAGATATCGACGCTACCAACCCGCAAGTTGGGCGGCTTGTTATCCAAGGACATCAGAATTTTGACTTCCGGATATTTTTTTAAGTAAGCCTCAATGGCCGGCACCATATACATGCCGCCGAAATCGATAGGCGCACTGATTTTGATGGTGCCTTTTACCCGCTCCCCCAACTGGGCCGTCGACGACTCCAGATCGGCCAAATCCTCCAGCAACTGTTTGCTGCGGTGGTAATAGGCCTCTCCGGCGCTGGTCAAACTCATGCTGCGGGTAGTGCGATGCAAGAGCACCACCCCCAACGAGGCCTCTAACTGGGCGATATATTTGCTGACCATCATCGTCGACAGCTTCAGTTCTTTGGCAACCGCGGAAAACGTGCCCAATTCGACGATACGGCAGAACACCCGCATATTATTGAATTTATCCATCGCCGTGCTTTTTATAAACCTGAGGTTTATATTTTATAAACTTTTCTGCGTCTTTAAACCATATTCCGGCTTCGTTAAAATTTACCCCGGAGATAGTTGTTACACCGTCTGGTTCGGCAGTTTCGGCCAGACGTTTTTTCACCCACCGAGGTTTTTATGAGCAAAATTCACAACGAAGTACTCCTAGCCAATCGCGAATACGCGTCCAGTTTCGATAAAGGCGGCCTGGCGATGCCGCCCGCCCGCCAATTCGCTATCCTGACCTGTATGGATGCCCGCCTGGACCCGGCCAAATACGCGGGTTTAGCCGAAGGCGACGCCCACGTGATCCGCAACGCCGGCGGTCGCGCCAGCGACGACGCCATCCGCTCCCTGGTCATTTCCTATAAATTGCTCGGTACCAAGGAATGGTTCGTGATTCACCATACCGATTGCGGCATGGAAACCTTTACCAACGACATCATGAGCGATTTGCTGGCCAGCAGCCTGAAAACCGCCAGCGTCGACGCCAGCGGCTGGCACGATAGCGGCGACGGCCCCGGCTCGACCGACGGTAAGTACATTAATTGGCTGACCATCAAGAACCAGGCCGACAGCGTGCTGGAAGACGTCAAACGTATCAAGGCCCACTCCCTGGTGCCGAGCGATATTCCGGTTTACGGCTACGTCTACGACGTCAAAACCGGACGATTGCTTGAAGTACCGGAAGCCACTGCCGCCGGCCAAGCCAGCTAAGATTTCCGATACGCTAAGCAATTGAAGATAGCAGTTATGCAACTGCTATCTTTCACCGCATTTCTTGGTAAAGCCCGAGCCAAATCAGGCAGGCCGCGTCTGCTCTCATCAAAATATAAATGGCTGATCGCGTTCTTCAGCCGCCATTTGTCTGGAGTATTCTGCCAAGTGGGCACTCTTCCGCAGTCTTGGCCAGATCTCGGCTAGTCGCTTCCGTTTACGACTTCAGATCTTCTATGCGTTTGCCGTATTTCCAAGGCTTATCCAGATATTGTTCTAGCATCCCCCTTTATTCTTCTGCGACCGCGCCAGAGAGAGGGTCAACCAAGATTCTACAAATTCGGTAAAAGGTAACCGGGCGCACCCGCTTCACCTGGCCGAGGCCGCTATTTTTTCAATAAGCCCTGCCGATCTCAGTCACCGCCGCATTGGCTTTCGTGAAAACTGGTAGCCGAGCCAATCCGCCAATCGCAGCCTACCGAGCTGCGCGGAACAATCAGACGATTCGGCACTCTTATCCGGGCTCGATTGTAAGATTTGGGCAATCTGGTAAGCTTCCTGAACAATCACACACTGGAAAGCGTGTTTCATTACACTAGGAGCGTTGCAATGGCGGAATATCTGCACAAAATTAAAGGTCTGACCGAAAACATCATTGATTTCACGCCGGAAGAAATCAGCCAGATCACCCCGGATGAAATTCAACGGATTTTTTACGATCTGCAGATTCATCAGATCGAGTTGAAGATGCAGAATCAGGAATTGATTAGCGCTCAGGAAGAACTCACCCGCTCACGAAACAACTACCACTATCTGTTCCACCAACTGCCGGTGGGTATCGTCATTGTGGGTGCGAACGGTTTTGTCGAGCAGGTTAACGACACGCTATTGGAATGGCTCGGTGTCTCGAAAGGTCAGCTGGTCAAAAAGCACTTGTCTTCGGTGATAGTCGATGAGGATAAGGTGTTGTTCAATTCGCGCTTCGACAGTTTTTTCAAGAACCCCGAAGGGAAATCAATTTCACTGAGCCTGAAAGCCAAAAAAAACATGCCGCTAAAAACCAAAATGTCGGGCAAGAAAATTGGCGAAAACGAAACATCTGCACCTACGCATACTCCCGGGCAAGCTTTGATCATTACCGTAACGGATCTCGATGATCTGTAACGTCCGGTCCGACTTCCCTATTGAACCGGTCGGCAAACTCCGAATGTCTGCGAAAGCGGATTTGGTAACTAAGCCCACTGATAACGCCAAGTTGGGTTCCCGCGGTGTCGAAGACGGCTCCGGCATTCAATCAGATGCGGTTTTCGATGCTTGGGATATAGGCGAATTAACGGTATTTTGACGTGTAACAGTAATTTGGTTCATGGTTGAGACTGTCGAACGTGGCGAGTTTGACATGAACAATCTATCTACAATGTGTTCAATGCAGCCGAATAGACCCTCCGCGAACCGATGAAAAAACTCGACAAAGAAAATGACCAGCGATACGTAGTGGGTATCGGTGCCTCTGCCGGAGGTTTGGAAGCGATAGAAAGTTTCTTCAAAAAAATGCCGGCTGATACGGGGATGGCGTTTATTGTGGTTCAGCATCTATCGCCTGACTACAAAAGCTTGATGGTAGAACTACTATCCAAGCACACTCTCATGCCGGTGTTGCGAATCGAAGAAGGCATGAAAGTAGAGCCTAATCATGTCTACCTGATACCGCCACGTAAAAACCTGACGATTTTTCACGGCCATCTGCTGTTGAACAATCAGAACCATAGCAACGAACTTAATTTGCCTATCGATATTTTCATGCGCTCATTGGCGGAAGATGTCGGTGAATTCGCGGTTGGCATCGTCCTTTCCGGTACCGGCAGCGACGGCACGCGCGGAATTCGCGCCATCAAGGAACATGGTGGCATGGTCATGGTCCAGGATGAAGAAAGCGCCAAGTTCGACGGCATGCCTCGAAATGCGATTGCGACAGGCCTGGTCGACTTCATACTGCCGCCGGAAGACATGCCCAAACAGTTGATGGCATTCGTCAAGCATCCATACGCCTTTCAGGATGCCAGCATCAACTCCGAGGACAGCGATCTCACCCGCATATTTGCCCTGTTGCGCGACAAGCACAAAGTCGATTTCACGTTTTACAAGCCCAACACCATCGTCCGCCGTATCGAACGTCGTATTACGATCAACCAATGTCGGGATCTCAAAGAATACCGCAACCTACTGGAAGAAAATCCCCAGGAAGTATCAACCTTATTTCAGGAATTGTTGATCGGTGTCACCAGTTTCTTCCGCGACGACACGGTGTTTGAAGAGATTCGGAGTAAATGGCTGCCCCAGTTGGTGAAGTCGATCAGCAACAACGAAATCAGGGTATGGATTGCCGGCTGCTCCACCGGAGAGGAAGCCTATTCGCTGGCAATCATGCTCGCGGAATATCGGGAATATTCCGGCAATTTTTTCCGGATGAAATTATTTGCCACCGATGTCGATGCCAAAGCCGTGGAGAAAGCCAGCTCCGGCCTGTATCCGGAGAGTATCGCCGCCGATATACCCTCGCATTTGCTGGTGAAATATTTTTCACGCCGGGAAGACAGTTTTCAAATATCGCAATCCATCCGCGAGATGGTGGTGTTCGCCCAGCACAATCTGATTAAGGACCCGCCTTTTACCAACATTCATTTATTGAGCTGTCGAAATTTATTGATTTATTTACAGCCCATCCTGCAAAGAAAGATACTTGAACTATTCAATTTTTCGTTGGTGAAAGACGGCCTGTTGATGCTGGGCACCAGCGAATCGATTGGCGAGATGGTCGACTATTTCGACATGGTCAGCCCCAAAGGCAAGATTTACCGGGCTCGGGGCAAATACCGCAGCCTGGGTATTAGCAGTATCGATCCGACCCCGACACTGATAACGTCCTTCAGCAATACGTCGCCGCAATCCAGTCGTCACTTTGCCGGCCGTTATCAGGACGACAAAATTCTGGAACGCTTTTTTAACGCGTTGACCAAAGATCTGCTGCCGTTCACCATGATCGTGAATGAGAACTTGGAGATATCGCATATCTTCGGCGATGCGCAGCGTTATCTGACCTACCCCAGCGGCAAATTGGTCACCGACATTACCAAACTGGTCAGCAAGGATTTGGCCATTCCGATCGCTACCGGCGTGCGAAAAGCCCTGAAAAGCGGGGAAAACATCAGCATGTCCAACATTAAACTGCGCGAAAAGGACAAGGCGCGGACCCTGAACATTCACATCAGGTTATTGCCCGGTCGCAAGAGCCAGGAAACCCTGATTGCGATTCTGATTTTCGAGGCCGATCATCACGCCACCCAGGACATCGGCTTCGTCGCCGATAATTTCGATATCAATCAGGACGCCGCGCAACGCATCAACGATCTGGAACAGGAACTGCAGCTCACCCGGGAAAACCTGCAAGCCACGGTGGAAGAACTGGAAACCTCCAACGAGGAATTGCAAGCCACCAACGAAGAATTATTAGCCAGTAACGAAGAATTGCAGAGCACCAACGAGGAATTGCAATCGGTAAACGAAGAGCTGTATACCGTTAACGCCGAACACCAGAGCAAAATCACCGAGTTGACCATTCTCAACAACGACCTCGATAACCTGTTCAATAGCACCAATATCGGCATCCTGTTTCTGGATGAGAATCTGGATATCCGCCGCTTTACCCATAAACTGCAAAGCCTGTTTCATATTGTCGAAAACGACATAGGCCGGCCGTTCTTTCATTTGACTCATTCAATTCGCGACATCGATCTCGAGAATCTGATCAGTCAAGTGGTGGCAAAAAAGATCATTTTGGAATCGGAAGTGCAAAACCAGTCTGGCAATTGGTTCTTTATGCGGATCATTCCCTACGCCGTTTCGGACCGGATCTATTCCGGGGTGATCCTGACGTTCGTCAATATCGATCTGCTGAAACAAACCCAGCAAAGTCTGCAACAACGGGCCGAATTGGAAACCCAGCGTCTGGCTAGCTTTGTCAACTATTCGCAGGATGCGATTACCCTTATGGACGAATCCGGCAAATTTATTACCTGGAATCGTGGCGCGGAAATACTGTACGGTTGGAGCGAGCAAGAGGCACTGCAAATGCACTTCGAAAACCTGGTAACGCTGGACGAGCGGCCAAGAATGCGTCGGGTATTCGAAAAACTCAAACAGGGCGAACAAGTTGCCCAATTCGACAGCAAGCGTGTAAATCGGAGAGGGGAAGTCATTGATGTTTCCGTATCTGCGACCTTGCTCTCTGCCCAAAACGATAGCGGACAAATCTTTGCGTTGACCGAACGGGATCTGAGAAGCCACTTGTTGATCGACAAACGCCATTGCATCAATTGCATTCAAAAGCTGGCTTCCATGCTGATGGATGTCAGTGAAGCCATCATTATCATCGATTTCGAGGGGCGTATCGTCGCCTGGAACAAGGGCGCGGAATCCCTGTACGGATGGTCCCAATCCGAAGCGATGGGCATGAAGTTCGAGAGCTTGATTCCGACCAGTCTGCGCGACGAAGCGTTTAACATGTTTCAAAGCATCATTTCCGGCAAATCGAGCTATCAGGTTACCCAGATCCAACGCCTGACCAAACACAAACAAGTGCTGGACATCACTATGATCGCATCGGTGCTCGGCTACCAAAACGGCGATACCATGCTGGTGGTCACCACAGAAAAACCGGTTTAACACCGCTCGGAAATCGGAATGGCGCAACTGGATCCCGAAACCTTACGTCGCCGAGCGGAAGCCCTTCTGAAGGATTTACCCAACGGCCTGTACCCTGGGCAATTGGATGACGTCAAAGCTTTGATCCACGAATTGAACGTGCATCAAATGCAATTGGAGATGCAAAACCAGACGTTGCGGGAAACGTATCAAGCCTTACTCCACGCCAAAAATAATTTCAGCCTGTTGTTTGAGCAAGCTCCTGCAGGGTATTTGAAGATGGACCAGCAGGGACGCATTCTCAAGGCCAATCAGACCCTACGCGACATGCTGGAGGTCACACAGCAGGATGTTGAAGGCCGGCACCTCACCCACTTCATTCACCCGGATGACACCATCATCTTCAATGCTCGCTACCCGGCGTTTTTCAGTAAACCGGAGCATAAAACCATCGAATTGCGGCTACTGAAAAACCCGCGGCAAAGCATACCTTTGCAGGTTCAGTTCAATGCCCGCCGGATAAGCGAACTCGACGAGAGCGGTCAAGCGAGGCAGTCTTTGTTGGTGATCGCCGTGGACGTCACCGACCGGCACCGTCTGGCAGAGGAGAAGGCACTGGCCGCCAAGGTATTTGAGACCAGCGAAGAGGCGATCCTAATCACCAACGACCATAAACAGATTCTCAGCGTCAACCAGTCGTTCATCGACATTACCGACTATCAGCGTTCCGAAGTTATCGGCAAGTCGGTGGTTTCGGTGTTGTTTGCCGGCCAGAACCTCAAACTATTCGAGGTGATCTGGTCCAAGTTGATCAGCCACGACCGCTGGAAGGGAGAAGTGGAGCTTTATCGCCGTAACGGCAGTGCATTCACGGCCTCGCTGACCGTCAGTTGCAGCCATGATGCATTCAGAAAAATCAAAAACTGCATTGTGATGTTTTCCGATGTCACGCAAAAAAAATTGAACGACAGCAAGATCGAATTTTTGGCGCATTACGACATTCTGACCAAATTACCCAATCGCAGTTACTTCAACGAACTGCTGAACAATGCCATCTTGCACGCCAGCCGCTCGCGCGAGTCGCTGAGTGTTCTGTTTCTCGACCTGGACCGATTCAAACTGTTGAACGACACCTGCGGCCATCTGGCAGGCGACGTGCTGCTACAAAACGTCGCCAGTCGTCTGCTTGCTTGTATCAGAGAAACCGATAGCGTGTCGCGGTTCGCCGGCGACGAATTCGTGGTGTTGTTGACCCACTTCAAGGATCTGGATCATTGCCACTCCACCACCGAACATATCCTGCAAAAGCTGCTTCACGAATTGTCCCTGCCCCACGAAATCGGCAGCGTCCAATTTAACGCTTCCGTCAGTATCGGTGTTGCCCTGTTCCCTGCACACGGCACCACGGCGCCGGAGCTGATCAAAAACGCCGATACCGCGATGTATGCCGCCAAGGCCGCGGGGCGTAACCGCTACCGTTTCTACAACGATCAGATGCGTCAGCAAGCCATAGCCCGTAGCAGTATGGAGTTTGAGTTGCAGATGGCCGATTGGGAACATCAATTCCATTTGGTTTACCAGCCACTGGTGAATTTGGCCGATCACCGGGTTTATGGCTATGAAGCCTTGCTGCGCTGGCAGCATCCGCAACGGGGCGAGTTAAAACCCGACAGCTTTCTGGCTATCGCCGAAGACAATGGCATGATCAACTCGATCGGCGACTGGGTAATCAGGAACGCCTGTCAACAAGCATCGGTTTGGCGCGGGCGATGGCCGGATATACCGCTCAAAATTAGTATCAATCTGTCTCCTCGCCAATTTCTGCAGCCCGGTTTGTGCCGGGACATTCAAACATTGTTGACCAACTGCCACTTGGCTGGCGCCCAACTGATCCTGGAAATCACAGAATCCACCGCCATGCAAAACATCGGCGAGAGCATTCGGGTGATGCACGAATTGCGCGAACTCGGCATTTTGTTGAGCCTGGACGATTTTGGCACCGGTTATTCTTCACTGGCGTACCTGAAGAAATTCCCGCTCAATATCCTAAAAATCGATCAGTCCTTTGTGCATGAATTGGGTGCAGAGCAAGATAATGCGCTGATCAAGTCCATCATTGATATTGGCAAGAACATGGACCTGCTGATCCTGGCGGAAGGCATTGAGAATGCCGATCAAGCCCAATTACTGACGCAATTGGGTTGCCAACTCGGCCAGGGTTATTTTTATTCGCCGCCGTTATCAGCGACTGACATCAAACTGCCGTTGGTTGGCTCCAGCACGCACAATACAGCCCCAATATAATCCAGGCCCGAGCCGAATTACCCGATTCCACCGCAGGCCCGCACGCCGAGCGCTCTTGGCAGGCCATGTTCAAGCAGTCGCCGGTTCGTTCCAGCATGCCCCAGCATGGCCGGCAAGCAAGTCAGATTTGCACCAGTTTGACCACATTTGTTCGCACCATAGATGTGCGATTCGCCCAAACTGTTATCAATCCCACCCGCCTTTCACCTTCGACACAATTCGGGTTTTCCGGCCAAACCCAGATAATAAATTTTCAACACTTTGTTTTAACAAAACTATTTTATATTTCCCCCATAAAAATCAAAAGTGGCACCTCGTTTGCTTAAGTCTTAATAACACCCAAAGCAGGGTTACTGTTTTAACCGCTCAATGTTGAGCAAACCGGACAAAGGCGTCCTGCACCCGATTCGATTAGGAATCGGGCTGCAGGCGCTTTTTTTTTGGCCCAGACTTTTATCGCTAACAGGAAACGACATGAAACCAGCCAAGAAACCCGCCCCCAAAAAACTGTTTGTCGCCGTCGCTGCCGCCATAGCGGTTGCCGGATTGAGTTTTTCGACAGCCGTACAGGCCGGCGCCAAACCCGAGAAAGAAGATTTGAAATTCGGTTTTATCAAACTGACCGACATGGCGCCGCTGGCCGTTGCCGCCGAGAAAGGCTTTTTCGAGGACGAAGGCCTGTTCGTGCAATTGGAAGCGCAAGCAAACTGGAAAGTGGTGATGGACCGGGTTGTGAACGGCGAGTTAGACGGATCCCACATGCTGGCTGCCGCCCCCTTGGGTTACAGCGCGGGCTACGGCACCAAAGCCGATATCGTCACGGCGTTTAGCATGGGTTTCAACGGTAACGCGATTACCGTCTCCAACGACATCTGGAAACAAATGAAAGCCAACGTGCCGATGGAAGGCGGCAAGCCGGTACACCCGATTAAGGCCGACGCCTTAAAACCAGTAGTAGATAAATTCAAAGCTGAAGGCAAACCCTTCAATATGGCGATGACCTTCCCGCCGGGTAGCCATAACATCAAACTGCGCTACTGGCTGGCGGCTGGCGGCATCAACCCCGGTTTTTACGCCCCGCCGCAAGACACTTCCGGCCAAATCAGTGCCGAGGCTTTATTGGCGGTAACACCACCACCGCAAATGCCGGCCACCCTGGAATCCGGCACCATCTTCGGCTATTGCGTCGGCGAACCCTGGAACCAGCAAGCCGTGTTTAAAGGCATCGGCGTACCGGTCATCACCGACGAAGAACTCTGGAAAGACACCCCTGAAAAAGTGTTCGGTGTTACTCAAGCCTGGGCGGAAAAATATCCCAACACCTATTTAGCCGTCACCAAAGCCTTGATTCGCGCCTCGATGTGGCTGGATGCGGAAAGCAACAAGAACCGTAAAGAAGCCATCGAAATGCTCTCGCAAAAACAATACGTGGGTGCAGACGTCGAGGTATTGGCGGCCAGTATGAACGGCACCTTTGAATACGAAAAAGGCGACAAGCGTTCGCTGCCCGACTTCAACACCTTCTTCCGTCACGGCGCCAGCTATCCGTCTTACAGCAGCGCAGTATGGTATTTAACCCAATTACGCCGCTGGGGCATGATCAACGAGTACAAACCTGACAACTGGTACATGGAAACCGCGAAAAAAGTCTATCGCCCTGACATTTATCTGGCTGCAGCGAAAGAATTGATCGCCGAAGGCAAAGCCAAAGCCGAAGATTTCCCGGCAGATACCAGCATCAAGCCGTCGCAAAACTTCTTCATCGACAAAATTCCGTTCGATGCCAACAAACCTAACGATTATCTGGCCAAATTCCCGATCGGCTTGAAAGGCAAACAAACCGTCTCCGGCGGCAAGATTGTCGAGTAACAAACTCTGGTGGGTGCTCTAACAGGGACGTTGTTTGGTGCAGGGAAGCACATCTTTTTTAAAGAATTAACGGACTGGATTTTCAGGCGTATTCGAAGCAGCCTGAACAAGCAACATGGGGTACTCGTCGCGTACCTTGATTTCCTGAAGAGGAACATTTTATGAGTAACAAATTGATCAAATTCTTCAATATTACGGGCCTGACCTGGTTCGTGCCTTTGGTGAAAATGGCGGCCGGCGAGAACCCGGCCCAACAAATGCGCCAATTGTTTCTGATCATGGGCGTGCCCATCATCGCCTTCGCTATTTTCCTGGGCATGTGGAGCGTCTCTGCATCCGGCGTAAAAACCAGTTTGGGTGCGATTCCGGGACCGGTTGCGGTTTGGGACGAGGTCGGCGGCTTGATCGACGAGCACATTTCCGAGCGCACCAAAAAAGCCGAGTTTTACCAACGCCAGGAACAACGCAACAAGGAAAAGCTGGCCGAAGACCCGAACGCGGAAATCAAGATTCGCCCTTACACCGGCAAACCGACTTACCTGGATAAAATTCTGACCAGCCTGCGCACCGTGTTCGCCGGCTTTGTGATTGCGACCTTGGTGGCAGTGCCGCTCGGCATCCTGTGCGGCATGAGCCCGGTGCTCAACACCGCGTTCAACCCCCTGATCCAAATCTTCAAACCGGTGTCGCCGCTGGCCTGGCTGCCGATCGTGACGCTGGTGGTCAGTGCGCTCTACGTCACCAGCGAAGACTCTTGGTTCGAAAAGTCTTTCATCACCTCGGCCATCACCGTAACGCTATGCTCGCTATGGCCGACGCTGATCAACACCGCGGTCGGCGTGTCGTCGATCGATCGCGATCTGGTCAACGTCGGCAAGGTATTACGACTGGATTGGCCAACCCAGATCAAACGCATCATCCTGCCGTCTGCCCTGCCCTTCATCTTCACCGGCATGCGCTTGTCGCTGGGCGTGGGCTGGATGGTATTGATCGCTGCGGAGATGCTGGCGCAAAACCCCGGTCTGGGCAAATTCGTCTGGGACGAGTTCCAAAACGGCAGTTCCAACTCGCTGAGCCGGATCATGGTGGCAGTGTTCACGATCGGCATCATCGGCTTCGTGCTGGATCGCATCATGCATTCGCTGCAAAACCTGTTCTCGTTCCAAAAAATTTAAGGTGCCGCCATGACCGCTGCCGCCAAAATCATCGACTTATCCATGCATAAACATACGAGCGCCTCCCCGGCCAACGACTCCAGCAAACCGTTGGTGGAACTGAAAAACGTCTGCAAATCCTACGGCGAGGGCAAAAGCCGGACTTCGATATTGAAAGACATCAATCTGGATATTAAGGAAGGCGAATTCATTGCCATCGTCGGCTTTTCCGGCAGCGGCAAAACCACCTTGGTGTCGCTGATCGCCGGCTTGATCTATCCCGATAGCGGCGAACTGTTAAAAAACGGCCAGACCATCGGCGAACCGGGGCCGGATCGCGGCGTGGTGTTTCAAAACTATTCGTTGATGCCTTGGTTGACCGTTTACGAAAACGTGGCGCTGGCGGTGGATGCGATCTTCAAGGACTGGACCCCGGAGCAACGTCGCGCCCACACCGAGAAATATGTCAACATGGTCAATCTGGGCCGGGCGATGGATAAAAAACCGTCGGAACTGTCCGGCGGTATGCGGCAACGGGTCAACGTCGCGCGCGCTTTGGCGGCCAACCCGGACATCCTGCTGCTGGACGAACCGCTCAGCGCGCTGGATGCCTTGACCCGCGGCAATCTGCAGGACGAAATCCTGCAAATCTGGGAGCAGGACCGGAAAACGGTGATTCTGATCACCAACGATGTCGACGAAGCCATCTACATGGCTGACCGGGTAATTCCGTTAAACCCCGGTCCGGACGCCACTTTCGGCCCGGATTTCGTCATCGACCTGGAACGCCCGCGCAACCGTACCGCCTTGAACCACGACCCGGAGTTCAAACGCCTGCGCGCCGACATCACCCGCTACCTGATGGACATCGGCATGCAAAAAGCCCAGGCCGAAATCGGTGACAAGCTGAAATTGCCGGATGTGCGTCCCAACACCAGCAACGACTGGAAACTGGATACCTCGGCCCTGAAGCCGGACCAACGCGACCTGGGCAAGGCCCGCTATCTGGAGTTTGCCAACCTGTCGAAAATCTACCCGACCCCCGACGGCAACGGCACCGTAAAAGTAGTCGACGGTTTTGATCTGAAAATGAAGAAGGGCGAATTCATCTCGATTATCGGCCACTCCGGCTGCGGCAAATCGACGGTGTTATCGATGACCGCCGGTCTGAACGAGATCTCCGAAGGCGGTATCGTGCTCGACAACCGCGAAATCGACGGCGCCGGCCCGGACCGCGGCGTGGTGTTCCAGGCGCCGAGTCTGTTTCCGTGGTTGACGGCATTCGACAATGTCATGCTCGGCGTCGATAAAGTTTATCCCCATGCCAGCCAGGACGAGCGCGAAGACATCGTCGAGTATTACCTGACCCGGGTCGGCTTGGCCGACAGCATGTTCAAAAAAGCGGCCGACATGTCCAACGGCATGCGCCAACGGGTGGGTATCGCCCGCGCTTTTGCCTTGTCGCCTAAACTGTTATTGCTCGACGAGCCGTTCGGTATGCTCGATTCGTTGACCCGCTGGGAATTGCAGGAAGTTCTGATGGAAGTCTGGGAACGCACACACGTCACCGCCATCGTCGTCACCCACGACGTCGACGAAGCCATTTTATTGGCCGACCGGGTGGTGATGATGACCAACGGCCCCCACGCCAAAATCGGCAAAATCCAGGAGATCGACCTGCCCCGGCCGCGCAGCCGCAAGGCCTTGCTCGAACACCCCGACTATTACAAATACCGGGAGAGCCTGCTGACCTTCTTGTCCGAATGCGACCATACCCACTGATTTCGCTTCTCTGTATTTCATTTGCTTAGGGGATCTATATGCCATTACCGAAACATCAACTACCTACCACCGCCACGCTACTGTCGATGGCAATCGCCAGTACCACCGCATCCGCCGACATCACCAAGGAAGTGGAAGATGCGCTGAATTTTTACCATTACGGCAGCAACGGCGCAGTAAAAATGGATTTGAACTATCGCTGGGAAAACCTCGACCAGGACCAAGGTCCGGGCATTCCGGGCAAGGCGCCGCGCCGGGTCGAGACCGCAAACGCCAACACCGCCCGCCTGCGACTGGGTTTGCTGTCGCCGACGTTCTACGACTTCCAGGCCTATGCCGAATATGAAGGTAACTATGCCTTGCAGGAAGACTATGACCAAGGCGGTACCACCACTAACCGCCACCGCGACTATTCGCTGATAGCCGACCCCGACCGCAGCGAATTGAATCAATTCTGGCTCAGTTACAAAGGCATCCCCGACACCTTGATCAAAGTCGGCCGGCAACGGATCAAGTTAGACGACGACCGCTTCATCGGTAACGTTGGTTGGCGGCAAATGGAGATGACTTACGACTCGATACTGCTGACACACAACAATCAGACCATTTTCGGCCTGACCGTCAACGCCGGCTATCTCGACCACATTCAAAACATCTTCGGCGAAACCGAAACCATCAACGCCCCGATCCTGAATCTGAACTACAAGGTCAACGACTGGGGCAATCTGATCGGTTACGGCTACTGGCTGGACTATCGGCAACGCGAGAACTATCACAAATCGTCGCAAACCTACGGCCTGCGTTTTGACGGTAAGTCACCGCAGTTTTTCGATCGGGTGAATTTTCTGTATACCGCCGAATGGAGCAACCAGCTCGACTACGGCGACAACCCCAACGACTACCAAGCGGACCGCTTCAATTTCATGGGTGGCGTCAGCGCCTTCAACCTGAGTCTGCAAGGCGCCATCGAGCAGCTCAACGGTTACGGCTACACCGGCAACCGCGTTACCACCAACGGCACCACCTACAAATCCTTCCAGACCCCGTTGGGTACCAACCACGCCTTCCAGGGTTGGGCGGATTTGTTCCTGACCACGCCCGCCGCCGGTATTCGCGACGTGTTCGCCACCGCCAGCTACAAAATGATGAACGACAGCCTGATCGTCACCGGCGTCTACCACGACTTCTACGACGATACCGGCGGCATCGAGTACGGTAGCGAATGGGATTTCTCGATCTTGAAGAAATTCGGCAAGCACTACTCCTTGTTAGCCAAGTACGCCAACTTCAATACCGAGAACACTGCATATACCGACACCCAAAGAATCTGGCTGCAAGCCAACGTCAGCTTCTAAGTCCCCGCCGGCCGGGCATCAACTTCCCGGCCGGCATCGATTCCACAGTTGTTAGATATAGTCATGAAACTGAAACTGGTAGTCATCGGCAATGGCATGGCGGGGATGCGTACCGTCGACGAATTGCTGCAGTTGGCGCCCGAACGCTATCAAATCACCGTGTTCGGCGCCGAGCCGCACGGCAATTACAACCGGATTATGTTGACTCCGGTATTGTTCGGCGCCAAAAGCATCGCCGAGATCATGATTCACGATTTCGACTGGTACCGCAAACACGACATCACCTTGTACTGCGGTACCGATAAAGCAGTAGTCGGCGTCGACCGTGAACGGCGTCGGGTTGTGGCTCAGGACGGCACCGAAGCGGAATACGATTATTTATTGCTGGCCACCGGTTCCCTGCCATTGATGCTGGACATCCCTGGCCGCGATTTGCGCGGTGTGTTGGGTTTTCGCGATATCGCCGACGTGCAGAGCATGATTGCCGCTGCAGCGAGTAAGACGCACGCCGTGATTCTCGGTGGCGGCTTGCTGGGCCTGGAAGCGGCTAACGGCCTGTTGCAACGCGGTATGCAGGTCAGTGTCATCAACCGCGCCGGGCATTTATTGAACAAACAACTGGATAGGCAGGCGGCCGGCTTTTTGCAACAGCAATTAGCAGACAAGGGCATAAAATTTCATTTGGGCTGTACCATCGATCGCATCCTCGGCGACGACGGCCATATTCAACAGGTGCAGCTCAGTAACGGCGAAATTCTGCCGGCGGATTTGCTGGTAATGTCGACCGGCATCAAACCGAACATCGCCTTGGCCGAACGCATCGGCTTGCAATGCGAGCGCGGCGTCATCGTCGACGACCTGATGCAAACCAGCGATCCGCGGGTGTTCTCGGTCGGTGAATGCGTCCAGCACCGCGGCGAATTGTTCGGTCTGGTGGCGCCGGTTTACGAGCAAGCCAAAGTCTGCGCCCGCCAATTGTCGGGTCATGACGGCAGCATCTATCAGACCTTGTCGTCGGCGACGATGCTGAAAGTGACCGGCATTGACTTGTTTTCGGTCGGCGATTTCGAGGGCGACGCCGACTGCCAAATTCTGCAATTGATCGACCACGGCCTCGGCGTCTACAAAAAAATCGTACTGCGCGGCGATATCGTGATCGGCGTGATCTTGTACGGCGACACCAGCGACAGCGCCTGGTATTTGAACCTGGTCAAGGACAAAACCCCGATCGCTGCGATCCGCGATCGCCTGATGTTCGGCCAGACGCCGTTGGCCGCCGCCGCTTAACCGTTACGCCATGACTCCAGCAACCGTTAAAACCACCTGCCCCTATTGCGGCGTCGGCTGCGGCATCGAAGCCACGGTCGAAGATCCCGCCGCGCATCGGGTCACCATCAAAGGCGATCCGGAACATCCCTCCAACTTCGGCAAACTCTGTTCGAAGGGCGCCACGCTGGGCGATACCGTCACGCTGGAAAACCGCTTGCTCTACCCTGCCGTCAACGGCCGGCGTTGCGATTGGGATAGTGCGCTGGACCACGTCGCCGGCCGCTTCCGCCAGATCATCGCCGAACACGGACCGGACGCCGTCGCGTTTTATGTGTCGGGCCAATTGCTGACCGAAGACTATTATGTCGCCAACAAGCTGATGAAAGGTTTCATCGGCTCGGCCAACATCGATACCAATTCCCGTTTGTGCATGTCGTCGGCTGTGGTCGGCTATAAACGCGCTTTCGGCGCCGATACCGTGCCCTGCAGTTACGCAGACCTGGAATTGGCCGATTTGATCGTGCTGGTCGGTTCCAACGCCGCCTGGTGCCACCCGATTGCGTTTCAACGCATCCGCAAAGCCAAGGAAAGCAATCCGCAGTTAAAAGTCGTCGTCGTCGATCCGCGCCGCACCGCCAGTTGCGATATCGCCGACCTGCATCTGCCGTTGAAGCCGGGCATGGACGCGCTACTGTTCAATGGCCTGTTATGCCACCTGCAGCGCGATGGCCGCATCGACCACGACTACGTCGCCAATTTCACCAACGGTTTCGCCGAGGCGCTGCGCCAAGCCGAGGCCGACGCCGGTTCGGTGGCCGCGGTCGCCGCCGGTTGCGAGCTGGACCCGGCCGATATCGCCCAATTTTTCGCTTGGTTCGCAGCAACCGAACGCAGCGTCACGGTGTATTCGCAAGGCATCAACCAATCCAGCTCCGGATCGGACAAATGCAACGCCATCATCAACTGCCATCTGGCGAGCGGCCGGCTGGGCAAACCCGGCATGGGGCCGTTTTCGTTCACCGGCCAACCCAATGCGATGGGCGGCCGCGAAGTCGGCGGTCTCGCCAACATGCTGGCGGCACACATGGACCTGGACAATCCGGTGCATGTCGACCGCGTCGGCCGGTTTTGGCACAGCGAACACGTGGCGAACAAAGCCGGACTGAAAGCCGTGGACATGTTCGAGGCCGTCGCCGCCGGCCGGGTCAAGGCGGTCTGGATCATGGCCACCAATCCGGTGGTGTCGATGCCGGACGCGGACCGGGTGAAGCAAGCGCTGCAAGGCTGCGAATTCGTCGTGGTATCGGATTGCATCGCCGAGACCGACACGGCCCAACTCGCGCACGTGTTGTTGCCGGCCACCGGCTGGAGCGAAAAGGACGGCACCGTGACCAATCTGGAACGGCGCATCTCGCGGCAACGGCCGTTGTTCCCGGCTTCCGGCGAAGCTCGCCACGACTGGTGGATCATTAGCCGGGTGGCGCAACGCATGGGCTTTACCGAGGCCTTCGCTTACCAATCCAGCGCCGAAATCTTTCGCGAACATGCGGCGCTGTCGGCCTTCGAGAACGACGCCGAACATCAATTACGCGACTTCGATTTGTCGGCGTTTACCGCGATCGATCAGACCGAATTCGATGCCCTGCAACCGGTACAGTGGCCGGTAAGCCGCGACCGACCGCAAGGCCGGCCGCAGTTGTTCGACGACAAGCTTTTTTATACCGCCGACCGCAAGGCCAGATTCATTCCGGTCGCGCCGCACGGGCCGCGCCATAGCGTCGACGCCGACTACCCGTTCACGCTGAACACCGGCCGCTTGCGCGATCAATGGCATACCATGACCCGCACCGGCTTGGCCGCCAAATTGAACGCGCATCGGCCGGAGCCCTTCGTCGAAATCCATCCCGCCGACGCCGAGCGCTTACAACTGAAGCACCGCAGTCTGGCCCGCATCGAAAGCCGTTGGGGGCAAATGCTGGCGCGGGTCGAAATCGGCGCCGGCCAACGCCAGGGCAGCTTGTTCGTCCCGATGCATTGGACGGCGCAACTGAGCAGCCACGGCCGGATGGGGGCTTTGGTCAACCCGGTGGTGGACCCCTACTCCGGCCAGCCGGAAAGTAAGCAGACTCCGGTCAGGATCTCTGCCTGGCCGGCGACTTGGTACGCGACGATTCTGACCCGGCAACCGTTGGCGATCCGGGATTGCGAATATCAAGTCAAAATCCGCGGCGACCAGTTTTTCCGTTACGAGCTGGCCGGCAGCGGCGCCGGTAAAGACTGGCGCCAGTGGAGCCGGGAATTGTTTGCCGAGCACGGTATGGCCGGGGCGGGCGACTGGCTGGAATACAGCGATCTGCAGGCCGGCTATTACCGTTGCGCCTACGTCAGCGACAATCGACTGCAAGTCTGTCTGTTGGTCGGACCGGATTTCGAGTTACCGGAGCCGGGTTGGCTGTGCAGTTTGTTCCCGAAACCGGAACTGAGTCGCAGCGAACGTTTGGCCTTGCTCAGCGGCCAGCCGCCGAAAGGCGAAGCCGATATTGGCCGAATCGTCTGTTCGTGTTTCAATGTCGGCGAGAAAACCATTCAACAAGCGGTGCAAACCCATAAGTTACAAAGCGTGGCGGATATCAGCGCCTGCCTCGGCGCGGGCAGCGGCTGCGGTTCCTGCGTCGCCGAATTGAAGGAGTTTTTGCCTCAGCCCGGTTAACTCGACGCGCACAAGGACCATGCCTGAAAAAACAACGCTATTTCCCTATTTTCAACCCATCATTGCGATAGCCAGCAGCAAAATCGTCGGTTACGAAGCCTTGGCCCGCCAATACGATTCCAAGGGCAATGTGGTTTCTGCCGGCGCCCTGTTCTCCTCCGCCGATGTGGACATCAAACAGCGTACCGAACTCGACCGACAGGTACGCTGGCAAGCCCTGGAAAAATTCTCGCAGCAGGCCGATAGCCAAACCTATCTGGCGCTGAACATTTCGGCGGCTTGGATCGAGAATCTGCGCCAACTCAATGCCTTGCCGACCCTGCGCATGCTGGAAGAGTTGAATATCGACCGCCAGCGCATCGTGGTCGAAATCTCCGATGCTCACGTCGATCCGCACAAGTTGAAACAGATCGTGCAGCGTTACCGCAAACACGGCCTGCGGGTGGCGATCGGCGACTTCGGCGCCGGTTCCTCGCAACTGGAACGGGTGATCGCAATCCAGCCCGACATCATCAAAATCGATATGCGGTTGTTCAAGCGTGCCGCCCGCGGCAGCAGCATCGCTACCGACATCGTGCATCTGATGTCGCGCCTGGGCCAGCGCACCGGCGCCCGCATCGTCTGCGAAGGCGTCGAAAGCGACGAGGAATTTCTATTCGGCTTGAACTGCGGCGCCCAATTCATGCAGGGTTTTTTGTTCGCCAAAGCCGAAGCCGATTTCCTGCCCATCAACAGTTTCGAACAGCACGCGGCCTCGCTACGCAGCAAATTCGTCAAAAACACGCTGCCGCGGGTACAAAAAGAAATCAACGCGATCAACGTCATCAAGGCTTTGATTTACCGCTTGGCCCAAGCACTACAGGACGATTTCAACCTGAACGAACTGGTCAGCTGGAATTTCAGCCAAAGCGGCGTGATCCGGTTTTACCTGTGCAACAACCAGGGCGACCAGATTTCGCCGGATTTCAATTTCAGCGAAAACCAATGGTTTACCGATCCGCGCAAGATCGGCTTCAACTGGTCCTGGCGGCCGTACTTCTTTCAGTTGCTGGCGCTGGAAAACTGCGGCGATCGCAACCGCATCGTCACCTCCGAACGCTATCGCGATTTCGAAACCAGCCTGCTATGCAAGACCCTGGCGCTACGCCTGGACAATGAGCGAATTTTATTGGTGGATACCGTGGTAGGTGACTAGACTCATCTGTCCCGAACGGCACCGGCAACTGGCCGCGGCCGGCTTTTTACTATAATCAGTGCGACATGGTAACTGGCTGGAGCATGCAAAGGCGGCGAGATGAGCGACGACGAGAACTTATCGAAAATTCTGGTGATCGACAGCGACAGGCCGGCGATTTTGGTTGTCGGCAGCGATCCGGAATTGGCAACCCGCCTCA
This sequence comes from Methylomonas sp. EFPC3, assembly GCF_029643245.1. NCBI lineage: Bacteria > Pseudomonadati > Pseudomonadota > Gammaproteobacteria > Methylococcales > Methylococcaceae > Methylomonas > Methylomonas sp. EFPC3. The sequence goes on from NZ_CP116398.1 coordinate 1,201,657, forward strand.
ACCGGTTGTTCAATCGGGCGGCAGTGGCCGATAGCAGCCAAATTTCCGGAAAACCGAGCTACGCCGTACATTGGTCCGGCAATACAGCGCATGCGGCACAGGCGATTGCCGACGGTTTGGCCGCAAACACCCCGTTTAATTTGGTTTTTGTGCTGCATCCTTTGCCGCAAGCCAGCGGCGTGGCCTTGATAAAACACCTGTGGGAATTGGATTCCGGTTTGAACGCGGTGCTTTGCAATGCCGATCCGGGACTTGACTGGCCACAGATCGCCGAAACGCTGGGCGAGAGCGATCAGTTGCTGATTTTACAGCAACCGGTTTGCGACTTGGTCGTCCGCCAAGTGGTCCATGCTATGGTCAGGCAATGGCAATTGGTGAAGCAAACCCAAGACGTCATGCAATTTATCGTGATGCAGAACCAACGGCTCGACGCGACCAACCACAAGTTGCAGGACATGCAGGCGCAGTTGCTGCAATCGGAGAAAATGTCATCGATCGGTCAATTGGCTGCGGGCGTTGCCCACGAAATCAACAATCCGATCGGATTCGTCAAATCCAATCTAAATACTCTGAAGGGATATACCGAAGACTTATTAGCCCTGGCCGAGACTTACGAACAGGCCGAGGCAGCGCTGGCCGACCCGGTCCTGCGTGCCGAAATCGACTCGGTCAAACGCCGGATCGACTTCGACTACTTGCGAGACGATGCGCCGGATTTGCTCAACGATTCGCTGGACGGTATTAACCGGGTTGCCAAAATCGTTCAGGACTTGAAGGACTTTTCCCATCCGCAACGCGACGGCGATGCCTGGCAGTGGGCCGATCTCAACGCCAACCTGGATAGCGCGTTGAACATTGTTTACAACGAACTCAAATACAAAGCGGACATCGTCAAACACTATGGCGAGTTGCCTTTGGTCAATTGCTTGGCTGGCCAACTGAATCAGGTCTTCGTCAACTTGCTGGTCAACGCCGCATACGCGATTGACAAGCGGGGCGTCATCACCATTGCCACCGGCAGCGGCGAAGGCCGGGTCTGGCTAGAAATTTCCGACACCGGCTGCGGGATTGCCGACGAGCAACTGAACCGGATTTTCGATGCCTTTTACACCACCAAGCCGGTCGGTAAAGGGACCGGGCTGGGATTGACAATTTCCTACGGCATTGTCAAAAAACACAGCGGCGAAATCAGCGCGCGCAGCCGAGTCGGCGAAGGCACCACCTTGCGCATCGAACTGCCGGTCAATGCCGAAGCAAGCCAGTGAAACCCTTGTCAGCGTTCGCCGGCCGCCGCGGTTGCACCAGCCCCCAATCCGGAACGTGAGTGTTTGATTTCGGAACCATTTTGATGGCTTTAAGTTTCACGGGAAACTCGTAACAAAGCACTTTAGCCAGCATTAAGTTTATCCCGTAACTCACTTCAAGAATGATTTACAAGATATTGATTGTAAAAGTTTTGTTTCATTTTAAGCCGAATTATCGGACTCAGGCGAGTTGATGGCAACGATAAACCGAATTCCCTAGCCACGGCCGGGCCGATTCCGCGCCAATCGCGGCGTCGGCCGGCTCGGACATTGTAAACAATTAATATCCATAGAGTTTTCGTGCGACTTTAAGATAAACTGCAGCCAGGCGAACCCAAACCGAAACCGAATACCTTGAAGCACGTTTCGCGGGAGTATGTTTATGCGCACACTGTATTACAGCCATCCGGATTTTCTGGCCCACGATACCGGGCTGGCCCATCCGGAATGCCCCGAGCGGTTGCGAGTGATTGCCGAAGCGCTCGCGGCACCGAAATTCGCCGCACTGACGCATGTACAAGCGGCATTGCCGGACGACATTGAAGACAAAATCGGGTTGGTTCACGGTCGGGCCATGATCGCCAAACTGCTGGCCGAGATACCGGAACACGGTCTGACCAACCTGGATGCCGACACAGTGGTTTCGCCCGGTTCGCGCCAGGCGGCGCTACTGGCCGTCGCGGCGGTATGCGATGCAGTGGATAAAGTCTGCGGCGGCGCAGCCGACAATGCCTTCTGTGCGGTGCGCCCGCCCGGACACCATGCCATGCCCGACTACCCGATGGGTTTTTGTCTGTTCAACAACGTGGCGATAGCCGCCGAGTATGCACGCAAGGGTTACGGCCTGGAGCGGATCGCGATCGTCGATTTCGACGTGCACCACGGCAACGGCACCCAGGCCGCGTTTTACGACCAGCCGCAAGTGCTCTACATATCCAGCCACCAATGGCCGCATTACCCCGGCAGCGGCCATCCTTCTGAACACGGTGCCGGCAATATCCTCAATCTGGCGTTGGCGACCGGCAGCGACGGCGAGGTGATTCGGGCCAAATATCGCGATACGGTATTCCCCGCCTTGCGCAAATTTGCACCGCAGTTGGTTTTGATTTCAGCCGGATTCGACGCGCACAAAGACGACCCGCTCGCCTCGTTGCGCTTGACGGAAGCAGACTACCATTGGCTGACCGAACAATTGCGAGCGATCGCCGAGGACTACTGCCAGGGGCGTCTGATTTCGGTGCTGGAGGGCGGCTACAATTTGCGGGCGCTGGCAAACAGCGTCGCCGCGCATGTGGCGGCTTTGATGGGTTTGGTCAACGAGGGCGTTTGACCGCCCTCTTTCCCATCCGTTGTTATTGCAGATTCGGCAGGGTATAGACGTAGTCGGCGTCCTTCATCGGCGCGTGGCAGGCGAAGCAAGGCGCGGATTGCGCCTTGTCGTACATTTTCAAAGTCTTGCCTTCCCAGATACCGAAGCCCCAACCGCCGGTCTCAGCGTATTTCTTGCTGTCTTTCACCATCGCTTCGGCGGCGGTAAATTCGCCGGGCACCGAGGCTTGTTCCCAATTCGGATGCTTGCGCTCGGCCCATTTGATCTTGGCGATGATGCTCCCGTCCGGCCAGGGCTTGGTCTTGCCGGCCCGCGCGGCATTGATGGCAACGTCGTTGCCGACGATCGCCCGCATGCTGTTCTTTTCGTGGCGCAGCGACACACCCAACAGCCGCCAATCCCGATATTCACCGTGCTCCGGTTTCGCCGCCGGCACGGTTTCGGCGGCAACGCCATTGGCAACCAAGATCAAGGCTGCGGCCAGCAGCCGGCCGCCGGAAATCGTTTTGTACATACACCCTCCGTTAATAGTCATGTAAACCAGCGGCGCGGATTGTAACGGCTCCACAGGGCGGCGACCAATACAAAACCGCTGAGCCCGGCCAGTATTTCTTCAGCCAGCCGCCCTCAATGTCGTTAAGTTAAGCAAAAAACCGGCTTGTTCAAACGCTGTAGGAACTCGACCGAAGGCGCTTGATCGCGGGCATGGCGTGCTCCTACCATCCTTGACATAACGCCGCTGCGATGCAGATTCGCTTGGTGCTCTATCGCTCCGGTAATGCCTGCCGGAGCGATCGTTTCGTTCAACAGCAGCGCCTTTCCCCGTGGTTCCTAGTGGGACGGACTCTTAGCCCGCGGGAATGGTTTTGTTGGCTTATGCAACTTGCGCCATCCCTAAACGGCTGTTTAGAATGTGAAGTTAATCTCAAACTTCATAAACTCAACGATGCGCGATACCTTCCATTCCTCAAGCCCGGTGATTCCAGCAGCCGATAGCCGCCGGCTATGGGTGCTGGTCGCGCTGATCGCGGTGGCTGGCTGGTTTTTGTTGGCGAATGTCGAACGCAACGGTTTGAGCAGCGGTTTCGCCCATCCGTTTGCCGGTAACGATCATTTGGTCACGATGTTGGCGGTTGGCATCTGGGCCGCACAATTGCGAGGGCATGCGATTTGGATGCTGCCGGCCACGTTCGTCGGCGTCATGAGTCTGGGCGGTCTGGCCGGAGCGCTCGGCTGCTACCTGCCGCAGATCGAAACGATTGTGCTGCTGTCATGCGCCGTATTCGGCGTATTGATCGTGCGCAACCTGCGCTTCAGCACCAATACCAACTTGGCGATCGTTGCATTGTTCGGTTTTTGCCACGGCTTTGCCCACGGCCAGGAGATTTCAGCTTCCGCCGGTTTGATTTCGTACGTGTGCGGTTTCGTATCGGCAACCTTGCTATTGCACGGCGCCGGGATCGTCTTCACCAAAGGCGTGATATTGGCGGTCGGCTGTTTTTTTTCGATGACGCTGGCGCAACAGCCTGCAATCGGTGCGGTAAAGGCGAATATTCCGGACGCGCTGCTCGCCGTTTCCAAGCGGATGCAGACCGAAGCCGTGGAGCGGGTTCAAGCGCGGTTCAGGCAAACGGCCCCTGCCGACGCCGGATACTTCCCGCCCCAAATCGAATCGGCGCCGCCAGCCGCGGTTGCTTGCCGCTTCAGACGGCTATTTCCTGAGATTAACCACTCACCGGGTTTGAGCATGACCAGTAACGGCGTCGGTCGCACCTCGCCGCCGCGATTGCCTGTCATTACCGTATCGACAACCTCGTCCGCCATACTGCTCGCGCCCCAGCCCTCGACGGCATGGGCCTCTGCTCCATCCCCCGCTTTCAGCCTTCCCGGCTTTCAGTGCGTTTGCACCAGTTTCTCCGCTGCCGCGCAACGGCAACTTCCGGCGATATCGCCAATGCTACCCGCCGCTAGTGGGTACTTTTCCGATTTTATTCAGCAATCAAGGCTCGCATACCCATGAAAATTCCAGAGCAACTCGCCAAAACCGTATTGGCGTTTACCATCGCTTCCGTCGTCGGACCGAGCGTTAAAGCAGACCCGCGCGCTACTACCGCGCCCGCTAAAGACAAAGCCCAGGATTCGGCGCAAACGTTGAGCGAAGTGGTCGTCGATTCCGAAACCGGCAAACCCAAGTTTCCCAACACCGCTAAAGCCACGCCAAGTTTGACGGTAAACCGGGCGGATATCGAAACCAAAGTCAACGAAGTTACCATCGAGGACGCGTTGCGCTACCTTCCCGGCGTCAACGTCCGTCGCCGCTACCCGGGCGATGCGAACGCACCGATCGCGATGCGCGGTTCGAATATCACCCAGTCTGCCCATACCATGGTATTCGCGGACGGCATGCCGATTTACAACATGGTTAACGCCGGCCACACCGCCGCACCGCGTTGGTCGATGGTTGCGCCGAACGAAATCGAATCGGTCGACGTACTGTTCGGGCCATTTTCCAGCCAGTACGACGGCCACTCTTTCGGCGGCGTGGTCAATTTCAACACCCGCATGCCGGATAAATTCGAAGCGGAAATGAGCGCCACCGGCATCTTTCAGGACATGCACCGCGGCGGCCGCGATCAGGTATTGCAGGGGTTTCGTACCTTCGTTTCCGGCGGCGACCGTATCGATAAATTTCGGGTGTACCTCTCATACAACCACATGGAAAACCAAGGCCAACCGATGGACCCGATCGGCACATCAGCCGCCTCGCGCGGTTTACCGAGCAATCTGGCCGCCGGCGCCACGGCCATCCCGGTCACCGGGGCACAACTGATTCCGAGCCCGACCGGCGGCCGGAATTTTATTTTCGGCGACTCGGGCATCGATCGGGCCGAAACCGATTTGTTTAAACTGAAAACCTCTTACGACCTGACGGACGACTTGCAGGCTCGATTTACTATTGCCTACGAAGAACGCAACAGATACAACAACGATCCGCTGGCCCTGTCCAAAAGCTCTGCCACCGGGCAAACCCTGTTTAGCAATAGCACCAACAACAACGGCCGTTTTACCAATTACTATACGCAAGACGGCTATAACTTCACGGTGCCGTTGAATGGCTTCCGTTTGCAGGAACAGAACCGCCAAGCCTTGAATTACGGCTTGAGCCTGAAAGGCAAGATCAGCGAGCGCTGGCACATCGACACCACGGCCAGCTTTTACGACGCCTTTAAGGATACCAGCCTGCAATCCAGGGGTGCCCAACTGGACCCCAACGCCCTGGTCGCTGGCCAGTTGCCGGGACAAATCACCGATGTCAGTACCTGGTGGGCGACTTACGACCTGAAACTCGCCACCGACCAGTTATTCGGCCGCGACGATTTATCCTTTATGGGCGGCTACCAGTTGGTGCACGGCAACAATAATAACCGGGTCTATGACAGCAGCGTTTATGCGAGCGGCATGCGCGGTAACGAAATCAGCAACTCGGGCGGACAAACCCAGACCAACAGCTTGTTTTCGCAGGTCGAATGGCGTTTCCTGCCGGATTGGAGCGTAATGGCCGGCTTGCGCTACGATCATTTTCAGACGATAGGCGGCCATTTTTACAACTACAACCGTAGCGCTACCGACGTCAGGCGCATCCAGAATTACGAAGACCGCAGCCAGGCCCGGATCTCGCCTAAAGCCGCGATCGAGTATTCGCCGGATAATTGGACTTTGCGTTATTCGTTCTCCAAAGCCTATCGTTTTCCGGTGGCTGAAGAATTATTTGCCAGCAAGAATACCGTCGCCGGAACCACATTCGCCGATCCAAACCTGGGGCCGGAAAATGGTTATTTTCATAACTTCATGGTTCAGTACGACCTGCACCAGGGCTTGGTCAGGGCCAACTTTTTTTACGACCAAATCAACGATGAAATATTTTCCTATAACCCGCTGCTGGCGGGCGGCAACGGGCCGAACACCTATCTGGCCATCGGACAAACCGAATCGATCGGTGTCGATTTGACGTATCAGAAATACGGTTTGTTCGGCCTGCCGCTGGATTTTGCAGCCAATACCATTTTCCTGAACAAGCAAATCGTCAATAATCCCCAGGCGCCGGGGCTGGCCGGTAACGAGTGGCCGCGGACGCCTCGTTTGCAGGCCAATGTTCAGGCGACTTACCATATACTGCCGGAATGGGATGTCACGCCATCGGTCCGCTACCGTAGCGACATGTTCCACCAAATTACCAACGTCGATACCGAAGCCAACGTATTCAACGGCTCCGACGAATACACGCTGGTGGACTTCAAAACCAACTACAGGCTGCCGACATACCACAATCTGAAAAGCACAATGTCGGCCGGTATCGATAATATTCTGGACCAGGATGTCTACGAAAATAATCCGCTGGCGCAACGCACCTACTATGTCAGCTTATCCGTTAAGTACTAAACCCAACTGTTCAGCCATGACGACAACCCACATTCTCGAAACCCGCAATCTGGTGGTGGAATACCAACAGCATCGGGCGATCGACCAACTGAATTTAGCGGTACCTGCCGGCTGCGTTTACGCCTTGCTGGGCGGCAACGGCGCCGGCAAAACCACGACGATCAGCACCTTCTTGGGATTTAACCGTCCCAGCAGCGGCCAGGTCTTGATCGGCGGCCGCTCGCTGCAGGACCAACCGGAGCTGGTCAAGTCCGAACTGGCCTATCTGCCGGAAAACGTGGCCTTGTACGACCTGCTCAGCGGCGCGGAAAACCTGCGGTTTTTCTGTGCGCTGGCCGGAATCGAATTGAGCCGGGACCAGTCGGGACAGCTCTTGAGCGACAGCGGCTTGCAGGCGGATGCTCACGACAAGCGGGTCGGCCAGTATTCCAAAGGCATGCGGCAAAAAGTCGGTCTGGCGATCGCCAGCGCCAAGCACGCCAAAGCCATGTTGCTGGACGAACCCACCTCCGGCCTGGACCCGAGCGCGGCCAACGATTTTGCCCAACGCATCCGCGCCGCGGCGGACGCCGGCATGGCGGTATTGATGGCGACCCACGATTTGTTCAACGCCAAGCAAGTCGCGGACCGCATCGGCATCATGAAGCAAGGCCGGCTGGTCGAGGAGTTCGATGCCCACAGCGTGCAACACGACGAACTGGAAAGCAAATATCTGGCGCATGCCCGGGGGTTGGCATGATCGCCATTGTCATGCGCAAGGAACTGGCCACCACGCTGCGCGACGGCCGCTTGCTGGTGCTCGGTTTGTCGCTGTTTGTTTTGTTCGCCGGCTTTTTTCTGTTTTCCAGTTACCAGTTGCAGGCACAGCGCCTGGAAAAACAGCGCGTCGGCGCGACGGCCAAGGAACAGTGGAATTCGCAGAGCGTCAAGAACCCCCATGCCGCCGCGCACTACGGTATCTACGTGTTCAAGCCGGATTTGCCCAGCGCGGCGATAGATCCGGGCTTGACGCCGTTTACCGGTCAGTCGCTGTGGCTGGAGCCGCACAAACGCAACCTGACCCGTTTCAATCCGAGTGCCGACGACGTATTGGCCAATCGATTCGGACAGGCCACCAGCAGCTTCGTGCTTTATGCCTTGTTGCCGCTGTTGATCGTCGCACTCAGTTTCAATTCGGTGTCGCAAGAGCGCGAACGCGGCACCTTGCGCATGTTGCATAGTTTGGGAGTGGCGCCGCGGGCCTTGTTGTTTGGCAAGTTGCTCGGGCTGCTGACGGCGTTCTGGCTGGTGATGTCGCCCGCCGTGTTACTGGCGGGCCTGACGCTGGCCGGCCAATTCGAGCTGGCGATCGACGACCTGCTGCGCTTGAGCCTGCTAATGGCCGGCCTGCTGGCGTATTACACGGTGTTCGCCGCCTTATCGATTGCCGCCTCCGCCTACTTTCGCACCAGCCGCAACACCTTGTTTTGCCTGCTGGGGTTCTGGATGGGCAGCGTGTTCGTCGCCCCGCGGCTGGGCGCCGCGATCGGCGATGTGCTTGCGCCCAACCCCAGTGCCAGCCAATTTTGGGATGCGATCAAGACCGATATCGCCCAAGGCCTGCCCGGCGACGGCTCCAAGCAACAACGCGAAACGGCCTTCGAAGCCCAAGTGCTGGCCCAATACGGCGTTGCCAGCAAAGAGCAGCTACCGGTGGGGTTTGTCTCGCTGAATCGGCAATATAACGACGTTTACTCCAGCAAAGTCCACCAGTTGCATTTCGATCGCCTGCGCGCCAACTTCGCCACCCAACAGCAACTGGCGCATCTGGCCGGTTGGCTGGGGCCCAGCCTGGCGCTGCGTTCGTTGTCGATGGCCATAGCCGGCACCGATTTGGCGCACCAACGCGATTTCGAAGACGCCGCCGAGAGATATCGGCGTTATTTCATCGATCTGACCGAAGACTGGGACCGCGAACGCAGCCACGGCACCGAACGCTCCGCCAAAGGCGCGGAAACCGATTGGCGCAGCGTCCGAGACTTTGCTTACGCCGTTCCCACGGTCGGATTTTCGCTAAAAGCCAGCCTGCTGCCGCTAGCGGTGCTCGGCGCCTGGTTGGGCGCGGCACTGTGGCTGTTGGCCCATTCGGCACGGAGGTTGGCACCATGATGGCTATCGTCAAAGTTGAATGGATCAGAATCCGGCGCAATCCGCTGAACGCGGCGATATTGCTGATTTTTGCGGTCTTGATGGGGCTCAGTGCCGTCTGGTCCGGACTCAGGGCCAGCGAGATTCGCGCTGCCGCGGCGGCGCCGCAAATCGCGGCATCGGCCGCCAATGCCGCAGAAATGCACGACGCGCCGAAGGCGGACGCGCATGACGGCGGTGATGGGGCCTATGCCGCCAGCAATGACCGGGCGCCGTTGCAATTGCCGCTACTGGGCGGTTTGGTGCTGAATGTCAGCCAAGCCGATTTGGTCGGCACGTCCATTAAAGTCTCCAGTCGCAGCCGCCATACCGACGGCCGCAACAGCGACCAATTGTTCAATCCGTTGAGTTACGAATTCGGTTTGCTGGACTTTGCCAGCGTGTTCGCCCTGTTGACGCCGCTGGTCGTCATCGCCTTGAGCTACGGCTTGGTGCAGGAGGAACGCGAAAGCGGGGTCTGGCGCCTGGTCTGCACCCAAACCGCGCGGCCGTGGCAATTGGTGTTGTGCAGCCTGGGCTGGCGTTTGCTGTTGGTGGTGCTGGTCGCTTGCGCCAGTTCGCTGCTGGCGTTTTTGCTGGATAGCGGCTCGGCGCTGTCGGCGCTGGCTTACTGGTGTTTGATCAGCCTGAGCTACGTGCTGTTCTGGTTCAGTCTGGCCGGCTTGTTCCTGTTGCTGCCGATTTCTTCGGGCGCGGCGGCGATAGGCTTGCTCGGCAGTTGGCTGATCTTGACCTTCGGCGTGCCGGCGGCGCTGCATTGGGCCGCCGACCAGACCCGGCCCAAGCCGTCGCGCATGGCCGCCATTATCGAAATCCGCCGGTTACAGGAACTCTCCAACCAGCAGCGGCAAAATTTGCTGGCGGACTGGTTTAAAACGCATCCCGAGCTGCTGGGCGACACTCCGCTTGCCAAACTGCCACGGGAAGTCGCCGGCTTGCCGGCCGCCCTGCAACTGGACAGCCAGATTCGCCCGCTGATGCTGCAATTCGAAACCCACCGCGCCGAGCAATTCGGATTCATGCAACGCTGGTCCTGGACTTCGCCGGCCTTGGCCGTGGCCTTGATGGCGGATCGTTTATCCGGCCTGGACGCGCCCCGGCACGCCAGCTTCGTCGCCGCCGTCAACGATTTCGAAGACCGCTGGCGAGCGTACTTCGTGCCGTCCATCATGGCCCGCGCCGCCTGGAGCGAAGCGCAGCAAGCGGCGCTGCCGCAATTCGATTTCGATCAGTCCTTCGACGTTGCCGAACTCAACGGCCTGATCGGCTTGCAGGCGCTCTCGGCGGCATCGATGCTGGCCGTTCTGCTCGCGCTACGGCGGCGCTTCTCGCAATTTTAGCGTTGGCAGCTCCGGTCCCGGTCGGTACACAACACCGCGATCTTGCCGACCGGCAGGCGCGATGCGGCCGGACCGGCTGCACTTGGTAGCGAACGGCAGGGTTTTAGGGATAAAGCGCCTGCCGCGAACGCCGGCGGCGTGCTACCATTTTGCGAAATCCATCGCATCCCAATCCGACTTTCAGACAGGAATCGTCATGTCAGGCAACAAGCACTCGCTTCCCATCAACCTATTCTGGGGCCTCGTCGCTCTGGCCGCGGCCGGCGCCATCGCCGGCATTGCCTTGCAGCGTGGCGAAACCATCAGCAGCATGTGGCTGATCGTCGCCGCGGTCTGCGTTTACGCGCTCGGCTACCGCTTTTATAGCGCCTTCGTCGCCGCCAAAGTCCTGGTGCTCGATGCCAGCCGCGCCACGCCGGCCGAACGCTTCGACGACGGCCGCGACTTCATGCCCACCCACAAATGGGTGGTATTCGGCCACCATTTCGCCGCCATCGCCGGCCCCGGCCCGTTGATCGGCCCGACCCTGGCCGCGCAGTTCGGCTATCTGCCGGGCACCTTGTGGATCCTGATCGGCGCGGTGCTGGGCGGCTGCGTGCAGGATTTCGTGACGCTGTTTTTCTCGGTCAGGCGCGACGGCCGCTCGCTAGGGCAGATGGCCAAGGACGAATTGGGCAACATCGGCGGCGGCGCCGCGATGCTGGGGGTGATGACGATTATGGTGATCCTGATCGCGGTACTGGGCCTGGTCGTGGTCAATGCGATGAAACACAGCCCCTGGGCCACCGCCACCGTTGCCGCGACGATACCGATCGCGATGTTGATGGGCATTTATCTGAACCATTTGCGGCCGGGGCGGGTGCTGGAAGCGACGCTGATCGGCGTGTCGTTACTGGTGTTTGCAGTGGTCGGCGGCGGCTGGATCGACGAAAATCCGGCCATCCGCGGCTGGTTCGATTACGACGCGCCGGAACTGGCGTTGATGGTGATCGGTTACGGCTTCGCCGCCGCGGTGTTGCCGGTCTGGCTGCTGCTGGCGCCGCGCGACTACCTGTCCACCTTCATGAAACTGGGCACGATTGCCGCGCTGGCCGTGGCGATTCTGATCTTGCGACCCGAGCTAAAAATGCCGGCCTTGACCCAGTTTATCGACGGCAGCGGCCCGATCTTCGGCGGCAAACTGTTTCCGTTCGTGTTCATCACCATCGCCTGCGGCGCAATTTCCGGCTTTCATGCACTGATTTCGTCGGGCACCACACCCAAATTGCTGGCTAACGAAACCGACGCCCGTTTTATCGGCTACGGCGCAATGATGATGGAATCCTTTGTCGCGATCATGGCGATGATCGCAGCGTCGGTGTTGGAGCCGGGGGTTTATTTCGCCATCAACAGCCCGGCCGGCGTGGTCGGCAAGGAAGCGGCGGAAGCGGTGGCGAAAATCAGCAGTTGGGGCTTTCCGGTGGCCGTCGAGCAAATGCAGCAATTGGCGCAGACCATGGGCGAATCGACCTTGTTCGCCCGCACCGGCGGCGCGCCGTCACTGGCGGTCGGCATGGCGAGTTTGTTCGCCCAGGTGTTCGGCCAACATCTGCTAGCCGCCTGGTACCATTTCGCGATCATGTTCGAAGCCTTGTTCATCCTGACCACGCTGGACGCCGGCACCCGCGTCGCCCGCTTCATGCTGCAGGACATCCTCGGTAACTTCAATATCGGCCGCGGCAGCAGCGGCGGTTACGCCAGCATCTTACTGACCAGCGCCGCCGTAGTCGGCGCCTGGGGTTACTTCCTGTACATGGGGGCGATCGATCCGTTGGGCGGCATCAACAGCCTGTGGCCGCTGTTCGGCATTGCCAACCAAATGCTGGCGGCAATCGCGCTGTGCGTGGCGACGACAATTCTGGTCAAATCCGGCAAGCTCAGGTACGCCTGGGTGACCGCCCTGCCCCTGTCCTGGCTGATTATCGTCACCAGCAGCGCGGCCTGGCAGAAATTGTTCGCCGAGGATTTACGCATCGGTTTTCTGGCCCATGCCGCCGATTTGTCGGCGAAAATCGCCAGCGGTTCGCTGCCGGCCGCACAACTGAAAAGCGCCCCGCAATTGATTTTCAACGATTACCTGAACGCCGGCCTGACCTGCCTGTTCATGCTGATCACCTGGCTGCTGCTGGCCGACATGCTGCGGGTGATCTATCGGGTAACCAGCGGCCAGCCCTACCCGCAATCCAGCGAGTCGCCGCATATACCGAGCCGGTTGGTTGAGAATTGGGTCAGGGATTGACCGTCCTGATCGGTTGCTGCTGCCGGCCACAGACTATGCGCCGGAATTGGCGCCCGGATTTGTTGACACCTTGACGAAAAAAGGCGCCGTGATCGCGGCGCCTTTTGCTGTTGCGGACTTGGTTTCCGGCCTACCAGCTAAAACTAGCGGACACTTGGCCGCTGCCGTCGTAGCTGTAACCGCTCTTGACGACCTTGGTCACGGTAAACGCGCAGGTTCCGGACGAATTCACCGGTAAGTTCGCACTACTGAGACTGGCGGTACCGGTCGTACCGGTGGTAGCCGAGGTAACACCGGTTACCGTAGTCGAGCCGCTGCCGGTTTTCACCGACCCGCTCCAGCTTCCGTAGAGGGTTGCGCCGGAAACGGCAGAAACACCGTCATTGATCGTCACCGTCGCCACGCATTGCGCCTTGTTTTTCCCCACCAGCCGCCGTGTCACTTTGGTGCTGGCGGCTTTCATACTGAGCGCCACTGGTGCTTGAGCTACCGAGATGACTTGAGTGGCACTGCCTTTCAAGCCGCTGTTGTCGGTCACCGTCAAGGTGGCATTGTAAGTACCGGGCGTGTTGTAGACATGGCTGACGCTGGCGGAATTGCTGTTTGGCGTACCGTCACCGAAATTCCAGGCGTAAGCGGTGATCGAGCCATCCTGATCGACCGAGCCGGTACCATTCAAACTCACGTTCAGCGGCGCAGTACCGCTGGTCGGCAAAGCCGAAATCACGGCAGTCGGCGCTATCGTTGTGGCACCGCTTTTCGGATAAGTACCGGTAATCAGGTATTGACCGATACTGGCATAGTCAGAGTATCCGGTAGTCAAGTCGCCGTAGCCAATGCCGTCAATTTGCAGAAAATACTGGCCCGGCGCCAGGGTCGCCGCCAATGAAGCCGACAAGCTATCCGCCGGGTTTGCGCTAGCCAGGACGGTGCCGGAACTGGTCATCAACTTTAACGAAATATCCAGATTGGCTGATACCGCCCCGGAGGCGGCGTTGAATTGCACATTGCCGCCATCGGTAGAGAAACTGAATACATCGAGATCGGTACGGCTCTCGATAGTGCCAATTTGCAATACCGCGCCAGCGCTGCCAGACAGCGGCGCCGCAGTGGCTGGCGTTCCGCCGAAATCGTCGGCGCGTTGCGGCGCACCGGCCGCCGCGATCACAGCAATATCGTCTTGCTGGTTATTGGCGTCCGGATATTCGCCCTTGCTCCATTGAGTTACCGGTTGGTAATAGCCGACCCCCATAATTGGCGCCCAACCGGTGGCCCCACTGCCCTGGCCCGCATAGTAACTGCTGCTGGAGGTACCGTCGTGAGTCAAATTCAGAGCGTGGCCCACTTCGTGCGAAACGGCATCGGCGACATATCTCGGATTGCCGCCACCCAACTTATCGAAAAACACCCAGACTGGGTTGTAATAGTCGGGACTGCTCGACGAATAATAGGAAAACACATTGATGTAGGCAACCCCGCCGCAGGCTTGGCTGCAAAGCTCGGGCATCGATTGCGTGATCGCGGCACGAATACCATACACGACGTCCGAACTACTGGTGCGCTGCAGCGCTGCGGCCGCGGGTTCCTGCGTCGTCACATCCACATCGAAAGGCGCGTAATCCTCCGCCACCCGCTGCCAAATTTCGCGAATATTGTTCTGTTCCGCACTGCTAAAACCGGATGGATTACCATCGGTATCATAGGCCTTGGCATTCAACGTACCGTTGTACCAAGCGCTGTTACTGGCCTGGTAGCCGTTAAAATCCAGATATATGGTGCGGTTCGATCCGGGTTTACTATGGAGCGTAAATGGATCCGCACTCGCCGCAGCCGTGGCCTTGAAAGTATCGGTTCCGCTGGCAGTGGTAGCGTACGCGCTGGTGACGCCGGCAATCCGGCTCTCCGGCAGAGGCGTCGGCTCATGCGCGGCATCGATGTATAACAAGTGGCCGCTTTGGTCGATCCAAGCGCTAGGATCGGTACTTAAGATAGATTGCAAACGTTCGGCCGACATGCCGTATTGTTCGGCAACCGCAGGTAATTGATCGCCTAAAGCTTGGATCGCAGCCTGGCCGTTGACTTTTTCCTTAAGCGTAACTTTGGGAAACGGCATTTCAGTAGCATCGGTACTACCTGCCCCAATCTGATTTTGGGCCAGCGCATCAGTCGTTTGAGTCCCAATCGCGCTTTGTTGCCCTGAACCGTTCAATCCCGACACGAAAGCTTGGTAACGGCCATCGCTGAGCTGCTTCAAGCCATAGTTATAGCCGGCTAGCGTTTGTTCGGCCGCTTCGCGGCTTGGAAAATAAAGCGGCACAGTTAAAAGATTGGCGGCGATTAGGGAAGCGGTTAGTGACATGAGATTTCCTTATTTACTTTATAGAATCGGCAGCATGCGAGTATCTGTGGCCTGATATGGCCATGGGCAAGGCCCGGTAGTTTTCGAGCCTTTTGGCAGGCAGATACAAGCCATCTCGCTTTGAGGCGTCAGCCCAAAAAGCTATCGAATTTACAGATGAAAAGTGAAAGAAAACCTACATAAAGCATTAAGATCCGATGAAAATCGGTTTCCGGACCGGAGATGGACAATCATTGCGGAAGATTTTCGGCACAGCCTTGACCGAAAAATTCGCAACGTTGGAATCAAAACGAGTCAAATGACTCGGGAGAATTGTTGTTGTTTCTGCGCCAGATACTTGTCAAACACCATGCAGATGTTGCGGATCAGCAGGCGGCCGGCGCTGGATACTTGAATGCCGGCGGCGGTTAAATCCAACAAACCGTCGGTTTTCATCGGCTGCAGGTTTGCCAATTCGGCGGCGAAATAATCGTTAAAGACGATACCGAATTCCCGTTCGATGTATTCGAAGCTCAGTTCGAAATGGCAAATCAGTTGAGTAATCACGGCCCGGCGCAGTTTGTCGTCGTCGTCCAGATCCACGCCGCGAAACACCGGCAATTTAGCTTGCGCGATGGCTGCGTCGTATTCGTCCAGTTCCTTGTAATTTTGCATGTAGGCGTCGCCGACCCGACCAATCGAGGTCACGCCCAAGCCGACCAAATCGCAGTCGGAATGGGTGGAGTAACCCTGGAAGTTGCGGTACAGCTTGCCCTCGCGTTGGGCCACGGCCAATTCGTCGTCCGGCTTGGCGAAATGGTCCATGCCGATGTAGACATAGCCGGCATCGGTCAGTTTTTGGCCGACCATTTGCAAAATCTCCAGTTTCGCCGCCGGCGACGGCAAGGCCGCTTCGTCGATTTGGCGCTGAGTTTTGAAACGGCTGGGCATGTGGGCGTAATTGAAGATCGAAAAGCGGTCCGGGGCATAGGCCAGTACCTGGCCCAGGGTATCGGCAAAGCTGTGCACGGTTTGTAACGGCAAGCCGTAAATCAAATCGATATTGGTGGAGCGGAAGCCTTCCTTGCGCGCCGCTTCCAGTACCGCGAAGGTTTGTTCCTTGCTCTGCAGCCGGTTGACGGCTTTTTGCACGTCCGGATCGAAGTCCTGCAAACCGAGGCTGATGCGATTGAATCCCAACGCTCTTAGCTCGGCAATGGTGCGGTCGTCGGTTTCGCGCGGGTCGACTTCGATCGAATACTCGCCGCTATCGTCGCTGTGCAGATTGAAATTGGCCCGAGTCGTGTCCATCAACCGCCGCATTTGCTCGGCGTTCAAAAAGGTCGGCGTTCCGCCGCCCCAATGCAATTGGTTGACCGGCCGGCTCCGGTCGAACAGCGCCCCTTGCATCTCGATCTCCTGGCACAGATTGTCCAGATACGGCAGCGCATGGGCGCGGTTTTTGGTGACGATCTTGTTGCAGGCGCAATAGAAACAGACGGTGTCGCAGAACGGAATATGGAAGTACAGCGACAGCGGTCCGCCGGCGGCATTGGATTTTTCGATATGCCGGCGGTATTCGACCTCGCCGAAGCATTCGTGCAACTCCAATGCGGTCGGATAAGATGTATAGCGCGGACCAGACTTGTCGTAGCGTTTGATCAAGTCCAGATCGAATTTTATCGATTGGTCCATCATTTCAGTTCCTGATCGATGGTCACACTGACGGCCGCCGTCGGCGATCCGTCCAGAGTGACTTCGGCACTGCCGAGCAGATCGCCCGGTTGCGGCATCGCGTTGCCGGATTTGGATATGCGGGCAACGATACGCAGTTGTTTGAAATCGGCCAGATGGGTTTGCGGCTGCATGGCCATGCTGTCGTTGAGTACGGCTTGCAGCGGCAGGTCTTTTACCTGTTGCTTGACGATGGCCAACGGCATTTTCGGACCGGTCAACGCTTGGGCGTAAACGAATAGCGTGTCGTCCGGTTTTGCCTTGGTTTTCAGCTCGGCAGCGAGGGAGGCATCGATTTTAATTTCGACCGGGGCCTTAGCAGCCGCAGCGCCAGCGCCCTGCTGGGTTTCAGCCTCCGCCATCGCAATCATTTTCTGTAATTGCTGCCGGGTTTCGTCTTGCTCCGGCAACATGGCCGACAGTTTTTGCCAATAGGCGATGGCTTGGGCAAAGTCGCCTTCCTCGGCTTTGGCCATACCGCCCAGCCACAGCGCGGTTTGGTCTTCCGGCACCAGTTTCAATGCCTGATAGACCAATGCGGCCGGTTCGCCCCGCATCTGGCCGTTACGCGCCATCGACAAGGCGTCGGCATAATGCAGCATCACCGCCGGTTCGTTCGGTTTACGCCGGTTCAATTCGGCGAACGCTTGGGCGGCGCTATCGTATTGTTGCATGTACAAATAGGCCCGACCCAACATCATCCAGCCCTCAAGATCGTCCGGTTGTTGTTGCAGGCGCTGTGCCAACGCGGCGACCATATTCTGCACATTATCGGCTGCTTTAGCCTGATTTTGCGCCAGTTCAGCCTTGGCAAGCGCTTGCGGCTCGCCCAACGTAAAGTAGAGAAACAGGCTCAATACAGGCAGCGCCAGGCCAAGCAGCGGAATCACCCAGCGCCCGGTTCCGGGCCTGAGCGCAGCCTTAGCCGGTGCGTCTTGCTGGATTTCATCCAATAAAGCCAGTTGCAATTCCTGGTACTGAGCATCGAACTGGCTTTGGGTCAGTACGCCGTCTTGCAGTTGCTGTTTCAGTTCGGCCAATTGTTGCCGGGCGATGGCTTTATTGCGGGTTTCGCCGTCGGCGTCATGCAAGGGCGCGGTTTTAAATAAGGGCGGCAATAAAATGGCCAAAGCCACAGCCACTAATCCGGCTATCGCCAGCCAAAACTCGATAGTCACGCGTCGTCACCCTGTTCCAGAATTTTTTTTAATTTCTCCCGCTCGGCAGCCGACAATTCCTTATCCGCACTGGCGCCTTTGGCGCGCAAAGTCCAAACCACGGCCAGACCCAAGACCAGGAACAACACCGGCCCCAGCCAAAGCAAAAATGTTTTCAGTTTGAACGCCGGTTTATACATGACGAAATCGCCGTAACGCTCGGTCATGAAATTGACCACGTCCTGCTGCGATTTGCCTTGTTGCAGCATTTCGTAGACCTGGCGGCGCAGGTCCTTGGCCAGGTCGGCGTTGGAGTCGGCGATGGTCTGGTTCTGGCAGACCAGACAACGCAGCTCATTGATCAGGCTCTGGTAGGCCTGCTCCTGTTCCGGTTGTTTGAAGTCGCGGTATTCGATGTCGGCCCTGGCCTGAACCAAGTGCAACGACAACATCAGGATCAGCCAATATTTCATGCGCTTTCCGCCTCTAGTTGTTGAATCAGCGGTAAAAACAGTTTTTCCAGATCGCCGGCTTGAATCGGTCCGGTATGTTTGTAACGCACCACACCGCGCTTATCGATAACAAAAGTCTCCGGCACGCCGTAAACGCCGTAATCGATGCCGGTACGACCTTCGCTATCCATAACGCTGACCGTGTAGGGGTTGCCCTGCCTTGCCAGCCAGCCCTGAGCAGCGTCGGCCTGATCTTTATAATTCAGACCGACCAGCGTGACTTTGTTCAGTTTGGCCAACTGGTTCAACAGCGGATGCTCTTCCCGGCACGACACGCACCAGGAGGCCCAGACGTTGAGCAACCAGACTTTACCTTTCAAGTCGGCCTGACTCAGGCTCCGCTCCGGCGTTGCCAGAATCGGCAACGTGAAAGCCGGCGCCGGTTTGTCGATCAACGGCGACGGGATTTCCCGCGGGTTCAATTTCAAGCCTATCGCCAGAAATACCGACAAGGCGATAAACAGTAGTAGCGGCAATAAATATTTCATCGATTTTCAGCAGTTTGTTTACTCGGCAACCGATAGCGGCGATCGCAGGCAGCCAGCAACCCGCCCAATGCCATGAACACGCCGCCCAGCCAGATCCAGCGGATGAAGGCTTTATAATAGACTCGCAAACTCCAGGCGCCCTGCTCTCCCAACGGTTCGCCCAAGGCCACGAACAAATCCCGAAACAGGCCGGCGTCGATCGCCGCTTCGGTCATCGGCATGGTTTGCACCCGGTACACGCGTTTTTGCGGCGCCAACTCGGCGACGATTTCTCCGTTATGACTGACGCTCAAATGGCCTTGTTCGGCGCGGTAGTTCGGGCCTTCACTGGCGGTGACACCGTGAAACTGGAACACGTAACCGAATAGATCCAGCGTTTCCTCCGGCGCCAGACGCACGTCGCGTTCGATGCTGTAGACCGACGTGAAGCTGATGCCGATCACGAACACCGCGATCCCGATATGCGCCAAGGTCATGCCGTAAAAGCCGGCCGGAATTTGTTTCAAGCGTTGCCAGGACCAGCTTTGCAGGCGTTGTTTAAAGGCAAAAGCGCTGACCGCCACAGTCCACAAGGCCAAGGCCACGCCCAACGCGGCGCCCCACGAATAAAACGGCATCGCCAACGGTGCCAGCACGGCGATGCCGATGCAGCCGGCAATCAAACCGCGCAGGCGCGCGCCCAACGCTTTGATATCGTCGCTCTTCCAGCGCAGCAACACGCCGATCCCGACCACCAAGGCCAGCGGCGCCATCAACGGGATGAACACCGCATTGAAATACGGCGGACCGACCGACAATTTACCCAGACCCAAGGCATCGACCACCAGCGGATACAGCGTGCCGAGCAGAATGCTGGCGGCGGTCACGACCAACAAAACGTTATTGACCAGCAATACCGACTCTTTCGAAACCAGTTCGAAGCGGGCGTAACTTTTGACCTGCGGCGCGCGGATCGCGTACAGCAGCAACGAACCGCCGACCACCACACCCAGAAAAATCAGGATGAACAAACCGCGGGCCGGATCGCTGGCGAAGGCATGTACCGAGGTCAACACGCCGGAGCGCACCAAAAAGGTACCTAGCAGACTTAACGAAAAGGCGAAAATCGCCAGCAGTACGGTCCAGGTCTTGAACGCGCCGCGTTTTTCGGTGGCGGCCAAGGAATGGATCAATGCAGTACCGACCAACCAGGGCATGAACGAGGCGTTCTCGACCGGATCCCAAAACCACCAGCCGCCCCAGCCCAGTTCGTAGTAAGCCCACCAACTGCCTAGCGTGATACCCAGCGTCAAAAACATCCAGGCCACATTGGTCCAGGGCCGCGACCAGCGGGCCCAGGCCGAATCCAGGCGTCCCTCCAGGAGCGCGGCAATCGAAAAAGCGAAGGCTACCGAAAAGCCGACATAGCCCATGTAGAGCATCGGCGGATGAATCGCCAAGCCGGGATCCTGCAACAATGGATTCAGATCGCGGCCTTCGGCCGGTGCCGGAAACAGGCGTTCGAACGGATTGGAAGTCAACAGCAAAAACAATATGAAGCCGACGCTGACCAAGCCCATCACGCCCAGCACCCGAGCCCGGGTCGGATCGGGAATCCGGGCGCTGAAGGCGGCGACCAAGCCGGTCCAGATCGACAAGGCCAATGCCCACAGTAGCAAGGAACCTTCGTGTGCGCCCCAAACACCGGAGATCAGGTACAAAAACGGCAGCTCGGTATTGGAGTTTTGGGCGACATAGGCCACCGAAAAGTCGTGGCTGATAAAGGCATAGGTCAAACAGCCGTAGGCCAGCGCCATGAACGCCAACTGACCGAATGCGGCCGGCCGGGCGACATGGACCCAGCCGCTAACGGCCTTGCCGGCCCCGAATATGGGCAGCGTGCCTTGAACCAGCGCCATGCATAGCGCCAGGATCAGCGCGAAATGGCCGATTTCCGGGATCATGGTTGCTCCGCCGGTTTCTTCAGACTACCCGCCACTTCCGGCGGCATGTAATTCTCGTCGTGTTTGGCCAGGACTTCCTCGGCGACGAATACGCCGCGGCCATCCAGCCGGCCTTTGGCGACGATGCCCTGCCCCTCGCGGAACAAGTCCGGCAAGATGCCGGAATATTCCACCGCGACCTCCTGGCTGAAATCGCTTAGTTTGAAACGCACCAGCAAGTCGGCGTTGGGCCGCTGCACGCTACCTTTGACGACCATGCCGCCCAGCCGGAATACCGCATTGTTCGGTGCCTTACCGGCGACGACGTCGCTGGTCGAGAAGAAATACATCAGATTTTCGTTGAATGCCTTCAACGCAAAAAAAGCCGCCAAGCCCAGGCCGGCCAACATTAACAGGATTAACAGCAGGCGCTGTTTGCGGATCGGTTTCATTTGGACTGCGCGCGTTTTTGTTTGATGGCCAGTTGCCTGAATAATTGTTTGCGTTGCCAGACCGGCCACACCAGGTTCGCGGCCAACACCAGCGCCGTGACGCCGTATGCCGGCCAGACATAAGCGGCGTAACCGCCCATGTACCAAAAGCTGTCCCAACTCATGCCTGTTTCTCCAACATGTTTTTCACCCATTGCGACGAGGTTTCCCGTTTCAGCAATTCCAGCTTGGCTGCCTGCAATACCGCAATCAGGTAGTAAAACTTGAACGCGATCGCCATCAGCAACAGCGGCACCAGCATCGTAATGTGAATCGACGGTTTATCCAGTTTGCTGACTGTCGCCGGCTGATGCAGCGTATTCCACCATTCCACCGAATAGTGAATGATCGGAATATTGACCACGCCGACCAAAGCCAGGATAGACACCGCTCGGGCGGCGCTGCGTTTGTCCTCGATCGCGCCGTACAAGCTGATCACGCCCAGATACAGGAATAGCAGAATCAGCTCCGAGGTCAGACGGGCATCCCAAACCCACCAGGTGCCCCACATCGGCTTGCCCCACAGCGATCCGGTGACCAGCGCGACGAAGGTAAAGCCTGCGCCGATCGGGGCGCTGCTGATCAGCATTACCTCGGCCAGTTTCATCCGCCAAACCAGGGCAATGCCGCCCATTATTGCCATCATCACGTAGACGAACAAGGACATCCAGGCCGCCGGCACATGGATATAAATGATCCGGTAGCTGTCGCCCTGTTGGTAGTCGGTGGGCGCCAGATACAAGCCGCCATACAGGCCGGCGCCGAGCAGCAGCAGAAAAACGGCCGTCAGCCAAGGGATGAAACGGTCGGCCAGCGCGTAAAAATGCGGCGGCGAAGAAGTACGGTGAAAAAACCGGCTGACCGGCGCGGGGATCCAGGACATCAATTAACACTCATTTTTAACGCAATGGAAGTCGGCAACGGCGCCAGGACCAGCGCCGCCAGCAACATCGCCAACAAAATATTCAATTGGGCGCCGACCGGCAATCCGCCGGCGGCACGATCGACCGCGCCACTGGCGAATATCAACACCGGCACGTATAACGGCAACACCAGCAAAGACAACAACATACCGCCGCGGCGCAGACCGACCGTCAAGGCCACGCCGATAGCACCGATCAGGCTCAATAACGGAGTAGCTAAGATCAATGTCAGCCATAAAGTTCCCATCGCCTGCTCGGGAAGCCCCAAGAACAAGGCCAGCAGCGGCGCGACCAGCAACAGCGGCAGCCCGCTGACCAGCCAATGGGCGACGATTTTGCCCAGCACCAACACCGACAAGGCATGCGGACTGAGCAACATTTGCTCCAACGAGCCGTCTTCGAAATCGCTGCGGAACAGGCTATCCAGCGACAGCAAGGTCGCCAGCAAGGCCGACACCCAAATCACGCCCGGCGCCATCGCTTGCAACAAATTGGGTTGGGCGCCGATCGCCAGCGGAAACAAGGTCACCACCAGCACAAAGAAAAACAGCGGATTGGCCATTTCGGCGCGGCGGCGGAACGCCAGCAGCAAATCGCGGCGGATGATGGCCATAAAGGCGCGGATCAATGGCATGCTTGTAGGTGGATACGTTTCAGATTCAGGTCCGCCATGCGCAGATCGTGGTGCGAGGTCAGTACCGCCATACCGCCGTGGCTGATGTGGTCGGCGATCAGCGACTCGATCAAGGCGATACCCTGTTTATCCAGTGAAGTGAACGGTTCGTCGAGTATCCACAACACATTTTGGGTGATCAACAAGCGGGCCAAAGACAGGCGCCGTTTTTGCCCGGCGGACAGCGTGTGCACCGGATTGTCGTCGAAACCGGCCAGTTTGACTTTGTCCAGCGCGTGGTCGATTTGATACTTGCCAGGACTGCCCAATGCCAACGCGAATTTGAGATTTTCCAATACCGTCAATTCCTTTTTGGTGCCGTCGGCATGGCCGACGTAGGCCATATCCCGGTAATAAGAGCTTTGCTCGGCCGGCTGGCCGCACCAGATGATCCGGCCGGAATCGGCTTCGCGCAATCCGCACAGGATGCGCAGCAGCGTGGTCTTGCCGCTGCCGTTGGCGCCTTCCAGTAACAGTGACTGCCCTGCCTGCACCTCGAAATTCAATGCCGAAAACAACAAGCGTTCGTCGCGAAAGCAGGATAAGTCCCTGACTTCCAGCGTCGCATGTTGCACGTTTTCCATTCTACTGTCCCTAGGTTCGGTGGTTCGAGTCATAAGAGGGGCGCTATCTTAACACTAACCGCGGCCCGCTTCCCAACTTGGCGACCGAGAAAATCGCGCTAATTATGCGATAATCGCCCGGATACGATTTATGGCAAACACCGGAGATTTTGCATGACCGCATTGATAGGCATCATCATGGGTTCCACTTCCGACTGGGAAACCATGCAGCATGCTGCGCAGACCTTGGAGCATCTGGACATTCCCCACGAAGTGGAAGTGGTATCGGCGCACCGGACCCCCGACAAACTGTTTCGCTACGCCGAAACCGCCGAGAGCAAAGGTCTGGAAGTCATCATTGCCGGCGCCGGCGGCGCCGCGCATTTGCCGGGTATGACTGCGGCTAAAACCGCATTGCCGGTGTTGGGAGTACCGGTCCAGTCCAAAGCTTTAAACGGCATGGATTCACTATTGTCCATCGTGCAAATGCCGGCAGGGATTCCGGTCGGCACCCTGGCGATCGGCAAGGCCGGCGCCATCAATGCCGCGCTGCTGGCCGCTGCCATTATCAGCAACAAGCACCCGCAATACCGGGCCGCGCTGGATGCCTACCGCCAACAACAAACCGACAGCGTCATCGCGACTCCCGACCCGCGTCAGGTGGCCGGATGAAGGTTGGCATTCTGGGTGGCGGCCAACTCGCCAGGATGATTGCGCTGGCCGGCTATCCGCTGGGCCTGAAGTTCATCGTCCTCGATCCCGATGCCAACGCCGGAGCCGGCGGCTTGAGCGAGCATTTGCTCGGCGCTTACGACGACCCTGCTCTATTGGCCGAATTGGCCGAAAAAGCCGATGTGGTGACCTACGAATTCGAGAACGTGCCGGCCCACGTTGCCGAATTCTTGTCCAGCCACACGCTAGTCTATCCGCCGGCGGGCGCCTTGGCCGTGGCGCAAGACCGTTTGCTGGAAAAAAACTTCTTCCGCGAATTGGGTATCGGCACCGCGCCGTTTGCCTCGATCGATAGCCTAACCGACTTGCAAGCGGCGATGGCGGATATCGGCTATCCGGCCATTTTGAAAAGCCGGCGCATGGGCTATGACGGCAAAGGCCAGGCCGTATTGCGGTCGGAAGCCGATCTGGCTCCTGCCTGGGACAGCATGCAGGGTGCGGCTGCTATTGTCGAAGGCTTCGTCGATTTCCAACGCGAAGTCTCGATCATTGCCGCCCGCAGTCCGTCCGGCGAAATCGCTTATTACCCGCTCTCGGAAAACCGACACCGCGGCGGAATTTTGCGCATCGCCGAATGCCGCGACAAAGATCCGGCGCAATCGCTGGCCGAAGACTACGTCAGGCGCCTGTTGGAAAAACTCGATTATGTCGGCGTCGTTGCGCTGGAATTGTTCGATGCCGGCGATGCATTGCTGGCCAACGAATTTGCGCCCCGGGTCCACAATTCCGGCCATTGGACCATCGAAGGCAGCGAAACCAGCCAATTCGAAAACCATTTACGTGCGATTTTAAACCTGCCGTTGGGTTCGACCGCACCGCGCGGTTACGCCGCCATGGTCAATTTCATCGGCGGCCTCGCCGACGACGGCCAAGTGCTGGGTATCGCCAACGCCCACCTGCATTTGTACGACAAAGCGCCGCGCAAGGGTCGCAAAGTGGCGCACGCGACCATACGCACCGACTCGGAAGCCGCTTACCGCGCCGGCTTGCAACAGTTGGCCGATCTGGCCGCTGCCGCCGACGATTCCTGAGCAGTTGCCTGCCGCCGGTCGGCTGTCAGCCGAAGTAATTGTTTTTGGCAACCTAATCGATGGAGACCATGCGATTTGAGCCGAAGTGTCGGAACCAGACTCCGCCCGGAGCTCACAGATACAGCGGCGCCATGCGCCGCCAATAATGGCCTTGGTGTGCCCGCCCTTCCCATTCGTATAACGCGTGCGGCACGTTTTTTTCGGCCAACACCCGGCTCAATGCGTGGTTATTGGCCAAAAACGGATCCTGCTTACCGATCACCAAGGTAATTTCCATCCGCCGGATAGCCGACAATTGCGCCTCGCAAGCCAGATTAGGCAAAAAATGGCTCGGCGTGTGGAAATAAATATTTTCGTCGTAATAGCCGTCAAACAGGTTTTTGAAACATTCGACTTCCAGCGTCAAATCAAATCGGCCGGAAAATGCCACTAATTTCCTGAACAAGTGCGGATGGCGAAATGCAATGTTGGCGGCATGAAAAGCCCCCAAGCTACAACCGTGCGCAATCACACAAGGGTGCGGATTTTTCAGTGCCATGAACGGCATGATCTCGTTCAACACATAGTCTTCGAAGTCTATGTGCCGCTGAATACGGTCTTGCGGTTTACGCCAAAAACAGTAAAAGGTCTCGTGGTCAATACTATCGACGCAATAAAGCTGTATGTAGCCAGCCTCTATTTTGTTACGCAGCCGTTCGACGATGCCCAGGTTTTCGTATTCGAAGAAGCGACCGTCGCGCGTCGGGAAAACCAGGACTTTGGCGCCGGCGTGGCCGAATACCAAAAACTCCATGTCTCTACCCAATCGCGGGCTGTACCAGTGGTGGTATTCGCGGTTCATAACCTATGCCGGCAATACTCCGAAAAATTGCTGCAATTCGGCAACCAATTGCCGATCCTGTTCGTGTTGACGGGGGTATTCGAAATGCCCGGCCTCCAGCACGAACAAACGCTTCTCGCCGGACCAGGCGTTGTAAATTGCAAATTGTCCGGGCGGAGCCACAACCGGATCGAACAACGCAACTGCCGCATGTAAGGGTTGATTGGCATGGCGCGCGGCAACCGCGGCATCGTAATAGGCTAATGTGTCAAAAATATGAGGATGGTATTGGCTGTGCGCCTTCAGCGCAGCGGCACTGCCGCTGCTGGGCAAACTCAAACGCAAAGGCTGGTTGCCGAACGTCGGTACATTCAAATGCAACCGTTTGATCCTGCGGTCCCACGGCGCAGCCAACGCACCGAGGCCGCCGCCGAAGCTAATTCCCATATAGCCGATACGCTCTGCACATTGCGGATATATAGCCGCCAGAACCGTCACTGCCAGCCAGATATCCTCGACGCAACCGCCAATCACGTACCGATTCCGATCGTCTATCGCATGCAAAACGTGTTGGTTAGGCTGTTCCGGCAAATGTCCGTTGCGACTGCGCGAAATACCGCGCATGCAAGGAAACAACAACGCGGCGCCGGCGATTTGCAGATGATAATCCGGTTGATCCCTGCCGCCGTAACCATGGCCGACGACGATGGCTTGGGTTATGGCTTGATTCTCGGGCTCCAGCAACCAGCCGCCGATCTTGAAATCGTCGGTAGAACGGTAATGCAAATCGTAGACCCGGTAACCAGCACGAGTAGACTGGTATTCAAGCGAATAATCCGCTGCGATATCGACGGTTCGTTGGTATTTTTCCTGCCAGAAATTGCAAAAATCGAGCGGCTGCTCCGGCGCGGGGACTGTCAGTAAATCGCTAAGGTTAAGACCATATCCAGGATCGTAACTGTAGTTGTGATGAAATAAACTCACTGACGATTACTGTATTTGGATTGGCGATCCACAAACGGGATGAGATGAATGGTGATGGCTACTGCCGTCACGTTAGAAGCGTGAAATGAGGGAACGAAGCCAAGCACCCCGTTCCGATTACGGCTTAATCAACGATTTTGTATTTTTCCCTGGAAGCGTCGACCATATCCCGCAGCTCCTTTCCAGGCTTGAAATGCGGCACATGCTTTTCTGTCAACGACACCGAATCCCCGGTTTTCGGATTCCGGCCCAGACGGGCGGAACGGTGGTGTAATGAAAAACTGCCAAAGCCTCTGATTTCGATTCGTTCGCCACTGGCCAATGTATCGCTCAAGTGATCGACTACACATCTGACCGCCAATTCCACATCTTTAAGCGCGAGGTGCGGCTGCTTACGCGCCAGCATCTCTATCAATTCTGATTTCGTCACATCCAGCCCTGAATAATCAAAAAAGGGTGGCATGAGTGCGCCCATGCCACCCTCGGAGATGGTTTTATTACTTGTCCATTTGTTTAAAGATATCGCCCAACGTTGCAGTACCTGCATTTTGCTGGGAATAATCTTTAATGGCGTTGGATTCTTCTTCGGCATCCTTCGCTTTGATAGACAACGAAATAGACTTGGTCTTTTTATCGACACCGACGAATTTGGCTTCGATTTCGTCGCCGGCTTTCAGCAACTTGCTGGCGTCTTCGACGCGGTCGCGCTGAATTTCGGAAGCTCTCAAATAACCTTCGACATTGTCGGCCAGAGTGACGACGGCGCCTTTGGCATCGACTTCTTTGATGATGCCTTTGACTAAGCTACCTTTCTCATGCAAAGCGATGTAGTTTTGGAAAGGGTCTTGTTCCAGTTGTTTGATGCCGAGAGAGATACGCTCGCGCTCGGAATCCACTGCCAAGATAACAGTTTCAACTTCGTCGCCTTTCTTGTAGTTGCGAATCGCTTCTTCGTCGTTCTCGTTCCAGGAAATATCGGACATGTGCACCAAACCGTCGATGCCGCCTTCCAGGCCGATGAAGATACCGAAATCAGTGATCGATTTAATTTTGCCGGAGATTTTGTCGCCTTTGTTATGAGTCGCTGCAAATTCATCCCAAGGATTGGATTTGCATTGTTTCATGCCCAAAGAAATACGGCGGCGTTCTTCGTCGATTTCCAGAACCATGACTTCAACTTCGTCGCCCAACTGAACCACTTTGGACGGGTTGACGTTTTTGTTGGTCCAATCCATTTCGGAAACGTGCACCAAACCTTCGACGCCTTCTTCGATTTCGACGAAGCAACCGTAGTCGGTCAGATTGTTGACCTTACCGAACACGCGAGTGCCGGCTGGGTAACGACGAGCAATGTTTTGCCATGGATCTTCATCCATTTGCTTCATACCCAAGGATACGCGGGTTTTGTCTTTGTCGAATTTCAGGACCTTGACTTTAACTTCCTGGCCGATCTCTACGCACTCGGACGGATGGCGAACGCGACGCCATGCCATATCGGTAATGTGCAACAAGCCGTCGACGCCGCCCAGGTCGATAAAGGCACCGTAATCGGTGAGGTTTTTGACGATACCGGTAACAATCGCGCCGTCTTGCAGCGTTTTAACCAATTCTTCGCGCTCTGCGCTGTATTCGCTTTCGACGACAGCACGACGGGACAACACGACGTTGTTACGTTTTTGGTCGATTTTGATGACTTTGAATTCCAGGTCGCGGTTTTCCAGAAACGCGGTGTCGCGAATCGGACGCACGTCAACCAGAGAGCCAGGCAAGAAGGCACGCAATGCGCCAACCGCCACGGTGAAACCGCCGCGAACTTTGCCGTTGATACGGCCAATAACAGTTTCTTGAGTTTCGAAGGCTTTTTCCAATTCAGCCCACGCCTTGCTTTTCTTGGCTTTGTCACGGGAAAGAAGCGTGGCGCCCAGGCCGTCTTCAAACAGATCGAGAGCAACTTCGATCTCGTCACCGATATTGACTTCCAAGTCGCCGTCGGCATTCAGGAATTGCCATTTCGGAATGACACCTTCTGATTTCGCCTGTGTACTGACGATGACAAATTCGTTTTCGATGTCGACAACGGTACCAATCAACATCGCGCCAGGACGCATTTCGGTCTTGGCATAACTCTCTTCAAACAACTCTGCAAAGCTTTCGCCCATCTTTACTTTCCCAAACTTGCCACAACACCAGCAAGTTTTAACAATTATCAAAAAATTAATAAAAGCTACCGGCTAATGCCGATAACTGCCAAAAGTCTCATTCGACTAGATTTACTACCTGATCAATCACCTGTTGAATAGACAAGCTGGATGAATCGATAAAATGCGCACCTTCCGGCACGGTGAGCGGCGCCGAAGCCCGCTGAGTATCGCGACGATCGCGCTCCTCTATCTCCCGAGTGATTTGCGGAAGGTTAGCATCAATTCCCTTTTCAATCAACTGTTTATATCTACGCAACGCCCTTTCTTCGGCACTGGCGGTCAAGTAAACTTTAAACTGGGCATCCGGAAACACCACGCTACCCATGTCGCGCCCGTCGGCGACCAGACCTGGAAGCTGTTGAAAATCCTTTTGTTTTTGCAGCAACAATGCCCGTACAGGCGGATAGGCGGCAATGATGGACGCCGCATTGCCGGTAGTTTCAGTGCCTAGCAAATCGGTTATGTCTTGACCGTTTAAAAGTACCCGTAAATTATCGCCACAATCAAAACTCAGCGTCATGCTTTCCGCAATATCGCAAACCGCATCGATATCAGCTAAATCCAATTCTGCCTGCAAGCAGGCGATCGCCAGCGAGCGGTATATCGAGCCGCTATCCAGATAATTCCAACCCAGAAGCCTTGCCACAGCTCGGCTAACCGTGCCTTTACCAGCCCCGCTGGGGCCATCAATCGTTAAGACCGGAACTGACATAACTTACATCGTGCCCAATTTCAAACCCAATTGCGTCGCTAACGCCGGAAACTCTTTAAACGAGGTGTTAACGTTGGCGCAATCGTTAATTGTGATCGGGCCGCTGGCGCGCAGGCCGGCAATCGAAAACGACATGGCGATGCGGTGATCGCCGTGGGAATCGACTTCGCCGCTACCCAATTGGCCGCCATTGATGACCATGCCGTCTTTAGTCGGTTGCGCGTCTATGCCCAAAATTTGCAAGCCGTCCGCCATGACTTGGATGCGGTCGGATTCCTTGACGCGCAACTCTTCGGCGCCAGTCAACACGGTTTGACCCTCGGCGCAGGACGCGGCGACGAACAACACCGGAAACTCGTCGATCGCCAGCGGCACCAGATGCTCGGGAATATTGATGCCTTTCAGCTGCGCCGAACGCACGCGCAAATCGGCCACCGGCTCGCCGCCGACTTTACGCTCGTTCAAGACTTCGATGTTGGCGCCCATCAAACGCAGAATATCAATCACCCCAGTGCGGGTCGGATTGATACCGACGTGCTTCAAAGTAACGTCGGAATTCGGCGCAATGCTGCCGCCGACCAGGAAAAATGCCGCCGAAGAAATGTCACTCGGTACGTCGATATTGGTTGCGGTCAACTTGCCTTCGCTACTGATCTTCGCGGTGGCGCCGTCGCGGGTGACCGGGTAACCGAAACCGGCCAGCATGCGCTCGGTATGGTCGCGGGTCGGCGCCGGTTCGGTAACGCTAGTTTCGCCTTCGGCGTACATGCCGGCCAGCAACAAACAGGATTTGACCTGAGCACTGGCGATCGGCATATCGTAATGCATGCCTTGCAATTTGCCGGCCTTACCTTTGATATGCAGCGGCGCAGTACCGTTGGGCTGGGTTTCGATTTCGGCGCCCATTTGTGCCAAAGGCACGGTAACGCGCTTCATCGGCCGAGACTCCAGCGATTTGTCGCCGGTCAACACGCAGTCGAACGGCTGGCCAGCCAACAGACCGGACAATAAACGCATCGAAGTGCCAGAATTGCCCAGGTATAACGGTTTTTCCGGCGCCTTTAGACCGTGCTTGCCGACGCCGTGGATCGTCACTTCGCCGTTGACTGGACCTTCGATCTTAACGCCCATCGCCCGAAACGCTTCCAACGTGGAAATGGCGTCTTCGGCATTCAAAAAACCGGTGACATGGGTGACACCCTCGGCCAAAGAGCCGAGCATGATCGAGCGGTGGGACATGGACTTGTCGCCGGGTACGCGAATTTCGCCGTTCAGGCTGCCGCCGGGTTGGACTTGGAAAATGACGTTAGTGGATGAGGACATAATGGTTAAGTGGGATCGTCAAAAGTTTCGAGAAAACGTTGCCGGGCTTGCTTGGCATAACTAAAGGTGTCAAACAATGATGATGCCTCATCGTTTTGCAACAGACGTTCGATTTGGCCAAGCTCGGCTTGAAATTGTTGAATCAGCGGAATGATTTCCTGTTTGTTGGCCAGACAAATGTCCTGCCACATGGTCGGATCGCTGGAGGCGATGCGACTAAAATCCTTGAAGCCGCCGGCGGCGTATTTGAAAATCTCGCGCTGCTCGTCCTTGCGCCCGAGCATGCCGACCAAGGCAAAGGCCAGAATATGCGGCAGATGGCTGGTGGCCGCCAACACCGTGTCGTGATGCTCGACCGTCATCACCGATACGCTGGAACCGATGCGCAGCCAGAACTCACCGAGTTTATCGACGGCTCCGGCGTCGGTTGAAGACAAAGGTGTCAGAATCACGCGGCGATTCTTGTATAAATCGACCTTTGCCGCCTCAACGCCGCTGCGCTCGGCGCCCGCAATCGGATGCGCGGGTACGAAGTTGCTCGGTACTTCACCGAACACTGCCCGCGCCGCCTCGATCACACTGCCTTTGGTGCTACCGGCGTCGCTGTAGAGGGTTTGCGGATTCCAATACGGTTTCAATTGCTGGAAGATAGCCTGCATGCTGCCGACCGGCGTGCAAATGATTACGCAATCGGTGCCGGCCATCGCCTGCGCGGTATCGGTGTAAAACGCATCGACCACGCCCAATTCCAGAGCGCGTTGCATATTGGGCAGATTTTTTTCCCGCCCCAATGCGACCACCTGCTGGCACAAACCTTCGGCACGAGCGGCCTTGGCGATAGAGCCGCCGATCAGGCCAATGCCGATGATGCACAGGCGCTCAAACACCTTGCAGCACCTGCGCTAATGCATCGATGAAAATTTGGTTTTCCCGTGCGGTGCCAATACTGACCCGCAAGTGATTGGGCATTTCGTAATTGGCCACTGGCCTGACGATGACGCCTTTTTGCAGCAAGGCCTGGTAAAGCGGCAAGGCCGGTTGCTTCATATCCACCGACACGAAATTGCCGGACGAAGGAATCCACGGCAGATCCAGGGCTTTGAACGCTGCAGTCAATTGCGCCATGCCGGCGTTGTTGACTGAAACGGTCTCCGCCAAGTAATCAGAGTCGGTCATCGCTGCTTCCGCCGCCGCCAAAGCCAGCATATTGCCGTTGAATGGTTGGCGTACCCGATTCAGCAAATCCGCAACCTCCGGCGACGACACGCCAAAGCCGATGCGCAAGCCGGCTAAACCGTAAGCTTTGGAAAAAGTGCGGGCAATCACCAGATTCGGATATTTGATCGGCCATTGCATCGACTCGGTGCGAACGGCGGGCTCCACGAACTCGTAATAGGCCTCGTCCAGCACGCACAGCACGGATTTCGGCAACGAACCGATAAAATCTTCCACCGCTTGCGAAGCCAGCAAAGTACCGGTCGGATTGTTGGGGTTGGCGATGAACACCACGCGGGTTTTATCAGTCACTGCCGCGCGCATTGCGTCCAGATCGTGACCATAGTCCTTGGCTGGCACAACCACGGCCTTGGCCCCGACCGCTTGGGTCAAAATCGGATACAAAGCGAAGGCATGTTGAGCGAACACCACTTCATGCTCCGGCGCGACGAAGGTGCGCATGACCAGTTCCAGAATCTCGCTGGAACCGTTACCCAGCGTGATCTGTGCTAAATCCACACCCCAGCGGGCAGAGATCGCTGTTTTCAAGGCGTAACCGCTACCGTCAGGATAACGGGCGATTTCCGGCAAGGTATTTTGAATCGCTTCGGCGACCTTGCGGCCGGTGCCGAGCGGATTTTCGTTGGACGCCAGTTTGATGACTTCGCTCAAACCCAGCTCGCGCTGCAATTCTTCGGCCGGTTTACCCGGCACGTAAGGCATCAATTGCTGAACGCCTTCCAAGGCAAGTTGTAAAAATTGATTCATGAAGCAAACGGATTAAATGACGGCTTTAGGATAGGAACCCAGTACTTTCAGCATCTTGACGTTGTTTTCCAATGTTTTCAACGCTTTGGCCACTTCTTCGTCTTCGCGATGACCTTCGATGTCGATAAAGAATACGTACTCCCACAAACCTTGCCGCGAAGGGCGCGACTCGATGTGGGTCATACTGATCCCATATTGTGCGAACGGCTGCAGAATACGGTGCAACGCACCGGGCTGGTTGCCGGTGGACACCAGAATGGACGTCTTGTCCAGGCCGGTCGAAACCGGTTGCAAACGGCCGATGACGATAAAACGGGTGGTGTTGTTGGCTTCGTCCTCGATATGCTTTTCGATGACGTTCAACTCGTACAACTCCGCAGCGGTCAAACCGGCGATTGCAGCCTTGCTATGGTCCAGCGAAGCCAGACGGGCGGCCTCGGCGTTGCTGCTCACCGCAGTACAGGGTACGCCGGGTAGATTCGCAGTCAGCCATTGCCGACACTGGGCCAACGATTGCTGGTGTGAGAACACTTCGCTAATGCCGACCAAGCTATCCATCTTGCCGAGCAGGTTCTGGTGCACCCGAATCTCGACTTCGCCGCAAATCTGCAGCGGACTGTCCATGAAGCGGTCCAACGTGTGGGCAATCACACCTTCAGTGGAATTTTCCACCGGCACCACGCCGAACTGGCAATGGCCGGTCTCGACCGCCTGAAAGATTTCATGAATGGTCGGTACCGGAATGTCTTTAACCGCATGACCAAAATGTTTGAAGGTGGCTTGCTGAGAAAAGGTACCGGCAGGGCCGAGAAACGCCACTTCCAGCGGTTTTTCCAGCGCCAGACAGGCCGACATCAGCTCCCGAAACAAATGTGCGGCGGCATCGTCGCCTAACGGTCCCGGGTTGAGTTCCTTGATCCGCCGTAATACCTGCGCCTCCCGATCCGGGCGATAAAAACTGCCGGTCTCGCCTTCGGCCTGTTTGGTGCGGGCCACTTCAAGCGCGCATTCCGCGCGCCGGTTCACCAGTTCCAGAATCTGTTGGTCTATCGCGTCGATACGATCGCGCAGTTCGGACAACGGAATGATCGGTGTCATAAAGCCTTAGTGGGTACGCTCGAATTCGGCCATGAAGGCTATCAACGCATCAATGCCGGCTTCCGGCATTGCATTGTAAATGCTGGCACGCATGCCGCCGACCGACCGGTGGCCGGCCAAAGTGCTCAAACCGTTGCGCTCGGCTAGAGCCAAAAACTCCTTGTCCAGCGCCGGGTCGCTCAACACGAACGGCACATTCATCCGCGAACGGTAAGCCTTGTCGACCGGGTTTCGATATAAGCTGGAATTGTCGATAGCATCGTACAGCTTCCCGGCTTTGCGGATGTTGCGCTGCTCGATCGCGCCGACGCCGCCCTCGCCTTTCAGCCATTGCAGAGTCAAGCCCAACAAATACCAGTTGTAGGTGGCGGGCGTGTTCAGCATGGAATCGGCTTTGGCTTGTTGGGCGTAACTGAATACTGCCGGCGTATTTTTCGCTTCCAACCCGACCAGATCGTCGCGCACGATAATAACGGTTACGCCGGACGGCCCCATGTTTTTCTGAGTGCCGGCGTAAATGATGCCATAGCGGCTAACGTCGACCGGCCGCGACAAAATATTGGACGACATGTCGCAAACCAGCGGCAGCTCACCTACCGAGGGCACGTCGTTGAATTCGACGCCGTGGATGGTCTCGTTCGAGGTGTAATGCAGATAAGCAGCGCCGGAATCGATCTGCCACTCGGCGTAAGCCGGAATCGTGGTAAAGGAGCCAGCTTCGCCGCTGGCGGCGAGTTGCACTTCGCAATACTTGCCGGCTTCCTTGATCGCAGCAGTGGACCAAGCGCCGGTATTGACGTAACAGGCCTTGGTTTTGCCGTTCAGAATATTTTGCGGAATCATCGCAAATTGCGCGGTGGCACCGCCTTGCAGAAACAACACCTGATAACCGGCCGGAACCTCTAGCAATTCGATCAGGTCCGCCTTCATTTGCTCGGCAATCGCCATGAAATGTTTGCCGCGATGGCTCATCTCCATCACCGACATGCCACTGCCCTGCCAGTCCAGCATTTCTTGCTGGGCTTGCAACAGCACGGCTTCCGGGAGCATCGACGGGCCGGCGCTAAAATTGTAAATTCTTGCCATTACTCTTCCTCTCCCGCAGCGGACGGGGTGCCGTCCTCGAAATCCTGATCGCCGATTTCGTCGCCATCTTCATCGCCAAGGCCATCAATGCGGTCCACGCCAACCACTTTCTCGCCTTTGTCAAGCCGAATCACGGTAACGCCCTGAGTATTTCTGCCGACGACCGAAATCTCTTTGACCCGGGTCCGCACCAGCGTGCCGCCGTCGGTGATCAGCATGATTTCGTCGGTATCGTTAACCAATACCGCGCCGACTACCGCGCCGTTACGTTCCGAGGTTTGAATTGCGATCAAGCCCTGGCCGCCGCGCCGATGTTGAGTGAATTCTTCCAGGCGGGTGCGCTTGCCGTAGCCGTTTTCGGTGATGTTCAGGACCGTACCTTCGCTGGCGACGATCAACGAAATGACTTTTTGGCCGTCCTGCAACCGAATGCCGCGCACGCCGGCCGCGGTTCTACCCATAGAGCGCACGTCGGTTTCGTTGAAACAAACCGCCTTGCCGTCGCTACTGAATAGCAAGACGTTCTGCTGGCCGTCGGTAATCGCGACGCCGACTAAAGTATCATTTTCGCTCAAATCGATCGCGATCTTGCCGTTGCTGCGTTGGCGCTCGAATTCGGGTAGCGGCGTTTTCTTGACGGTGCCGGACGAAGTGGCCATGAAAATGTATTTATCGGCACTGTATTCGCGCACCGGTAGCATCGCATTGATTTTTTCGCCCTCTTCCAGCGGCAGCAAATTTACAAATGGCTTGCCGCGCGAGGCGCGGCTGGCGACCGGCAGGTTGAATACCCGTAGCCAGTAGACTTTACCGGCCGACGAGAAACACAGAATCGTGTCGTGGGTATTGGCGATGATCAGTTTCTCGACGAAATCGTTTTCCTTGGTGGCGGTCGCCGATTTGCCGCGGCCGCCACGGCGCTGGGCCTTGTAATCGTTGAGTGGTTGAGTTTTGACATAGCCTTCGTGTGACATGGTCACCACCATGTCTTCTTCGGTGATCAGATCCTCTGCCGACAGGTCGGAGTAATCCTGGACTATTTCGGTGCGACGTTGGTCGGCATACTGGTTACGGATCTCCTCCAACTCCTCGCGGATCACTTCCATCAGGCGCACGTCGCTGCCGAGGATATGCAGATATTCGTCGATCAACGCCAGCAACTCCCGGTACTCATTGACGATTTTTTCCTGCTCCAATCCGGTCAGGCGATGCAGGCGCAAATCCAGAATCGCTTGAGCCTGATTCTCGGACAAGCGGTAAACGCCTTCCGCCAAACCAAATTCAGGCCCTAAATCTTCAGGGCGGGAACGGTCGGCATCGGCCCGGTCCAGCAAAGAAGCTACCAGACCGGCATTCCAGGTTCTGGCTAACAAGCCGGCTTTGGCTTCCTGCGGATTCGGCGAGGTTTTGATCAGTTCGATCATCTCGTCGATGTTGGCCAGAGCGACCGCCAAACCTTCCAAAATATGCGCCCGTTCGCGCGCCTTGCGCAGGTTGTAAATAGTTCTGCGGGTAACAATCTCGCGCCGGTGGTCGATGAAGGCCAGCAAAATGTCCTTCAAGTTCATGCAATGCGGCCGGCCGTCGTACAGCGCCACCATATTGATGCCGAACACGGTTTGCAGTTGGGTCTGTTTGTACAGGTTGTTCAGCACCACATCCGGCACTTCGCCGCGGCGCAACTCGATGACCATGCGCATGCCGTCCTTGTCGGATTCGTCGCGCAGTCCCGAGATGCCTTCCAGCTTGCCTTCCTTGACCAACTCGGCGATTTTTTCCAACAGCCGCGCTTTGTTGACTTGGTAAGGCAATTCGGTGGCGATGATGGCCTGACGGCCGCTGTCGCCGATATCCTCGAAATGGCAGCGCGCGCGCAGATAGATTCGGCCGCGGCCGGTGGCATAGGCTTCGTAAATACCGGATGCGCCGTTAATGATGCCCGCAGTCGGAAAATCCGGACCGGGGACGATTTGCATCAATTCGGAAATCGACAAATCGGAGTTTTCGATTAAGGCAAGACAGGCGCTAACGATTTCGCCCAGGTTATGCGGCGGGATATTCGTGGCCATCCCGACCGCAATGCCGGCGGAGCCGTTGACCAGCAGGTTCGGCACCCGGGTCGGCAGCACTCTGGGTTCGGATTCGGATTCGTCGTAGTTGGGGACGAAATCGACGGTTTCCTTGTCCAGATCGGCCAGAAGTTCATGGGCGATTTTGGCCATACGGACTTCTGTATACCGCATCGCCGCCGGCGAATCGCCGTCGACCGAACCGAAGTTACCCTGGCCGTCGATCAGCATGTAGCGTAACGAGAACGGCTGCGCCATCCGGACGATAGTGTCGTAAACCGCGGTATCGCCGTGCGGGTGGTATTTACCAATCACGTCACCGACCACGCGGGCCGACTTTTTATAAGGTTTGTTCCAATCGTTACCGAGTTCGCTCATCGCGTACAACACGCGGCGGTGAACCGGTTTCAGACCGTCCCGCACGTCGGGAAGCGCTCTACCGACGATCACGCTCATGGCGTAATCGAGGTAGGATTGTTTCATCTCGTCTTCGAGATTGACCGGGATAATTTCTTTAGCGAAGTCTGACATGGATCCGTGATTCTAGTGCGGCCTAACGGTTACCCGTTCGACAGGACAGCCCGATGCATCAATTCCGTTTACTCAGTGCTGGCCGGATTATAAAGCGCCGAATTATAGCAAACGCCACCCTCTGCCGTCAGGCAAAAATCTCGGCCAAGAAGTTTTGCAGCGCTTGCCAGGAGCGGCGGTCGGCCACCGGTTGGTAAACTGTGCCGAAGCCGGGGTTATTGGCAACCGGATTAGTAAATGCGTGCATCGTGTTGCCGTAACTATGAACTTGCCAATCGGCACCGGCCCGGGTCAACTCGGCCTGCAGCGCCTGCACCTGCGCCGGCGGCGCCATCGGATCGTCGTGGCCGTGCAGCACCAATACTTTGGCTTTGATCCGTGGCTCCGGGATATTGTCCGGCGGCAGCAACAAGCCGTGAAACGATACCACGCCGCGAAGGTCGGCGCCGGAGCGGGCCAAATCCAGCGCGCATAATCCGCCGAAACAAAAGCCGATAGCGGCGATCTTGGCGTTATCGGCCCAAGGCAGCAATTTCGCGGCCGATAATGCGGCATGCAACCGTCGCTGCAATTGCGCCCGGTCGGCCATAAAAGGTTGCATCAGGCCGGCATTTTCTTCCGGATTCTTGCCAAGAACACCACGACCGTATGCGTCGGCGGCAAAACCCAAATAACCCAATTCAGCCAATAGCTTTGCCTTTTCGGCAACAAAACCGTCCCGTCCGCCCCACGCATGGTGAATCAGTACAACCGGGCGCGGGCCGGCGATCGCGTCGTCGCAGGCAAAAAAGCCTTCCAGAGCCACGTCGCCATCCAAATAACCTACGGTATTCGACACAATCGCCATAAGCGCTCCCCGACCAACGTCTTTAAAGTTGCAAATCGCCTTTAGCCTGAAGTGCTTGCAAAAATCCCTCGGAGGCTTGTTCGACCAAATCCAAAACCCGTTCGAAACCATAGCTGCCGCCATAGTAAGGATCAGGCACATCCCTTTGATTCAGGTGCGGCGCATACTCGAGAAAACGCCGAATCTTGTGAGCCTGATCTTGCGGACAAACCTCGCTCAATATCGCATGGTTATCGTCATCCATGGCCAGGATATGGTCGAAATTCTCGAAATCCTCGGCTACTACTTTACGCGCCCGGATATGCTTCAATTCGATACCGCGTTCCCGAGCCGCTTTCTGCGCCCGCAAGTCCGGCGCATCGCCAATGTGGTAAGCGTGAGTGCCGGCCGAATCGATCTGAAACCGTTCAGCTAAGTTCTTTTCGGCCACCAAGTGGGCAAAAACACCTTCGGCCGTCGGAGATCGACAAATATTGCCCATGCATACAAACAAAACCTTTATTTTCCGCATTGTTATTAAGTTTTCAGAATTGTTGACGCTAAATTGTAAGCTATACTCAGCCCGTCTGTCTTGCGGACCCAGCCGTCTAATACGAGCTGATCTAGCTAAAAATACAACATGTTTCGGGAGCTTTAGGATGTTAATGATGAACTGGCATTCTGTGGGGGTAAAAGTGGTAGCAATTACCATGTCCGTCCTCACACTAGTCGGCATAGCGATATTGATCGTGTATTCGAGTGCCGAAAAACAAAAACTGATCGACAGTCAAATAGCCTCTTCTCGCCAGCTGTTGATCCTTTCTGAATCAGTTCGCGACAACGTGGTTAAGAAATGGGAATCCGGCGTTTATTCTCCGGAACAGTTGATGGGTTTAATTGAACAGTTCGGACAAGCCAAAGCCCGCGAATTGGTGATCGCGACGGTACCGACCGCCAACGCTTGGGATGTGGTGGAAACCGAAGCTAAAGGCCACGGTTTTCGTTTCAAGGCGCCTAGCCTGAATCCCCGCAATCCGCGAAACGCCGCGGACGATATCGAACGCACAGCATTGGAGTATTTCAGAAACAACCCTTCGGCCAGCGATTACAGCTATGTCGACGAAGATAAAGAAGAAATACGCTACCTGCGTCCGGTAAAAATGGTCAAACAGTGCGAACTGTGCCATGGCGATCCGAAAATGTCCCAGACCTTATGGAAAAACGATAAAGGGGTCGATTTGCTGGGTTACCCGATGGAAAACCGCCGAGCCGGAGAATTACATGGCGCATTCGAGATCATTACGCCGTTCAGCGTGGCTTTAAACGAGTTGAAACAGCACGTCTATTACGCCATCGGCTTCCTGATCATCACCTTGATTATCATCGGCTTCACCGGATACTTCATGATGAACAAAATCATCATCGGACCGTTGACAGCTCTGGCGCTGAAGCTGCAAGACATCGGTAGCGGCGACGGCGATTTGCGCGCCCGCCTAGACGCTAGCGGCAAATCGGAGTTTGCCTGGATCGCATCCAGCTTCAATTCGTTCGTCCGTAAAATTGCCAAAACCATCGACCAAATCAGCGTGACCAGCGAAAAGCTCGCCAGCGCTTCGCACAAATTAGCCAATATTACTCAGTCCACCCAATCGGGCGTCGAGCGGCAATTGCACGAAACCACGCTGGTCGCCAACGCCATGAAACAAATGACTGCTACCGTGCAGGAAGTGGCCCGAAACGCAGTCCGCGCGTCGGAGGCTGCAGAAATTGCTGATCGAGAAGCGTCCTCCGGCAAAAATATCGTCAAAGACGCCGTAAACGGCATCAATAATCTGGCCTCCGAAGTGGAAAACGCGTCCAACGTGATCCACGAGCTGGAAAACGATAGCAATAGCATCGGTGAAGTATTGGGCGTTATCCAGGGCATTGCCGAACAAACCAATCTATTGGCACTAAACGCAGCCATCGAAGCGGCTCGTGCCGGCGAACAAGGCCGCGGTTTTGCCGTCGTAGCCGACGAGGTCAGAACCTTGGCCAGCCGGACCCAAAACTCGACCTTGGAAATTCAAAAAACCATAGAACGCCTGCAAGACCGGGCAAAACAAGCGGTAAACGTGATGGAAAACGGCAGAAGCCGAGCCACATCGAGCGTTGAACAGGCCGCTTCCGCCGGCGGCTCGATTACCTCGATCAGCGAACGTATTGATACGATCAATGATATGAACAATCAGATCGCCAGCGCCGCCGAGGAGCAAACCGCGGTGGCTGAGGAAATCAACCGTAACATTACCAATATCAGCCGGGTATCGGAAGAAACCTCGATTGGGGCAAAAAACACCGCGGAAGCCTGCCACGAACTGATGGCTCTGGCCGATCAATTGCGTTCGATGGTCGGCAACTTCAAAACCTAACATAACCCTCAAACGGAAGCCGGACCGGCCGCTACGGCTGTAGTTCGGCTTCCAAATCCCCAGTAAACCGACAACTGGCGGCTATACTTAAGGTGCACATCCACTAACGCACTTTTAGGAAATAGGACATGCCCACTTCCATTAACCAGTTGTTCGATCAAATTCATAAGATCCCTCAAGTACCTGAGGTCGTCAGATCCATCATCAACCAACTGAACAATCCGAATGCGGACATGCTCAACATCGCCCGTGATGTTGAGAAGGAACAGGTCATCGCGCTAAAAATTTTGCGATTGGTCAATTCGGCGCATTTCGGCTTGTCGCGAAAAATTGGCTCTATCAATGAAGCGGTTGCCATGTTGGGATTAAATCAACTGAAAACCTTGGTAATCGCGTCCGGAATGATTGGCGCCATGCCCGAGATAAAAAACTTCGATGTCAAACGAAGTTGGCAGAACAGTTTTCGCACTGCTGCATACAGTAAATGGCTGGCGGAACAGGCGGGAGTCGCTGCCGATATCGCATACACCGCCGGCCTGCTGTCCAATCTGGGCAACGTGTTGATTCACATTGCCTGCCCAAGCGAAGCCAATGAAATAGATCAACACGTCAAAGCCGGCGGCGCGGAGCGGCTGGACATCGAGAAAAACCGTCTTGGCTTTACCAGTCAGCAGGTTTGCGCCGAACTTTGCCGACGCTGGCGTTTCGCCGAAATCCTGATTGAGACGTTAGAACAGTCTGCAGAGCCCTGGTTATCGGAGCAGCCAAATAAATTAAGTTACGCGGTCTGCCTGGCCGGTTGGATCAGCGAAAGGCAGGACCGAGGCATGGAAACGGCGGAAATTCTGGCCAATCTTCCGGAACAAATCACCGGTCCGCTTGGATTCCCGGCAGATCTGCTGAACGAAAAGATGCCGGCGGTTTTGGTACAAAAATCCGAACTCGACGGGCTATTAGACTGAATCAAACCCGGATTGGCGTTGGCTCAACGCAGCGTCAATCCCAAATTGACGGCAATGTGCGCTAATTCGGTCGTGGTATCCACCTGCAATTTTTTCTTGATTTGCGTAGCGTAGTTCGCCACGGTTTTATGCCCGAGGCACAGTTGGTCGGCGATTTTATGCACCGTCATGCCTTGGGCCAACAAACTGAACACATCAAATTCCCGCGGCGAAAAACCGGCGATAGCGGCCTGATGATCGGAACGCGGCGTATCGGTTTGATTCAGGCTTTTGATCAAACCCTGTTCTACGTACTCGCCGCCATCCATGATCGCAGCAATAGCTTCGGCCAGAATGCCGGGCGCGCTGTTTTTGGTAATATAGCCTTTCGCACCGGCGTTCAGTGCCCGGCCGACATAAACCTGTTCGTGGTGCACGCTGAATACCAAAATCTTCGCGGCCGGATCGCGCTGCATAATTCGGCGGATGGTTTCCAACCCGCCAATACCCGGCATGGATAAATCCATCACCAACATATCCGGTTGCAGTTCCTGGTAAAGTTGAATCGCCTGTTCGCCGCGTTCGGCCTCGCCTATCACTTCGATCGCATCGCCTGCAGCCAACAGCATCTTAAATCCGGCCCGTACCACTAAGTGGTCGTCAACCAACAATATCTTGATTTTCGTTGTCATAACGGAATCCTGGCATCGACAACCATTCCTGCACCGGGACTGGAAACCACTTTCAGTTCGCCGTCCAACGATTTGATGCGCTCCTTAATCCCCAATAGCCCGAAACCGCGCTTTACCGCCTGCAAATCGCAACCCTGGCCGTCGTCCTGCACTTTAAGATGAAGACAGGCCGCAGGCGATTCCATCCGTTCCAGATCGATGGCCACACGCCCGGCCCCGGCGTGCCGCACCACATTGGTCAGACATTCCTGAATCACCCGGAATATCTGAACCGTCAGATTTTTGTCCAGGTCGTCGACTGCATCGCTGCAGCGGATATTCAATTGCAAGCCGGCATTCCGCTCCGACCAATGGTTGACCATTTCTTCCAATGTCGCTTTCAATCCCAACTCACTGAGCACCAGCGGATGCAACTGTTGCATCATCGAACGCACCACCGTCATCAAATGATCGCAAATTTCGCTGATCGACGCGCTGATCTTGGCCGTGTCGGCCTTCTGGTGGCCGGCTGTGACGGCCATCACCTTAATCGCCGTCAGGGATTGGCCGAATTCGTCATGTAATTCCTGAGACAAGCGTCGGCGTTCTTCTTCCTGGATTGCCAGCGAATGCTGGGTCAGTGCTCGGTTTTCCTGGCGAGCTTTTTCCAACTCAGTGGTCATGTGATTGATTGCATTGGCAATATCGTCGAATTCTTTGGTGGAAAACGGCGGCAACTTGAGTCGGTACTGGCCGGTTTCGATAATCCGTAAAGCATCGACAATAACGGCAATCGACTGCAGCGACTTATTAAACACCAGATTGACAGCCAAAAAAGTCAACAAGGTCAGCAGCGAAATCGACGCTAAAAAACCGACGCTTTCGCCCCATACTTCGGTAATTTCGTCCAGCGGTTGCGCCTGAATGATCAGCTTCAACTCCTGTCCCTGTTCGGTTTTCAACTGATGTTCCACTTGCGGATAATCGCTTTTCACCAAGCCGATGAACCAAGCGGGGGGCATTTCCTCGGGAGAGCTAGGCAAGGTTTCGCCGGCAAAATGAATCAGTTGGCCATCCGGTTTTTGCAGTTGGATGGTCAAGTGGCGGGTCTGACGCAGCGCACTGAAGCGGGATAAATCGCTGCTT
Source organism: Methylomonas sp. EFPC3 (assembly GCF_029643245.1). Taxonomy (NCBI): domain Bacteria; kingdom Pseudomonadati; phylum Pseudomonadota; class Gammaproteobacteria; order Methylococcales; family Methylococcaceae; genus Methylomonas; species Methylomonas sp. EFPC3. The sequence continues at coordinate 1,245,902 of NZ_CP116398.1, forward strand.
TGTTGAAACACAGGAGTGTCGGCTATACCCAGTGTAATCAGTTGCAACGCCAAATGAATCGACGCGTCGACTTCTTTTGCCACTGCCTGCCGGGCTTGCCATATTGCAATCGCCCCGCCCAACAGCAAAATGCAGAGCGACGACAACAACACACGAAGGATAATCTGGTAGCGAAGACTCATTGCACAGTGACACTCAAAACCGGGTATTATCCGGTGTGGTTCCAAATGCAGCCACAGGAAAAATTCACTTTCTGGGTTGTGCCTGATAGCCGGCCTATTCGCCATCGTTTACGTCGCCGACATTCGACAGCCGGAGCCAAAGTTCGACATGAAGATTCGCTCCTACCGGTACTGAGCAAGCGGCGGAGATCCAATTATCGCGGGCATGCGGTCTGCTGTGCCGCTGGAACGATCCGTATCTGGATATCCAACCCAAACTAAGTGTGCAGCCGGAATTGTTCCTGGTTGGCGTCGATGCCGACGCCAACATTATCGGCAACGCAATGGCCGGTTACGCCGGCCGCCGCGGCTGGATCAACTACCTTGCCGTGGCGCCGGACAAACGCCGGTCGGCGTTGGGGAGGCAGTTGATGCACGCCGCAGAAGCGGAACTAACCAAGCGCAGCTGCAATTTGCAAGTTCAGGTCGGCAACGACGCCGCGCTGGCGTTTTACCTAACCCTGGTTTACCTGCAGGACGATGAGGTCAGCCTCGACAAAAGGCTCATCTCGGACCTGGACCCGAGCTGAGCGCATTCTCCCCGCGAAGCCCTAACCGACCCAAACTCTCGCATTTCTGAACATCCGCAGCCAAGCGCCATCTTCGGCCCAGTCCACCGGATGCCAGGAGTTTTGTAATGCCCGGAAGCAGCGCTCGGGATGCGGCATCATGATAGTGAAACGGCCGTCAGCCGTGGTCAGGCCGGTAATGCCGTTCGGCGAGCCGTTCGGGTTGGCCGGGAAAGTCTCGGCGACATTGCCGTAGTTATCGACGTAGCCGACTGCCGCCAGCGCGTCGGCCGGATTCAAGCTGCCGAACTCAGCCCGGCCCTCGCCGTGCGCGACCACCACCGGCAGCAGTGAACCCGCCATGCCGGTAAAGAAAATCGACGGCGAAGCCTGAATCTTGACCATCGCCACCCGCGCTTCGAATTGCTCGGACAGATTGCGTTTGAAGGCCGGCCAATGTTCGGCGCCGGGAATGATGTCCTTCAAGCCGGACATCATCTGGCAACCGTTGCACACGCCCAGACCGAAGGTATCCGGGCGAGCAAAGAAGGCGGCGAACTCGTCACGGGCCTTGGCGTTAAACAGAATCGATTTGGCCCAGCCGCCGCCGGCGCCGAGCACGTCGCCGTAGGAAAAACCGCCGCAGGCCACCAGGCCTTTGAATTCGCTCAGGCTGACCCGGCCGCTGATGATGTCGGTCATGTGTACGTCGATGGCATCGAAGCCGGCGCGGTCGAAGGCCGCCGCCATTTCCACGTGGCCGTTGACGCCCTGCTCGCGCAGGATCGCAACTTTCGGTTTTACTTGCCCGGCAAAACCGGCGGCAATGTCGTCGTTCGGATCGAACGTCAGCTGCGCCGTCAGACCGGGGTCCGTATCGTCGGCGATACGTTCGAACTGTTGCTTGGCGCAATCCGGGTTGTCGCGCAGTGCCTGCATCCGGTAACTGACTTCCGACCAGATTTGCTGCAACTCGGCGCGCGTAGCGCTGTAGAGTTGCTGGCCGGATTTAAAAATCCGCAACTGCTGGCCCGCCACCACGCGGCCGACCACGTGGCTGCAGTCGTCCAGGCCGGCGTGATCCAGCAGACGGGCGACTTGGTTCAAGTCGCTGTTTTTGATTTGCAGCACCGCGCCCAACTCCTCGTTGAACAGCGCCGCCAGAGCGTCGCCGGACAAATCGGACAAGTCCAGATCGACTCCCTTACGGCCGGCGAACAGCATTTCCGCAACCGTGGCCAGCAACCCGCCGTCGGCGCGGTCGTGGTAGGCCAGGATCAGGCCTTGCTGGCTTAGGGTTTGGACGGCGTCGAAGAAACGTTTGAATAGGTCGGCGCTATCCAAGTCCGGCGCCTGATTGCCGAGCTGGTTGTAGACTTGCGCCAATACCGAGCCGCCGAGGCGATTTTTGCCGAGTCCCAAATCGATCAACAGCAATACGCTATCTTCGTTCTTCAGTTCCGGCGTCAGCGTGTCGCGCACGTCTTGTACCGGCGCGAAGGCGGTGATGATCAACGACAGCGGCGAGGTCATGGTTTTGTTGCCCTGATCGTCCTGCCACACGGTTTTCATCGACAATGAGTCTTTGCCGACCGGTATCGCGATGCCCAATTCCGGGCAGAGATCCATACCAACCGCTTTGACGGTATCGAACAGGGCCGCGTCTTCGCCGGGGCTGCCGCAGGCCGCCATCCAGTTGGCGGACAGCTTGACGTCGTTCAGTTGGCCGATGCAGGCAGCGGCCAAATTGGTCAAGGCTTCGCCGATAGCCATGCGACCCGATGCCGGCGCGTCGATCAAGGCCAGCGGCGTGCGCTCGCCCATCGCCATCGCTTCGCCGGTGTAGGCCTGAAAGCCGGACGCGGTGACCGCAACGTCGGCCACCGGTACTTGCCACGGCCCGACCATCTGGTCGCGAGCGACCAGACCGGTGACGGAACGGTCGCCGATGTGGATCAGGAAGCTCTTGTCGGCAACGGCCGGAAACGCCAATACCCGTTTAATCGCTTCGGCCAGCTCGACTTGATCTAAAGCCAAATCCGGCAAGGTTTTGTGCAGCCGCTGCACGTCGCGGTGCATTTTCGGCGGCTTGCCGAACAATACCGACATAGGCAAATCAATCGGAGACGACTGCCCAAACCATTCGTCGCTCAGGGTCAAGTGTTCCTCGTCGGTGGCATGGCCGATCACCGCGTACAGGCAGTGTTCGCGCTCGCAAAAGCTTTGAAACAGTGCCAGGGATTCAGGCTTGATCGCAACCACGTAGCGCTCTTGCGCTTCGTTACACCAGATTTGCATCGGCGACATGCCCTTGTCGGCGTTTTGCACCTTGCGCAATTCGAAGCGGCCGCCGCGATCGCAATCGTGAATGATTTCCGGCACCGCGTTGGACAAACCGCCGGCGCCGATGTCGTGAATCGACACAATCGGTGTGTTATCGCCCAGCGAGTTGCAGTGGTTGATCACTTCCTGGCAACGACGCTGCATTTCCGGGTTCTCCCGCTGCACCGAGGCGAAATCCAGCTCTGCCGCGCTGGCGCCGGAGGTTTGCGACGAGGCCGCACCGCCGCCCAGGCCGATCAGCATCGCCGGGCCGCCCAAAATCACGATCAACGCCCCGGCCGGAATCGGCTGTTTTTCGACCAGCATCGGCCGGATGTTGCCCAGGCCGCCGGCGATCATGATCGGCTTGTGGTAGCCGCGGAATTGATTGGCTTCGCCATTTTCCGCAGGTTGCTCGAAGCTGCGGAAATAGCCGGCCAGATTGGGCCGGCCGAACTCGTTGTTGAACGCCGCGCCGCCGATCGGGCCTTCCAGCATGATGTCCAGCGCCGAGGCGATGCGCTCCGGCTTGCCGTTGTCGGCTTCCCAGGGCTGCGAAAAACCGGGGATTTTCAGATGCGACACGCTGAAGCCGGTCAAACCGGCTTTGGGCGCGGAACCGCGGCCGGTGGCGCCTTCGTCGCGAATCTCGCCGCCGGAACCGGTCGCGGCGCCGGGATGCGGCGAGATCGCGGTGGGATGGTTGTGAGTCTCGACCTTCATCAAAATGTGCGCGGCTTCCTCGACGTAACCGTAGCGATGGCTATCGGCGTCGCGGATGAACACCTGTGCGGCCGGGCCTGCCAGCACCGAAGCGTTGTCCTTATATGCCGACAACACCCCTTGCGGATTTAGGTTGTGGGTATTGCGGATCATCGCGAACAACGATTTGGCCTGTTCCTCGCCGTCGATAGTCCAACTGGCGTTAAAGATTTTATGGCGGCAATGCTCGGAATTGGCCTGAGCAAACATCATCAGTTCCACGTCGGTCGGATTGCGGCCCAACTGGCTGAAGCTATCGGTCAGATAATCGATCTCGTCGGCCGACAAAGCCAGGCCCAGTTCGGTGTTGGCTTTTTCCAACGCGGCGCGGCCGCGCTCGATGATGGCGACGGTTTGTAAGGGCTTCGGCGCGTGGCTGACAAACAAGTCCAATCCGTCAGTGTCGGACACAACCTGCTGAGTCATCCGGTCGTGTAACACCACCGCCAAACGCTGTTTAACCGCATCGGCCAACGGCGCGTCGGCAAAAAAACGGTACTCGATACCGCGTTCGATGCGTTTAACTGCAGTCAAGCCGCAACGCTCGGCGATTTCCGAGGCCTTGCTCGACCATGGCGAAATCGTACCCAGACGCGGCACCACCCACAGCGTTCCGGCCGGTTCCTGGTCAACGTCGGCAGTTGGCGCGTGGTCGGCGGCATCGCCGTAGTCGAGTAAGCGCGCCAGCATGGCCTGGTCCGCCGGATTTAGTTGATCGTCGAGTTGTATGAAATGTTGAAAGCGCGCATCGAAGCCGACGATGCCGGCTTCGATAGCCTGTAAATCGCCGAGCAATTTTTCGATACGGAAACGGGACAATGCGGAGGTGCCGGGAAGGATCAACATAATAAATTCGAAGGTCTGTAACGCAAAAGAGATGTGCTTGCCGCGCCGGCGTAGCCGCCAAACGCGAACTTAGCGCAAACGGCTATTTCTCCGCCGGCGCTTCCGTGGGTTCCGCCGACATATCCTGCTTGATACCGTCGGTAATTAATCTGAGTAAAGAGGTGGCGACGTCGTTGGACAGCGTGGTGCCCGCTTCGTCTTGCACGGTGACTTCGGCCGATTGGGCATCCAACTCGTTGACGCTTATTCTGTATTCCTGTTCACGGCTCGGATCGTCGCCGAACAGGAAATTGATTTCATCCAGAAACGATCCGTCGTCCGGCTTGATGGCGTTCGGGTCGTATTTAACGAAGAAATAGCGTTTATCGACATTGCGTTCGACGACCTCCAGTTTTTGTCGGCTCAAGGCCTTGCCTACCAGCCACCAGGCTTGTTGCGCGGATTGGTCGATTTGCAAGCTGCTGACATTGGCTGTGGCTGCCGGACGCGGCGCAGGTACCGAGGTTTCGGCAGGCCGAACCGACTCGGTCGGCGGCCTAGCCTGGGCAACCGCCTCTTCCGATTTCGTTGGAACCGGTTGCGGGGTTGCAGCGGCAACCGGTTCCGCCTTCGCCACCACCGCAGCAGCGGGCGGCGCAGCCAGGGTTTTGCGTTTGAGATCGTCCGGGATCACCAATTCGGGAATTTCGGTCGTGAATTGGTAATCGCGTTCTTTGTCGGGAAACCAGCTTTTGACATAACTACAGGCCGGCATAAGGCTGACCAAGGCGCCGGTAAATACCAACCGTAGAAAATTCGTCGATTTCATGAGGGCAAAACGCCGGCTTGCCGCATCGCAGCTCTCACGGTGTCGAAACATTCCGCGCTGAGCCAGGTCAGCGGCAGGCGAATACCCTTGCCGATCAAACCCATTTCCGCAACAGCCCATTTCACCGGAATTGGATTTGACTGGATGAATAAAGCCTGGTGCAGACCGGTAAGGTGGGCGTCAATCGCTTCGGCTTCGACTCTATCGCCCCGCATTGCCGCCGCCAACATTTGGTGCACCAGCCTGGGTGCCACGTTGCCGGTCACGGTGATACTGCCGTTACCGCCGATCAGGCAAAATTCGCAGCTGGTGGCATCGTCGCCGGTGTAAAGCGCAAACGATGCGTCGGTTAAATCGCGGATTTGTTTGACACGTTCCAGTTTGCCGGTGGCTTCTTTAACGCCGACGATGTTGTCGATCTTGGCCAGCCTGCCTACCGTTTCCGGCAATAAATCGCAACCGGTGCGGCCGGGCACGTTGTACAGAATTTGCGGGATGTCCACTGCCTCGGCGATAGCCTTGTAATGCAGGTACAAACCTTCCTGAGTCGGCTTGTTGTAATACGGCGTCACCAGCAAGCAGGCGTCCGCTCCGGCTTGTCTGGCCCGCTCAGTCAAACGGATCGCTTCGCGGGTGCAATTGGCACCGGTACCGGCGATCACCGGTATCCGGCCGGCTACGCAATCAACCACGAATTTGATTACCGCGCAGTGTTCGTCTTCGTCGAGAGTTGCCGATTCGCCGGTGGTGCCGACCGCCACCAGTGCGTCGCTGCCCTGCTCTATATGAAATTCAACCAGGTTTCTTAAGCTGGCTTCATCCACCGCACCGTCTTCCATCATCGGGGTAATCAGCGCAACGATACTACCTTGAATCATGCAAATCTCTCGTTAAGGTGAACTAAAACCGACGCATTATATCAAGCCGGCCTTGAAAACTCAGCCTGTTAAATCGGCCCGGCCGGCAAACAAGTTGGCCGCGAAGGGCGCTACAGTCAACGCTCGGGACGTAGATGCAATTTGGCAACCCGCACATACCAGCCGTAGTACAAGGCATAAGCCACCAGAAACACCAAGTAACCCGACCATAAAATATCGGAAACGAAATGCCCTCCCGAGGTCATTCGGGTAAAGCCCAGCGTCCAAGCCAAAGTCAGTGTCAATCCAAAATACAGCAGCTTATGGTTTTGCGATAAAAAATACAGCACGAAGAAGCTGTATCCGACCGAACAATGGCCGCAGACGAAGGACTTATCCGGGGTATGACCGAATTTCAACGGCGGCGTATATTGATGCTCGCCGCCGAATTGGGTGACATGCACCGGCCGGGCTCGCCCCCAATGGTCTTTGAAGATCAAATTGACCACCAATCCGGGACCGATGGCAATCACCAACAGAATATATAACGCTCGCAAGCGGAACCTGCGGGTATAGGCGTGAAAATGGCTGGCGATATAAACAATCAGCGCAATGGTGCCGGCACATACCGTGAACGGAAACGCGTAGTCGTACAAAACTTCCCACAGCCCCCAATGCTGGTATGGCCAAACATCGCCGACGCTGTCGGGCCGGTAAAACAACCCGGCCAGACGTAGATCCAAATCACTAAACCAAAACGGCAATGTGGTGAGTCCCGCCAGTATCAGCAATATCGCCAGTTCGCGCCGGGCGCGCCTAATTGTCCGATGTAACATGGGCATCCTTGTGAGTTAATCCAGGGCTGACCGGGTCCGGCCAGAATTTCAAGTTTTCGCCGAGGTACAAATAGTATTTCGCCCCCGGCCGATCCGGATTCGCTATTTCCGCCAAGAACCGAAACCGCTCAAATGCCGTCGTCAAGACCGGCGGCAACGAGTCGCGAGTTTGTTCGGCGATGACAAAACCATTTTTGCCGATGTACTCGACCGGTCCTGGCCATACCTCATATTGGCTACTGACCTCGCCGCTGGTTTCGAAGCGGTAAGTCCGGGGATGGTCCGGCAGATAAAATGCCAGTTCGCTGGCAAGATAACGGTGGCCTAGCGCCAGCAAAAACGTGTCCTCAACACTCGGCACACTAATCAATCGCTCGAAATGGACATCGATCGCCAGTTCCCGCCAGCTTTTGAAGCGTTTGGTCGGATCCAGCGCCGTGTTTTGCAGATTGAACGCCTGCAACAGAATCGGTAAGGCGTAGGTGGTAATCACCATCAAATAACCGAAAGCCAGCGCGTATTTGAAGCTGCGCTGCCAGTAACCGGCGGCGCGTTCGCCGGCCAATAGTATCAGTCCGGTAAAATAGAACGGCATCGGCCAGTTACCCTGAGCCTTTTGCAGAAAACTCAACAGCAACACCCCTAATAATAAGGCCGGCCCCATCAGCAGCAGAAAGCGCTGCTCGGCACCGAGTTTGCCGAACTTGAACACGGCCCGCAGGCTGCTCAGCAGCAGCAATACGAAAATCCCCGGAGATATCAACAGGATTTGGTACAGCAGAAAATCCCGCGCCCATTGCACGTGCTTGCCAATCGGGACCGGCTCATGATTGCCGAAGTGGCTGCGACTGTGGCCGAACATGACCCAATCGTGCTGCTGGTTCCACCACAGGATCGGCACTGCAGCGACTAAAATCGGCAATAAATACAACAGAAATTCCCTTTTCAGCAGATGGCGGCGCTGGCTATCGGTGACCAGAAAGATCAGCAACATCGCCGGCAAGGCCAATGCCGCCTGTTTGCTGAGCAAAGCCGCTGCGCTGGCGCAGCCGGCCCATAACCAGGCCCGCGCGTGACCATCGAATAGGGCGCGGCGCAAATGGTAAATCGCGATGATCCAAAAGCAGTACAGCGGGGGATCGATCGTCATCAAAAAATTAGCCAGCACATTGATCGGCGTCGCCAAAATCAACAACAAGGCCAAGGCCCCGCCGCGGCCGCCGTAAAAAGCACGTGCCGTCGCATAAAAAAACCAGAGAAATACCGTCCCCAACACCAAGGTCGGCATTCGCACCGCAACGGTGTAATCGCCCAGTAACCAGGTAGACAGGCCGATCAGCCAGGCCACCATCGGCGGTTTGCTGTAGTAACACCAGTCCGGCCGCCGCGACCAGTCCCAGTAATACGCTTCGTCGCCGATCAAATCCAGCCCGTTTGCCAGCAAAAATCCGGCGCGCACCGCCAAAGCCGTCAGAATTAGGGCAACCGGGTAAGTCTCGATCCAGCGCAAAACTTTTTCAGTCATCGGCCAACTCACTCCCATTTTTCCAAGTAGTGCAGTAACAGTTGCAGGCTGCGTTGACCGCGAAATTCGTTGATGTCCAATTTGTACGCCGCGTTGATTTTGCGGCAGCCGAGCCATTTTTCCGGATGATCGGCGAAAAAGGCAATCGCATCCAATAGTTGCCCGCCGAACGGTAATCGCAGCACAAATTTCAGGTGTTGCTGGCCGACGATACGGCATTGGATCACGTCGAACACGCCATGAAATTCCGGCTCCGGGAACGCCTGCCCCCACACCGCGGCCTGGCGCAGGGTTTCGGCGAATTCCAAGCTCAGATGGCGTTCGTCGAGTTCGCCGTCGGAATAAACCTTCTGCTGCAAGTCGACGTTTGCCAGTTTGCCCGCCACCGTTTCGGCGAAGGCCAGCGCAAAATGGGGATAATCGTGCAGCTTTATGGTCAAGCCGGCCGCCATCGCGTGGCCGCCGAATTTAGTCAAAATCTGCGGATGCTTGGCGGCGATGTCGCTGAGCACGTCGCGCACGTGCACGCCGGCAATCGACCGGGCCGAGCCTTTGATATCGCCGTTCTCGGCCGGGGCGAACGCAATCACCGGCCGGTGCACGCGGTCCTTGATCCGCGCCGCCAGAATCCCAATCACCCCCTGGTGCCAATTGGCGTCGAACAGGCAAACCCCGGCTGGAACATGCTGCTCGTCCAAAGCCTTCATCTCGGCCAATAAAGCCATGGCTTCGGTTTTCATCTGCCCTTCCACTTCCTTGCGGTCCTGGTTCAGCACATGCAATTGTTCGGCGATATCCCGTGCCAAGCCGGCGTCGTTGGTCAACAGGCACTGGATGCCCAAGGTCATGTCGTCCATCCGCCCGGCAGCGTTCAGCCGCGGCGCAACGGCAAAACCCAAATCGCTGGCGTGAATAGCGGACAGCGACTTCCCGGCCACTTCCACCAAAGCCTTGATGCCGGGCTGGCATTGGCCGGAACGAATCCGCAACAGGCCCTGATGCACCAGAATCCGGTTAACCTGATCCAACGCCACCACGTCGGCCACAGTACCTAAAGCGGCATAATCGAGTAGTTGGGCCAGATTGGGTTCGGCAATTCGGCGTTTTTCGAACCAATGGGTTTCCCGCAGACGAATGCGCAACGCCATCAGGATATAAAACATGACGCCGACGCCGGCGATATTGCGGCTGGGAAACTTATCGTCGGGCAGATTCGGATTGACGATGGCGTCGGCTGCCGGCAGCTCTGCGCCGGGCAAATGGTGGTCGGTGATCAGTACCGTGAAGCCGGCGGCTTTCGCGGCTTTGACGCCGTCGATACTGGAAATGCCGTTATCGACGGTAAGAATGACATCGGGACTCTGCCGTTTTACCAGCTCAACGATTTCCGGTGTCAAACCGTAACCGTATTCGAAACGGTTGGGGACCACGAAATCCAGGTTTTCCGCCCCCAACGAGGCCAAACCCTTCAGCGCCAACGCACAACTGGTGGCGCCGTCGGCATCGAAGTCTGCCACGACAGTGATTTTGCTTTGCCGCTCCAAGGCGGCAAGCAAGTGTTCGGCCATGGCTTTCATGCCGGACAACAACCACGGCGAGGGCAAACGCGCCAAGCCGCGGTCGAGTTGTTCGGCATTTTGAATGCCACGGCTGTTGAAAATCCGTTGCAACACCGGATCCATCTCGCCGAAATGCGGATTTTTCACCTGCTCCGGGCGGGGAACGATGACTTTTTTTACGCTTTGCAGATACATATCAGCCAATAAAAAAGCCGGCTGCAGCCGGCTTTTGCGGGAACAATGCCAGGATCACATGTTATCCAGAATCGCTCTTTTCACTGCATCCAGACTGGCTTCGACCGTCACCGGCTGATCGTCCCGGCATTGGGCGATCGCAGTATCCGGGTCTTTGATGCCATTGCCGGTCAGGGTGCAGACGATGGTGCTGCCTTCCGGAATATTGCCGTTGCCGATGTCGAACAAGGCTCCGGCCAACGAAGTCGCTGACGCCGGTTCGCAGAAGATGCCCTCATAAGCTGACAGCATTTTTTGCGCCGCCAGGATTTGTTCGTCGCTGAAAGAGGCAAACCAGCCGCCGGATTGTTTCTGTGCGGTCCAGGCGCCGTCCCAGGATTGCGGATTGCCGATCCGTATCGCCGTGGCGACGGTCTCGGGGTGTTCGATCGGGTGGCCGGCCAGAAACGGCGCGGCACCGGCGGCTTGATAACCGCACATCACCGGTCGTTTTTTGGTCACGGCTTTGTGCGTCGCACTGTCGCTAGAATATTCTTTATAACCCTTCCAGTAGGCGGTGATGTTGCCGGCATTGCCCACCGGTAGGCAGTGAAAATCCGGCGCATCGCCCAGGGCGTCGACAATTTCGAACGCCGCGGTTTTTTGACCTTCCAGCCGATAGGGATTGATCGAATTGACGATGGTCACCGGCGCATGGTCGGCGATTTCCTTGACTATCGCCATGCCGGCATCGAAGTTGCCTTTGATCTGAATGATCTTGGCGCCGTACATCATGGTCTGCGCCAATTTGCCCAACGCAATCTTGCCCTCCGGAATCAGCACGAAGGCGCGAATGCCGGCGCGCACGGCATAGGCCGCGGCCGCCGCCGAGGTATTGCCGGTCGAGGCGCAGATAATGGCTTGGCTGCCCTCTTCCACCGCTTTGGTCACGGCCATGGTCATGCCACGGTCCTTGAAGGAACCAGTCGGGTTCAGGCCTTCGAACTTGACGTAAATATCGACATCCTTGCCGATCAGGCGCGGGATGTTTTGCAGTTGGATCAGCGGAGTGTCGCCTTCGCAAAGACTAATGATCCGGGTATCGTCGGAGACCGGCAAACGGTCGCGGTAACGATCGATCAGGCCGGTGTAGCGTGTGGGTTTTGCCATTGTTTATCCTAAGGTTTCCAGGCGAATGCGCGCGACTTTGCCGCTGACGGTGGCCAGGGCTTCGATGTCGGCAATCGCCGCGTTCATTTCATGTTCCAGCGTCTGCTGAGTCAGCATGATGATTGGTACCGAGGTTTCGCCTGCCGGCGGCTCCTTTTGAATCAGGGCTTCGATGCTGATGTGGTGCGCCGCCAGAATGCGGCTGACGTCGGCCAACACGCCGGGTTTGTCCTCGGCGGTCAACCGCAGGTAATAGGCGGTTTTGATCGCGTCGGCCGGCAGCACCGGAATGTCGGCGATGGCGTCCGCTTGAAACGCCAGATGCGGCACCCGGTTTTCCGGGTCACTGGTCATCGCTCTGACCACATCGACCAGATCGGCGACCACCGCTGAGGCGGTCGGTTCGGCACCGGCACCGGCGCCGTAATACAAAGTCGGGCCGACCGCGTCACCGCAAACCAGTACCGCGTTCATGACGCCGTCGACATTGGCGATCAGGCGCCGTTTCGGAATCAAGGTCGGATGCACCCGCAACTCGATACCGTCGTCGGTTTTGCGGGCGATACCCAGGTTTTTGATCCGGTAGCCCAGGGCCTCGGCATATTCCACGTCGAGCCGGGTGATCTTGGTAATGCCTTCGGTGAAGACTTTGTCGAATTGTAGCGGAATGCCGAACGCGATCGACGCCAGAATGGTCAGCTTGTGGCCGGCATCGATGCCTTCGACGTCGAAAGTCGGGTCGGCTTCGGCGTAACCCAGGGCTTGCGCCTCTTTCAGCACGTCGTCGAAATCGCGGCCTTTGTCGCGCATTTCGGTGAGAATGTAATTGCCGGTGCCGTTGATGATGCCGGCCAGCCATTTGATCCGGTTGCCGGCCAAGCCTTCGCGGATGGCCTTGATAATGGGTATGCCACCAGCCACGGCCGCTTCGAACAACACCATCACGCCGTGTTTGCTGGCTTCGGCGAACACCTCGTTGCCGTGCAATGCGATCAGCGCCTTGTTGGCGGTGACGACGTGTTTGCCGTTGGCGATCGCGGTCAACACCAGCTGTTTCGCCAGGTCGTAACCGCCAATCAGCTCAACGACGACGTCGATCTCCGGGTCGTTGACAATTTCGAATGGATCGGTGGTCAAGGCAATGCCTTGGGTGTCGCAGATGCGGGCGCGATTCAACTCACGTGCCGACGCCCGCGTCACGACGATTTCGCGGCCGGCACGGCGGGCGATTTCTTCGGCATTGCGTTTCAACACGTTGACGGTACCGCCGCCGACGGTGCCCAGCCCCAATACTCCAACTCTAACCGGCTTCAAATCCGACTCCTTTTGTTTACCCAAAACGGCGGGCGATTATACAACGTTGTCTTTTTTCAGCATATTACGGATGCTGCGCAAGGCTTGGCGGGTGCGTTGCTCGTTTTCGATCAGACTGAAACGGATATGGTCGTCGCCGAATTGGCCGAAGCCGATGCCGGGCGATACCGCGACTTTGGCATCAATGATCAGTTTTTTGGCAAATTCGATCGAGCCCATCTCGCGGTAGGCTTCCGGGATTTTGGCCCAGACAAACATGGTCGCCTTCGGTTTTTCGACCAGCCAGCCCATCGCGTTCAAGCCGTCGCACAACACGTCGCGGCGCGATTTGTACATGTCGCAGATTTCCTGCACGCAATCCTGCGGGCCTTCCAGCGCGGTGATCGCCGCCACCTGGATCGGCGTGAATGCGCCGTAATCCATATACGACTTGATCCGGGTCAATGCCGAGACCAAGGTCGGATTGCCGCACATGAAACCGATCCGCCAGCCCGGCATGTTGTAGCTTTTGGATAAGGTGAAAAACTCGACGGCAATATCCTTGGCGCCCGGCACCTGCAGGATCGACGGCGCGACGTAGCCGTCGAACACAATATCGGCATAGGCGATGTCATGCACGATCCAGATGTTATGTTCCTTGCAGATGGCGACGACTTTTTCGAAAAAGTCCAATTCCACGCATTGGCAGGTCGGGTTGCCCGGAAAATTCAGAATCAGCATCTTCGGCTTCGGCCAGCATTCGTCGATGCCTTTCTGCAATTCGGCGAAGAAATCGACGCCGGGAGTCAGCGGCACGTGGCGAATGTCGGCACCGGCGATCACCACACCGTAGGGATGGATCGGATAGGCCGGATTCGGCACCAATACCACATCGCCGGGGCCCAGGGTTGCCAATGCCAGATGCGACAAACCTTCTTTCGAGCCGATGGTGACGATGGCTTCGGTATTGGGGTCGAGATCGACGTCGAAACGCTTTTTATACCAGCCGCAAATGGCTTTGCGTAAGCGCGGAATGCCCTTCGAGACCGAATAACGGTGGGTGTCTCCGCGTTGCGCCACTTCCACCATCTTGTCCAGGATGTGCTTCGGCGTCGGTTGGTCGGGATTCCCCATACCGAAGTCGATGATATCGTCGCCCGCGGCGCGCGCTTTGGCTTTCAGTTCGTTGACGATGTTGAATACGTAAGGCGGCAGACGGCTGATGCGGTGAAATTCTTCCATTAACGGCTCTTGTTGGTCAGATTTTGCGAACGGCTTTTTTGAGAAAGCCGGCTAAGTTACTGTTGTTGCCTGGCGATGTCAATTCGCCGGGCAATATCCGGGATCCAGGGTTTATTGCGGCAGAGGTTTCGCCGCAAGTTCCGGACTAGCCGCCGCCGTTTCCGTGCGTTGCTGGTGCAGATAAGAACCGCCGACCAGAAACCCCAACACCAACAGGTAAACGATGGCGGCAATGTTTTTCACTTTTTTCTGTTCGTCTCGATCGGAGGGATGCATTTTGGTTTCGGTTCCGCTGGCTGAAAGTGGCGTATTTTAGCCGCTGCCGCGGCGGAAGAGAATGCGCTGCGAAATTGTTAGGCGCGGCCTGACACGGGTAAACCGGCTTTGACAATCACTGCGGTACGCAAACGGCTCTTGCCGAAACAGCACATCCGGTCGAAATCCTCACGCGCGATCGGAATGAATTGGCAGTCCAGCTCGCTTTGCCGGCCCTCTTCCGGATCGGGGTCGTGCATATACAAGCAGTCTTTATCGAAACCGCTCATGACCACCCAATGCGGGGTTTTCTTGCGGTCCATCGCGAAGGTGCTGATCAAAATCAACGGAATCGCTCCGGCCTCAAAGGCAGCGGTCAAATCGTTCTGGGTGATATTGGCGTAAATCACGGCGACCCCCTGCTCGGCCGCCAGGTGTTTGAAGCGGTTGTCGACCAATTCGACCACCTGTTTCTTATCCTCGCTGCGCACGCTGTCGATAAACAGCGGTCCGCTTTGGTTGATCCAAACCTCGACGGCGAATTGCCGGCGTTTTGCGGCCAACGCCAAACCCAGCGGATGGCAGCCGCCGTGGCCGGAGGTCATGAAGATCGTCGTCGCTTCGCGCCAGATTTCGATTTCCTCTTCCCGCGACGGCAAATACTGCTTGTTCAACGCGTGCAACGCCATCATCAACGAGGCCGGTCCGCAAGTAAACGGCGTGGTTTGCCGCAGCCAGTGTACCGGCCGCTGCTGCGGCTGGTCGTGGTAACGGCGAATGCGCTTTTGGTAGCGCAAGGCGTCTTTATGATCTTGATAATAGTCGCGGTACAAGCCGAATTTTTTGTATCCCAAGGTCTCGTAAAGTCCGATTGCCGGCAAATTATCGACGCTGACTTCCAGCCGCAAATACAGGCGGCCGTCGGCTTCGGCCGCTTGCTCGCCGGCCTGCATCAAGGCCTTGGCAATACCGTTTCCGCGCAATTGCGGCGCCACGGCCAACGAATAAATCCGCGCCAGCCGGGTACCGGGATGGTAAATGATCAGGATATAGCCGGCCGCTTGACCATCGTACTCAGCCAGCAACAACGCCCGGTGCTCGCTGGCCAACCAGTGTTTGAAGCTGCGCCGGCTCAATTTATCGGTATTGAAACTGGCGTTTTCCAGAGCGACCAAGGCCGCCAGATCGGCGTTTTGCGCCGGCCGCAAGCCGATATTCAAACCGACACTCCCGGCAAAGCCTGACCGATCACTTGGCGGATGCGGAACAACACCATTTCTCTCCAGGCCGTTGCCGCCGGGCAAAAGTGAGCCAGCATGAGCTGGGCGTGCGCCTGCCGCTCGGCGCCGTTCCCGCCCTGGGCCCAGATCAGGTGATCGCGCAGCAGGGTTTCGAACAAACGGTCGGTGCTGAAGGTGCCGAACTCCAAAGTGACATAGCAGCTTTCCGGCGTCATCGCCGCGTGCCACAGATAATCCAACAGGCCCAGCTTCGGCACCGAACTCGAGGTGCCGGCCAGCGGCAAGGTCACCGAATCGCCATACCAGCGCTTAGCTACTGCCGCTCCGGGACTGTCCGGCGCGTGGTCGCAAATGATTTCGCCGTAACCGTAAGGCCCCAGCCCGCTGTGCAAGTCGATGACCGCCAACCGCCGCTGCTGCAGCGCATATTTGCTGATCAATGCTTCGCACACCAAGCGGCCATGTGCCGGAGCCCGGCCGCCGTAGAACGGGCCTTCCGGATCGGTGTATTGGCCGCCGCTGATGCCCTGCTCCAACGCGACCCGGCCGTATTGCGCTGCATAATCGGCGAAGGCCTGGCGGCGTTGCTCGGCGTCGGGCTGAAATATGGCCTCTCGCAGCCGCTTGTAATCCGGGTTTTCCGGCAACGACGCCGAAAAGTCCACCGCGTTCCGGTTCAAATCGACGCCATCCCGGTCGCAACGCCGCAGCCAGGCGTAACCCCAGGGTGTCAATGCGTGTACCAACAAAACCGCGCTTGTCTGTGGCATGACTACCCGCCCGGCCCGCAACGAATCGAGCAAATCGATTTGGCCGGCACTACCGACAAATCCTTCGATACCGTGAGTGGCGCCCAATACCACCACGACGTTGGGGGCATCGGCATCGCCCAACCAGAGGCTATCGGTTATCAGCGCTTCGCCGTCCGGCCCGAGGCCGGAACAGGGAAACGCCTGCAATTGCATCGGGCAATCGAGTGCGGCCACCCGTTGTAACCACTGTTGCCTGGCTTCGGCATAACTGGCAGGAAAAACGCTGGCATCGATATCGGCATAGGAATAGGACATTTCGCAGCAAGCAGCCTCGGTCGGATAAAGCAGAAATATTACTCCTTGTTTAAAAACCTGTCTGGTTTCAAAATTCAGCCTCCCCAACCCACCGAGTTTGAGCAACATGGCAAGTACGCTGCTGGTCGTCGACAATCTTTCCGACTGGAACCCTTATTATCCCAGCGAGCAGGTCGTCAGTTTCGAAACCTATCTGGCCATGGAACAGACCGACCCCGACCAACGGGTGCGGGTTATCAATCTGTGCAGCAGCTACAGCTATCTGTCGGACGGCTACTACTGCTCGTTGCTGGCCGAAGCCCGTAATCACCACGTGATTCCCTCGGTGAAGATCATCAACGATCTGGGCAAAAATGCGTTGTACCGACTGCAGCTGGAGGATTTGAACCAGCCCTTGGCCCGCGCCCTCAAGCACCAGCACCAGACCGGCGAATACCGGTTGTACAGTTATTTCGGCACGACGCCGGAACCGGCATTTCAGGAACTGGCCCGCTTGTTGTTCGAACGTTTCGCCTGCCCGATTCTGGAAATCACGCTGAGCCTGGAGCAACAGTGGCAAATCACCGATTTGAAAGCGGTTTCGCCCAGCCAGTTGGACGACACGATGCAAACCCTGTTTGCCGAGGCGCTGGACCGCTTCAGCAAAAAAGTCTGGCGTAAAAGCCGGGCCCGCAAGAATGCGCGCTTCGATCTGGCGATCTTGATCAATCCGGCGGAAGCCCTGCCGCCCAGCAACCGCGGCGCGCTGAAGAAGTTCATTGCGGTGGGCCGGCAAATGGGTGTCGACGTGGAATTGATCACCCACAACCACTACGGCCGCTTGCCCGAGTTCGACGGCCTGTTCATCCGCGAAACCACAGCAATAGACCACCATACCTACCGCTTCGCGAAAAAGGCCGAAGCGGAGGGCTTGGTGGTGATCGACGACCCGACCTCGATTCTGCGCTGCGCCAACAAGGTCTATCTGGCCGATCTATTCCGTACCCATAAAGTGCCGTCGCCGAAAACCTGGATTCTGCATAAAGGCAACACCGAACACCTGGACAAGCTGGAAGCCATCGCCGGCTTTCCGGTCGTTATTAAAGTCCCGGACGGCTCGTTTTCGCGCGGCATCGTCAAAGTCAATAACCGGGCCGAACTGGAAACCAAGGTCGCCGAATTGTTCGAACAATCGGCTTTATTGCTGGCACAGGAGTTTCTCTACACCGATTTCGATTGGCGGATCGGCATTTTCAACCACAAAGCGCTGTATGCCTGCCGCTATTTCATGGTGAAAAACCATTGGCAGATTTACCGCCACGGCACCAACCGCACCGACAGCGGCAATTTCGCCACGCTGCCGACCTTCGAAGTACCGAAGCCGATGCTGGACGCGGCCTTGAAAGCCACCCAGCCGATCGGCAACGGCCTGTACGGCGTCGACGTCAAGGAAATCAACGGCAAGGGCTATGTGATCGAAGTCAACGACAACCCCAGCATCGACAGTGGCGTCGAAGACAAATATTTGGGCGAAGAACTGTACCGAGCCATCATCGGCGAATTGTTGCGGCGGATGGAAAACCGCAGCAAAGGCCTGGATTAAACGCTAACCGCACCTGCATATGGAACCGGACTTGATTGATTTGGATGTACTTTGCGTCGGCCATGCCAGCTACGACCTGGTGTTCAGCGTGCCGCACCATCCCGCAGCCGACGAAAAAACGGTGGCCGACGCTTTGCTGGGCTGCGGCGGCGGCCCGGCGGCAAACGCCGCGGTCATGGTGGCGAAACTGGGTTACCGCGTAGGATTCAGCGGCTATTTGGGCAACGATGTCTACGGCGATAGCCATTTAAGCGAATTGCATCGCTTTGGGGTCGATACCCGCTGCATCGTCCGCGGCGACTCGCCGACGCCATTGTCGGCAGTACTGGTCAAGCCCGACGGGAAGCGCGCGTTGATTAATTACAAAGGCGACACCCGAGCGCTACCGGCAGACAGTGTGGACTTCGGGGTGATCCGGCCCAAAGTGGTGTTGTGCGACGGCCACGAGCCGCATATTTCAGCGCGCTTGCTGGAGCGTTGCGCCGCCGAAAAGATTCCGACCGTTCTGGATGCCGGATCGTTACATTCCGGCACCGAAGCCTTGCTGGACAAAATGGACTACTTGGTATGTTCGGAAAAATTTGCGCTTCAGCATTCCGGAGGCATTGACGCGGCGCTGTCGGGGTTGGCGGAAATTGCACCCTGGGTGGTCGTCACGCTGGGCGAACGCGGCCTGGTTTGGCGGGCCGGTCAGGAAGCAGGCCGTTTGGCCGCGCCGCCGGTCACGGCGATCGATACCACCGGGGCCGGAGACGCGTTTCACGGCGCCTTCGCCGCCGGTTTGGCGGCCGGTTTGGCCTGGCCCGAGTTGCTGCGTTATGCCAGTGCCGCCGGCGGGTTATGTTGCACCCGCTTGGGCGCCCGTCCCGGCTTACCCGATAAGGCAGCCCACCGCGCGCTGTTGCAACGGTGGCAAGGCGAACCGATGCCTTAGCGAGAACGCTTGGCCCGCTCCGGTTCCAAGTATTTGTGGCGCAAATCGACGTAATTGCCGCCTATCCATTGCCAGAAAGTCGCGGCCGCTTCCGGGTCGGTACTGAGCAATTTGACCGCAATCGCACCGTTGCCGCTGATATCGGTGATTTGGGCGTCGATATCGATCGAATTCCTGTTTTTGACGACGCGCTTGTCGGTTTCCACCCGAAACGTCACCGGTTCGCCGAGCTTGAACACAATATCGCGTTTCAAGCCGCCCAGAAATTGCAGGCGATACTCCGGCACCGACTGGAACGGTAGTACAAACTCCGCATGCCAGCGGAAGGGCGGACAATGGATAGGTCCGCTGTGCTTCGGAAAATGCACGGTGTAGCCGTCGTCGACTTTGGCCTTGATTTCGCCTTTGGTGTAAATGTCGCGGCAATTGGTCAGCACCGCATCGCCCGGTTCCAAATTGTATTTGGCGGCAAATGCGGTTTGGCTCAGCAGGCCGATAGCGACGGCCAATCCGTATCGGCAAAGGTTCGATCTGTTCATGGCGAGCTCCTGACTGTGATTATTGTGTTTTACCGCGGCGGCAGCGGTGCGGCGGCCGGGAGCGGCCCCAATAAACTGCGCGCCAACGGATCGGTTTCGTCGATATCCACCGTCACCATATGGCCGGTATTGGCGCCAATATAGCCTTGCATCGCGGCAGCCATGTAAGGAAACACCAAGCGCAAATCGTTACTGGCGCCGCTGCTCTGCACGCTGGTTTTCCACAGTTGTTTGCGTTGCTGCTGCGTCAAATAAGGCCCGGTTTCGCAGGCTTCCAAGGTCAGATAGCGGCGAAAAGTGGTGTATGTGTCGATGCGTTGGGTATATCCGGTGCCGGCAAAACCCGGATAAAACCCGCGGTAATAAAATGATCTTCGGTACGGGTAAAAGTAGCCCCAATCGTTCCACATCGGTACGTCGTAAGCGTATTGGTGCACTTCCGGCTGGCCGACGCCGTAGCCGAGAAACACCACCAGATCGCTGTCCTGAGCTGTCGCCGCTTTGACGAAGCCGCGGTTAGCCAGTACCTTTTCGATATAGCCTTTGAATTCGATGAATTGCAAATCCTGCTCGTTACCGCCCGGATTGCCCGGCAATACCAGAAAACGGTTGCCGATCGTTGCGCCGGGCGCGGCCAAAGCATCGATTTCGGTACGGAACTGTAGCGTCGAATTAACACTACAACCACTCAACATTGCATTCAATACGCCGAATAGGACGATCAATAGCGTCGAATTAAGCCTCTCCATGCTCGCCTCCTGTTGGCTCTGCCAAATCGTGTTCCTGCATCAAAGTTCGCGCCCGCTGCTGCATACGAAGTTCGGCCAAGACTTCTTGCTCGTGCAATCCCGCCCGGTGCGCCAATTGGTCGGTCAATTGCCGGTTCTCGGCACTACGTTGCCGGACCTGGCGTTTTTCCTGGCTGAGCAGTTCGGCTTCGAAGCGCATTTCCTGTAACTCGGTATCGTGCCGCAGTTGTTCGGCATGCAGCCGTTTTTCGATTGCCAGTTGCTGAGTCAATTGCTCGAATTTGTCTTCAGCCAAACGCCGCTGTTTTTCGGCTTCGAGCGCCTGCATCTGTTGTTCCAGATCGATCATCCGCCGCAAATGTTCCAGTTGCTGGCGTTTTTCGTGAATTTCCTCTTCTTCGAGCAAGCGCTGTTGTCGCGACAACTCCAGATTTTTGGTCTGGTTCAATTCGAAGGTTTTTTTCAGCACGTTAACGTAAACGGCGTCGCGCCCCAACTGGGCATCGGGAAATTCGGCAAAACCGGCGTTCAACCTGCAAACCGCCAAAGACTGAATCTGCTGTTGCGCCAATAATTCGTTGATGCGTTGGGCGATGCGTTTTTCGGCATCGGCCAGACCGGTATTGACCCAGTTGCCGTCGGCCAGAGTCTGCAACTCCAGATTGACGGCATCCTCGACCATAGCGGCGTAGACATTCCGGATATGGGCGTTGATATCCGGCAACAATTCGGCATTTTTCAGTGCGTAATCGAATGTCGCCTGAAACCGCAAATCCAGCGCCAAGTCCAGCGTGCAAAACCCTTCGAACAGCGTTATCTGTCGGCGGTAAGGCCAGGACTCCACCGGCAGCGGATAAAGCGTGTGGTAAAAGCGCCTGATGAATTGCTTCGGCCGCAAATACAGCTTTTGATAAGGCCCCAACTTAACCAGGACTACTTGGCGGTCGGCATCGAAGCCGGCCAACCAGTAGCTGTCATCGGCACCTAAATCATCCTGCAGATCGCTGCCGGTGAGCCAGGCATCAAGTTCGGATACTGAGCTATTCATGGCCGGGCGGCGCATTGAGCGCCTTTTGTTTCAGAGCCGCGATTTTATCCGACATTTTCTCGGCAACCAACGGATACAGGTTGGGCGCGAATTCCACAGTACGGTGGTCCACTTTGCGCAAAAATCCGCGGCTAAGGAGAAGGCCGACCACAAACATCCGGGTCCAATCCGAATAGCGCCGGGCCTTTTCCAGATCGGATTTTTCGATCACCATTTCCAGCTCGTCATTCTGGTTGATGCGAAACTCGGTGAACTGGCGCAGGCATTCGAATACCAATTCTTCCTCCTGCACCGTCAATGGCCCAGGCGCGGTGAACTCCAATCGGTAAGACAGCAGCACGGTAAAAAAATCCACCATGGCCGCGCAGACGAAAGCGAACCAGGAAAATCCGCGCCACATCGCAAACGACGGTTTCACGTCCTCGACGAATTGTTTGTAGGTCATCGGCAACGGCGCATCCGGCGGACTCACGCCCATGCTGCTGGCCAATTGGTTCACGCCCAGTTGGATATCCTGGTAGTGCTTCAAAAATTGGGCGTAGGTAGCTTCGTCGCTGCTCACATCCAGCTGATTCAAATTTATGTGTAATTGGCGGATGTGCTCGTCCAGCTCGCGGAAGGTTTGCTCCTGCTGTTGCAACGCCTGCTTTTTTTCCTGGTAAATCTGGTTGTAATGCCGCCAGAACGGGCCTTCGCCCACCTGATTCTTGTAGCCGGGACCGATCTGATTATGGGTGCCGAAATAGGCTTGGCTGGCGTCGAGCGAGGCTTTATCCAAATCCTGTTTTTGCTGTAGCGAGATTCGGCTCTTGAGCTGGATTACGGCGTCCAGATAGTCCTTGCTCTGCTGGCGCAACTGATTCAGACGGTTGATGTGTAGAGTTTCGCGCTCGGATATTTCGTAAAACTTGAAATAAGAAAAAGTGATCGAGGCGGCGATCGCCACGGTCAACGACGCCACCACCGAGAAATATCGAATCCGGTTGGCTGTCCAATGAATCCCGGCCATCTCCAGCGAGCAAATCACGATGATGGATTGAATGGCGACGGTGATCACCAGCGCGATCCACGGGGTGATGAAATGCGACAGACCGTAATAGGTGGTAAAACCAGAGGAAACGCTCAACATCAGAACGATGGGTATCGTCCAGATCCGCAGCATGCTGACGAATAGAGTCTGAATCCGATTCAGAAAATAGCCGGGCCCGCCGGGGCGGTGTTTGTTGCTGGTGTCGTTCATAATTATTGTTCTAATGACCAGCGTGAAACCCGAATTCGGGTTCAACTCATGCTGAGATAACGTTCGCCGGTGTCGTGGACGATAGTGACAACGGTCTTACCCGGCCCCATTTGCGCCGCCACCCTGACTGCGCCGCAAACGCTGGCTCCGGAGGAAATGCCGACCATGATGCCTTCTTCTTCGATTAAGCGTTTGCGCATCGAAAAAGCTTGTTCGGTGCTAACCAGTTCGATGGCGTCGAGCAAATCGACTTCCAGATTCTTCGGCACGAAACCGGCGCCGATTCCCTGAATCTTGTGCGGAGAATGGCTACCGCCGGAAATGACCGGCGACTCGGCCGGTTCCACTGCAATCACTTTGAATTGCGGATTCCGGTTTTTTATAACATCAGCCACACCGGAAATAGTGCCGCCGGTACCGACGCCGCAGACGAACGCATCGACTTGACCGTCGGTGGCTGACCAAATTTCCTGAGCGGTGGTCTGCCGATGTACCTCAGGATTGGCCGGATTTTCGAACTGGTGCGGCATAAATGCACCGGGATGGTTGGCGACGATCTCCTGCGCCTTGGCAATTGCGCCTTTCATGCCGTCCGCACCGGGCGTCAATACGATTTCCGCTCCGTAAAGCGCCAACAACTGGCGCCGCTCGACCGACATGGTCTCCGGCATTGTTAGAATGCAGCGGTAACCGCGGGCTGCAGCCACCATCGCCAACGCAATTCCCGTATTGCCCGAGGTGGGTTCGACAATGATCCCGCCACCTCGCAGTTGACCACTTTTTTCCGCCGCCTGCACCATGGCTAAACCGATGCGATCCTTTACAGAGCCACCGGGATTTCTCGACTCAAGCTTGACCAATACCGTCGCCGAGTTTTCCTCGACGACTTTCTGCAATTTGACCAACGGCGTGTTGCCGATCAATTGAGTTACATTA